>CAYRJM010000019.1:0-28112 GCA_964424665.1 uncultured Chitinophagaceae bacterium
CTTTTCCGACTATCTTTTAATGCCCGCAACCATTTTAATATAAAGTTTTGCCGCCTGAAAAAAGACCCGGGGGTTGGCCGAAAGGCGCCATGCTTCCTTAATCTGGCTTTTTGTACCGGCTTTGTGTTGATATCTGCCCCATATTTTGCGCGCCGTGTTTATGGCGTAATCGGCGTAAAATTTTCTGGAATTTTTATGAATAGCAAGCCACCGCTCATCGGTAAAATATTTTTTCGAACCCTGCATGACCCATCCAAGATCCCGGATGTTCTGACCGGTTAAAATGGACCGACCGCTGATAGAACCGCTGTGTTTTCTGTATTCTGCCAGTACTTCCGGAATATACCCGACTTGATAATTGGCCGCAATCCGCGTCCACATTTCCCAGTCCTCTCCATAGTGGACCCCATAAAAGCCCCCGAGGTGTTCATAGACGCTTCGCCTGACCACTATAGAAGGGGTTTGAATGCGCTGTTTGAACGCGATTCGATCAAGCCAGTTCTCCAGTATTCCGGCTTCCGGCATTTCCAGTTCGCTTGTTAATTCTTCTCCACTGTATTCGTCCGTCGAAATATAGCGGCAAAAAGCGGCTCCCATCGCGGCATAACGGGCAAAAAGCGCTTCCATATTTTTGTAAAAACCGTCTCTTACCAAGTCGTCTCCGTGAAGAAGATGTATAAGTTTGCCCTGGCTTCTGTTCAGACAGGTCTCAAAATTTCTGAGGCTGCCTACATTCTGCGGTTGCCTGAAATAAGAAATCCGGCCTTTTCCCCAGTCCGATACGATTTGTTCTACATCGGCATCGGTACTCGCGTCATCACATACTTCGATTTGCATCTTTTCGTTTCCCGGATCCTGCTTTAATACGCCAGCTAAAGTTTCCGGAAGATATTTACTGCAATTGTAAACAGGGATCATCACCGACCATAAGGGACGGACGGCACCCTGGTTATGGCCGCTTACCGGTATAATTTCAGGAGGAGATGCAGGCGTGCGTTTAAATGGATCCATGATAAAGCAGTCGTTGATTATTTTATCTTCATGATAGTTTTGTAATACAGTGCTATGGAAGGGAATAAGACACTCCTGCCGCGAGAGAGCCTTAAAGCGCCCATGAGCTGGTTTCTTACGCCTTTGCGATTTTGTTGCCTGTGCCATAGTTTTTTCGCATTTTCAACAGCGGCATGGGCGTAGTTAACTCTGGCCGTATGCTGAATGGCTTTCCATTCTTCCTTAGGGAAATATTTCCTGGAATAGTTGATGAGCCAGCGAACATCTTTAAGATCTCTTCCCGATAAAAGGCTTTCAGAAGAGTTTGAGCCTTTTCGAACCAGGTACTCTGCCAGCACATCAGGGACGAAAACCGTTTCATAGTTTGCCGCTATTCTCAACCACATCTCCCAGTCTTCACAATGATGAACACCGAAAAAACTGCCCAGTGTTTCATATACGTCCCGCCTGACCACCATTGCCGGCGTAACTATTCTTTGTTCACAAGCCAGGCGGGTTAACCAGTTTTTCAACACGCCCGTTTCAGGGTTTTCCAGGTCGCTTTTCCATATGCTCCGGTCCGATTCATCTTGTACAATATACCTGCAGAAGGCAGCTCCTGCAGCAGGGAATGCCGCCAGTGCCGCTTCCATTTTGCGGTAAAAACCAGGATATACTTTATCATCCCCGTGCAGCAGGTGAATGAGGTTACCCCTGCTTCTGTTGAGACAGGTCTCAAAATTTCGCAGATGCCCTACATTACGAGCTTGCCGGTAATAAGCCACTTTTCCCTGCCCTACGTCTGCTACGATTTGTTCCACATTCCCGTCGGTACTTGCATCGTCGCACACCGCTATCTGCATTTTTTCCGGGCCCGGATATTGGGTCAGTACGGATGTTAATGTCTCTTTCAGATAACCGGAACAGTTATAGACGGGAATCATTACCGACCATAACGGATAGCTCGCCCCTTCCGGCAACTCGGGACGGGGAAAAACAGAAGGAGGCGCTTGTGGTATTCTGTTTAATTGTTCCATAACAATAAACGCAGGTTAAACTTTCTTTTTTTACTTATGACTTCACCAATAAGCCGTTTTTTAATCACCACTTTTCTTTTTATTTTATCTTTCGATACAATCCAGATCAATTTTGAAAGGCCATGGCTTCTTAACAGTTTTATCATTTTAAAATAAGGCAGGTTTAAACCAACGTTGTACAAGATACGATGTTTTTTGTCTGCCGCACTCCGGGATATAGCTTCTACATTTCTATTGGGATTTTCCAAAGCGATAATGCGTGCGGTAATAGCCTCTAAAAGTGCCATGCAGTTTTTGATGGCCGTTGCGTTTTTCAGGGAAGCCAACGGTTTGTAATCGTGATGATAACAGGAGATAAAAGCCTTTGGAATGGGCACGCTGTTTCCTAAAAGATACCGGAGGTTGCGTTCAATGATTTTGAATTCGGCCTGTTTATATTCTTCTTTTTTAGCGACTTTGCTGTAATTTTGCTGATGCAGGCGGTATAAAAGAAGCGGTTCGTGAATTAGATGTATCTTGTAAAACCTGGCCAGTTTCCACCATAAGTCAAAATCTTCTCCATATTGCATGGTGTATTTTCCTACAGCCTCCACACAACGCTTCCGGTACATAACGGAAGGATGACAAATATAACAATCAAAAAACAGCCCGTAATACAAGTCCTCCAGATACGGATCATAAGCCTGTATAAAATCCCCGTCTTTGTCAATCACCCTGGCCAGGGAACAAACCATAGCATGATCCCTATGGTTGGAGAGGAAGTTCATTTGTTTTTCCAGCCGCCAGGGATGGCTGATATCATCGGCATCCATGCGCGCAATCAGTTCGGTGTTGGTCAGGCCGATCCCTTCATTGAGCGTGTCTTTAATCCCGCTATTTTTATCCCGGCAAATCAAGCGAATGCGTTTATCTGAAAAAGACCGGATAATATTTACCGTGTCATCGGTTGAGGCGTCGTCGATAATCAGAAATTCAAAGTCTTCGAAGGTTTGTACCAATATACTTTGTATGGCCTCTCTCACGTGAAGCGCAGCATTATAAACGGGCATTAATACCGTTAGGGATTCATTTGGTATTTTATCGTGACGATCCGGCATTTAAAAAAAATTTTTACTAGCTGTAACATATCCGGCCAATTTTCGCTTTAGCGTATATAACAATGGATTATTATACTTCCACAGTAGTTTTTTTACCGCCCTCCATACCGGTGTTCCGGTCATTTTTTCCGCAATAAGATAGCGCTTCAACCAGGTTAGGAAATAGTGGCGGACATCCTCGTAATATCCCGCACCGGTAAGCGCATGCATGGTAGAGTCCGGTCGTTGCCTGTATAAGTCCATTGCCGCGGAGGAAATAAAAACAGCTTCGGATAAATAAACCTTTATCAGAAAGGCCTGGTCTTCATAAAGCTGGTACTTCCCGCAGAAATACTTTCTCAACCCTTCGTACTTCATGGCGGTCGCTTTTTTCAACATAATGCTGCAGAGACAGGGTGCCGCGCCCTCGCCCAGCGGATAAAGCGCGGTTGCCACCCGGGGAGGCAATAGCAGTTTATCCTGCGGACCACCTACCGTTACGATTTCATCCGTTTTTTTCGGGTCAGACCAGCTGTACCAATATTTAGTGGCGCCGCATATCATGCCCGCTTCCGGGTATTGTTTTATTATAGCGACCTGAAAGGCAAGTTTTTCATTCAGCCAGCGATCATCGGAATCCAGGAATGCCAGATAATTTCCCCTCGCCCGCCGGATAGCCAGCAACCGTGTGGCGACGGTCCCCATATGCTGATTTTCCGGATGACACAGGTAAAATATTTTTTCCGGATGTTCCTTTTCATATGCTTTGGCTATTTCTTTGCTTCCGTCCGTTGACCCGTCATCCGCGAGCAACAACTCCCAATGGACATAGGTTTGTTCCAATACGCTTTGTATCGCTTCTTTTAAATAAGGAGCAGTGTTAAAAAAGGGCATTATTACCGAAATAAAAACCGCTTGCATGTTATGAATTAAATAAGTAATCTAATTGTTTTTTAAAAAAAGAAGCCGCCGTGTTTCTTACGAGCATCCTGGGCATCGTTAACCGGTTCGACGTTTTGTTTACCGCTCCCCAATCCGTGGTGCAGGCGTATTTTATATTTACTGCTTTCATGATCTGGAGCGTGTTTTCGTCATATTCTCCATGTGGATAGGCAAACGAAACGATTTCCTTGCCGGTGATTTTTTCTAAACAGATTTTCGATGCGCTGATTTCCCTGCCCTGCAGCGCGGCCTCATGGCAGTTCAGTGCAGGATGATGAACCGTATGGCCGCCTATTTCGAATCCGGCCTTAGAAAGCTGATTGATTTGTTTGGCCGCCATCTTTTTAAAGAACCGCTGATTCCCGATAGGCTTGTCAATCATTTTTATAAGCTGCTCGGTAATCATCATCTGGTCCTGAGGGGTTCGTATGCGGATCCACTCGCAGAGGGCTAAATACAACCGACAGCGCGATGTGGGGGCCGGCTCCCGGTTGGCAGACCACTTTCCTTCCGTACCGGGTTGTCGCCTGTGAGGAGCCGTTTGTTCTGAAAAGACGGATTTCCCACACGACAGGGTTATTTTTTCCGGGAAGGTATCGGTTTGCCAGAAAAGAAAGTCCAGGGCCTCCCACCAAAAGACCTTCGAATCCGTTAATATTCCGGTTGGAATAAAAAAAGTAGCCGGGAAGTGAAATCTGCTTAGAACAGGAACCGCGGTTTCAAAATTATCATAACAACCATCGTCAAACGTAATAAATACGTGTTTTTTATTTTTGTTTCCGGAATGCATGACCTCGTCAAGCTCCGAAAGCGGATGTACCAGGCAGGATTTCTTCAGCCATTCCAGCTGTTGAATGAAATTTTCTTCGCTGACGAAAAGCTCCCAGGGATCCGCCTTACTATGCCCGATACGATGATACATCAGGATCACCGCCCGGGGGCCGCCCTTTTTAAACACGTATCGTTGTGTTTTTTTAAAGCGCCTGTACAATATGTTTTCCCATCTTCCCATTTTTATCAACGCTTAATCACTTTTGCGGTAATGACGATCTGGTAGTTCGGATCGTTCGCTGACAACTCCTGCCGTGTCAATTCTGGTTTTCCCATTCCATACAGAAGCGAAGCCGCCGCGAGCACATTCCCATAGGTATGCACCTGAATAGCTGAAGGATCGAAATATTCCGCCAGCAACCTGTTAATTACGTTACCCGTAAAATTCCAGTAGGGACCCTTATCGCTGCCATTACCATGACCTGCGGTAGAAACACCGGGAACGGTTAATAACAATACCCCTCCTTTTTTCAAAGACTGAAAACAAAAACGTAAGGTATCTTCATAATCGTAAACCCGGTGAAGGAATTGTATCAACAAGATGCTGTCATATTGCGGTGATTGGGCCGGTGCGGTAGCTTGTGATTCAGGAATAATAACCAGTCGGTCTTCAGCATTATTCCAACCGATTTTATCGCTATTGATGCGGCCCCCGCCGAATGTTTGCGCATAACTGCTGTTCGGTGATTCCAGCACATTACCTTTTATGCAGTTCTTGTTTTCGGTTAAAAACTCCGCTATGTAATAGTCGTCTACAGCACCGCCGCGCTCCGCACCAAAATTCCTGTTCAAGGGGGTTGTTCGATTAAGGTCTTTCATCCACAAATGGCCCGGACGGGGAACCAGGCTTTGACTTCCTCCGTTTACCAGCCGCTTGATTCTTCTGCCTATGGCCAAAAAAGATTTTCCACCCCGGCGGCTTGTCCGTTTAATGCAGGATGTCCCCAAGCGGACCATGCCGTTCCACTGAAGCAGCGCCAGCACAGAGCAAAGGTCCTTGGTGAGGTATTGCTTTAAATTCTTTCCGTTCTTTAGATCGGACAATAACAGCTTGGCGTAATGGGATCTGATATCCCTTTTGCCCACGTGGCAACAGGCTTTAATCGATGCGTCGTTTTGCAGATTTTCCTGTTTACGCATGACTTTCATCGCAGATTTGTACATAGGAAGCACGTTGCCGGACATGCTGTTTTCATGCTTCCGGTAGGCGGCCAATTTCCTGTTGTGGCTGAATACGGGATAATCCCGGGCAACCTGCAGGTAAAAATCATAATCTTCACAAGCCGATAATGTCTCGTCATATTGATGGGAGGCAAAGATATCACGACGATACATTACCGCGCCATGCATACTTATATAATCGCAACATAATAAGGCCTTGTAATGGTCTTTTTGGGGGAAGCGCTGCCATTGCTTTGCAGCAAGAACCTTTTTGTCATCAGTAACCAGATCATGCCCGCCTGAAACAAATCCACAGTCCGGATGCTGAATAAAATATTGTACGTTCATGGTTATCGCTTCCGGATAGAGCATGTCATCGGCATCTAAAAAAACGAGGTATGTACCCTTACTCGCGGAAGCGCCCGCGTTGCGGGCGGCAGATAATCCTTTATTTTGCTGATAGCGGTATATCACACGTGGGTAGCGCCTCGCGACAACAGCCGTATTATCGGTAGACCCATCGTCTATAACGATCAGTTCAATGGATGGCCAGGTTTGATTTAAGACGCTTTCTATGGCATCGGGCAAGTAGGCAGCGTGGTTGTATGTTGTAATTATGACCGAGACCAGCGCGGTGCCTCCGGGGGATGATATGGTATTTATAGCCGTTGTCATTAATGCTTCATCGCTTTTCCTGTGATGATTACCGGGTAATCCGGATCGTTTAATTTAAAAGTCTTTTCATTGATCTCCTCCCTTCCCATCCCATATAAAAAGGCTGTGGCCGAAAGCACGTTGCCAAAGACTTGTACCCGAACGTTCAGTGCTTCGAAAGATGTCGCCAACAGCCTGGACAAAGCGGCTCCTGTGAAAGACCAATACCAGGTGTCCTTCCATTCTCCGTAATCAATAGGCGTTATTCCCGGAACGGTTATCAAAAGCGTACCACCGCTTTTTAACAGCCTGAAACAATGCTCTATTGCCGATTTAAAATCATAAATTAAATGCAGGGTTTGTGTGAGGATTATACAATCAAACTGGTTGGAAGAAATATGGTCCGCCTTGCTCAGATCCCCGATGATAGTAGCTTCCGGGTTAGAATCATCTATAAATAAGACATCACTTTTGTCAACCCGCTGGCCTCCGTAGGTTCGGGTATAAAAATTATCGCCGATTTCCAGTACGTTTCCCCTGATATATTCCGCGTTTTCTAAAAGGAAGCCTTCAATATAAACACGATCCACCGGCCCTCCTCTGTCGTAGCCAAAACACCGGCTGAGTGGCTTGGTGCGGCGCAGGTCGCCCAGTTTAACCCGCCCTTGTTTGGGTGAGGGCGGGTAACCGTTGCCAACCGACAAAGAAGGCTTAAGGGGAATACGGGCTTTAACTACTTCTTTCGTTTTCTGGAAGGACTTGTGCAGGCATGCTTTGATAAGTTGTTTGGGGGCAACACGGAGAAGCAGTTTTATTTCCGGCAGAGATGCCGTCCATTGGAAAGAAACAAGAGCGGACTTTAGTTTTTTTAAAGCCATATCTGTATAATAGGACTTATAATATCGTTTACCCGTGAGGTAAGCGAATTTGGCCTCCGGGTCAAAAAGATCATCCCGGTTTAATTTTAATACTTTTAATGCCTGCGGGAGCATTAAAGAAATATTATAGGACATGTTGTGGTCATGAAAGCGATAAGCGGCAATTTTTTCTGAATGACTGAATACCGGATAATGTTTCGCTACTTTAAGATAGATATCGTGATCCTCGCATGCCAACAGGCTTTCATCGTAAAGGAATTGGTTGAAGACCCTCCTGTGATACATCACTGTAGCATGCATGCCGATATAATTATTCTTAAGCAGGGTGAGGAAAAAATCTTTTTGAGGCGGAGGCGTATTATAATTGACGAGCAGTTCTTTATTTTCATTCATCCTGTCGTGCCAGCCGGATATGAACCCGCACCGGGGATGGTTCTTGAAGTAGTTGATGTTGGTTGTTACCGCATCGGGGTAAAGCATGTCATCGGCATCCAGAAATACGAGATAGTTTCCGTTGCTGTTGGCGATGCCTGTGTTTCTTGCGGAAGATAAACCCTTGTTCTCCTGCCTTATATATTTTACCGAGGAGTAATTTTCCATTAAGCGGCAAGTGTCATCGGTAGAACCGTCATCTACGACAATTATCTCCAGGTTTGGATAGGTTTGGCTGAACAGGCTCTCTAAGGCATCCGGCAGATATTTACCCTGATTATAAGCAGTTATAATCGCGGTAACCATAGGATAGCAGGCAATCGTTCCTTTTTGTATATTTCCGGTCATGCTTAGATCGCTTTATCAACTTTTTAATGATTTACAGGTTATCTGTACGGGAAAATCAGGCCTTACAATTCCCATCCATTCTCCTTTCCATTTGCAATCTTCCCGATAGTCTGCCACTTCAAAAGCCACGCACTTTTCCAGGTAAAAGAGCGGAGTAACCCCGTCTTTGACAAAAATAACGGAAAGGTAGTAGTCTCCATAGTTCAAAAAGTTGCCGGGAATGGTAACGGATCCCTCAAACGCTCCTGACGGAACTGTTTCTGCAGGAGAACTCACGTCAAAAACACACTCATCGTTGGCCTTAAACAGATGAATGCCGACACACAACTCAATACCGGAGGCGTAATTAAAAAAAGAAAAAGTTAGTTCAATAGGCGTACGAATATCTATTTCCTTGCAGCCGGGCAATAATTTGGGGTGGAGCGACAGCCGTGTCATCCGGATTGTCTCATTGCCGGGTGCGTCGGCTTTTGTGTTCCATACCTGAAAAAAATTTCGCTTCCCGATCAGTTCATAATAATTGTTTACTACCTGGCGGGGCGCTCCTTCAGCCGCCATCGTTCCTTCTTTTAACAAAATAGCACGGTTGCATAATTGCATTACAGAAGGGATATTATGACTGACAAAAAGTATTGTACAGCCTTTGTTGGTAATGATCTCTTTCATTTTTTTCAGGCATTTTTCCTGGAATTCGGAATCCCCTACCGCCAACACCTCGTCCAATAATAAAATGTCCGGTTCCAGGTGGGCGGCTACGGAAAAAGCCAGCCGGACGTACATCCCCGAAGAATATCTTTTTACCGGCGTATCAATAAATTTAGCAATGCCCGAAAAATCCACGATCGAATCGAACTTCTGTTTGATCTCTCTGTTTTTCATCCCGAGGATATTGCCGTTTAGAAAAATGTTTTCTCTGCCGGTAAGCTCGTAGTGGAAGCCGGTGCCTACCTCCAGCATGCTTGCCACTCGACCCCGACCGGTAATTTTCCCCCGCGTAGGCTTGGTCACCCGGGATAACAGTTTTAACAAGGTGGATTTTCCCGCGCCGTTTTTGCCGATTATTCCGAGTGCTTCCCCCTGGCGGACTTCAAAATTAATGTTTTGTAACGCCCAGAATGCCGCCGAATCCGACCGTTCGGAAAGGCTGTTTTCCACGACCGGGTTTTCAAGACCATTGTTGGTATTTTTCAGGACTTTTTGATTCCACCAGGAATGGATTTCTTCCTTCAGGCTGCCCGCATTAATATAGCCGAGTTTATATTGTTTCCACACATCGTTTACCGTAATAATCGTGTCTCCCATGATCAGAATTTTGGCCTAGATAATATCCATTACTTTTCCGTCTCTCTGGTTGAATAAGATGATACCGGCCACAAAGACGATGATCGCAAAAACGAAAGAATAAATCAAATAAGTCCAGTCATGCATACCGGTGCCCAGAAAACCATATCGGAAAAACTCCAAAATCGGGGCAACCGGGTTTAACAACAACAAACCGGCGTATTTGTCGGGAACCAGAGACATCGGGTAAATAACCGGAGTGGCAAACATCCAGATACGCAAAAGAAAAGACAACAAGTTTTGTAAATCCCGGAATCGGACTGAAAATGCGGCAAAAATGAATCCGATACCCAAACTCATCAATGTCAATAGGAAAACCAAAAGCGGCAATAGAAGCAAGGTATAATTGGGCGTGAAGCTCGCAGTATTAAAGGTCCATATATAAACGATGAGATAAATACCGAATTGAATCCCAAGCCGGATTATTTGGGATAATATGAGGGAATAAGAAACAACGACCCTTGGAAAATATACTTTGTTGAAGATATCGGAATGACTGTTATAGGTATAGGAAACCGCTGAAATACCCGAGGAAAAGAACGTCCATAAAATAACGCTGCCGAAATAAAATAAAAACCCCGGGCTGCCGGAGGTTGAAATGCCTAATATATTTTTAAAAATAAGCACATATACTAATGCGACAAGAAGCGGTTGTAAGAATATCCAGACAACGCCCAACAGGGTTTGCTTGTAGGACGCCAAGAAGTCCCTTCTTACAAAACGCAGCAAGAGTTCCCGGTAATGCCAAATCTCTCTGAAATAAAAGTTCGGGCATTTCGTACGTGAAGTAATTTCCCAGGAGACTAGCATATTGTAACAACGGACTGGTTTTAAAGGGCTAAAATATAGCTTATTTTTTGCTTAAAACCGGAAACTTCGTCAATGAATAGAATTTATCCGTAAAGCAGGGAATTGAGTCGTTTAAGGAAGCGGAGCATTGTTTCGTTTGCCGGCGATACCCGTGACAAAGGCCAAATAAGGGAGGCCTCCAGGATGAAAAAGGGTTAGGATTTGTTGTCTTTGGTTTTTAGAAGTTAACCAAAACAATCATGGTTGATCGGACGGGAGAATTGCCTCCCTGGGAAGAGCTGTACAAAAAAAGCCCGGCAGAATCACTGCCTTGGTATAATACGGAGTTGGATGGTGATTTAAAAAGCGCTCCGGATAAGCTGCCGTTAAACAAGGGAACGGTGCTCGACCCGGGTACAGGGCCAGGTACGCAGGCGATGCATCTTGCCCGTAGCGGTTTTGAGGTTACCGTCACTGCCATTTCTGCGGAGCCGATCCACCTGGCCCGGGAAAAGTCGGAAGAAGTCGGAGGGCCCGTTGTTAACGGGCAAAAAGGCGACCTTCTCAACGACCCCCACCGGCTGCTATTACATTTCTGGGTGATCCCCCTTATACAGACCGGACGCTTACCTATGGGAAGCGGGTGGTCTTCCTTTTTTATTAGACGGGTCGTTTAAGGTCTTTTTTTAAAGTCGTTATTCTATTATACGTTCGTTTATAAGAGAATACACTGCTGCACATACAGCATATGCGTTCTTTATGAAACTTTTGGTGGAATTTTTCCAGGAAGTAAACGTCTTCTGTTTGCCGATACTGGTATTTTTTATAGGCACCCAACAGGTAATGTTTGAGATGAAAAAGCCAGCTTTTCAATTGTTTTAAATAAAAATCAGCAAGGCTGGTTTTGTTTTCCCCATGGGCAATAATATAGTGGTAGACTTGTAATACGTCTAGGGCTGGTGCGCTTTCTTCGATGAAACGCTTGCAGTATGCCCAGTTTGTTCTTTCCGGAGCAATGTAATGCAGAAATTTAAGGTCGGCATCATACCAAACGTCGTATCCGGCAAGTGTTATGGCGTAACACAACTCATAGTCTCCGCCGGAAGTCAGGCGTTCTTTTTTCCGGTCCGAAAGAATAAAAGTGAAGCCCACGTCCTTTAACCGGTTGAATGCTTCTTTTCTGATGATCACACCGGCGCCATGAACATATTTTATTTTTCCATTTTTCTTAGCCTGCGGACCGCTACCGTAAATAAAAAAATCTTTATGCCAGAAAGAGGGATAATAATCGTAAACAGGCTCGCCATATCCCCCTAATACACCGATTTGGGGATGAAGAGAAAGCAATTGTTCTGCCTTCAATAAATAATCGCCATTCAAATGATTATCATCATCGCAAAACAATAAATAGTCATATTGCGCTAACTTAATTCCTTTTTCTCTTGCTGCCGAAAGCCCGGGCGTCTCTTCTTTGGCAATAGTCATCTTGAAAGGTGTTCCAAGCTTTTTCCACAGGTCACTGGCCACCTGTGCGGTATCATCGGTACAGCAATTGTCGATGACAAGGAGTTCTACTTTCTGGGTAACCGGCAAACAAAGGGCGGCCAAATGTTCCAAAGTCTCCGGTAAAAGCTTTGCACTATTATAACAGCAAACAATAATTGAAAAACCTTTCATCTTCGCTAATTCTAATTATCTTTTAACTCCCGAAGCTGTTTTGACATACCGCTTCGCTGCCTGAAAAGCGCTTCGGACATTTGTTTTGGATCATTGCCGGAATCTCGTTTGATTACACCACCGGAAACTGCCGGAAGATTTATGCTGCGATTGTAAACCGGAATCATTTCGGACGATAAAGCTCGCTTATCTCTTGATGATACCGGTAAGATGACCGGCGGGTTTGAGGAGTGTCTTTCCGGTAAATGCATGAATAAAGCGATTAGAGTTAATGGTAAAATTAATAATAATTTTCAATCAAGCTAATTGGGTCCAGATCCGGCGAACGGAATAAAAAATATCTTTAAGAACCGCCCATAATTTTTGCGGAAACAATAAAATGTGAATGATCAGCAAGCATACCGTAGGTAAATATTGAATGGTAGCAGCAACAAGTAGCGATAGGGGCAAAAAAACCTGGTAATAGTCAATCATTAGCAGCTGAAAGAAATTGGAGGGTGGTGTGCGAATTAAGGCGATCTGCTGCCCGATTATTTTATATCGAAGCGTTACGACGACAGCGTATAAAACAAGAAAAATTAAAGGAAGCGGTTCGCCTATTATATAAAGCATACCGGTTAAAGCGGCGATTTCTAAATAGAAGATTGACTGCTCCTTTTGTCCGAAGTCTCGCGGGTTTATGGAACTGGCAAATGTCTTCAACCCCACCTTTTGATCGTTTTCCCTGTCCTGAAACTGATGCCAGAGAATCCCTCTGAAGCCATAACAAAGGGCCCAAACGCCGACACAGGAAAACCAATACCAGTTTATATCAACGCCCACATAATTACTTATAGCGGAAACGAAAAAGAGGCTTGGAAACAAATGAGAGCCGGATGCATCTGCAAGCACACCAAGAAATCCGCGCCTTTTTAAGCGGAATGGTTCAATAGAATATAAGCTGAAAGCTACACAGGCCATTAGGTATAGCATGCCGGTTAACAAGTCCTGTGATAAAAAATATAAGAAGATAATGCCTATAGCAAACAGGCTTATGCCGGGAAACAACCATCTTTTTTTGGCCGGAACCTTTTCCATGCGATTGCGCTTTCCACAAGCAATATCTTCTTTCAAGTCAGTGACATCGTTGATCTGACTAACATACACAGCTCCAATGATGATGCCTATTAACAGAAACAGGAGAAAGAAGCCGGCCTTGAGAAAAGAAAAGTGGTATATTAATAGCGTTGCGTATCCGATCCCCAGCAAGGGACAGAGCTTATATACCCACCATTCATTGTAACGGACGGTTTCAAGGAATTTCATAAAAATATTCCGTTCGGTTTTTTGTTATTCACTGTTTCATAATACCTGGCTAATCCTTCCAGGCAAAAGGCTGTTGAAAGCGCTTCAGCGCCCCACCCTATTTTTTTAGCGGGACCACCCCAGTAGAAAACGTTTCTTGGCCACGACCCGTTGGCAGCTTGAGCGGATAACAGATAATTCACGGTAATTGTCAAATTGTTTACATCATAGTTAAAATTAAGTAATGTATTCAAAGCTAACGCCGTATCGAACGATGAGTTTCCGATGAGGCCGCCGGGTTTTATGAGTGCTTCAATCCGCCGTATTATAGGATCCCTTGCCGGATGTAATGAAGCAATTCCTTTATAATAGTTTCTGGAAATAAAATAATAAATAACCAGGGGATTCCTGTACCACTTGTCACAATCTGCTTCTTTGTGGTCGTTTATGATTTTTAATAGGAACGGGACGATAGGAGCAGTATAATCGTTTAATCCGATATAATACAAAACATTCGCATTAACCCCCGCATCTATATCATTCCGGGAGCCTTCTACTTTTTTCCAAAAAAAATGCGTCGCCACAGGATGTTTTAGCTCCCGCAATAAGACTTTCCAGTATGTCGTGTTATTACTGAACTGCATTCGAAAGGTAAACCAGGTATAAAATAACCCGTGCTTATTTCTGTTGGCCAGTAGAAGAGGAAGGTTGCGGGGAAAGGGAGCTCCAGCCGATGTTAAAAATGCTGATACACAGGATGTGGTATCTGCATCCGGAGACATGATTGAAAATTGTTTGTGCCAGGTGGCGTAATAATGCCAGAGGCCGCCACGCATCCGCTGATATTTGAAAAAAGCGATCGCTTTTTGAATGATGCCTTCTACTAACGGATGGCTTTTCATCGGAAGCAGCAGATTGCATATTGTAGCTGTTGTAAAATTAGTGTTGTCTGGTACAACCCATTCGGTTAATGCTTCGTCTGGTCCCATATAAGTTATAAACTCGCCGTGATGAAGCTGATGTTCGGCAAGAAACTTTATACTGTTACTTATCGCAAACTTTATATTTTCCTGATCGGTTTTCATGGCTCGGCGATTGACGAAATATTTAATGCGTGTAATCTTCTGTGGTAACAGGAGCGAAAAGCATTTGGAAATATTTTTAACGTACGGCTTAGTCCTATTCTTGTGGATTGCCGCAGGAGTTGGATTGATTGAGAAAGATTTCCTTTTTTTAACAATGAATAAATGGCTAAAATTAAGAGGCTTTCCACATGCACTTTTTCCAGCCTTTCTATCTCAGCGCAACTAAGTAATTCACGGTAAGTATTTAATATTCTTTTCAGATCCTTGACGTATAGAAATTCTATTACCTCATTCCATTTCCTTCCGTCATAGACATTAATATTATTCAAGTTTTTTGCCCACAGCCTATCCATACAAAAGGAAGCCTTGCACCGTTTGCGTAAAATAATATCCAGCAGCAAGCACCAGTCATCTCCAATGCTAATCGACGGATCCCATCCATTAGCGATGGATGATTTTCTAATAACCGTAGAAGACGACGGAGACGGACAGCCGTGCAGATAAATGTTGCGTAGATCTGAGTAGGATAGATCCACCCAACCGTCGTGTTCGGTCTTTAAGTAGGGTTCAAGGAAAGGATAATTTCTTAAATAATCTCTATTCCCTGCAAAGGATGTTTCCTGCAGCCAGTTTGCAAAGACGAAGTCCAACTGATCCCTTTCCAGCTTGTTAACACATGCAGACAAAAAGGAGGGGTACCAGGTATCGTCCGAATCAAGGGAGGCTATCAGGGATCCTTTGGCATGCCTTAAGCCATTGTTTCTTGCAGCGGCCTGGCCTGCATGCTTTTGGACGATATATTCGACAGCGGTAAATTTATCGACAACCTTTTTTGTTTGATCTGTAGAGCCATCGTCAATAATGAGAATTTGAACGTTTTTATAGGTTTGATCTATAACGCTTTTTATCGCGGTGCCTACCTGGTCAGCCCGGTTGTAAGTGGGAATAATAACGGAGACTAAGGGGGGATTATTCATTAATTATTTGTTTAATGATTTCTGCAAATCGCTTTTCGGGGTATGGAGGCAGATTGTTGGAAATGTATGCCGATGCCCGGCTACCTATTTCTTCCCAGTTATTGCGTGCATTCCAGGCTCTTTCCATCGTATTGCTGAATGATTGCTGACAATATTCCCCAATAAAGCCGGTCTCTCCTTCGGTTACTATCTCCGCATTGCCACCAGCGTCTGTAACAATGACCGGTCGTCCGGCAGCCATAGCTTCCAAAACGGATAATGCCAGCCCTTCACCCCTTGACGGTAAAACCAGAGCATGGTGTTCCAACCACAGTTGTTCTATATTGGAGACCTGTCCGGAAAAGTGAACGTTTTTTAGTTCCAGCAATGTAGCCATTTCCTTTAGCCCCGTTTCATCTACTCCGGTTCCTACTATAGAAACATCAACGGGTCTCTGCCTCCATCTTTGCTCGGATAATAACCGTAAGAGCATATCCTGCCCTTTGTCTAAGACAAATAAGCGTCCGACACAAGCCAACTTGAAACCATCTGTGGTATTTGGAAAAGAAAGCGGCCTTTTAGAAACCTTTATCGGGTTAGAAATGAGCACACTGTTTTCAAGACGCGCACCGAATTGTTCTTCAGTAAGCCTTTTATTATGCTGGGACACAAAAAAGATCGCTTTCGCTTGTCGGTAACAATTCAGCATATCGTCACGCTCATGGGGCTGCGGCCAAAAAAAGTCGACGGCTTTCTGTACAATTAGTACATACGGTATTTGATGGCGAATACATTCTTTTGCATATTTTAAACCGTCGAAATTAATTCCTTGTGCGATAATCATCAAATGCGGATGTCCTGTTTTTAGAAAGATGGAAAAGTTTTCCAGGGCAATCGGATACCAGGGGGATTTTGGGGATAATTTTCGCTGAAGGCGTTTGGTGATTCTTCTTATTCTTTTTTGGTTGAGGGATGTCGCAGGATCCGTTTCAAATAATTGTACCCCACTATCTGTTAGCTTTTTTATTTCTGGGCGGCTTTCGTTGATTTTCTGTTTAATCAGCGTAATCGTCATGCCGTCTTTTTGCAAAAAAGGTACGGCTCTCGCCCACAGCTCTTCGCTTCCACCCCACTCGTCAACACAACAACTGTAAATGCCTATTTTTTTAACGCTGTTCATATACATCTGCTTGAATAAACCGCTTACGGAATCCGCCTGTTGCCGAAACCCTGTCCCTGTCAGCCGCTTCTTTTTTAAACAAAGAAGCATAGACACCACCCGCCGCTAATAACTCGTTGTCTGTGCCAGATTCGATAATGCTGCCCTCCTGCAAAACATAGATATAATCGGCATGTTTGATTGCCGAGTGGCGATGGCTGATAACTAAAGCAGACCGCGTGCCAATACTTTGACGAAAAGAGTCGAACAGGGCCTTTTCCGCCATCGCATCTAAAGCGCTTGTAGCCTCGTCAAAAATCAGCAAGGGGGCGTGGCTATAGAAAGCACGTGCCATAGCAATTTTCTGCCATTGGCCGATGCTGGCCTCATTTCCATCAGCGAACAGCCTTCCCATCATGCTGTCATAGCCGTCGGGAAGTTGACAAATAAAATCATGCACTCCGGCTTTTTTAGCGGCTTCTACTATTCTTGCTTCATCAGGTCTTACATCCAATGCTCCCAATCGGATGTTTTCTTTGATTGAAAAGTTATATTTCATAAAATCCTGGAAAACCATGCCGATTTGTCTTCGGTAGTCTTCCGGTTTAAGTCGCCGGATATCGGTTTCCCCGAGGCATATCTCGCCTTTTTCTACATCATATAACCTGTTGAGCAATTTGACCAGCGTGCTTTTACCGGAACCGTTTACACCGACCAGGCCGACGATTTTACCGACCGGTATTTTTAAGTTGATATTGTTGAGTACCGGCTTGTTACAATGAGGATAGGTGAAGCAAACGTCTTTCATTTCGAGGCACAAGGGGGATGGGGAAGTAATTTCGAGCGCATTGTCAGTTTTAACAAGCTTGCTTTTGAGGGCAAATAGATCGAAGATACTGTTGATATAAATATTGTTTTGATAAACGACGGAGATGCCAGAAAAGAGATTTTGTAATATACTGAAGGACTGAGGAAAGGCCACGAGAAAAAGTGCGATATCACCTACCGTAGTCCCTCCGCTCAAGGATTTTAAAGCAATATAGCCGATGCAAAAAAAGAATCCGATAGTAGCTAAGGCGGTAACGACGATGTCGTTCTTTGTTCTCCTTTTACTGATGTTCAGCCGTTCTGATAAAAGTTGAAGTCTTATCTTTAAATAGTGCGATTTAAAATGATTACCAAGGTCATAACTTCTGAGTTCTTTTGCTGCCGTTTCAGAAGTAATCAAACTCCCTAAATAGTTCGCCCGACGCTCAAGGGGCGTTTGCCGGATACGCCACATATTAAGCTTGTCGGCAAAAGTTAGTTTTACAAGAAGCATCGGAAAAAGTAATACGCATAGCATGGGAAGCAACCACCAGTCAATAACTACAAGGGCCGCCGCTAAGGCTAAAAGCGTGAGCGTGTTTTTTACAATTTCGGATAATGTTTTAATAACGAGTGCCGGTCGGTCGGCCCCTGCATCTTTAGCTCGTTTTAAAATATCAAAATATTCCGGTGTTTCGTAAAAAGAAAGATCAAGACGGATCGCATTCTCGTGGATCTTATCATCCATATATTCGGCAACAATCGCAGACTGTTTTTCGGTCACGTAGTTACTAATTGCTTTGGAAACAGCATACAATATAGCTGAAAACCCAGCCAAAAAAAGATTTAGTAAAATGGTATCTTTATTGGCCATTAGATCCTGCATTGACGCTGAAACACTATCTATTAACAACTTCAAGGCATACAGGGAAAAGAAAAAAGAGCCCGTTTCGATAAGAATCATGAGAACGTTGTACGCTGTCCATCTTGGTGCTACGGACCAGACTAATCTGAGGATCTTTGATAAATTCAGATTAGATTGAAATAACCTAAGCCGTTTTAGCAAGGGGCGAAAAAAGCGTGTTATGATTTTTGTCATAGTGTTTACTGCAATATCTTAAAACAGGGAAAACAGCAACAAAGTTAGAGGGGATACCAGTCACCACGAAGAGGAAAGTAGTTTTCGTTAAAATGCAACTTTATAATTCGCTGATTGTCAGACCTATAGAATATTCGTGGCCAAATTTTTTCTGGTTACCGTTAAATATAAGTGGCTACATAACCCCTGTGGATATACAAGTTTAGCGATGATTATCCTTCAGTGCACACGCTGTCAAGCTTAGTGTTTGTTGACTACAGGCTATCATGCTAGAGCTATTGACAGGCTGTGCTTCCCCCTGTAAGGGTTTGGGGATCGGTCCTGTACATACACTTCTAAAAGATAGAGCGTAATGTCGCAAAGAAATTCGGTATCTGTTTGGTTTGTTGAACTGATGTCTGTTTTTCTGTATGAGAAAGAAACATCGCGGATATTCTCGTGATCGTTGACAAAGCCCGAACCTCCTAGAACGTCGCTACATCCAGCCCTTTACTTACTATGATTCCATCAACTGCTTTCAAACCAAAGGTCAGGTCTTTTTTGGCCCTAAATTTCAGAATAAACAATCCATGGCTGCCGTTAAGTGTTTTTTGATCACCTATATTTACAAAAGTGGGATACAGGACTTTTTCGCCGTCGGAATGCAACCGGTCATTAGTGAGGTTTTTCATCTCCTTGATTCCCAAAGGTCGCAGGCCCGTATACTCGTATATGTTAGGATTGTAAGGTAATGCGAAGCTCAGAGCGTTTATAGCACTCATGTCGGAGCCTTTAACCAGAATCTTGATTACCTCTCCTTTCTTATAAACCTTTTTATCTGCGTACAGCGTTATTTTACCGCTGAGTACGATGGCGGAGTCAATGCGTACACCACTATTCAACCGCGTAGCGACATTGGAAATGTCGAAGGCGTCTATCAGGTCGTTTTTATTGATGTCGCCGACGCTTATGTATCCCTCAAAGTCTCCGTCTCCCCTGCGTAAACCAGTATAGTTTGTATAGGAAGTAAGGTCGTTGTAGTCAATCTTACCATCGCTGTTGATGTCCCCAGGGATGTAACTTGAAGTACCAGGAACCTTGAATACATACAATTCTCTGCCGGATCCATAATTTCCCACTGCATGAGCTACACGAAACTTAATGAAGCGTGCTTTCGGTTGTTTTTTGAAAACGAATGTTTTAGTTGCTGTATTTTTCCCCCAACTGATATTACCGGCGGGTGTCCAGGTTTTCTTATCGTTGCTAAAGTATACCGTGGCGTCTGTAATAATACCGTTGCTCCCCGTACGGCGTGGCAGGTATTGTATTTTATCAAGGGAGTTTACGCTTCTTAAGTCAATTATAAGTTCAAAAGGAACTGCTTTCTCGCCATATTTTGTATGCCATTGGTCGGTAGAATCAAAGTCAAAAAGTTTACTGATGTTGTGGCCTCCCTGTGCCGGCATGGTACAATAGCCGGATATATTGGGGATGGCGTACTGTAAAGGATTGGCTTTTGTTTTAGCGTGAATGCTTACCCAGTCAGATGTGCCGCTTTTGTTAACGGCGCGTAACTTAAAGTCATAGGATGTTTCAGGCTGCAATCCAGCAAAGGAAAAGCTGGTATCTGTTATATGGGTATAGAGCATATCGTTGAACGAGATGTCATAATAATCGGCATGCTTTACGGTATTCCAGGAGGGGGTTAAGGCAAAAGCCGCGGCATTGGAATCCAAAACGGTCAGGTGTCCGGGAGGAGCCAGCGTGCCGGTGGATTGTTTGAAGGTGTTAGGGAGATTAAATACATAGCCATGCACCTCCACTTCTACGCCGTTTTTAGTTACGTCTGTTGGTGCCAACCTTATCCATAACTGCGGGTTTCTGCGGATGCTGACCCCGGCAAAAGAACTTCCTTCCGTAGAAAAACGATTAAACTCCGGCGCAGCATTGTAGTAATATACGTTGTTGCTTGTTTGAAAGTCTTTTTCAGAATGCGCTTTCTTAAGCCGTACCTTTTGGCCTCCGACATAGGCTTTTATGTTCTTAGGGCGCTCGGATACATTAAACTTGAGTATGGTGGCTTTATTTTTAACAAAGCTATTAAAGCCGCCTTTTGCAGGAGCAATAAACAAGGTGGCTACCTGTTTACCGTTTAAGATAGACGTTACTTTGGTGCTCACACTTTTGCCCTGCTTATAATCCACTGTTTTTCCATCATCGTTATAAACGGTGAACGATGATCTGCCATGGGGGTACAGTTCAAAAATGCGCAGGTGTTTGTTAATCTGGGAGACATTGTTGTTCGGATTAACCATTGGAATAATAGCGCCGGGTTTAACAAACACGGGCAGTTTCCATAAAGGAGCGTCGTAGTAGTTGATTACCCGATCTCCTTTGTATTGTTTTCCGGAAAAATAATCAATCCACCTGCCCTGAGGCAGGTAAATATTGTTTCGAATATCCCGGCCGGTGGAATCCATTTGTGTATCCTGATAAATGGGGGCGACCAAAAAGTAAGGACCATACATGAATTGATATTTGGTCGCTGTTCCGTGAGTAAATGCATTGGGATAGTCCAGGAACATGGCCCGGATCATCGGCAGGCCGTCAATCGCATTGTGGGCGATGCTGTAGGTATATGGAATCAGCTCGGATTTTAGTTTCAGGTAGTTGCGGTTGATAGAAGTCGCTGGCTCACCGAGTATCCACGGATATTTAGGCGTCGCCCCCCAGCCGTCCATATTGAGTTGCATTGGGCTGAAGGCCCGCCATTCAAAATCACGCACGTTGACAATCAGGTTGTCCCCGCCGAAGATGCCATCCATATCTGAGGTGATGTTGGATAAACCAGACAAGCCGGCACCGATGTAGGTGGGAATATGGAAACGGATATATTCCCAGTTGCCGCCGGTTTGGTCTCCACTCCAAACGGCTGCATAGCGTTGTGTTCCGGCCCAACCGTCCAGTGTAATAATAAAAGGCCGTGCGCCGTGTCCGTACTTTGTGGTAATAGCGGCTACGTCGGCAATTCCGTTTAACCCAAACGAATAGCCGGCGCCAACCCAGGCGACATCTGTTTTCAATACCCTGGTTCCCGCTATTTTTACTTCCTTGACGATATCCCTTTGGAGCAATGCCTTTACTCCGGGAACGGGATGGAGGTCGCTTTGTGTCCACAGTCCGAGCTCTACACCGTTTTTACGGGCATAGTCTCCAAATTTTTTCAGGTTCGTGACGTTGCTGTCCAACGTACTCGCTTGTCCGTAGCCGGCGCCATATCCATCATTAGGCAAAAACCAGCCAAGCGGCATATTGTGGCTTTTATAGCGGTCGATGACGGCACGGGCGGAAAATTGATAGTTGTTTTTCTCCCCATTTAAAGACTCTTTAACGCCGCCATTGTCCTTCTGGCTTTCCACATACCTTTTGCCGTCTTCAAACAAGATACCGGAAGTATCCTGTTTCCAGTAATCTCTGTTATAGGCGTTCAGGTGGCCTTCGTAAAAGGCAAATTTAGGCAGTAATACCGGGTGTCCCGTCAGCTGATAAAAGTCGTTGAGGAGCGCCCGCGGATGATTGTTTATCATGAAGAATACATCCAGATAATCAGTCGTGTGGCTCAGTTTTATGATGCCGGGTTCTTGACTACCAAAATCATAATGTCCCTTTTTGAAGGTAAACCACATGAATCCGTAGCCGCCCGTACTCCAATAAAAGGGACTTGGGGAAGCCACCCCTCCGTCTGTCCAGCTGTTTTCATTGACAATAGCAATCTTTTTTCCTTTATGGGAAAAACGTCCGTTTTGCACGCCGCCTCCGTAGAAGTATTCGTGGGGTCGAGCCCGAAGGGTCAGCGTGGTTTTGTCAGGCGCGAATTCAACCGGAGTAAGTTCCCTGACTACTGTTTTACCCGTATTTTGGTTTTTGAGGGTAAACAGCGTGTTGTTTTTATCAAAAACGAGTTCAACTGCGGAAGAAGCGATAATGATTTTGTTGTTGTCTTTCATCAACTTGATCAATCCGGCGTCTTTTCGAGGAGAATCCACTAATATCTGGGCGTCGGGTTCCGCAGCCGGCGGACGCATCTGGAGGCCGATGCTGTCTTGATACATTCGGAAAATATTCTTTCCGTAAAAGTCGATAACAATGTGATGGTTGTTATTGAGGATTAGCTCAAAGGTAGTTGCATTAAGCTTTTTCGCTTTGATAATCTGCGCGCCGGTGTCCTGTGCGGCCACGAAATTGACCGTTAGCGCCAAAGCCAGGATAAACAATACGGCACTTTTAACTGAAAAATAGCCTCTCATTACCACGGAATCTTATTGGTTAGGCTGGCAAAATTAGGAAAATGAGGTCAGAATGTAGGAGATTGTTGGCATAAGGAAATGGCACAGCTATATGGACCTCCTCTTACACGCTGCTTATAAAGCGATGTATCAAGGTTAGCCGTCATCTATAATCGTCTGACCCGAAGGTGTTTCTTTTCAAAAGCCCTTGGATGCTGCTTTTGCATTTTGATCTGTTACAACCATATTTTTCTGCTTCGATTCGCGAACAATGAAAACAATCCAAGTATGGAATATAGTGAATGTTAAAACGAACATAAGCTATACCAGAAGCGCTTCAATTGTAAAAATTCCGTGTTAAACTACGTTAAAGCATCAAGGCGTCAGGTCATGTGGTTGGCGGCATAACAGATTGAGAGGACAGGTAGCGAAAGATCGCTACTGTCCTGCTCAATTCAAGGGAAGGCATAGAGCTTTCTTTCCCTTGAAGAAGGGTTGGGATTTATAATCCAGGCAAACCAACGCCAGCTAAGCCTGCAAAAAGTGTGGCAAGCAACTGGATCAAATCCAAATGAATGTCGATCATAGAATTAAGATTATGCGTTAAGCCTACTCTTTTCCGGGTTTTCGGCAATTCCCGTTTTTAAGATGAAAAGACATCTCTTGTTGAAAAGGTTAAAAGCCAGCCATTCTGCTACTGAATGTTTTTAAGCTTATAACCCTCCCAGTAAAGAACCTAACAAACCAGTTACGGTATCTAACAACTGGTTTAAAAGATTGAATAAAGAATCCATCTGTAATAGATTAAAATGTTAAACCTACTCTTTTTCGGGTTTTCGGCAATTCCCAACAGCTTCTTATTGTAGAAACTGTGGTGACAAATATGAAAGAAATAATTCAGTTATTTCTGTTCGTCTTGTTCAGTTAAGAAGTGTCGAAAAACTCGTGAACAGAAAGGCCAATTACTAAATATTAGCGGCTGTAAAATGAACAATATGAATGCTCTTTTAAAATAGTTAGCGGTATGAATAATATGAATATGGTTAAACACTGTGCCTCCTTTAGTTTTGCTTTAGAAGTGGATCCTATTTATCATATTGAACCATATAGCTATGACAAAACTCTATCCTTCCCCCTATTATGTCTTACGGGAAAAGCTTTCTAATAAAATAGCTCCAAAACTGTGCCTGTTATTCTTATTCGTCCTTGGCATATCTTTTAATGTATTTTCGCAGCAACGCGAACGGGTATATGCTAACAGTGAAACGCATAGTGATAAGCAACAAGTTCTCGTTCTTACCTTATCTGAAGTCCAAAACCCGGCAAACGCTGTTGATGATAACCCTCAGACGGCATCGACCTTACGGGCTAATGTGGGTGCGCTTAGTTTGATACAAGCGTGGCAAAACCTTCGTTTTACCGGGTCGGACCTTCCTACGCCGTCTACACCGGTAACGGTTAAAATAGGCCTTGGCGCAAGTGTTTTAAATGTGTTGGGAGGAATAACAGTACAGGCCACTTTAAATGGCCTACCGGTGGGTACGCCTCTTGATAGCGCTAATCTGGTTGGGCTACTGAGTGCAGAGAACCAGGGAGAAATTACTTTTACCCCCGGCGTTAATTATGACGGAGTAAGGGTGACTGTGGAACCAACCCTGGGTGTAGGCGTTGTCGCCAATGTCTTCCATGCTTATTTTCTTAAGCCGGCTACCGGACCCGTATGTAGCGCCACCCCACTGGACGTGTTATCAGGTACCGGTAAATATTTGACGACAGTTGACTTAGCTAATTTTGCCGGTCACGTTTCTGATCCTTTCCAGGCAATTGACGGAGATGAAAATACTTTCGCTACGCTTCATGCCGATGTCGGTGTTGCTGCTTATACGCAGGAAACCGTTATCTTTTCAAGCCCCTCCAAAGCAGGAGATTCTGTTCGCCTTATTATATCACAACCAGGTGGACTGCTGGAACTGGATGTTCTGAAGCAGGCCATTGAAGTGGAAACCTTTAACGGCAATACGAGCGTTGATCAGGTGGGAGGTACGTCGTCTTTGTTGTTTTTACGACTGCTAAGTGGACCGGGCAATAAAGTCGAAGTAAGTTTTGCCTCCTCTGGTATATTTGACCGGGTGCAACTCAGGTTAGGCGGAGTAGCGAGTGTACTTTCAGACTTGAATCTATATGAGGTTCAGATGGTTGCGCCTTTGCCAGTCATTAATATAGGTGGACAGGCGGCCGACACAGCTACTGTTTGTACGGATAGTACTATTGTTCTGGAGGTGGCTGATCCGGAGGCAGACGCGAATTATTCCTGGTGGACTGCAGAAACAGGCGGTACGAAAGTTGAGACGGGTCCCAGTTATACGGTCCCCGCAGGACAGTCACTAGGGACCTATAAATACTATGTTCAGGCTATGCGTAACGGTTGTACTTCTGCTGCAGCCCGTAAAGAAATCGTTGTTAATATCGTAGAAACTGCGAGTCCCACTATCACACAACCAACCACCGACACCACCATATGCTTGGGGCAAACGGTTACCTTAGTAGCTTCTTCCGCCCAACCCGGCGTTAGTTTTAATTGGTATACCACGGCTACCGGGGGCTCCCCCATTTTCACAGGAAAAGATACGATTCAGGTTACGCCAACAGATACTACGACTTATTATACAGAAACCGTGATGGGCAGTTGCGTAAGTGCTTCGCGTACCGGGATTACTGTGAATGTCGCCCCGTCCCCCACTGCCCCGGAGGTTGTGCCTGATACGGCTTACGTGACAATTGGGCAGACAGCTACTTTCCGGGTAGTAAACGTGGATAAAACATTAGAATATAATTGGTATACCGCTTCAACCGGCGGTGTGCTTCTTCATTCAGACTCTGTATATACTACACCTGCAATCAATGAAGATACGGCCTTCTATGTAGAAGCTTCTCGTCCCGGCGGGTGCGTGAGCACACGTACCCGGGTAGTGATTATTGCACAGGCCGCGCCAACGAATGTTCCCTGTAACTCTGCCAATCAACAGCAAAGCCCCATATTCACTGGAGGCTTTCTCCACCTTTGTGCGCTTTGTGACGTGCTTGACCCGGGAAATGCTATTGATGGTGACATGACTACCGCTTCCAATATCAGGATGAATGTAGGTTTGGGGCTAGGTTCTTCTTATATCGGGCAATTAGTTAAGTTTCAGCACGCAGGAAAAGCTGGTGATAGCATCAGGTTAGTACTTGGTTTGCCCGATGGTCTGGCTGATGCTCAGTTGCTGGGGAACGTAAGAATAGAAACATATAATGGAAATACACCTAGTGGGAATCCGGTATTTTTGAATAGTTCCCTGCTTCGGCTCACGCTATTAAGTGGAAATAAGTTCCAAGCGATTGTTCCGGCGACTTCAAATTATGACGCCGTGTTAGTAAGTATTGGCGGCACCCTGACGGCTTTAACGACCTTGAATTTATACAACGCCGAACAACTCATTCCATTACCCGCTGTAACGCAAGACACATTGTCGATATGTCCGGGCAATAAAATAACGCTGCAGGCTACTGCGCCTGCCGGAGAGACTATTCTGTGGTTTGATTCGCCTAGTGGCGGCAACCAGTTAACAACAGGGGGTGAATATACAACGCCTGAATTGAATGACACTACGCTCTACTACGTAACCGCCATGCGGGACGGTTGTATCAATCCGGAACGGGTGCCTGTTGTCGTGAATGTAGGCGCACCTGAGGCCCCTGAAATGGAAAGTAGCGATGTGAGCGTTTGTGTAGGAGGAGATGCTACGCTGCGGGTAAAAAACCCCGAAGCGGAAATGAAATATGTTTGGTATACCAAGGCTACGGGAGGTACTGCGCTAGATACTGCGACAAGCTTTACCGTAAATAGTGTTATAAGGGATACCGCCTTTTACGTTGTTGCAGTAAACGCAAATAATTGCACGAGTACGTCGAGAACCAAAGTAACGATCACGGCTGCTAATGCCGTTTCTCTTCCAGCGCTGCTTACCGATACAATCTATGCCAGCACGGGTCAATCCGTTTCGTTTGAAATAGCTAAAGCCGATGAGGCGAACTTCACCTATCGTTGGTATGAAGTTGAGACCGGAGGATCACCTGTTTATGAGGGGTCAGCATTTACTACACCTGTGTTTACGTCAGCCGGCACCTATGTTTATTATGTGGATGCGCAGGCGGATGGCGGCTGTGTAAGCGTTGGCAGAGCCAAAGCGGTAGTTATTGTAACACCTCCTTCGGTCAACCCGAATTGTACATTTGCCAATACGCAGATGAGTCCGGTATACCGTGGCGGATTATTAGATCTGTGTGTACTGTGTGGCGTGACAGCCCCTGACAACGCCATCGATGCTGATATAAATACGGCATCTGATATCAGAGCAAATGTAGGATTACTGGGATATGTGGGCCAACTTGTTTATTTCCAACATACCGGCCAGGCGGGAGATAGTATCCGTCTCATACTGGAACTATCCACAGGTCTTGCCGATGTGGACTTGTTGGGACATATAAGACTGGAGACTTATAACGGAACCACGCCAAGTGGTAATCCGATATTCCTCAACAGCGCATTGCTTCACCTGAGGCTACTGAATGGAAACAAGTTTTCTGTAACAATGCCTGTGGTCAGTGGCTCTTATGACGGTATCTTAGTAAGCATTGGTGGTACATTAAGCGCGTTGGAAACATTGAAGTTGTATGCTGCTCAGCAACTCACGCAGCAACCGGCAATAACATCCGATACGCTGACAGTATGCTCAGGCAGTACAGCGGACCTGGAGGTGACCGCTGCTGACGGCACCACCGTAATATGGTACAGCCAGCCAGTTGGAGGAACGCCCTTAGCTACGGGAGCCACGTTCACTACTCCTGCTTTGACAGATACTACCACTTATTATGTAACAGCCTCCAGAGACGGATGTGAAAATCCGGACCGTAAGGCTATAACGGTTGCGATAGGAGCACCTGATGCACCGGATCTGGTGAATGATCATGTAGAGATCTGTCCGGGGTCAGAAGCTACATTAGAGATAAAAGACCCGCAACAAGATTTTGAATATGTATGGTATGACGCAGCGAGCGGAGGAAATGAGTTGGCAAGAGGCACTTCATTTACAACGCCTACGCTAACCAGCACAACTGGTTATTGGGTAGCAGCCATAAGCGAAGGAGGCTGTACCAGTACTGCCCGCACAGAAGCTACAGCGGAGGTAACCGCTGCGGTAGATGCACCAGCGCTGCTTACCGATACAATCTATGCCAGCACGGGTCAATCCGTTTCGTTTG
>CAYRJM010000019.1:28212-29401 GCA_964424665.1 uncultured Chitinophagaceae bacterium
TTTACTACACCTGTGTTTACGTCAGCCGGCACCTATGTTTATTATGTGGATGCGCTAGCGAATGGCGGCTGTGTAAGTGGTACAAGAACCAAAGCGGTAGTTATTATTTCACTGCCAACCAATCCTGATTGTAACATGGCTAATAGGCAACAAAGTCCAATAAAGACAGGATTGTGCTTGGTGTGCGAAGTGAAGCATCCAAATAATGCCATTGATGGTGATGCTACTACAGCTTCTAATATACGGGCTGATGTTGGCGTTATAGGTTCTGTGGGGCAGTTGTTGCAATTCCAGCATGCAGGTCAAGCAGGCGATAGTATACGACTGCTTCTTGGAAGCAACAACGGACTATTGGACGCCGGAGTATTGAGTGGTATCAGTGTACAATTCTATCAAGATGGTAATCCGGTAACCCAAGTAATTCCAATTAACGATGCATTGCTTAGGCTTATCTTGTTGCAGGGCACGCAAAAGAGTTATCTAACCATTGTTGCGCCAAATGATTATAACGGAATCTTAATAAGGGTGGACGGAGCGGTTACTGCATTAACGTCGTTATTTGTGTATCAAGTAGCGCAGATCATTCCATTACCTAAAATAGATGTAGATAATATCACAATTTGTAGTGGAGACTCTGCCACGTTAAGTGCTTCCCCTGTATCTGGAACGACCGTGGTATGGTATAACGGGTCAACAGGAGAACAAGTAGCTACCGGAAATGTCTTTACCACGCCTTTGCTTACCGATACTACTACGTATTATGTTTCCGCCATGCGCGATGGCTGTGCGAATCCCAACCGCTTGCCAGTAGTCGTAAATATTACGCCTTCAGCTGGCCCTGGCGATATTATTATAGATGCTCCCGATACGATCTGCACGGGTGAAACCGTTACCCTTCAAGCCGCCAGCTCCACGGTAACCGATCCGGTGTTCAGCTGGTACACGGACGCGCAGCTCACCGATAAGGTGTTTACCGGAGCGTCCTATGAGGTAAGCCCTACGGCTACCACTACCTACTATGTCACAGTCCAAGGCTCAGGAACCTGTGAGAACGCTCCGGGAACTGCGCAAAGCGTAAAAGTAACGGTTAACCCGCAGGCTACGGCGAATGATCTTTCCGTTGAAGGGGGAGGAACGATCTGCACGGGTGAAACCGTTACCCTTCAAGCCGCCAGCTCCACGGTAACCG
>CAYRJM010000019.1:29501-44632 GCA_964424665.1 uncultured Chitinophagaceae bacterium
GGGAACTGCGCAAAGCGTAAAAGTAACGGTTAACCCGCAGGCTACGGCGAATGATATAACAATTACCGGCGGCGGAGCAGTTTGTGCGGGAGCCGAGATAACGCTACATGCCGGCAGTACAACGGTGACTAATCCAGTATTTAACTGGTACTCAGATGCTGAGCTGACGGATAAAATATTCACTGGCGCGGACTACAGTGTTACGCCGTCAACAACGGTTACTTATTATGTAACGGTATTAGGGTCGAATGTATGTGAAAATGTTCCTGGCGATGCTCAGATCGTGACAATAACAGTGCGTCCGGAACTTACAAAACCCGAAGTGAGTGCTCCGACTGGAGCTATCTGTGGCGGAGGAAAGGTAACCCTGAATATCATCAACCCGGTTACCGGAGTAACATACAATTGGTATACTTCGGAGAAAGGCGGTAATGTTATTCATACCGGAGCGTCCTTTACTACTCCGACTTTGACGTCCACGACTACTTATTATGTGGAAGCGATAGATGCGGGTGGGTGTATTAGTGCGACCGGAAGAACCGCGGTAACCGTAACGGTTAATCCGCTTCCTGAACCTCCGACTGTAGAGGTAGATGATATAGCCGTATGTCAAGGAAATACCGCTACCTTCAAGATTGAAAATGCCGATGATAAGTTAACCTTCAACTGGTACAGCACAGCCAGTGGAGGGACGATGTTAAATACGGGAGAAAATTTTACGACGCCTGCCTTACAGACAAATGCTATCTATTATGTTGAAGCAGTGAGCGCAGGCGGTTGTGCGAGTTCCACCCGGACTAAGGTAATGGCAAAAGTAGTTGACCCTCCTGCTGCGCCAACTGTAGAAGTAAGTGCTAACCCCATCTGTCCGGGTAGCAGTGCGGCACTTACGGCAAATTCTGCATCCACAGGAGCTATATTTAAATGGTATGAGAATAAAACAGGGGGTAAGGCCATTTTTACAGGCGACCAATTTGTAACACCCGAACTCAACGTTACAACGACCTATTATGTAGAGGCGGTAAATGCAGGCGGCTGTACCAATACCGAAGGAAGGACCGCGGTCACTGTAGAGGTGCTGAAACAGCTTCTTGCTCCTGACGTACGAGTAGCGTCTACTACTGCTGAGAGTATCACTTTTGAATGGGATCCGGTGGCCGGCGCTACGGCTTACCAGGTAAGCATTGACAATGGTGCTACATGGCAGGAACCCAGCTCCGGCGCGACCAATACTACGCATCAAGTAGAAGGGCTTGGTGTTTTAGAAAGCGTGACTATCATAGTGCGTGCATTAGGGCAAAGCTCCTGTCAAAACAGCGTTCCTTCACAGGCTGTTACGGGCAAAACAGACAATCCCCAGGGCGATAACTTCTTTGTGCCCAATGCCTTCACCCCTAATGGTGATGGTTTGAACGATGTATGGCTTATTTATGGTAATACCGTTAAAACCGTCCATGTAACAGTATGGAATCAGTATGGCCAGAAAGTATTTGAATCCCATAGTCAACAAAATGGATGGGATGGCACGTTCAATGGCAAAATGCAACCTGTAGGTGTTTATGTCTATTATCTGGACGTAACCTTCCTGAACGGTAAATCGGAGACGAAGGAAGGGAGTATAACCTTGATAAGATAAATATTACCATTGATATGATGATCCTTTTAAAATGAAAACCATGAAAAAAAATAATCTCATAATAGCATTTACCTTGTGCTTATGCTGCTTTTTATCTTTAAAAGTTAGTGCGCAAGTCGATGCTCATTTTTCGCAATATTATGCTTACCCTCTTTGGCTAAACCCAGGGTTGACCGGAGTAATGGATGGGGATTTCAGAATCAGCGCTAATTTCAAACGACAATGGGCTTCTGTCACCAGTCCGTTTACAACAGAAGCGCTTTCATTCGATACTTATCCATATAAACATTTGGGCGTCGGCGGTACCGTGTTAAATCAATCGGCAGGAGATGGAGGTTATGGTTATGTGAATGTTCTGGGATCGGCAGCATACCGGGCGATTTTGGATGCAAAGGGCATGAATATTTTGAGCATCGGGCTGCAGGCCGGCATTATCAACCGGCGGATTAATCCACAAAAGCTGCAATTCGGAAGTCAGTATGATCCGATATTAGGTTTTGATCCAATGCATCCTTCCGGCGAGACTTTTGATAAGAGTTCTGCAACCGCTTTTGATGCCAACTTTGGAATTGTGTACTTTAACCGGAACCCTAACTACCGGCTTAACCCATTTGGCGGTATCAGCTTGTATCATCTCTCCAGGCCCCACGATCCATTTATAGGAACGAGTAATAAAAGACTCCCCATGCGCTTAAATGTTCACGGTGGCGCAAGAATCAAGTTGAGTAATCAATTTAACCTCACCCCACAGTTTATCTATATCCGTCAGGGAAATGCACATGAAACGGCGGCGGGCGTATATGTACAATACTTATTGCCAAACTATTCAGACCTTCTGTTTGGAACTACTTACCGTTTCAATGACGCGGTGATTCCTTTCGTCGGCTTCCATTTAGGAGATTTCACCGTCGGGCTCAGCTATGATGTGAATGTTTCTCAATTAAGGGCAGCATCGCAGGGAAGGGGAGGAATGGAAATTTCACTTTCCTATATCAGTCACAAAAAAATACATGATCCAAGATTCATCTGTCCAAGATTATAACCTATGAAAAAGAAATATCTGCTTTTGACCCTTATTGGAATGATGGCGTTGTGGCCAATGATAGCCAGATCTCAATATATTGTTGATTACAGTCGCCAGGGAGACGTGTACTATTCAAAGCAGAATTACTATGCTGCAGGGGTCTATTACCAAAAAGCATTGAATCTTTTACCCGACACTTCAGGAAAGACGTATTTCTATCCCTATGCGTTTAACGGAGCGGCTGGGAAGAAACAGGAAAAAGACGCCAAGAAATACCAACAATTGGTCTACAAGCTGGGCGAGTCTTTTCGAAAATATAAAGACTATAAAAGCGCCGAAAAATGGTACGTTAAAGTTTTAAAATTTAAAAATGAAACGTTTCCACTGGCGCGTCTTTGGTATGCCGTTTGTCTTCGGGCAGATCAGAAATATGAAGCAGCCATTGACCAGCTTAAGCGGTTTCAAGTTGATTATACGAAGGCTGACGAGTATAGCCAACGTGCGGAACTGGAGCTGAAATCTTGCCGGTTTGCATTAGACCAGATGAAGTATCCACGGTTAGCCAGCGTAGAAAAACTTCCTGATCCCATCAATGAAGGCGGATCTAATTATGCGCCTATAAAGAAAGGAAGTGATCTTTATTTTACTTCTTCACGAGCGCTTAAAGGCATAGACCCTGAAAAAAAGAATCCATACATTAATAAAATATATCATGCGGTAATTTCGGATCAAAATACATTCGATACCGTTGAGAAAGTATCCTTAGACGTTGAGCTTACTACCGAGCTGGCAGCACAGGCATTAAGTCCTGCGGCCACCCGCATGTACCTCACCCAATGGCAACAGCCCAAAAAGAAAAAAAGCGAGCCTGCACATTATGTCATTGTCATGAGTAAAAAAGGAGACAACGATGACTGGCTCCCGCCGCATCCTCTCGGAGAAACGGTGAATACGGCTGGCTATGACAGCAAGGAGCCCTTCATTACTTCGGACGGACAGTATCTTATTTTTAGCTCGAACAGGCCGGGGGGACAAGGTGGATATGATCTTTGGTACTGCCGGATCGACATGAATGGATTGCCGTTGGATAAGGCAATTAATATGGGAACAACCATTAATTCAAAGAAAGATGAGGTAAACCCTTACTATGACGTGCGTCAAAAGGAATTGACATTCAGCAGTAACGGTCGCATAGGTATGGGGGGCTTTGACCTGTATAAAAGCGAAGGTATCATTGGACAAGCTAGCTGGAGTACACCAAAGGACGCGGGATACCCTGTTAATTCGGCAAAAGATGATAATTTTTATTATCCCCGGACTCCCGGAAAGGAAAATCGGTTTTACATCAGTTCCGACAGGCAGTCTGTCTGCTGCCTGGAGCTATATGATATTACTTTAAAACATATGGCTGTTACAGGTACCCTCTATGATTGCGATACGGATGCGCCTTTAGCAAAGGCTACTGTTACACTTTCTGATTCTATTTCCGGCGAAATAATCGACCAAGTCGTTACAAACGAAACGGGAGAATACCGTTTTAGGGTAACTAATAAAAAGCCGCTTAAACTGAATTTTTCTAAGCAGAAATATTTTTCCAAAAACCTTGTTGTGACCACGAGCGAATTAAACCGCGTAGACACACTTTTTAGCAGACGTCTTTGTCTTAAACCCTTTGAAGTAGGGAAGCCTATTATTATTCCAAATATTCTTTATGATTTTGATAAAGCTACCTTGAGGCCGGAATCCAAAGTAGTTTTAGACTCCCTCGCCGGGATTCTTCGAGATAATCCGAGTCTTATTGTTCAAATGAGTGCCAATACGGATAGTATTGGTACTGATGAGTATAACATGAGGCTTTCTCAACAAAGGGCAGAATCGTGTGTGAAGTATCTAATCACTAAAGGAATTCCGGCTAACCGGTTGCATGCCAAAGGCTATGGAGAAGCCCGACCGATAGCGCCGAATTCCAAGCCCGATGGTAGCGATAACCCGGCGGGCCGGCAATTGAACAGGCGTACAGAATTCACTGTACTAAAGGATTAGATACCATAGGAAATGTTTTTTAGCGCGAATCAGCCATTTATGACAAAGCGCCCGTTTCCTGGTGTTTTTCCGCCTGTTCAGAGTTGTTCAGTTGTTCAGTTTGTTCATTTTTTGGCCAAATAGTAGAAAAGAATGGAGTTGTTCATTATTTTTAAGCCTTCCATGAAGCAATTTTATAGAAAAAAATAGCATTTTTGTTGATTGAGTATCCGTAAAACAGGGCTTTTCAAAACATCTTTTATCCTATTGAAATACCGTCAATATGAGAACCACCTCCTCCAATGGCGATTATGCTACTATTTTACAAAAATACATTCAGACAAAATCAGGACTAAGGTCGATTTCGCCAGGTGATTGTAAACAGATTTCCTTCTTTATAGAAGAAGTAACCGGGAAAATGATTAGTGAAACCACGCTTAAACGGTTTTACGGATTTGCCCAGCAGGAGTTTAAATTTTCAAAATATACTCTTAACACACTTTGTGAATATGCCGGCTTCGACGGCTGGACGCAGTTTCGCCAAACAGTTTCCGGAAAAGACGATCATCTGCCCAGGCATACCCTTTGGGAAGATTTTAGACAAAAGGCGCTCCTTATTACCCACGTTACGCAGACAACACTTAGTAACCTTACGACGATACCCTTTGAATTTACCGTCTCTCGTTCTTCCATCGAAGCCGATTTTGAATACTTTTTAAGGAGTGACTATCAGCTTTTTTGCCTGATTGGGAATCCCGAAATGGGAAAAACCGTCCAAATGCTCCATTTGGTAGATAAATTTTTTCTGAAGGAAAATGCACCTTATCGCAGCAGCATAGTCTGGTTCCTGAAAAAAGAAGTTCACGAAGAACTTTTGGCCTACGACTCAGACGTTGCCCGGTCCATAGATGAACAATTCAGGATTGGTAAGAAGATGGACTTTCTGGAGTATTTTCATCAACATCCCCATGAAGTGAAAGGAAAGCTGGTTTTGATGCTTGATGGATTTGATGAATGCTTCTATGAAACTAAGCAATTATTTCATGTCTTTCAAAAAATAAAAGATATCCTGAGTTACTCGAAGGGGACGAGTTGGTTAAAGATCGTTTTCTCATTTCGGCCTTCGACCTGGCGATGTTTGCAGAAAGAGTTTCATCAATCAGAGTATCTTCAGAAAACATGGTTTTCCGGGTTATTCTATAAAAGGGAAGTCAGTTCCAACCTGCTACCATTAGAAAAAAAAGATACATTAAAAGTGTTACAAGACATCCATAAAAAAAACCATATTCCCAAAATTGAAAATCAAAAACTGTTTTCCTTGCTCAGCTATCCTGATTATATCAACCTTTATTATCAACTGCTGCAAAATGATGAACGCAGAGTAATGAAAAGCAATACATTATATTTCGAACTGATTGCTTCCTTCATATTTAAGAAAATACATCATTCCAGAAATGGCCTTAAGATGATGCAGCTATTGAATAAAATGGTGGAGATTAAAGATTTTGGCAGGTCAGATAACGCCGTAGAAAAGGAGCTTTTACTAAAGGGTGATAAAGGCTTTGCGGAGGCTTATGAGGAACTGATCAATGAAGGGTTTATACAGGAGATAACCAGCACGAAGAAATTTGACTACAATTTTTATGTAGGCTTTGTACATGAACCACTTTATGTTTGGATTATTGCCCAGGCGCTGATAAAACGCTCTCCTGACAGTCCTGCTTTTGAACTTATCCGAGGGGTGTTGGACGAATATTCGGACCCTGAAAAGCGGGAAATGCTGATCAAATGTATTCTATGGCATAAAATCAATGAGAACCCCCTGAATATTGATATTAATCAAATCCTTTTTTATGATAAGCTCTCTGCACCGGAAAGATGGACCTTGATCGAATTCGCTTGTGACATGTTGGAAGACAGTTTAATCTTTCTTGAAGAGGAGCAAAAAAAAGACTTTATTAAAAAAAGCAGTGCGTTTATTATAGGCTATCTTATAGAATTAGATTCGTTGGATAAATCCCACGATGAGACGTTGAAAACTATATTGAAATATGCCTTAAGTTCTGTTGACAGAATCAATTTACTGAGTTTAATGGCGACGCTGGCGATTCTGCGTATGGATAAGAAAGGGTTGGAAAAAGTGCTTTCGCGTTTGGAAAGAGAAGACCAGGAGGTTATGGGTTCACATTATACAGTCCATCCTTTAAATGGATTTAGGTTTATTTTCAGGTATTACTCCGAAGGCTATCGTGACCAAGAGATGCTGACCGGTTTAAGCGAATTTATTGAACATATGCCTGTTCTGACCCAAGATCGATTGCCTTATACTGAGGAACTTATTTCTTATCAGCTTGGACTTTTTATTCTTTCACTTTGCGGGTATCACAAAGAAGTGATCGTATTGATCGACAAAATCAAAAGCATGCATCCCGACGTATTTTCAAAAGGCTTTTGTACCGGCATAGTCAGGTTTATGCTTTTTAGACAGGCTTTTGCCTATCTTCGTAATAATATGAAGCCCAAGGCGGAAAGTATTCTCTCTGAACTGAAGAACTGTAGCGATGTTTCTTTTGAAAACGAAGATTCACAATCCGTACAACTGCTGGAAATATTAAAAGGAGAGGTAGCTATGGCAGGAGGAGACGATGAAGTTGCTTGTAAACATTTCTTAAAAGCCTATCGGAAATGTCGTCAGAAAAAGTTTACGATGCTGCAAATATATGCAGTGCTTCCACTGATCAAAAGTTACAAACAGCAAAATAACTTAAAAGAAATTCTAAAGGTACTGGAGAACCTGAGAAAAACGACGCACAACGTAGGTTTCCCGGTAGAAAAAGTGATACTAACGAAATTTTTAGATTAATTCAATACAGAGAGATTGAAAGACGTAAAGTGTAACGAATTAGAAAATGATAATGGCCAAGGTCGCCCTCGTAGGCCGCCACCGTAAAACCTGAATTTGAAATCACGCGCGTTAAAATGTAGTGCATATCTTCTTTGATTTGACCAACAAGACGTTTTTTACGGTAGTTGTAAACTAAAATGATGTGTGTGCCTTTAGGTAGTGTTTTTCAGTGAGTTTACAGTCTACGCCATTTAATGCTTTCAAAAAAGCAGGGAGGCCGGCTTTCTCTGTTTTTGTCAAACGCAGTGGTCGCAGCAGTGTGTCCGTGCGGATATAAAGAGTCCGTAGCCCGGTCCAACCGATTGTTTTAAATGGTGTATGCCAGAACCAGAGCGCCGGTAAAAAATTCTGGAGGAAGGCCTACACCAATTATCACAAGAACGGGCGGTTACAGGGAAGGCGACTCAAATCAGATCCCGTTAAAAAAAGAAACCTGAGTACGTGAAGTCCGAAGCCCATTAATCTTAAGCCAATGAGTGACCTGACATAACTGGAGGAAATTCATTCGTTGACACTTATTTGATTCGGTCCCTCCTTTCCCCAAGCTTTTTTATGGTGCAAGCCTGAAAGCAGCGAGAAACAGATCTGGCACCGGGCTCATGCAAGCAAAAGGGTTACCCTTTGAACCTCATTTTTAAGGCCACCTTACCCAGGATCCTTCTTGTGTCCAATCGGTAGTCCCTAATGCACCTATATAAGATACCTGTTCAAAAAAACCGTCGGCAGGGGGCGTATGTCCTGCTGACAGTGCGGGAGACCCTTCCTGGAGCGCAAAATTAAAGGATGCGGGATCTTTAAACAGCGGATTTTCCTTAGTATAGGAGGAGGCATACCGCGTTAAATCCGAAGGGCCGGAGGCTGGCGTTTCAAATTCACCGTTGTTGTAGGTCATTATCGAAGACAGGGTGAGCGACTGCCCATAATTCTCATAGGTTGGATCCGCCTCTTCATCTGATTCGGGAGCACCTTGTAAATAGAACGGAGCACCTACAAAATTTGCGATGATTATATTATTATATGATCCTTGTAAATTTTCACGCAGTTTTAAACCGTAATTTCCCTCGGTACTTGACCCTGCACCATAGATTGTCGCGTTAAAGATTGTCGCGTCAGTTGGCCCAAATTCGTTACTCTGCCCGTCAACGCCGTCATTTTCGAAACCGTTATCCGCACCGGGAACCTGAATACCTAACCAAAATTGACCGCGGCCTTTCCAGCCCTGATCAAAGTCAAAACAGTCGTCCGAGACACCATAGATGACGATATATTTCAAGGCTACCGTCCCCCCAAAAATTTCAATGCCATCATCGCTTGTCTTATAGATATTGATATGGTCAATCTCGGTTTCGTCGCCTACGGAATATAGCGATAACCCCTGTAGCTCTGAGCCTTCTGCGATACTGTAGCCGGAGTATTCGATACGAACATATCGCAACTGCCCACTGTTATCGTTCGCTTTATCACCACCATAGGAAACAGCGGAAGGCAACCCTTCAACATTGCCTGTATTCCCCTGGATATTCGTGGGCGCGTCACCGATCAGAATGATGCCGCCCCAATCGTTGATTTGCGGATCTGAACGCGCAGAGGTAAATACGATGGGCTTATCAGGGGTGCCTATTGCAATGAGCTGACCGCTTGGCTTTGGGCCGTCTTTAAAGTTCGTCGCGTCACCTGGCAAGACGATTATTGTTCCCACATCATCCGAATTACCGTTGTGATATTCGAAACTGACGGTAACACCGGCTTCAATTGTTAAGGTTACGCCGGGCAGGACAAAATGCGGCCCCGACAAAACCGTATCATGACTCCATTTTTGGTCTTTGGTGATTAAATTGCCTTCAGGCCCGGGAAGGTCTAAATAGAGTTGCGGAATTTCTTCTTCAGCCTCCGATGGTTTCGCCGGATCTTCTTTGTTGCAAGCGGTTAACGTCACTAGGCCAAGGAGGAGAAATCCTGTTAAAGTCTTGATTAATTTGGTTTTCATTTTACTTGATTTTAATTGTTAACATTTTTCATTTTGAAAATATCGTTACAAGGAAAGGGATAAACTGATTTTATAAGTTTGCCCCGGTCTATAATAGAAGGTTGTTATATTCCCCTGCTTGTACACGATATTATTATTTAGTATGTTATCTATGCCCGCGGAAATGGTAGTAACAGGAGTACTTCCGAACTTGTAAGACAACCCGCAGTCTAGGGTGTTAAACGGTTGCTCATATTCGTCAAACCCCTGTGCTCTTTTTCCGACACGAATCAACCGTTTTCCAAATGTGTGGTAATTGAGAGAGAAGGATAGTCCCGGGACAGGGAAGCTATAAAACATCGCAAGATTAGCAGTATACGGGGATTGCCCGTACATGGGACGCTTGGCGTGGGCAACCGCAAATCGATCGGCTTTCTTTACCTGAGCCCGGGAGTATATATAGGACAGGTTAGCAATAAATTGTAATTTTTGAGTAAGCTGCTTTCTTCCAGTGACTTCGATACCCAGAAGTGTGGCTTTATCCGCATTTCTGTATTCGACCTCTACCGCTTCGGTAAAGCGGTAAAAGAGCGCTATAGGGTTATCCAGTTTTTTATAAAAAATCCCGGCGGAAAATAACGCCCCATAGCTGGGATAATATTCCAGACTTAAATCGTAATTTTGAATTTGCGTTTGTTCCAGATTAGGGTTGCCATAGATGGTCTGTCCCCCAACAAAATCCTGAAACCGGAAATTTGAGATCTCCCGAAAATTGGGCCTTGCCAGCGTGAGAGAAAATGCGCTTTTAAGCTTTAATTTTTTAGTAATGTCATAAGTAATATTTGTTGCCGGAAGGAGGTCTGTCCGGGTGATATGGGCAATTCGCTTTGTTTTTTTGTCTTCTAAAATATCCACACGCATATCTGAACGCTCTATCCGTACACCCAACTGAACTTTCAAATAATCGGTTAGTCGCCAGATGCTGCTGATGTATCCTGCAATGATCTTTTGAGCGCCCACATAAGAATCTCTTGGTGCTGTAGTTTCCCTTAATTCCAGCTTATCTTCCAGTACCAAAGACGGGTCTAATGCGACAGCTGGAGGGGCATCTAATAGCTCTTCGGGGAATTGATTTGAAAAATTTCTATATTCAAACCTGCGGGCATTAAAATCACGGCTTTTGAAAACGGCAGATAAACCAGTTTTAAGCGTTAAAGCAGGGTCGGGTTCTATTTGGTAGTCTGCCTTAACCGTATAATTGTTATCCTTTTGGTTGGAATAGTACCTGGAGTTTCCCGCATCGTCAAAATAGATTAGATATTTCCCGGCTCTGTCCAGGTTGTATTGCGTGGAACGGCGATCAGGCCGGTTACGAAGGGTCCGGCTATAATTTGCGGTAAAGGAAAGCTTCGAATGGTAAAATGGCAACGAAACCGTATTAAAGGTAAGCACCGACGAAAACAGTGACTTTCTATCGAAATCATAGATTGTTTGCCGGGTTGTATCCAGGTAATTGAAATAATCGCCCTGAATGACCTGTGTGCTGTTGTTAAGGAAGTTAGCGTAGAGGTTTTTCCATCCGATAATTGTATGGGAAGACGGTTTTATAAAGAGGTTAAACATTCCTCCTATTTTGACCTGTTCTAACCCGGTGTTCTGCCGGTAGTTGGAGCGAAGTAGAAAATTTTTATTTTGCGTTACATAAGAACTGATTGTTCGCAATTCTTGCCTTGGCTTAAAATCACGATCGTACGCATAGACAAAGCTGGATACCAAGCCGATGGGTATTTTTTCTTCATTATATTGATCGGCGTAAGTGAAGCTTATTTTCTGAGAGGGAATCGTCTTTTTGTGGTTATCTAAGGCCCAGGAGTTGGGAAAGCTTGCCGCCACCTGGTCTTTATTTTCACGAGTAAGTCGCTGTGATTCCAGCAGAGCGGGTAGCCGGTGCGTTCCACTGCCGAAACCGGTAAGATGGATTTTGTTGTTGGATAAAGTATTACGGAAAGCCGAAACGGAATGAATACTGGTGGAATAACTAAAGCTTATTTGTTGTTTTTCCGGAAATTCAAGCGTGGCGATTTCTACCGTTCCACCCGCAAATTCGGCAGGCTCCGAAGGGGTATAGGTTTTTTTAATGGTAATGTGATCGACCAAACCGGCTCCGATAATATCTATCGGCGCCTTTTCTTTGGTCGCGCTGGTGGAAGGTACAGATGCTCCATTAAGCAGTATGTCGGTATAGCGCGGACCAAGGCCGCGCACAAAAACTTCATTATCATGGAGGAGCGTAACCCCTGTTATGTGCTTCATTGCGGAAGCGGCATTGCTGACGTCGGCTTTTTTCAGATATTGGGAGGATACGCCATCCTGCAGGCCAACTGCATTTCGATTAATAGCCAACAGCCCTGTAGCAGTATGGGAGGGAATAGCCGCCTTAATGGTTACTGCTTGAAGGGAAGTGGTTTTTGGTTTTAAAGGGATGTCTAGCAGGGTTGTTGCTGCTGCCTTGACCTGAACAGATGGGATAGTCTTTTGGACGTATCCAATGGCCGAAACCTTTATAGAATAGGTGCCTGCAGGCACTTCATTTATGGAATACAGACCGTTTAGATCAGTAAAGCCTCCTGTTGTAGTACCGACTACCATTACGGCAACACCGGCGACAGGAGCGCCCGTTGTTGTGCTTTTCACAGATCCACTTATTTTTCCAGGTTGCGGTTTCTGGTCTTTTTTTTGTTGGGGCATTGCCGAGAGTGCAAGGGGGCTGGTTAAGGCCATACAACAACAAAGCAGGAAAGAAAACGTCTTGTATAAGAAGGAGTCGATATTTTGCATGTTAGGTTATTTTAATAACTTTTGACATTGCAAATGTCAAAAGCACATATTACTTCAATATTACCAGCAGGTTATCTTTGTATTAACAAATGCTCGGTGGCGTGAAAAATTGACGGAGAACAAAACTATGCCTCTAGTGAATGGTTTAGACTCAGCGTCGGTAAAAAGAGTTTGTATATATTTGGTGCGTTATCTTTGGCCATCTATGGAACGAATGAATAATTTAAATATCGGCGAAAGCCTTGAGAAAGGAAAATTGGTTTTTTCTGAAAGCTTTTCTAACAAGACAGGTGACATTATGCTATATGTCGTTCTTGGTTTTTTTGTACTACTGCCTTTTTATCTTTTGCTGGTCCAAAGTCAATTAAATCCTGTTTTCTATTTATTGTTTTTCCTTGCCGGGTTTTCTTTGTATATTATATACAGGAAAGCGGTGGAAAAAAGATTAATTAGCATGTCTAGCCGTTACGGATTAAAGAAAAATATAGCATTGATCAGGTCATATTGTGAAAATAAAGGTATGACGACAATTATGAGTTCAGAGAACTGTGCTATTTTTTCTGAGGCAGACTTCTTTTATTTAGATAGCGAGGCTGCGATTTTACGGGTATTTCTATTTAAAAACAATGAGGTGTACTTCACCATAGTAAAAGATAATCCCAGGGTTAATTTACCGGTCGTTACCCGTTATTTTCTGAGGAACGATTTAAAGCAGATGTTGATTTAAACTTTGCCACCGGATAAGGTCTGTTTACTCACGACTACGGTAGGGAGCCAACCTCTCGGGATACTTTGTTTGAGGCGATTTAAAAAGTTAATGAAACAGAGGAAGCTGCTCAAGTGGTTATGGCTCCGGTACGTCTCTTGTTATTATCGACAAGATTTCTAGAGAAGTGTCTAAGTCAGTGAATGTTATCCGTGGCTGTGGTACAACGTATGCAGAAAAACTTCGCTTTAGCATTAAAATAGTTGAGGTAATTCTTTAGAAAAAGATGATGCCGCTGATGTTAACACAACGATTTCAGGCCGTTAGGTGGCAGGGGGTGAAATGGACAATATACCCTGTACTTCAATAAATTTTTTCTCCAAAATCGCTTTCTTTTACTGAAAAAAGAAAAATAAATTCCTTTTTTATTATATTTATACTGTTTTTGAGGCTAACTGCCTTTGTAGTTGGCCCGATCCATTCATTTTAAACCTTCAAATTACTTGTTATGGAGATTAAACTTTCCACGAAGTTTGTAGCCGAGATTATCGGTACCTTCGTATTGGTTCTTATTGGTTGCGGCGCGGCCGTCATTGCAGGACATGACACTGCCGCTTCCTTGTCAGGACTTGGTCTTCTGGGCATTGCACTGGCTTTCGGACTTGCGCAACTTATTATGTGTTATGCGATCGGAGGCATTTCCGGCAGTCACATCAATCCCGCGGTAACAGTAGGTCTGCTTGTTGCCGGAAAGATTAAGGGTGGTGAAGCCGCGGCCTACATCGTTGCACAGCTGATCGGGGCGGCGCTTGGAGCCTTGGTATTAATGGTTGTTCTCAATGGTCTTCCCGGCTTTGAAATGGGAGAATGGGCATTGGGCGCCAACGGCTGGGGTCCGGGATATCAAAACGAGTATGACATGGCATCCGCATTCTTAGCTGAAGCGGTAATGACTTTTCTATTCCTCTTTGTCATCCTTGGGGTGACTTCCGACAAATGGGGGAATAAGGCCTTAGCTGGCGTGACTATAGGTTTTGCCCTCGCTTCCATCCATCTGTTTACCATTCCTATTACCGGAACCTCCGTTAATCCGGCTCGCAGCTTTGGACCGGCTATCTTCGCTGGCGGGAAAGCATTATCTCAACTCTGGCTGTTCTTTGCAGCCCCCTTGTTAGGAGCGATTGTAGCCGCGCTGGTGTGGAGGGCGATGAACGCCGGGAAAACAGGAGAAGCATAGTATGCTAAGAATTCAAAGAACGGTAAGCATAAGTGACAGGTATGCCTGCCGTTCTTGTGTAGCTGATCAGAAAGAAAACAAGTCAATTCCAGCATAGCCATCTCACTCACGGCCGAACTGCGGGGGCGATCTTTTATGACTTGAAATAGATCGTATTTTCCGGTTATAATAGCTAGAAACAGAAATGTCGAATTTAGCGAATGCGAAGCGAATAAGTAAAAGCCGCTGCGGCACAAACAGGGGACGTTGTGAGCCCGGCATAACGGCAATGCAAGCACCAAGTCAAAGATCATAAGGCTTTTAATTCGCAGCCTGCGCCATCATATTTTTGGATGTACATTAAAAGTGTACGGGCCACCATCCAGACCATTGTTATGAAGATAGGTCAAGTGCATAAGTAATCGCCGCATCGTTAAAATAATATCGCTTTTTCATAAAAACAACCAGCCAGTTATTCTATTCAAAGATTATGAACAGTTTTATTGTACCAGTAAGTTAGCCCGCCAACAACGCAATAGAACTGCCCTCCTGAAAAGCGGAATCAATCTTCACCGGATTGTAAATCCGCCGAATGCTGACCATACCCAGTCTTGGTAAAAAGTTCGAATTTTATTGTTTCAGTGATTGGGACAAAATGGTTTTTAAAGGGTTTACGGATAGGGGTGACCGTACCTTCAAGGAAGATCCGGTTGTGTTCAATGGAACGAATATTTGAAATAGAAATAATGTATGATTTATGTATGCGTAAAAGCCGGTCAGCAGAGCGGTTACTCTCCCTGCTTTTCCTGTTTTGTAAG
>CAYRJM010000020.1:0-44321 GCA_964424665.1 uncultured Chitinophagaceae bacterium
GCAATGCCGCGGTAGTAGCCGGTGAAGTAGGAGGGATTACCCAGCACATCGGCGCGTACGAGGTGACGCTGCCCAACGAGAAAAAAATATGTTTCCTGGACACGCCGGGGCACGAAGCGTTTACGGCTATGCGTGCCCGGGGCGCGACGGTGGGGGACATCGCTGTTATCGTAGTGGCTGCCGATGACGCCATCATGCCACAGACCAAGGAGGCGATCTCTCACGCCCAGGCGGCAGGGCTGCCCATGATCTTTGCGATCAACAAGATTGATAAGGAAGGGGCTAATCCGGATAAAATAAAAGAACAGCTTGCCGGGCTGAATATATTGGTAGAAGATTGGGGAGGTAAATTCCAATCCCAGGAGATTTCCGCGAAAAACGGAACCAATATCGACCAGTTGCTGGAAAAAATATTGCTGGAAGCGGAGCTGCTGGAACTGAAAGCCAACCCGGATCGCAACGCGGTAGGTACCATCATAGACGCCAGTTTGGATAAAGGCCGCGGATATGTAACCTCCTTATTGATCCAAAACGGCACCCTGAAGCAAGGGGATATGATCGTCGCCGGTCCGTACTACGGCCGCATGAAAGCATTGTTCAATGAAAGAGGGCAGCGCATAGAGCAGACGCCTCCTTCCACGCCGGTACAGGTGCTGGGACTTAACGGGGCGCCGCAGTCCGGGGAAAAATTCCGTGTTTTTGAAAATGAAGCCGATGCCAAGGACCTGGCCAGCCACCGGAGCCAGATCATGCGGGAACAAAGCGCCAGGGCGCGCAAGCATATTACCCTGGAGGAAATCGGTCGCCGCCTGGCCTTAGGAAACTTCCAGGAGCTTAATGTGATCATCAAGGGCGACGTGGACGGTTCGGTAGAAGCGTTGAGTGATTCTTTCCAGAAGCTGTCCACCGATGAAATCGTCGTGAATGTAGTCCATAAGGGCGTGGGCCAGATTACCGAATCCGACGTATTGCTGGCGACGGCTTCCGACGCCATCATCGTTGGCTTCCAGGTTCGTCCGTCCGCACAGGCCGCCAGGCTGGCTGAAACAGAGAATATCGAGATCCGCACCTATTCTATCATATACACCGCCATTGAAGAACTGAAGAGCGCGATGGAAGGCATGCTGGAGCCGAAGATTGAAGAAAAAGTCGTAGCTAATATCGAAGTCAGGGAGACCTACCGCATTAACAAAGTTACCATTGCCGGCTGTTTTGTCCAGGATGGGAAGATCAACCGCAACTCACGCATACATCTTATCCGTGACGGTATCGTGATCTATACCGGGGAACTGGGGTCATTAAAACGCTATAAAGAAGACGCCAGAGAAGTAACGGCGGGTATGGAATGCGGACTGACGATTAAAAACTACAGCGATATTAAAGAAGGCGACATGATTGAAGCCTTCGACGAAATAGAGGTTAAACGGACCCTGTCGTAGTAAAGACCGATTAAAATTTTGTTAAAACCACCTAATCAAAAACAGGAAGCTGGCATTTCCCGCTAATTTTGGAGCTATGAAGCATTGTATCAGATTGATTCTACCAGCGGTGATCGCAGTATTTGCCGGTATCGCCAGTGTACAAGCGCAGACCTACGTCTATCCGGAGGGAAAAAAGCCGGCCGCCGACAAGGTCATCGCCATCATCGGAAGCAAGATCATTTTGAAAAGCGATCTGCAAAAAACCATGCTTCAGCAGATGCAACAGTATGACTCCCTGCCGCCGAACGCCTCTTGTGCGATCCTGGAACAAATGCTGGCGCAAAACGCCCTGGTGCTTCAGGCGGAAAAGGACAGCTTGCCGGTGAGCGACGAGGCGGTAGAGGCCCAGATGGAACAAAAGATTAATTATTTCGAACGGGTAGTGTATGGTTCCCGGGAAAAGATGGAAGAAGTGCTGGGGATGAGTATTTATCAGATTAAAGACAAATACCGCGATGACATCCGGGAGATCATGCTGGCCGAAGCGATGCGCGACAAGATCTTTAGTGAAGTAAAGATCACCCCTACCGAAGTAAGGGCCTTTTTTAACGCCATTCCCGAGGACAGTCTTCCTTATTTTAAGTCTGAAGTGGAGGTGGGGCAGATCATGATCAAGCCCGACCCGGATCCTACGGTAGTTGATTACACCATCAGGCAGTTGGAAGAACTAAAAAAAGAGGTGCTGGCGGGAAAAAAATCCTTTGCTTCCCTGGCTAACCTTTATTCCAATGATGTGGCCACCGGAGGCAATATTATTACGATCGACCGGACGCAGAAACAATTCGACCCCCAGTTTGTGGCCGCCGCTTTCCGGCTGAAAGACGGAGAGATATCCCCTGTTTTCAAGAGTCAGTTCGGGTATCATATTATCCAGATGGTCAGCCGCCAGGGGAACATCGCCCAGGTACGGCACATCTTGCTTATCCCCCCGATAACCAGCGGTGATGTGAATAAAGCGATCGAAAAGCTGGATTCCGTCCGTAAAGAAATTATATCCGGCAAACTTACGTTCGGGCAGGCGGCGTCCCTGTACAGCGACGATGAGGAAGGCCGGCGCGGCACCAAGAATACCGGCGGTATGTTTACCATGCCGGACGGATCCACCTTTATGTCCATGGACGCCCTGGACGGCGCTATTGTGCTCACCCTGGATACCATGGATGTAGGAGAAATTTCCGAACCGCTCGTATTTATCCCGAATCCCAGAATGCGTGAGCAGAAAGCGGTACGCATCATTTACCTTAAATCCAGGAGCAAACCGCACCGTGAAAGCCTTGAAACAGATTACAGCAGGATACAAAGCCAGGCGCTCCGCAAAAAGCAGTTTGAAGCGCTGGATAAATGGTTCGAGGAACATATATCCGGGTTTTATCTGCAGATAGACGACGACTATAAAGATTGTGAGAACATTCAAAACTGGATCAAGTCGTCGGATAAGATTAAAGAAGAAACCGACCAGAGCGCCAGTTGATGTTAGCGCGATTGCTTAACCGTTGAATACCGATCATGCGTATAATCTCTTATAATGTAAATGGCATCAGGGCAGCCATTAGAAAAGGCTTTTTGGAATGGCTGGCGACAGACCCGGCAGACATCGTCTGTCTGCAGGAAATCAAGGCGCATAAAGAAAATGTCGACCTGGACGCCATCGCCCGTTTGGGTTACCATCATTATTGGTATTCTGCCGAGAAAAAGGGTTACAGCGGTGTGGCCGTATTCACCAAAAAGGCACCCCGGGAAGTTTTTTATGGCAACGGTTGTACGCAAAGCGATTGCGAGGGCCGGGTATTGCGGCTGGATTTCCAGCACTGGACGCTGGTCAATGCCTATTTCCCTTCCGGCACCACCGGCGAAGTGCGGCAGACCTATAAATACCGCTGGTTGGATGAATTCTATGACTACTTAAATGATTTGCAGCAGGACGGCAAACAGCTGGTCGTTTGTGGAGACTACAACATCTGTCATAAGCCTATCGATATCCATGATCCGGTCCGGAACAAAAACTCTTCGGGTTTCCTGCCGGAAGAACGCGCCTGGATGGATAAATTTTTTGCTGCCGGCTATATTGATACTTTCCGGTACTTTAATACCGATCCTCACCAATACAGTTGGTGGAGTTACCGGGCGCAGGCCCGCGCCAAAAACAAAGGATGGCGGATAGATTACATTAGCGCTTCCCATGCTTTGGAAACGCATTTAGTGAGCGCGTGTATTATGCCCACGGTAACGCATAGCGATCATTGCCCCGTATTTCTGCAGCTTTCACCGGATCTGACCCCTTAAAATCAGCGTCCATGACCTTTAAAAGGGCCGTTTAGGGGTTATCGCGGCGTTTATTCCAAAAATAATTATCCACAATAAACAGCCAGAATTGTGCGTATCTCAAAAAAGGTACGTCAGGGCTATATTGAGCGGGGTATGTAGCTGAAATCCGCTACAGTAAAGCGTTTCAGCGGATGGCTCTCGCGGGCGGGATGTCGTTAAAGCCGTCATGTCACCCGCAAACCTTTGCCAGTAAAGCGTTACAAGCAGAAGATAGCGGAGAAAAGTTGAGGGCGAAAAATTTGGATATGTATTAAAACACCCTATATTTGCTCCTGTCACATTCTATTACTATTTAAAAAAATTATTATGAACAAAGCAGAATTAGTAGACAAAATTGCCAAAGATGCTGGTATTACCAAAGCACAGGCAAACGACGCTTTAGACTCCTTCACACAAACAGTGGTTAAAACCCTTAAGAAGGGCGACAAAATTACCCTGGTTGGATTTGGAACTTTCTCCGTAACAAAACGTTCCGCTCGCACTGGTCGCAACCCCCAAACTGGTGAAGAGATCAAGATTAAAGCTAAAAAAGTAGCTAAGTTCAAAGCCGGAAAAGATTTTCAGGACAAACTGAAGTAAGCTGATTTTTGAACGAAAAAAGGCAGGGACGACATTGGTTTTGTTCCTGCCTTTTTGTATTTTTGAAACTGTATCTAGCTTAAAGTTTTAAAATACAGCTCATGGGAAAAGGAGATATCAAGACTAAAAAAGGAAAACGCCATATCGGATCCTTCGGGAAACACCGTCCGCATAAAACAAGGCAGGCTGAAAGCGCGAAGCGGAAACCAAATAGCGAGAAGCCCAAGGCTTAAGCTAAAGTTTCGTTCCTTGCCAGGCCGTCTGTCGGCCGCCCTACGGAGGCCGCATGACACGGGGCTGAATGTACTGCTAGAGGGCATGGCCAGCCGTGGATGCAGCGTGCGCTGTTTAATCCATTGATTTTTTATGTTTTTAATGGCCGGAAGGAACTCGGAACGCCATCATTCCCGGGGGGACAGTTATTTATCATGCGCCGTTTCCAGGCTTTGTTACTTTCCGTACGGGCTTTTGCAGCCTCTGCCCAACGGTGAGTAGCCGGCTTTATCGCGTTTTATCTATAGAACTCCGGCGCTTGGGATAATCAATTGTTCACTTCGCTGTGCCGCGGTTTTTTCGCTGATACCTTATTTTCATCAGGGCGCCAACCGGTGTATTTCCCAGCTTCCGCTGGCTTCACGGGTATAAACGATCCGGTCGTGTAACCGGCTGGGCCGTCCCTGCCAGAACTCTACCGTTAACGGCTGCAGGCAATAGCCCCCCCAGAACTCCGGGCGGTAAAGCGTTTCGTTTTCGAAGCGGACTGTTGTCTCACGTACTTTTTCTTCTAAAAAATCCCGGGAGGCGATGGGCTGGCTTTGCGGGGAAGACCAGGCGCCCAGTTGGGATCCCCGGGGACGGGACAGGAAGTAGGCGTCACTCTGCTCCCCGGAGGCTTTCACAACACGGCCCTGAACACGTACCTGCCGTTGGAGCTCTTTCCAGAAAAACACCAACGCGGCCTGTGGGTTTTCAAAAAGCTCTTGGGCCTTTTGGCTCTTGTAATTGGTGTAAAAATAAAAACCCTGCTCATCTATCCCCTTCAGCAATACGATGCGGGCGGAGGGAACACCGGTCTTTGCCGCCGTCGCCAGTGTCATGGCGTTCGGTTCGGTTACTTCGCTGTGCAAAACCTCCTCAAACCATTTGTTGAACTGCGTAAAGGGCTCTTCCGCTACCTCCTTTTCACTCAGGGAGGCCTTTTTATAATCCATACGTATATCCGCTAAAGATAGATTCGGCATGATATTTATGTTTAGTACCTTTGTAAAGTAGTACAAAGGTACTTATGATTATGAAAAACTTATTCCTCTCCGGCATTTCCCTTCTGCTCATAGCGGCTGTTACCGCCTGCAACAACCAGCCCGATAACGATAGTGCCGATGAAGCCATTACGCCGGAGCACCAGCTAAAATCCTATTACAAAAGGCTGCAAAGCGTTCGGGAGAGCGACACCGCCGTATTGCATCTGGTAAAATACCAATCCCATGCTAAGAACGAAGGCGCCATAACCGCCGACCGGTACCAGGGGATACTGATCCCGGCCGGGGGGGCACCCCTCCAGGTAGCCGGTTATGTGGACGCGGACAGTGCCATACTGTTAGTCACCTATGATCATTATACGCCGGAGGACACCCTGAAGGGTGATTTTGACGGCGGGGTTTTTCAAGGGGTGAAAAAAGGCGGGAACGGAGAAAGCGGTGATTTTAGTTTTAAGGAGGTCTATCCGGAAGGAAGCTACCACTGGCAGGTAGCCAACTACCGGGATTCCGTGAGGCTGGACAGCGTGAATCAGGAAGCCCCGAAAGCGGAAACCGACCTGATGGCTTTATGGCCTGCGGAAGAAATCAATCCGGCGGCGCAAGCCATCATCGTCGATACCATCTGCCAGGCGTTCTTCGGAGCCGGTAAAAAGTATACCGCAGCCGAAACCCTCCTGCGAGCCGTTTCCGATACTTTCTTGCAAAACTACCGGCAGGTGACGACCGAGTACATCAAGGGCGGCGGCACGCTGCGGCCAAGCTTTAACTGGAACGCGACGGCACACATGGCCCTGACCTGCAATGCCGGCGGCCTGATCAGTCTGGTGTATACCCAGTATCAGTACACCGGGGGAGCGCATGGTTTACAATCTGTTTCCTGCCTGGTGGTGGACGTCAATAAGGGCCGGGTCGTGCGTCTGGCGGATCTGTTTACCGCCGGATACGAAAAACAGCTCATCGAGCAACTGGAAAAGGAATTCCGCCGCGAATACGACATTCCTGAAGGCGAGCCCCTGAACGGGGAAAACGGGTTGTTGTTTGACCCCCACCTGCCTGTTACCTCAAATTTTTATTTGACAAAAGAGGGGATTGGTTTCGTTTACAACCCTTATGAAGTAGCGCCTTATGTGGTAGGGGAGATCAATCTGTTTCTGCCATTTAGCAGCCTGAAAGGCCTTTTACGTAAATAATTATAAAACATTTATTCCTTTTTATACCTTGCGGTTTCAAAATTAACAGACCATGAAGTACAGCCCGCTTTGCTTTATTGCAGCAGCCTTGTTGTTGACTGCCGTTTCCTGCCAGAAGAAAAATACCGCTCAAGTGGAAAAGGCGGCTTTTGGCGTAACTTCGGGAGGCGATTCCGTTTACGCCTATACGCTGGAGAACAAAAATGGCATAACGGTCACCGTGCTCAACTACGGGGGCATTATCCAATCGCTAAAGACCCCGGATAAAAACGGGAAGATGACTGATATTGCTTTGGGTTTCGATAACGTGGAAAAATATCAAAAATATTCTCCTTACTTCGGAGCTATTATCGGCCGGTTCGGCAACCGTATAGCTAAAGGTACCTTTGTTTTAAATGATTCCACTTATCACCTTTATCTGAATGACGGACCCAACTCGTTGCACGGCGGCAAAGAAGGGTTTGATAAAAAGATATGGGCGGTTGATCCCTTTACTACCGATAGTACCGAAGGATTAAAATTGCATTACCTCAGCCCGGACGGAGAGGAAGGGTATCCCGGTAACCTGGATGTACAGGTTACTTATACGTTGAATAATCAAAATGAGCTGCGCATCGATTATGAAGCGACCACCGATAAACCTACCGTGCTTAACCTGACCAATCATTCCTACTTCAATTTGCGGGGTGGCCAGGACAGCATTAACGATTACATGCTCATGCTGAACGCGGATCGCTTTTTACCGGTGGATTCCACCTTAATCCCGACCGGGGAACTACAGCCCGTGGCCGGCACGCCCTTTGATTTCCGGAAGCCTACCCAAATTGGTTTGCACCTCAATGATACGGTAAGGCAAATGCGGCTGGCAAACGGCGGATTCGACTTTTGCTGGGTGTTGAACGATCCGGGAGACCTGAAGCAGGTAGCTGCCAGCGTCTATGACCCTGAGACCGGCCGTACCCTGGAAGTGTATACGACCGAACCGGGTATACAGTTCTATTCCGGTAATTTCCTGAACGGATCCTTTGAAGGGAAAGGAGGCATTGCTTATCCCAAGCATTCGGCCATCGTATTGGAAACACAGCATTTCCCGGATTCCCCTAACCAGCCACAATTTCCGTCAACGGTGCTCAACCCGGGGGATACGTTTCATTCTTCCACTATTTTTGCCTTTGGCGTCAAGAAGCAGTAACGGGCAGGGCGCTCAGCGGGAAGACAAAGTTTTTAACGGGTTTTTGAGTGGGCCTAACCGGGTCCCCTGGATCGTACAGGAGCCCAAGGACGTTTCTTTATAGGCCGCCGTCAGCGGCCTGCCGCACCACATCTGGCGGTATGGAATAAGAAGACTCAATCCCCTTTACCTGCTATAACATCGTCCTGGGAAACAGGGAGGGTAATGATAAATTTGGTCCCCTTACCCACTTGAGAATCCACCTTTATTTCTCCTCCGTGCTCTTCAATGATGCTATAGCTCATTGACAGGCCTAAGCCCGTTCCCTCCCCTACGTCTTTAGTGGTAAAAAAAGGATCGAATATTTTGTTTTGTATGTCTTCGGGAATGCCCATCCCGGTATCTGAAATATGGATTTCCACCAGGTCCCCTTTATTAATTGTTTTGATGCCGATGTGTTCATGTTCAGGCTCCGGCTTGGCATTCAGCGCCTGGACCGCGTTCGTCAACAGGTTCATAAAAACCTGGTTGAGCTTTCCGGGATAACAATCAATGAGCGGTATCTGATCGTAATCTTTTTCGATGGTCAGGTTGTAAGGAATAATATTGTTCAGCAGCACGAGGGTAGAGTCAATGCCGGCATGGATATCGGCTTTCTTCAGGGCGTTTTCATCTACCCTGCTGAAGATACGCAGGCCTCTGACGATCTCCGCTGTCCGGGTGGCGCCGTCCTCGATGCCTGAAAGTAAACTGGGTATTTCTTCGTTTAATATGTCCAAGTCTATTTCCTGGATAAAAGCCTCAATTTCTTGCAACTTTTCCTCCAGGTTTTCTTTGGTGATCTCTTTGTATTTTGCGATCAATGTGTTCAGGTCGTCTATGTCTCTGGCCAGCGGCTTGATGTTGGATTTAACGAAGTTGATGGGGTTGTTGATCTCATGAGCGATGCCGGCGGTAAGTTGACCCAGCGAAGCCATTTTCTCGGCGTGCACAAGCTTACTTTCCGTCTTTTTTTGGTTTTCCATCGCGATGTTCAGGCTGATATTGGCCTGACGGAGGCTCCGGTTGGCCTGCTGGAGGTCTAGGGTCCGTTGTTGGACTTTGGATTCCAGGATGATGTTTTGCTTCCGTACAAAATCCTCTTTTTCCCGAACGGCTCTTAATACTTCGAGCTGGGACTGCTCTTTTTCCTGCCTGTAAACGTTGATCTTGTCCGCCAGGGCGAAGGAAAGAAGGGCTATTTCTATCGCTGAACCAATAAGCAGAATATTTTTGGTGAAAAGGGTATAGGGAATTAAGCTATACGTTCCTAATACATACAAAACAACGCCGATTAGAAAGAACGACCAGGCTATTAAAAAGAACTTGGCGGGCCGGTATCCCCTGAAGGTAAGAATCATACTTGCTGCTAATATAGTGAAGCCTCCGACCAGAGCAACAATATTTATTATTTGGTAGCCAAGGAAGTAAAAGGAGAAAAAAGATAATATTATTCCAGTTGAATCCAGTATAACAAACCCTGTAAGGATCTTGTCAAACAAAGGAAGTGTTTTACGCGTGTTTAAAAACTGTTTTGCAAAAAGTGCCGTGGCAATGCCCACTAATCCTGCACTCCAGAATATCATGTGATCGGTAAGAAAGAGAGAGCCGTGCCATAGATACTGATATCCTATCCCTTTGAGACTGGCTTGGGTAAGCCCGACAGTGAATATATAAATTACATAATATATATAATTGGTATCTTTTATTGAGAAATAAACAAAGAGATTATAGAGGAGCATGATTAAAATGACCCCGAAATAGATACCTAAAAATAGACTTTCTCTATTTATATTCTCAAAAATCTCTTTTTGTGTACCGGCATAGATTGGTATTAAAATTTGTTCTTTTGACGTTATTTTCAGATAAACTGTGACGAGGTCATTGTGATAAGTGGGAATATTAAATACAATATCGGAGGTGTTATAATTTCGGGCTAAAAAATTGGTCTTATCACCTAGTGTCTGATGCGTGAACTGCATACTATCTGGACCTAAAAAATAAGCAGTTACATAATCCAGATTTGGATTGTTGATCCTCAGTAGAATATTATCGAGATCAGTTTTGTTAAAAAGATGAAGTCTTAGCCAGTACGTAGTATTAGATAGGCTGAAGTTAGGAACCTTTTGTTGATTAATGGTAAAATGTTTCGAGCGGACCTGTTGAAAAGTAAGTTGATTAGACGTGTCTTTGAATATCTCGATCTTATTATGTCCAATAAATGTTGGTTTCTGATTGGTCACTACTGCTGTATCCACTAAACCTGCATAAGACACAACAGCGCAAAGCAAGCAACATAAAAGAATACAACTTCTTTTTAAAAAAGCTTTGCTTACCCAAAATGGTAACAGAATTTCCTCTTTATGTTTTACACGTCGCATTATTTTTTATTCTTAAATCATATTCTATTCGCATTTTACCTCTGTGCCCATGCTCAATGGATTCCTGAACCAGATTATTTCTTAAATTAAATATTATATTTCGTTCATGTGGGTCAGCATATTGGAGGTCCAGGGGGTCATCCAGAATTAATGCGGTTGCCAGCAGATCTTCTTTTGGATAATAAAATGTGCCATTAATACCTAAAGAGGTTATCACTCTATAGCCAATGCTTTTGCTCCTTTTAAGGGTAGCAGGAGAAGCAAAAGCGAACAGGGAATTCACCTTTAGTTGAGTCATTATAACAACACCGACCCTCATAAGAATAACGCTTCCAATGCCATATCCGGCTATTTTTCTTGAATTCCATAGACCGCAGTATTCGCCTGTTCCCATTCTGGCTTCTTCCTTCACCCTGTCATAGATACGCGGATCCATGTCATCTATTGCCGTTTCAATAGGTAGAGGCACGGTTCCCCCCGCAATTTGAATTCTCGCCCCTCCCAGGGTTTCACCTGTTTCCGTAGAATCTACCGTAACCAGATAGGTATAGGGTTCATTCATCCAGTCAAGATTGGCAGACGTTACCTGAGTAACTCCATAGGTTTCCAGTACCTTACGATGTCCATCAACATATCTTTTACATTCTATCGGATTTAAATCAGCTCGACACACATTTATTCTTACCATTGTTTACGAATAGACTTAACGAATTAAATAAATAATATTTCTTTTAAAGGCTTTCGAAGAGACATTACGGGCGGAGGAGGTGATTTAGCTATTCGAAATAAAAATACTTCTGCAACCTGGTCAGACGATGAAAACAGACGCAGGAAATCTTTTCTCAAGGCCAGAAGACGATTTTTCATTTTTTCTGGCATTTCCGCGCCCTTCCCATGGATCAATCTGGCAAAAAATAATGGCGGAGAATCCAACGGTTGAAAAGCAAGACCCATTTCTGTTGCTTTGAGCCATATCCGCTCTACCACTCGTCCGCCTAATACAAAGCTTTTCGGGCTGAACGACGGTAAGGTTAAAAAACCAATAGCCGATGCTGCATCCACTGCTTTAATACTCTGTTTTCCAAAGGCGTCACCTAAGTTCCAGTCATCGAGTAATTTAATGGTACTCCAGTCTTTAGCAAGCTGCATGCCGGCTATGTCGGACAACTTCATCTCTATCGTAGCAATATCTAGCCCATCTCTTGTTTTGGTGTTTTCTTCTTCCGTCCATCTCATTTCATTGAAAAAATCATGATGCCCTTGGGGATGCAAGAATCGTAACCTGTCAGCGGATGAAATAACCCTGCCGATCTTTTCGAGTTGAGCAGGGTCGTCAATAAACTGGAGACATGCTCCAGGTTCCAGTTGGGCAACAGTCGTTAATTCAGCCAATTCAGCCCTTTTAACTGCCACTCTTTGACCGAAGAGTCGATTGGTATGTCTTTCGGGAATAAATTTGCTGAGATCATCAAATTGATGAGAGGCTGTCATTTCTGACAGGTAGTCTTGAGGATAAAAACGAATCTGGGCAATACAAGGAGTGTAATCCTTTAAAGGAAAATAAAGTACTTCAGATTCCATATCCAACTCATGAGATTTTAATACCAGGTTTTCGATTGCAGCACCGAAGGATATGTGGGAGCCGATGTGCTGAAAATCGCCAAAAGATAGAGATCTTGATCTGTCGTGGAACAGGATTAGGTTTCCTTTCTTATATACCCATTTCCATGGTTGGTTGTTTCCCAAAGAGGGCGCAAGCGCAGCAGCTTCAATTAAACTTTTTATTACAGATTCAGAAGGGAAGAGTTGATCTTGCGAACCGGACAGATCAAGGCGTGAAATAACTTCCTCCATTTCTTCTATCTCCAAAGGTGGTAACGCAGCATATAACTTGCGCGCTGGAACGGCGTCGGAAGGTTGTTCTTGATCATGAATCAACATCTCAGTATCTATATAATACCTGCCAGAGCTATGTAGGGAATTCGTAAATATTCGCCTGATAACTTCTGCGGTTATCGCACCTCCCGCCAGTACGGAAGATGCCAGTTGCGGCCACGTAGTAATCGTTTGTGATACCTCGAACATAGAGGCTTTGGCTCTTCTGGATAATTTTTCGGCATCCAGGATTTTTAGGATATATGGAACTTTATCCTCGTTAGATAAACCAGTAAGCTCATAAGGGTCTATTCCAGTGGCCAGCCCATGCAAAATCGGATAATCGGGGGTTAGGTCGAATCTTTCAATATCTATCATCCCCCGATCGCTGCTGTCCATGACGACAGGGATGCCCATTTCACGAGCTTTCATTCGACAAAGTAGCTTTATATCCAGCCCATCACATTCGTCCACCAGCAGATCTATTTTCCCGTTTTTTGAAAAGAACTCGTCCATGTTATTGCTGGTTATCCCCTCATGATAACAGTTTACCTTCAAAAATGGATCGATTTCGGCTATTTCCCTTGCCACGATAACAGTCTTGGGAAGCCCCAAATTATGAAGTCCCGTCCGCAGCCGGTTCATGTTGCTGAGGTCGAGCGTGTCGAAGTCGGCGATGCGCAGTTCACCAAAGGATCGCTCCATCGCCAGGGTCAGTGATACGGATTGCCCGACGGACAAGCCGATGATTCCGATTTTTTTTGTAGCCAGCAGGTCACGCTCTTCCCGCGTGATCTTGTATAAGTTCCGGTTGGTTCTTAGCCGGATAAATTCTGCTTCGTCGAGAATATGGACCAGCCTTTCATTCCAGGGATAATACACCCAGACACCATAAGCCCATTTGGGACCGGATCCAATATGTGCGATGGCCGCTTCTTCCAGAGTGCCTTGGTCAAAGGTGTAAGATGGATTTTGCGTTTTTATAAGTTCTTTTAGCTGCGGGACGATCTTGTCATGTATGCGGATGAATGGTTTTTCTTTCAGGAGGCCGGAAAGCCTGTTTTCGTCACGGCTGTTGTTGAGGCGGAAAAATAGAGGATGAATATCGCGTCTTTCGGCTTCCGGGGAAGAAAACTTACCCTGTTTCAGAGCAGTTAGTATATCGGGCATCATTTTGTTTTTCAAGTTATCATTCATCATCGTTTAGAAGGACTTGACGTTCGGTCGCCGTTACCTGATAGCCGTTGACACAAGCGACCACCCGCAGAAGCGGGCGCAGCCGGAGGGAATGCCAAAGACATTAATCTAAACGATAAGATTTATTAGTATTAGGTAGATAAATGCGTCTCTATATATTAAGGTATATTAAGTTAATAAAGAAATAGCACAAGTTAAATAAAAAAAAACAGAATGCAATCTCCGGCCAAATTAAAACAAAAAAAATTCAATTTTAGAAATAAAATGGTGATTCATTTTTAAAAATTAGGGAACGCTTTGTACCGCTTTTTAACGTAGGCGTCGCAGTAGGCAGAAACGTATATGTTTGATAATCAACAATATATTCGTTTTTAAACGCTTATACACGCTTGTACGCGTATAGAAATGTTTATTTACCGGCTATGTCAACCCGCCCGGCCTACATTTGCTTTGACGCTTTTTGGCGGTATATCACCAAAGCAAAACAGCTATTTTTCATTTACTTAAATTTTAAAACCATGTTTAACATCAGCAACAGCGTAAGACTCATCGGAAGACTGGGACAGGATCCTGAAATCAAAACCACCGGCACAAACATAAAAGTAGCCCGGTTCAGTTTGGCAACGAATGAACATTATAAAAACGCCGATGGCGAAAGAGTGGAGAATACCATCTGGCACAAAATCGTCGCCCTGGGCACAAAGGCAGAGTTCGCGGAGAAATACCTGCACAAGGGCAAGGAGATTTCCATTGAAGGCCGGCTGACGAATCACAGCTATGAAGGCAAAGACGGCGCGAAAAGGTACATCACGGAGATTGTCTTAAATGAAGTGAGGCTGTTTGGTCCGGCGCCGGCTTTAGAGAACCAGTAATTGCCCCTGTTTCAAATAGTAAAGGCAATCTGAATGGATCGGATTGCCTTTGCTGTTTATAGGAGGCGGCAACAAAATCCAACGCATTATCCGCCGCCGGCCTTAACCGTCTCGCTCCGAACCCATAAAGATTAACTAAATTTGTCGGAGGCATTCATGTTCAGAAAGGGAGTCTAATGATTTCTAACCAGTCATCGGTAGCCACAGGGAAGGTATGTTGGTTAATATTGTTCAGTATAGCCATGGGCTACCTGGAGGCCGCCGTGGTCGTTTATCTTCGCGATATTTATTACGTCAGCGGGTTTGCTTTTCCGCTGGTGCCTATACATCCCAGGGACTTGATCACCGAGCTGGGGCGGGAAGCCGCCACCTTGATTATGCTGGTGGGCGTCGGCATCCTGGGCGGTCGGACGAAACTGCAAAAGGTCGCTTTCTTTTTAATCGCCTTTGGCGTCTGGGATGTCTTTTACTATGTCTTTTTAAAGCTTATCTTAGGCTGGCCGGCCTCGCTGCTGACCTGGGATATTTTGTTTTTACTGCCTTTTCCCTGGGTAGGACCGGTTTTATGTCCCGTTCTCCTGTCTTTTACGATGATTCTATTGGGGACGGTTTTTCTTCGGCAGGAAAACAAGCACAGGGCGTTTAAAGTGAGCGCCGGCTACTGGGCATGGTTCATCGCCGGTAGCCTTATCGTCATCACTTCCTTCTGCCTGGATCCCCTCCGGCATTTAGCGGCTTTTCGTGCCGATGCCATGCAGCCCTACCGGCCCGGGAAATTCGACTGGTGGCTTTTCGCATTGGGCGAAGCCCTGCTGCTGGTGGGCGTCCTGCGGCTGATCCGGCGGGTGAAATACCCGGAGGCCGAACAAGCCGCTCGCGATCATGAAGGATAGCGAGCCTTACGGCTTTACAATATCACTTTTGTATCCGCTCCTTCGTCCAGCTTGATGTCTATGGGCGTATTGGTTTTCCATGCGCCCATCGTAAAGTCCGGAACTTCAACCGTATTGGAATCATTGGCGACGGAGGCTTCACTCAGCGGAGCCACGGCACTCCAGAGAGCTGCGTCATACACGTCCTGGTCGAGCGGCAGCCCGTTGTGCAGGCAGTCGATCGTTCGCCAGTCCATCAGGAAGTCCATGCCGCCATGGCCCCCCACTTCTTTTGCCAGTTTCCCTACTTTCTTAACGATAGCCGGCTGGTATTTCTCCTCCAGGGTTTTCATTTGGTCTTCGGACACCCAACGCTCGCCATCGGAGATCTTTGCGGGCAACGGGTATTTCAGGGCTGTGCCCTGGGTTCCCACGACCCGGTGAATCCTTGAATACACATTGGGAGAGGTGACGTCATGCTGGATCATAATGGTCCTTCCTTTTTCGGTACGGATGTTCGTCGTATTCATGCTGCCGCGGTAATGCGCGTCCGCAAACGGAGCGAAAAAAGCATCCTTGGCCGCCAGCTTTTTAGCCGTCGGTCCCATTAAAAAGTCCGCGCTTGACCGGGACTCCAGGAAAGTCAGCTTATCGCCGCGGTTCACATCCATGATCTGGCAAATGGGGCCCAGGCCGTGTGTCGGGTACAGGTTGCCGTTCCGGCGGGTGTTTTGCCTGAGGCGCCACATCTCCCAATACCCGTTTTTAGCGAAGTTAAGGCCGAGGAGGTCATGAAGATAGGCGCCCTCGCCATGCACGATGTCCCCGAAGAAGCCTTGCCTGGCCATATTAAGGGTGAGCAATTCGAAAAAGTCATAGCAGCAGTTTTCCATCATCATGCAATGCTTTTTCGTTTGTTCCGATGTCTCTACCAGTTGCCAGCATTCTTCCAGGGTGACGGCCGCGGGTACCTCTATGCATACATGCTTGCCCTGTTGCATGGCGTAAACAGCCATAGGGGTATGCATATCCCAGGGAGTGGCGATAAAGATCAGGTCTATATCGTCCCGGTCACAGAGTTGCTTCCAGGCCATGGCGTTCCCGGTATATACTTCGGGCTGGTGGCCTTTGTCTTCGGCCATTTTTTTCGCCCTGTTGGCATGCTCCGGCCGGATGTCACATACCGCTTTGATTTCAACACCGCTCAGTTTGGTCATATTATTGAGATGGGCGGGACCTCTCATGCCGAGCCCGATAAAACCGGTTCTTACCGTGTCTAGCTTTGGAGCCGCATAGCCACACATGTTAAAACGTTGTTGGCGGGGTTTTCCGTGATCAGGTCGGATCACTTTACCTGTTTGTGTTTCTCCCGCAACGGCGTTGGTCAGCCCACCGCCCAGGATTCCCATTCCGGTGAGTCCTGATAATTTCAAAAAGTTTCTCCGGTTATTTTTCATCGTGAATTGTTTGTAGTTTTAAGTTAATAGTCCTGGTTTTATTTATGCGTATTGAGACAAAAGCAATGGCCTCCGTACCCGGTTTTACTGCCCGCCCCTATCAATAACAACGAACTCCGGTTACAGCAGCATACGCGTCTTTTCAGCTATGGCTGAAACTTAGTTCAGTGTATAAATACCTTGTGTGGTTGCGATATACAGGTCGTGCTATATATTACAATAGTGCAACAAGCGTGAAGGGGTAATTTCTCAAAGGTAAAGGTTGAAACAAACAAGATATTTAAAAAGTGGCACAATAATAGAAAAGATTTTTTGCAATTCCCAAACTTTAAGCGGCTGATTTTAAGCACAATCGGTTGCGCAAATTTTCAGCTGCTGTTATACATACAGTTCCTGGCAAAGCGGACAGAAAGCGCTTCTCCGATTGGTCTTTCCGAGCTTTCCTTTTTGAAAGGGAACGTGATCGCGTGGACAATCCACCTGCCGGTAGGCCTGCCAGTGTTTTCTGAGCGTAAACGCCTTTTTCCATTCCAGGAACAAGAAGGAATACGTTACGGTGTCGCTGATAAGCGCCCTTAATTGTTTGTCCGGTATTTTTCCCGCCACGCTTTCCGGGTGAATATGGCTCCGGAACAATACTTCATTTTTGATGATGTTGCCGACGCCGGCGAAGATGTTTTGATCCAGCAACACATCACAAATAAGTCTGTCGGGATGGTCTTTTATTTTCTTGAATGCTTTTTTCTCCTCCCACCCGGGGTTCATCACGTCAGCCGACCAATCGTAAATCTGATCCAGGGGCGCGTTGAGTTTAATAACAGAGCAGGCATAAAAATTCAGCTCTCCCTTGCGGAACCGGAGGGATAAACGCGGCGGGGCTTCTTTGCGGTCATTGATCAGGTAGGAGCCAAACAGCATGAAATGAATCCGCAGCGTGTATTCCGGCAGACAAATAAGGAAGTGCTTCCCCCAGCTTTTAAAGGCTGTTATCTGTAAACCCGCAAGGCTTTCCACATCTATTTTCTTCGTATTGCCTTCTGCGCGAAGGATCTTTTTCCCGGCAAAAGGTTGTACGGCTTCTTTTAGCATATAGATACTCGGACCTTCAGGCATGCCTTGATGGATTACAGCAGTTTCTGCATTTCGTCATAGACGAAATCAATGAGTTCTTTTACATGGGCCGGAGAGAAATCAAAAGCAATACCCGCCGCGCTGTAGAGTTCTTTTAAGGGAACCATATAGCCCAGGCTTAACGCTTTGGTATAATTGTCCAGGGCCTGCTCTTTGTCTGCTCTGAATTGCTTCCACATGCCGATGGCGCCCAGTTGCGCGATGGCGTATTCGATGTAATAAAAGGGTACTTCATACAAATGCAGTTGCCGCTGCCAGCTGCAGGAACGGTAGTCCTCAAATCCGGACCAATCCACCACTTCTGTAGAAAACTCTTTTTGTATCCTGTTCCAGGCCGCTGTTCTTTCTGCCGGTGTATGCGCCGGGTGCGTATAAATCCAATGCTGGAATTTGTCAATAGTAGCTACCCAGGGGAAAATGGATATCACCCGCTCAAGTTGTTGCAGCTTCGCCCGTTTTAATTCCTCTGCATCCTCAAAAAATACATCCCAGTAATCCATGGTAAACAATTCCATGCTCATGGAAGCCACTTCGGCGATTTCCATGGGATATTCTTTAAAGGCGCCCAACTCCAGGTCATGGGTGAGGAACGATTGTATCGCATGGCCGCCTTCATGGACGATTGTAGTGACGTCCTGCATCTGTCCGGCGGCATTCATGAAGATAAAGGGCGCGCCGGTTTCCGCTAAAGGACAGTTGTAACCGCCTGGTGCTTTCCCTTTGCGGCTGTCGAGATCCAGCCGGCCCATCTCGTCCATGATTTCCAGGTACCCGGCGAACTGCGGGCGCAGCTTACCGAAGCAAAGCTTGGTTTTGGCAAGCAGTTCCTCCCCGGTTTTAAAAGGCGCTAAAGGTTTTACCCCTTCCGGTTCGGCCGAGGTATCCCAGGGCCGGAGCACCTCCAGCTTCAATTTTTTCTGCTGCCGTTTTAAGATCTCCGCCGCCAGGGGGACCACCTGCTCCCGCACCGACCGATGAAAATCAAAACAGTCTTCTTTGGTGTAGTCAAAACGCCCCAGCGCTTTAAACTTATAGTCCCGGTAATTGTCAAATCCGGCGTTATGGGCTACCTGGTCACGCTTGCGCACCAGGCTGGTAAAAAGTTCGTCCAGCTTTTCGCGGTCCTGCATGCGGCGGGCCGCCGTTTTCCGGAATACTTCTTCCCGGAGCGCCCGGTCGCTGCTCTCATAGAACTTCGCGGCTTGTTGAAGGGTGTATTCTTTATCTTTTACCGTAATGGTCATCGCCCCGGTTATCTGGCCATATTGTTGCTGCATCATGCTTAGTTCGGAGAAAAGGGGAATGTTTTTCTCATGATATAAAGCAATGTCGCTTTTTACCGAACGCAGGTAGGTGAAATATTTTTCCTGGTCCAGCTCACGGGTGTAGGGACAGTCCACTAACTTTTGATTCAGCGCGTGTACAGCCGGCTGCAGGTGCGGCTGAATGTCGGTACAGAAATAATTAAAGGCTTTTTGATAGGCTTCGTTCGTCGTATCACAGGTCATCTTTATCTGACGCCAGCTGGCGTCCTCGCTGATAACGGCTTCCAGTTCGCTGAGGTCTTTCAACCATTGTTCGAGTGCTTCCACCCCGTCTATTTGCCTGTCCTGCAATTGTTCGAAGTAGGGCTTTAAGGCTTCCCACGTGGTTACCTTAAAATCTTCCGGCAAAAACTGACGGGGTCTTTTCTTTAAAATATCTGTTGACATGATTTTTCTGTTTATTTGAACGGCAAAATTATCTAAAATGACACGAATGCACCAATGTATTCTGGGGAAAGGGCGCTCCGCTACATGGCCGGGAGGTGTCGTGGTCCATAGCCCACCGCCCGGAAAAGGAACCCGGCGCCTCTATGAAAAGAAAAACGATTTTCGCCGGACGACCGATGGCGGCTGATCTTTCCTAAATTTCTCGCCGATCTGCTGCGATCATTGCAATTGTTCTGTATTTTTGTTGATAATGAATAAAAACGCCGGTAAAATAAAGCAGCAGGGGTATGCGGGGCTATCCAAAGCGGGGGTGTTCTTATTTGCGGTGCTGTTTTTAGCGGGTGTCAGCACCACCGCGGTCGCCCAGTCCTCCGCTTCCGTAGATACTTTACTCAGCCGCATCGCGGCGCAGCAGCAAACCCACACCGACTTTTTCTTTAAAGGAAGCTTTCGTTCTTACCGGCTTTATGGCGCGGGAAGAAAGCTAAAGGCCGACAACAATATTTTTTTTACCGGCCTGATCGCCTTTACCTTAAAACAACTGGCCCCTTCCTTAAATGAAGCGCAGCGGGCGTTATGTGATTCCATTATTCAACGGGCCAAGGCGGCTTATCCGCATTTCAGCGACAAAGCAGGCCATCCTACTTACAACTTCTGGCGGACAACACCTCCTTTGGTGTTCCCCAATTCGTGGTTTCTGACGAAATTTAATGAATCGCAGGCGCTGCCGGAGGACCTGGACGACACGTCTATTTTGTGGCTCAGCCAGCAGCCCACGGACAGCATCCTGCGGCGGGTGAAAAAGCTGATGGCCGCCCACGCCAACGGAAAGTTCAGCCGGGTCAAAAACATTTACCCGCGGTACCGCGCGTGGCCGGTCTATTCCACCTGGTTCGGCGTCAAGATGCCGGTGGACTTTGATTTTTCCGTGTTATGTAATGTGCTCTATTTTGTCTACCACTATGACTTGCCTTTGAACGTTCACGACAGCGCGACCATCAGCTTTTTAAAAGAAATGATCGAAGAAGGGTATTACAAAAACGACCCGGCCTATATTTCTCCGCATTATGGCCGTACGCCTCTGTTGCTTTATCATATCTCCAGGCTGCTGCACCGTTTTTCCATCCCTCCGCTGGACAGCCTGAAGCCCGAGCTCCTGACTACCGCTTATGAGCAGTATGACCGGGCCGATAACTGGCTGGACAGTGTCTTGCTGTCGACGTCTATTCTCTGGCTGGAGGGCAAGCGTATGCCCGTGACGCCGCCAGACTCGGCGGATTTGTACGCGGCGGATAAAACCTTTTTTGTAGCCAGCTTTGCGGAAATGCTGCCCGACTTCTGGAAAAAACTGCTGCTGCCCAGCCAGTTGATCAAATATTATTTTATCTGCCCGGCTTACCGCCAAACTTTGTATCTTGAGAACATGATCCTAAAAGATTGATATGCGTTATTTCCTCTGGTTTTGGTTTACAGTTATCCGAAGAGCATGTTCGATCATTTACCGTCGTAAGAAAGAAACAAAAAGAGCCTATGCGCTGCTGGGAAAAATAGAGACCCGCTTCAAGGGACGTTTTAACCCGGCTACACGAAAAAAGATTGCCGTCAGCTACGGCATTTATCTTCCGATGCTCTGCGACGCCTTTACCCGTTTGCGGGGACGCCATACCACTGCGGCGGAGAAAGAACGCTTTATTTATTATTTCATCTGCAGTTCGTTGTTTGATGATTTTACTGACTATCACCTGATCTCCAAGGCGCAGCTGTATGCGATTTCTTTTCAGTACGCGGACTATACCCCTAAAACGTTTGATGAGGAGGTGTTCCGGTTCGCTCACCGGTTGTTGCGGGATTTTGTGGAAGATAAAGAAAGCTACGACCAGGTGTCCCGCGCCCTTTTCGACGCCCAGATGCGTTCCCAGAAACAATACCAAAGCGATCTGGGCCCGGACGCGCTGCGGGCGGTTACTTTTGCCAAGGGCGGCTACGCGGTGTTGCTGTGCAGTTATTATTTAAACGCGCCGGCGGAAGCCCGGGAACGGGAATGCTGGTATAAGATAGGCACCTTGATTCAGCTGACCAACGACCTGTACGACATCCATAAAGACTTACAGGATGATCTTACCACCCTGCCGAACAGCATGAAAGACCCGCGGGAATTTGAGGCCTTTTTTGTAGGCGAAATTCAAAAGATGAAACAGGAGATCAGGCGCCTTCCTTTTGCTCTCCGGCGTAAACGGGCCTTCAGCCTTTCCATGGCCGGGGTTTATGCTTTTGGTTTAATCGCCATTGATCAGCTAAAGCGCATACAAGACCATTCCGGTGGCTTGCCGGACCTGCATAGCTTGCCCCGCAATAAACTCGTTATTGATATGGAAAAGGCCGGTAACCTGCTTTTATGGTTTCGGTTTACCTACCGCTACGCCCGGCTGGAGAAATCTACAGCTTAGCGATCCGGACGTTGCCGATAAGTACTTTGGCGCCGTGTTCGTACCGCAGCGGAGCGCTGACGAAGAAAAATTTCCGTGAATCGGGTAAAAACATCTCGGCGTCCAGGATACGCGTTTTACCCAGGTACATTTTCATGTGGGTGCCCCGCACGGAAATGGATACGTGCAGCGGCCGGTTGAGGGTATTCACCAGGTTAAACTCCCCAAAATGATATGTGCCGAGGTCTTTACTGGCGGTTTTGTACTCGTCGTCATTCATATAATATAGCACTGCTCCTGCGACCCCCGTCTTCATGGCGTAGTCGCTTACGCTGTTGTTGCGGGCGAAGCCGAAATACAGGGAGGAGAGGTCGTCCGCTTCATTAGCGGCGGCGAGAATATCAAATTCCACCGTGAAATTCTCCGGCATGCTGAGCAGGGTGTCCAGCTTATAGGTCGCCCGGTCTTTGAGCAAAAACCACTTGCCGGGAACGCCGGGCACCTCAACTACGGAACCCGAAGCGTTGGTTTTCCAGTACTTGGGAAAAATACCCGTGCTGTCGCCGGAAAAATCGTCTTTGAAGATCACTTCACCACCGGGCTTGAAATCAAAAGGGGTAGGAATATGAAGCGCTGTTGGCGCCGCTGTGCCTTCGGCGCTGGCCGTGGGCTCGTCTTGTTTTGGGGACCCGTCCACGGCGTCATCGATCGCCTGGTTGACCACATCCGCGGCATGGGATTTTATCTTTTTAAAAAACTGGGCATAGCCTGCCTGGGAAAATGCGGTTAACATTATTCCGGCAAGAAGAACACGAATAATAGCTCTCATAAGGTTTTGGTTTGTTTAATGATAGAATTGATGGTAGTGTTTTTTTTCAAAGGTATCATTAAGTCAAAGGGTCAGAGGGAACAAAGGTAATTAATTTTTAAAAACTTAGTTCCTGTCATCGTACCCCGGTATCCGTTGTCCCCGCTTAAGGGGGTCCTTGGTATATTCGGCGTAGTTTTCCCGTTGGCGGATCAGGTCGATACAGGTAAATACCGCCTGGCGGAAAGACGAAGGGTCCGCTGTTTTTTTCCCGGCGATGTCAAAAGCGGTGCCGTGGTCGGGGGAGGTGCGGATCACCGGCAGCCCCGCGGAGAAGTTGACGCCTGCGTCTGCCGCCAGGGATTTGAAAGGAATCAGTCCCTGATCATGGTACATCGCCAGTACCGCGTCAAAATGTTGTTGGTAGCTCCGGGCAAAAAAACCGTCCGCGCTATACGGCCCGAAGCAAAGAATGCCTTTTTCCCGCAGCTGGTTTATGGTGGGGATGATGACGGTTTGTTCTTCCTGACCAATGAGGCCGCCGTCTCCGGAATGAGGATTAAGCCCCAAGACAGCGATCTTTGGCTTTTCAATGCCAAAATCTTTGATGAGGCTGTCATTTAATACTTGCAGTTTAGCTATAATGTTTTGTGGCGTTACCACGGCCGCGGCCTGGGAGATGGGGATGTGCTCGCTCAATATAGCCACCCGCAGATTACTGGCTACCATGAGCATGACCACCTCTTTAACCTCAAAAAAGTCCTTTAAAAAAGGGGTATGGCCGGTATAGTGAAAACCGCTGTGCTGAATGTTATTTTTGTGAATAGGGGCAGTGACCAGCCCGTCGACCTGTCCGTCCTTCAGGCATTGTACCGCTACTTTAAGGGAACGGACGGCGTATTTACCCCCCGTTTCATTATTTATACCGGGATTAATAACGACTTCTTCCTCCCAGCAATTGAAAAGATTGACCTGCTTGTGGTTAAGCTTATCAAAATTTTGAATGTTTTGGTAGTTGAAATGGCCTTCTCCCATCAGCTTGCGGTAAAAATTGATGGCCTTGGCCGAGGCGAAGATCACCGGGGTGCAAAGGCTCATCATGCGCTGGTCGCTGAATGTTTGGATAATGACCTCAGGGCCTATGCCATTGAGGTCTCCTATGGTAATACCGATTACCGGTTTATTGACAGTTGTTGTGCTCATAAGTGAAAGGCCAAATGTACAATTTCTCCGGCTATCTTTGCAAAAAGGACGCTAAAATTTCCCTGTAAGTAGGGCGGGAAGTAATACCTTTGCCGGGTAGAAAAAGATGTATCAATTAAAAAAATCACTGGGCCAACATTTTTTGCATGATCGCAATGTGGCGCGCAAGATCGTGGAGGCGCTCCCGGTGGACAGTAACGTCCGTGTGCTGGAAGTCGGGCCGGGCGGCGGCGCCTTGACGCGGTGGCTCCTGGAGAACGATAAGATCGACCTGAAGGCCGTTGAAGTCGACCGGGAGAAGGTAGATTACCTGCTTAGCGTCTTTCCCGAGCTGGCCGGCAAGCTCATCTATGGCGATTTCTTAAAGTTGGATCCGCCCTTTGCCGGCAACTTTCACCTGATCGGCAACTTCCCGTACGTGATCTCCTCGCAGATCTTGTTTAAGGTACTGGACTGGCGGGAGCAAGTGGACGCCATGGTGGGCATGCTACAAAAAGAAGTAGCCCAGCGCGTGGCCGCCGCTCCGGGGAATAAGGACTATGGCATTTTAAGTGTACTCCTCGGCGCCTTTTTTACGATTGAATACCTTTTTGAAGTGCATGAGAACTGCTTTACCCCGCCGCCTAAAGTGAAATCCGCCGTGATCCGGCTCCGCCCCAAAGGCAATGTGTACGGTATTAAAGATGTAGGTAACTTTACGGCGATTGTAAAAAAAGCCTTCCAACAGCGAAGAAAAGTTTTAAGAAACCCATTGAAGTCCTATTTTTGCGCCGAAATATTAAAAAGCCCTGTATTTGGGAAAAGGGCGGAAGAACTAAGTGTCGCTCAATTTGTAGAATTGTCAAATAAATCAATATCATGTCAGAAGACGTCAGAAAAGTCTTGATTACGGCGAAAGTGCACCCTTACCTGGTAGATTACCTGACGGAAAAAGGGTACCAGGTGTTGTACCACCCGGCTATCAGCTACAATGAAGCCTATGAGAAAATCTACGGCTGCATCGGGCTGATCGTGACCACCCGGATCAAAGTAGATAAAAACCTGCTGGACCACGCGCCGCGTTTGCAATGGATCGGCAGGCTGGGCTCGGGCATGGAGTCTATTGACGTAGACTACGCGCGGGAAAAAGGCATTCGTTGTAAAAGCAGCCCCGAAGGCAATTGCGACGCGGTAGGCGAACAGGTGCTGGGTATGCTGCTGTCCTTGTTCGGGAATGTTTTAAAGAGCAACCTGCAATTGCGGGAGAATATCTGGGAAAGAGAGAAAAACCGCGGTATTGAACTAAAAGAGAAGACCGTGGGCATCATCGGCTATGGGCATACGGGGCATGCGGTAGCTAAAAAGCTGAGCGGCTTTGAATGCAAAGTGCTGGCCTATGATAAATATAAAACGGACTATGGCGACGAATATGCCGAAGAAGCTTCGCTGGAAGAGATCTATAAAAGGGCCGATGTGGTTACCTTACACGTACCCCTTACCAAGGAAACCTACCACATGGCCAATGACGCCTTTTTCAAGGCGTTTGCCGTTCCGGTGTATTTTATCAATGCGTCAAGAGGGAAAGTCACCCGTACCGCGGACCTGATTGAAAACCTGAAAAGCGGGCAGTTACTTGGCGCCTGCCTGGATGTGTTGGAAAACGAAGTACCCGATACCTTCAGCGAAGAAGAGCGCGCCCAGTTTGATTTTCTGCTGCATTCCGGCAATGTCATTTTGACGCCGCATATCGCCGGATACACCCATGAGGCGGCGTATAAAATGGCGCATTTCACCCTGAAGAAGCTGGGGATTTAAGAAATATTTAATTTTTTTATTTTACCAAATAACCTATCTTTGTAGGAGCGCATCCTTAGTGTATGTAACTATATGAAGGAGGCGTTATTTTTTTTATCACCTGCCGGTGAATAAGCGGCAGGGTGTTTTTTTATGTCTCAACTTTAAATTTATTATTATGGCGGACGTAACTTATGTAACGAAAGAAACCTTTGAAAAAATGAGAATGGAGCTCAATGAGCTCAAGACAAAGGGACGTGCGGCAATCGCTCATCAGATAGCGGAAGCAAGGGAAAAGGGCGATTTGAAAGAAAATGCGGAATACGATGCGGCGAAGGAAGCTCAGGGCATACATGAAGCACAAATAGCGCAACTGGAAGAAACACTTGTCAATACGAGAGTACTGGATAAAAGAGATCTTGACTTGTCACGCGTCTCTGTTTTATCCACCGTAAAACTGACCAATCTTAAGACCAATAAAACCGTTTCCTATCAACTCGTTTCCGCCAATGAGGCCGACCTGAAAGCGAAAAAGCTTTCCGTGTCTTCGCCGATTGGCAAAGGGCTGCTGGGGAAGAAGAAAGGAGAGGTGACCGAAATCGAGGTGCCCGCCGGAAAGATCCAGTTCCGGGTAGAGGATATTTCCATTTAACGTTATAAAACAGGCTTATCATGACGATATTTTCAAAGATCATCAAAGGCGAAATACCCAGCTACAAGATCGCGGAAGACGAACGCTTCTACGCTTTTTTGGACATCCACCCGCTGGTGGCGGGCCACACCCTTGTGATCCCCAAACAGGAAGTAGATAAGTTCCTGGATATGGACGAAGAATATCTGCGTGAAGTATTGCTTTTTGCCAAACCCATAGCCCGCGCTATCGAAGCGGCTTTCCCCTGCAACAGGGTGGGCTTAAGTGTGGTAGGGCTGGAGGTGCCCCACGCGCATCTGCACCTTATCCCGCTCAATACCATGGACGACATCAATTTTACCCGGCCTAAACTGTCGCCTTCTTCGGAGGAATTGCAGGAAACCCAACAGAAAATATTGGCTCATCTGGAAGGATAAGCGGATTATTTTACATGGAATTTGAAACCTACGCCATGTATGGTAGCCAGTTCTATGTCTTCGACGGACTTGAAATGCTTCCTGAGCTTGGTGATGAAGACATCCATGCTCCGGCCGAGAAAATAATCCGCCTTGCCCCAGACGTTGAGCAGGATATCTTCCCTTTTCAAGGTCCTGTTCGGGTTTTCGCAGAAAAACTTAAGCAGTTCCGCTTCCTTTTGGGTGAGCAGAACGACCGATTTGTCCGGGTAGGTGAGCGTCAGTTCGGGGTAGTTGAAACTGATGCCATTCAGGGGGTAGGCTCTGTTTTTGTCCGCGTTGAGGGCGTGTGTGCGGCGCAGGAAGACCTCTATGCGCAGCAGCAGCTCTTTCATGCTGAAGGGCTTGAGGATATAGTCATCGGCACCCGCTTCAAAGCCTGAAATGCGATCGGATTCCATCGTGCGCGCCGTAAGGAACAAAAGGGGGATGATCTCGTTTTTTTTCCTGATCTGCCGGGCCAGGGTGATGCCGTCTTTTTTGGGCATCATAATATCGAGCAGTACAAGGTCAAAGGGCCTTTTTTGGAAATGCTCCCAACCGGTTTCTCCGTTAGCAGCCTGCACGACTTCATAGCCTGCTTCTTTGAGGTTGTCGCTAATGACAAAGCCGAGGTTGATGTCATCTTCCACCAATAGAATTGCTGCTTTCTTTTGCATTGTATTTGCCATTATTCTTGTTTGGATTCGGGAAAGTATATCGTAAAGGTACAGCCTTTTTGGGGTTTGCTCGCTACCTTCACGTGGCCCCGGTGCGCTTTTACATATGTTTTGACGTAATTGAGCCCCAGCCCGAAGCCTTTTACTTCGTGCAGGTTGCCGGTGGGCACCCGGAAAAATTTGGTAAACAGGAACTTCTGGTATTTTTCCGGGATGCCCGGCCCGTTGTCGCTGACGGCAATGGCTATGCCCCCTTTGTGATCAGCGGTAGCCAGGGTTATTACCGGATGATCCGCTACGTACTTCACGGCATTGTCGATGAGGTTGAAAAGAATATTGATAAAATGAAGGCGGTCGGCCATAATGAGGGGACGGGTAGCCTCCAGGGACAGGATAAACCGGCCTTCTTTGAGCTTGAGCTTGGCTTCGAAATTCACGATAGCGTCCCGGATGATCTCATGAACGTTGATCGGCTCTTTTTGCAGATGAACGCTGCGGTTTTCCATTTTGGCCACCTGCAATACCCGTTCTACCTGGCCTTCCAGGTGATAGGATTCTTTTTCGATAATACCGGTGTATTGGGAAAGCCGCTTATTGGCCTGGATGGAGGGGTTGTTTTTCAGTACCTCGGTAGAGATCTGGATGGTGGAGATGGGCGTGCGGAATTCATGGGTCATGTTGTTGATGAATTCTTTCTGGATCTCCGAGAGCTGCCTTTGTTTAAACAGTTTTACCAGGCTGACGCCGAAGCCGATGATTACCACCAACAACAGTACGGTGGAAAAAACCCAAAAGCTCATTTCCCGGATGATATAGGATTCCCGGTCGGGAAAATAAACGCCTATGTAATTGTAAGGCCGCTTCAGCACCGGCAGCGGGTCCGTCCTGTGCCTTTCGTGCTGCTTGTTGTAGGACATGTAATGCACGTGGGTCATGCGGTCGAGCCGGGCGTCGTAAACGCCGAACTTGTAGCTGGTGAAAATGTAAAACTCCTCAATAACCTTTTTCAACTGGAAGGCCAGCTGGTCGGTGTCTATTTTATATTTTGTCTGAACAATGAAGTAGTTGGGCAGCGGCTGGCTGATGCCGCCGGCGAAGGGGGCGGTGTCATGGCGGTAATAGCGCATGGTTTCGATCATCGATCGGAGGGCGCTGCTGACCTTGTTGTTGAACTCGTTTTCTTCCAGGTTGTAGGTCTTGTTGAGCCAGTAGAGCTGAAATCCCATCACCACCACCAGCAGGGTCGTGACCCCAAGCACCATAGTCCTGATCGTGGAAGATTTCATAATCGTTCGGGTCGTTTACCGGCTGACCCTGTCCGGGTGTTTTTCAATAAAGGCTTTCCAGTTTTTGAGCTTGCCCGCGGAAGAGAAGGCTCCCGACTGAAGCTGGAAATGATGACATATGGCTACCGCGAGGGCGTCGGTCGCGTCCAGGCTTTTGACCTCCAGCTTGTGCTTTAAGATGTGCTGGATCATTTCGCTGACCTGTTCTTTGGTCGCGTTGCCGTTGCCGGTGATGGCCTTTTTTACTTTCCGGGGAGAGTACTCACACGCTTTTAAACCCGATTGTATGGCCGCCGCCAGCGCCACGCCCTGGGCGCGGCCCAGCTTGAGCATGCTCTGTACGTTTTTTCCATAAAAGGGCGCTTCGATGGCAAAGGCAGTGGGCGCGTGCCGGTTGATGAGCGACAACACGCTTTCATGTATTTTAGAGAGCCGTTCGTACGGGTCGGCGATCGTCCCCAGCCGCAGGGTCCCTTTTTCTACCAGTTGCAGGCCGTTGCCCTCAAGCCGGATGATGCCATAACCCATAAAAAGGGTTCCGGGGTCGATGCCCAGGATGACGGATGATTTTTTATTAGCCGGTGGCTGCCCCATAAAGCGTTAAGAATCATTGTATTTGGAAAGTACGCCTTGGCGATTTGCGTATATTGACTTACGTTTGCTAAAACATACCGTGTTAAGCAAAAGTACCAAAAAAATATTCAATTACAGCTTCGGGACGCTGCTGTTTATTTGGCTTTGCTATTCGTTATACCTGCAACTGACCAGCCAGGATAATTTGCACTTGTCTCTTGAAGCGGTCAGCCGGAGCCTGCGGCACAACTGGCCGGCCATTATATTGATCGTCCTGCTGATGTTTGTCAACTGGGGCATAGAAGCCTGGAAGTGGCAATTGCTGGTGAGCCCCTTTGAGCGGCTGTCTTTTCGCAAGGCGTGCTATTCTATCTTAGCCGGCGTATCCCTTTCCATTATCACCCCCAACCGGATAGGAGAATACGGCGGAAGGATCTTGTTCTTAAAAAGCGGCAACCGGCTTAAAGGCGCCAGCGTAACCGGGGTGGGCAGCCTCAGCCAGTTTATGACCACCATGTTCCTGGGGCTGGTCGGCGGCTGCTACTTTATCGCGCATTTCGGCGTCGTTATAAAAGGCCGGTACGGCCTGCTGGGGGAATGGCTGTTTATGGCGGTGGTGCTGCTGCTGTTTATCGCGGCTTTATTGCTTTATTTTCACCTGGATAAACTGACCGGAATCTTTCAAAAGATAAAATGGCTGAACAGGTTTCAGCATTTCGTGGAGGTGATCAATACCTTTTCCAACCGCCGCCTGCTGCAGGTTTTGGGCCTGTCGGCCCTTCGATATTTCGTCTTCTCGGCACAGTATTTGATTTTGCTTGAGGTGCTTGGCGCCGGCATAGGCTGGGGGCAGGGCTTTTTGATGCTTTTTATTATTTATTTATGTTTGGCCCTGATTCCGACCATTGCCATTGCGGAACTGGGCATTCGGGGAGAATTGAGTATTTGGTTCTTCGGCATGATCAGCACCAACCAAGTAGCCATTTTGGCAGCTACTTTTGGCATATGGCTGGTCAACCTGCTGATCCCGGCCATAATGGGCAGTATATTGTTACCGGGGATTAAAGTCCTCAATGAAGAAAAAGCGCCGATAAAATTGAAACAATGAGACGAATTCTACTATCTATAGCCCTTTTGTTGACCGGCATATTTTCCTTGTCTGCCCAGGGATTTTGTGACATCTCCAACTTCGCCTTCGGGGACGGAGAGCAGCTGAAGTACCGGGTGTACTACAACGTGAGCTTTATGTATATAGGCGCGGGGGAGGTGACCTTTACCACCAATCTGGTCCATTTTAGAAACCGCGCCGCCTGGCACGTGATCGGCAAAGGACGTACTTTTTCCTCCTACGACTGGGTGTTTAAGGTCCGAGACCGTTATGAGTCCTATATTGATACGGCCAGCATGCTGCCCATGAAGTTTATTCGCGACGTCAACGAAGGCAGCTACAGCAAGTACAACAAGGTGGATTTTTACCATGAGAAAAATATCGCCGTATCCAGAAACGGGACCTATAAAGTTCCCGACTGCGCCCAGGATGTGATCAGCGCGATCTATTTTGCCCGCAATATTGATTTCGACCGGTATAACAAAGGAGATAAGATCCCCTTCAGCATGTTTTTGGATGACGAGGTATATCACATTTACATCCGTTATATGGGGAAAGAAAAAGTAACCACCCAATACGGTACCTTTCACGCCATCGTCTTCAAGCCGTTGTTGATCAAGGGAACCATCTTCGAAGGGGGTGAGAAGATGAAAGTTTGGGTGAGCGACGACCTCAACCGCATTCCCTTGCGGGTGAACAGCCCCATTACCGTGGGCAGCATCAAAGTGGATATGGTGGGGTACAAGAACCTGCGGCATCCGCTGTCTTCACTCATCGAGAAGGACTAGTCTTTGCCGGATGTTTCCAGGTTGGGCAAGAAGCCGGCGAATAAGCCCAGCAGCAGCAAAAAAGAACAGGCCTTGAACATAAAGTAGACGCTGGTTTCATCGGCCAGGATGCCTAATACGGCCGAACCTATGGCCCCCATACCGAAGGCCAGCCCAAAGAACAGTCCCGATACCATGCCCAGCTTGCCCGGCAGCAGTTCCTGCCCGTAGACGATAATCGCCGGAAAGGCGGAGGCTAAGATGACGCCGATGATGAAGGTCAGGACAATCGTCAGCACCAGCCCCACGTAAGGCAGCAGCAACGCGAAAGGCGCGGCGCCCAGGATGGATAACCAGATCACTCTTTTCCTGCCGAAGCGGTCCCCCAACGGACCACCGATCATGGTGCCCGCGGCGACGGCGAAGAGAAATACGAAAAGGTACACCTGAGAGCTTTGGACGCTGATGCCAAAATGATCGATCAGGTAAAAAGTCAGGTAGTTTTTCATGGCGGCCAGGTAGAAGAACTTCGAAAAGATCAACACCAGCAGTATGCCCATGGTCAGGAAGGTCTTTTTCTTCGAGATATGCCGGATATGGTCCATCCCCAGGTTGGAAGCCGACTTTATCCGGACTATATCCTGCTTTTTAAACCAGCGGCCTACCCGCCAGAGGATCACAATGGCCAGGAAAGCGAGGATGGAGAAAGCGGCCAGGTACTGCTGGCCAAAAGGAATGATGATCGCGGCGGCCATTAAAGGACCTATGGCCGTGCCGGTATTGCCGCCCACCTGGAAAATAGATTGCGCGGTACCCGCCCGTCCGCCCGAGGCGTAACGCGCCATCCGGGACGATTCCGGATGGAAGACCGAGGAGCCGGCGCCCACCAGCATGACGGACACCAGGATGGTAATAAAGCTGCCCGAATAGGCCAGGCAGAGCAGCCCGGCAAGGGTAAAGCCCATGCCGATGGCCAGGGAATAGGGCTGGGGGTTTTTGTCCGTATAGTTGCCGATAACGGGCTGGAACAGCGATGCGGTAAGCTGATTGACCAGGGTGATGATCCCTATTTGGGTAAAGGTCAGGTGAAAGTTGGTCTTCAGCAGCGGGTAGATGGCGGGAATGAGCATCTGCAGGGCGTCATTGAGGAAATGCGCGGCGCTGAGCGACAGTAATATGGATAAAGAGGCCTTTTGGGAGGGGGGTGGGGCGGGAGCAACATTATTTTTTTTGAAGGCAAAACGCATGGAAAAGAAACTCCGATTTTTTTGATAGCGCGAAGGTATGACAAAAGCCCTGATTTCGGCGCCCAAACAGCCGAACGGCTATGCGGTGAACCCCATCGTATCCCTTTGCTGCCGTGGGTTCAGCCAGCGCTTTATTTTTCAAAAGACGGGACTATTTATTTATAATCGGTTATCCGGAGAAAGGTGTCGCAGCCTTCATACTCCACCGGGGTGTTGGAGCTGATGATCACCAGGCGGTCTCCCGCGTAGCGGGACAGCAAAGCCCGGTACAGCTTTGTGCCTTCCTCATCCAGGTTGGTGCAGGGCTCATCCAGCAGCAATACCGGCACATCGGAAAAAAACGCCTGCGCCAGCTTCGCCCGTTGTTTCATGCCGCTGGAATAATAGCTTATCTGCTTGTTGAAGGCGCCGCCCAGCTGTACCTCCTCGGCTATCTGCTTTAGCGAAAAACCTTTTAAAAAGGGCTTGAACCGGCCGTGAAATTGCAGCAGTTCTTTGAGCGTAAACGCTTCCACCAGCTCCAGGTACGGTGCCGCCAGGCTGATGTGCTGAAAGACGCTTTCCTGCGCCAGGGGGCTGCCGTTTAACCGGTATTCCAGCTTCCCTTCGGAGAAAGAAAGGCTTCCGGCGATGATCTGCAGTAAGGTGGATTTCCCTGAGCCGTTGGGCCCCAGGATGGCATAGCGCTGGCCTGATTCAAACGTGGCGTTTACCTTTTTGAATATCCATTCGTAATTGTAGCGCTTGCCGATATGGTCAAGAGATAATTTCATTGGATCTGCTGCTGTAACCCTTCATGATGCCCCGGGTGGAGTCGCGGATGAACGCCAGTATCTCATCCCTTTCATCGGTAGCGGGCATCTGGGTTTCTATAATGCTTATCGCATGCGAGACGCTGTATCCCCGTACATAGAGAATCCGGTAAATGTCCATGATGTGGTTGATCTGCTCCAGGGAATACCCCCGGCGTTTCAGTCCGATGGAATTGACGCCGACGTAAGAGATAGGCTCGCGCGCCGCCTTGACGAAAGGCGGAATGTCTTTACGTACCAGGGCGCCGCCGGTGACGAAGGCGTGGGCGCCGATCTTACAAAACTGATGCACGGCCGACATGCCGCCGAGCACGGCGTAATCCCCCACCGTGATGTGGCCGGCCAGGGTCGTGTTATTGGATAAAATACAACGGTCCCCCACGATACAGTCATGCGCGATATGGCAGTAGGCCATGATCAGGCAGTGCTGGCCGATTTCCGTCTTTCGCTTGTCTTTGGTTCCCCGGTGGATGGTCACGAATTCACGGATGGTGCTGTAGTCGCCGATAATCACTTCGGAGTCCTCTCCGGCGAATTTCAGGTCCTGGGGAATGGCCGACAGTACGGCGCCCGGAAATATCCGGCAGTTTTTGCCGATGCGGGCGCCTTCCATGATCGTTACATTGGAGCCGATCCAGGTGTTTTCGCCGATCACCACGTCCTTGTGGATGACCGTAAAGGGATCAATCTTCACATTGGGGGCCAGTTTGGCTTCCGGATGTATGTATGTTAGCGGGTGGATCATTGCGTTCTCAGTTCTTTTTTAACAAGCTGTGCTACCAGGTCAGCTTCAGTACATACCTTACCCCCTACAAATACAGTACCTCGCATTTCACAAATGCCCCGGCGGATCGGATTTATCAGCTCCAGCTTCAGGATCATGGTGTCGCCGGGAAGAATTTTTCTTTTGAACTTACAATTGTCGATTTTTAGAAAATAGGTATCGTAGTTTTCCGGATCCTCATAGGTGTTCAGTGCGAGAATGCCGCCTGCCTGCGCCAGGGCTTCTATTTGTAATACCCCCGGCATGACGGGGTTGCCGGGAAAATGTCCCTGAAAGAAATATTCATTGAAAGTAACGTTCTTTATGCCGACGACGTGCGAATCGCTCAGCTCAATGATCTTATCTACGAGCAGGAAAGGGAAGCGGTGCGGCAGGGACTGTTCTATACGGCGGATATCGTAGAGCGGCGGTTGGTCGGGATGATAGACCGGAATGTCTTTGGCGTGGCGGTTTTTGCGGATGTATTGTTTTATTTTTTTGGCAAAGGCCACATTGGAGGAGTGCCCCGGACGGTTGGCAATGATATGGGCTTTGATGGGGTAGCCGATGAGCGCCAGGTCGCCTACGATATCCAGCAGCTTATGGCGGGCGGGTTCATTAGGAAACCGCAGCTGGATGTTGTTCAGTATGCCGATGCCTTCCTGTTTAACGGAAATATTTTTTCTTTTAAAAGCCACGGCGAGGCGCTGGAGCTGGTCTTCCGTCACTTCTTTGTCCACCACCACGATCGCGTTGTTCAAATCGCCGCCTTTTATCAGGTTATGCTTAAGCAGGTATTCCAGTTCGTGAAGGAACACAAAGGTCCGGCAGGAGGCGATGTCTTTTTTGAAATCGTCCAGGCACTTCAGCGCGGCGTGTTGCGTCCCTAAAACAGGCGAGTTAAAGTCGATCAGCGTCGTCACTTTAAATTCCGTGGCGGGAAGGGCCACCATCTCCACTCTTTTCTCCTTGTCGTAAAAGTCGATATTATCTTCGATGGAATAATATTCTTTTCTTACATCCTGCTTTTTTACCCCCGCTTTCTCGATGGCTTCTATAAAAGGAAGGGAGCTGCCGTCCATAATGGGTACTTCGGGCGCGTCTATGGCGATCAGGACGTTATCCACCTGCATGCCTACCAGCCCGGCCAGCAGGTGTTCTATGGTACCCACCCGCGCGCCGTTTTGTTCCAGCGTCGTCCCCCTGGAGGTGTCTACGACGTAATCCACATCCGCCTTGATAATAGGTTGGTTTGCGAGGTCGGTTCTTTGAAATTTTATACCAAAACCCGGTGTCGCCGGTTTTAATGTCATGCTCGATGCTATTCCAGTATGAAGACCAACGCCGGAAATGCTTACTTCAGACTTAAGCGTGTGTTGGTACCGGGTGTCATTTTTGTTCATATTCACCAAATTTCGCCAAAATTATACTTGTTCTTTTTCTGTCAGCAGCTGTTTGACCAGCGCTTCCAGTTCCCTGACTTTGTTTTGCAATTCGGGCAAATTTCTGAAAATTGCCTGACTTCTCAAGGAACTTTTATAGTCATAAGCCGGGGTGCCGGTGAGGGCCGTGTTAGGTTCATTCACCGACTTAGCCACACCGCTCTGGGCGTTAATGCGGGTGCCATCTGCTATGTTCAGATGACCCACGATTCCGGCCTGACCGCCAAACATACAATTTTTTCCGATTTTAGTACTTCCTGAAATACCGGCCTGCGCGGCGATGACCGTGTGGCTGCCGATTTCAGCATTATGTGCGATTTGGATCAGATTGTCCAGTTTTACCCCTTTGGCGATGACCGTAGAGCCTATGGTGGCCCGGTCAATGGTGGTGTTGGCACCTATTTCCACATGGTCTTCCACCCGCACGTTGCCAATTTGGGGGATCTTTTTGTAATTCCCTTCTTCCTGGGGCGCAAACCCGAAGCCGTCGCTGCCGATGACCGTTCCGGCGTGGATGATCGTGTCGTTGCCGATCTCACAATCGAAATACACCTTTACGCCGGGAAACAAGACGGTGTTGCTCCCTATTTTCACATTATCTCCGAGATAAACCCCCGGATATATTTTAGCATGGTCGCCGATGGTCACGTTTTCTCCTACATAGGCGAAAGGACCGATATATACATTTTTACCGATTGAGGCGGATTCAGCGATGTAAGACGGCTGGCCGATGCCTGATTTCGGTGTTTTTTGTTCATTGATCAGCTGGTTGTACTTTTCCAGCAGCAGCGCGAAACTGCCATAGGCGTCTTTTACCCGTATAAGCGTCGCTTTTACCGGCTTGTCGGGATGAAAATCTTCGTTGATGATAATTACGCTGGCGTTGGTAGAGTATAGATAACCTTCATATTTGGGGTTCGCGATGAAGCATAAAGCACCTTCTCCGGCCTGTTCTATTTTCGCAATGTCGTTAACCAAAACATCCGGATCCCCTTCCAGTTTCCCGTTCAATAACGTGGCGATTTGCGAAGCACTGAATTGCATAGATAATTATTTTAAGCCTTAAGCAGATGCCGATGGCTGATGAAAAATAAGTTATACCCCCTTTGGGCGACAAATGTAAAATTTTTTTATGGGTATCATAACGGTATTGTTGATAAGCGCGTTCTGAACAGCGGATATATCCTTTACCGATCCGTCTTTAAAAAGAATGTTAATTTCTTCGTTGTTGATGTCGTAGGTTTTGTTGGTGGCCATGCCGTGAAAAATAAAATAACGCACTTCATCGGCAGATAATTGCCACTTCTCGATAGTTTGTTGTTCCAGTTTTTTAAAATAGGATTCTTCTACGGGTTGGTTGCTTAAGGTGAGGCGATAGAGATTGCGGTTGACCAGCCAGGTGCAGAGGGTGGATAACACCTTGTCGCTGTGCTGTGCCCAGACTTTTACCGCGGAGAGGATGTCATAGTCGTCCAGGCGGCAGAACTGTTCCAGATAGACCGGGTCGTTTACAAACGTGTCCCGCTTGATTTTATCTTTCATGAAAAACGCCAGAGAAGGGGTGGCGAAAAGATCATGGCCGTTAAGAAACAATGCTTTGGCGCGCGTAAGTATATTAACGAGCATGTTTTCGGCGCTGAGCACCGTTTTATGCAGGTACACCTGCCAATACATGAGCCGGCGGGCGACCACAAATTTTTCGATGGAGTGAATGCCTTTTTCTTCTATCATGAGCTCATCATTGTGGACGGTCATCATCTTGATGATGCGGTCATAGCCAATGACTCCTTCATACACCCCCGTGTAAAAGCTGTCCCGGCTTAAATAGTCCATGCGGTCGACATCCAGCTGCCCGGAGACCAGCTGATGCAGAAACTTTTTGTGGTATTCCCCTTTGAATATCCGGATGGCCAGTGCCAGCTCGCCGTCCAGTTCTTCATTTAACCGCTGCATGATTAGGGTGGAGATGTCTTCATGAGAGATGCCTTCGGCAATAATGTTTTCCAAGGCGTGGGAGAAAGGACCGTGCCCGATGTCGTGTAACAGGATGGCGAGACAGGCGGCCGTTTTTTCCGCCGCCGTTATTTTAACACCTTTATCACATAATTCCTTCAGCGCCAGTCGCATCAGGTGGTACGCCCCCAGGGAGTGGGACAAACGGGTGTGCATCGCCCCCGGATAGACCAGATGGGCCAGCGCCATTTGCAGAATACGGCGCAATCTTTGATAATAGGGATGTTGCAGGACTTTAAAAACCAATGGATCGTCGATGGTGATAAAGCCATAGACGGGGTCGTTGATGATTTTTCTTTTTCCCTGATACATAAAGAGATCTTCCTGCTTTAAGAAATGTTAAATTAACAGCCTTCAACCTGCAAATTTACAATAGACCGTCAGAAAAAGGTAATTTTGAATTAAATTGAATAGCACATTATGAATAACAACACCAGTATTCTTTGGGTAGATGACGAGATAGATTCCCTGAAGTCGCAAATTTTATTTTTAGAAAATAAAGGATATGAGATTTCCGCTTTAAGTAACGGCTATGACGCGATAGAGTATTTAAAGGACAACGTAGTGGATGTGATCCTGCTGGACGAAAGCATGCCGGGCATGACCGGATTGGAGACCTTGGGCCAGATAAGAGAATTCAACCAGCAGATCCCTGTGATCATGGTCACGAAAAATGAGGCGGAAGATGTGATGGATGACGCCATCGGCAGCCAGATAACCGACTACCTCATAAAACCGGTAAACCCGAACCAGGTACTGCTGACGCTCAAAAAGAACATCGACAACAAGCGGCTCGTCGCCGCCAAGACCACGACGGCCTACCAGCAGGACTTCCGCAACCTGTTTATGACGCTCAGTTCCAACCAGGACTACAACGAATGGATGAACACCTATAAGAAGCTTGTTTATTGGGAAATGGAAATGGCCAAGAGCGACAGCCCGGAGATGCAGGAAGTGTTTCAGACCCAGAAAGCGGAAGCGAATACGGAATTCGCCAAATACGTGAGCAAGAACTACCTGAACTGGGTTCATCCGAAGACCCCGGAAGCGCCCATTATGTCGCATACCCTTTTTCAGTATAAGATCGCGCCGCATATAGAGAAGGACAAACCGCTTTTTATGGTTTTGATCGACAACCTGCGCTTCGACCAGTGGAAGGCCATTGAGCCGATCTTCGCCGATCATTTTCGCATACAGGAAGAAGACACTTTTTACAGCATTTTGCCGACCTCCACGCAATACAGCCGTAACGCGATATTCGCGGGGCTGCTGCCCGTTGAAATTGAGAAAAGGTTTCCGTTGCAATGGAAAAACGATGATGAACAAGGTGGAAAGAACCTGCACGAGGAGGAGTTCCTGGCTTCCCAGCTCAAGCGGCTGCGCATGAAAGACATTAACTTTTCTTACACCAAGATCACCAACCACCAGGACGGCCAGAGCATGGTTAACAATATCCATAACATGCTGAACTACGACCTAAATGTGATTGTCTATAATTTCGTGGACATGATGAGCCATGCCCGGACGGAGATGGAAGTCTTAAAAGAGCTGGCCTCTGATGAAATTTCCTATCGTTCCATTACAAAAAGCTGGTTTAAACACAGTCCGCTATACCAGGCGCTGATCAGGCTCGTGGAAAAAGATATCCGCCTGATCGTAGTTACGGACCACGGCAGCGTGAGGGTGAAAAAGCCCTGTAAGGTGATCGGGGACAAACAAACGACTACCAACCTGCGCTACAAGCATGGCCGTAACCTCAATTACAACCCGGATGATGTACTGGCTTTCCGTAATCCCAATGAGGGGGGGCTGCCCAGGCCCAATGTCAATTCCTCATACATTTTCGCGAAGGAAGACGGGTACCTGTGCTATCCGAATAACTACAACCATTACGCCAACTACTACCACGATACCTTCCAACATGGGGGCATCTCACTGGAAGAGATGATCGTGCCGATTATCCGGATGACCTCAAAATAGAGGGGGTCCCGCTGTTTCAAAAAGCCGGAGAATCTGTTTGGCTGAAGCGAACCGTCCAACCACTAAAGATTATTGGGCGGTTCACACGAAGACAGGTAGCATTGGAACAACTATGACTGGAATAACTTTACTTCGTCGGCAGCAGACAGCGTACGAAGGATCATGAGTCAGTATGAGGGTTAGGGTACCGATCTGGTAGATCGTTAACAAAATTTTTCAGCGATTATATTTGGGGAAATATCCGAAACAGAGCAGTTTGTAGGAATTGATTTCTATCATACACAAGACGCCGGAAATTTTTCGTTTACCGGATATTTCTCTAAAGATATTACAAATATTATTATCTTGCATACCAGTAATTTATCTTAACCCGGATGATCGTTTTTCTATAGGGGTATGATTTATTCTTGCACCATCAATTAACTACAGTTCCTCTATCTTATTTTTCGCATTTACTGGTACAGACATTGGGGAGTACCTCAGTCCTCATGCATAGTTGAAGGACGTCATCGAAAGGATACCTACGCATCCGGCAGATAAAATGTAAGAACTACCACCGCATATCTGGAGTCAGCAAAGATCCGACAAAACTCCGGAATAAAAACGGTGTATTTGCTCGAATGATTACTGTTTAAGGTTAAAAAAGAGGTACCTGAGGAGAACGGAAATAAGGTTTGAAATCAGGACGAGAGCTTTATCGTGCTTGGTTAACTTCCCTACTTCACTATCCTGTTTTTTATTTTAAAAACCACTGTTGTCCGGTAAACAGGAAAAACAGCTACATTTTCGTTTCAATTAATTGTTATTCAATATTTTTCGTTTTGTAGTTCAAAAGTAAGCCCCCTGTAATTTAGGAGACTGTAAAATAAACTGACACAGTTTATTTTACAGTCTCGCTCAGTATTGCTAAATACAGCGCATGGCCGTGGGCCAATACAAGGAAAAGCTACTGGCGTACGGCTAATAGCATTATCCTAGCACGGACAATTACCAATGACTGTCTAAAGAGAGCAGGATACGTCTTCCTATCGGATTATTACCAGAATGTAAGAGTTGTAAACTAAGGAACCGCCGTATACCGAACGGTACGTACAGTGGTGTGAGAGGACAGGTAGCGAACTAATCGCTACCTTCCTACTCGTTTTTTACCGGACCACAGTGTTTAAAAACTATTTACTCAAAGCCATCTTAGAAATTTTGTAACGTATTCCCTTCTCACCCACTCTACTTTGATAGAACAAATTTTCAATAAAAAAACACAATCATGAGTACGGTAAAACCAATAATTAGAAATGCGGGACTCCTTTTCTCCGGATTTCTGCTAATGTCTGTTATGGCCTTTTCGCAAAACAAGACCCCACAGCTTACAGACCCTGAAATAGCATCAGTGGCAGTAACGGCAAATCAAATTGATGTGAATTATGCAAAAATTGCATTGAAAAAAACACACAATAACGACATCAGAAAATTTGCCCAAAGTATGAGGGATGATCATACTGCAGTTATTAAGCAAGCGGTCGCCCTGGCAAGAAAATTAGGAGTCACACCAGAAGATAATGCAGTTACCGAGTCCTTGTTGAAAGGCGAGAAAAAAACGATTAAGATGTTAAATTCAAAGAACGGAGAAGATTTTGATAAAGCCTACATTGATAATGAAGTGGCTTATCATGAAGCAGTTATCAAGGCCGTTAAGAATTTGTTGATCCCCCAAGCGGATAATGCCCAACTGAAAAGCCTCCTAATTAAAGTGGCACCGGTATTGGCTCAACATCTGGAACATGCAAAAATGGTGCAAGCTGAATTCAATAAATAAGGGGAGGTTGGACGATGAAGCCGAGGAAAATTATAAGAGTAACTTTGTTATTGATTGTTACAGCTGTTATTGTCTGGGGGTGCCACACACCTGGGCGGGATCAGAAGCTCAGCCCCAAGGCCGACACTATCTATATACAAATGATGCAGTTTAAACCGACAGTACTCACAGTTGGAAAGTATGATACAATCGTTTGGATTAATCAGGACCTGGTGAGGCACAATGTGACTGCTTTTCCCGATAAATCGTGGACCTCTGGAGATATACAAATGGATAGCAGTTGGACAAAAGTCATTACTGTGACGGATTCCCTAAATTATTTTTGCACCCTGCACCCAACAATGAAAGGAACTATAATAGTTAGAGAGTAAAAGCCCTGAATGAAATACGACTGTTGTAGTCTGACACAATGGAGGAGAAAGGGCTTTTGATGAGGGGAGAACTGCTCCGGATGTATATCCGGAGCAGTTTTTTCGACTAGGGGGCAACTTTTAGCCTACTAATTTGCAATTCTTATGTTTTTTATTGACTCTGTGTTAACAGACCCCTAAATTAAAAAAGGTAATGAATCCGCCAATTTCTATAAACGAAAAGGTATCAGACGACACTACAATCAAAAATTTAAAACTCCATCCATGCCCAAAAACGTAAATTTTAAAAAACCCTGAGGTTAAGCTGTTCTATTTTTTACCCTGCGTGGCCGTGTTGCTCAATAATTTTTTCGCTTTGGGATAAATGGCCGCCGACTCAGGAATTTTTTGAAGCCAGGTGCGGCAGGAATCGCTCTGATTTTGCTGGAGATAAGAAAGAGCGGTAAAGTAAGCCGCATCGAAACGATAGACCGATTGCCCGTGAAAAATAAGTTGCAGATCTTTGCGGGCGCTCTGCGGCTGATGCAGATGCAAAAGGGTCACGCCCCGGTAAAACCTGCTTTGCGCATTATCCGGATCACGTTTAGCCAAACTGTCGAGCAGCGGTAGGGCCTCGCTGAATTTTTTCTGATTAAATAATTCAGATGCACGGGTAAGTAACTGGTTTTGTTCGTTTCCCCGGACGATAGGCGAGGTCATTTTTATTTGTCCGTACTGACTGAGGATATTCTGCTGCCAGGGTGACCATATAAACAGGATAATCGCTGCCGCCGCAGCTATTGAGACAATGGTGTACCACATAGAACGGCGGGATTTCATCGCCTTCACCATCCGCTCCCCGGATGAAAAATATGCAGCCTGCCGGTGCTGCAACTGTTTTTTCAGATTTATTTCTTCTTGCGAAGGATTGAAATGGAGCGACAGCATGCCATTGATTTCTTTGTAAATTCTCAGGTCTTCGCGCAGGGCCCCGTCTTCAGCCAGTTGTTTTTCAAACTGCTGTAGTTCTTCCGGAGATAATTCATTATGAAGAAAACGTTCAATATGTTCAAAATGGGTGTCTGGCATTTTTTTAAAATTTTGTCCCTGACGCTTTTATCTTTTTGACCAGTTGTGCCATACATTCCGACTTTTTCTTTCGCAAATAAGCATAGGACAGCCCTAATTGATTGGCGATTTCCTCCTGAGAATGTTCTTTTTTCATGCTGAGACGAATAATTTCCCGGCATCGGTCACCCAGTGTTTTAAAAAATTGAATGACGAGCTTTTCTTTTTCCCTGGTAATGGCCATCTCTTCCCCCTCTTTCAGATCATCAGCTCCTATATTATATACCTTTTGAAGATCAGTTGTTACCCCCTGCCGGCCTCTTTTTTTTAATTCATTAAGCCACATGCGCCTGGCTATGATGAACAGGTAAGCCTCAAAGGGGCAACGCAGTTTTAGTTTTTTTTCTTTTGCCTGACGAAAAATGGAAATAAGCGCTTCCTGAAAAATATCGCCAGCATCCGCCGGTGAACCGTTATTTTTTATGATCCACCTTTTTAAGCCGGGAGCAAACCTTTTATATATGGTATCTATGACGGCGCCATCATTTCTGAGCAGTCCGTCAATATATGCCTGGTCGGTATGTATGTCCTGTATTTCTGCCATAAGATGCGTTGCTCGTTGAGCGGGACGATATTTTCATTCAAAAATAAAAAAAATATGGGAAGAAAGGGGTAACAAAAACAATGTGCCGTTGATATACACATGAATGCGCCGGTAATAATAACCAATCCGGCGTGATTATTCACTTAAAATGGATCATCATGAAAACGAACTATTTACATCAGCTATGCAGCCTTTTGCTGCTTTTGAGTGTTGTTTTTACTTCCTCAACAACGCAAGCCCAGAACATGAAGCCGATAAAGACTACTTATCCAGATACCTTATCTACCTTCTATATTGGTGCAAGAGGTGGCTATCTGTTCAAGAATGACCTGGCTACCGACCCTGCCTATTTTTTGAACAGTGGCTATTTTGGAGAACTGAATCTCGGATGGCGGTCGCACAATACCTGGTTCGGGTGGAACCTGAGCGCCGGACGCTTTCATCTGGATCGGAGTATTCCTTTTTCCGATAATGCCGGATACGGACTTAAAGCATCTGATGTGATGCGGAACACTTCACAAGCCTGGTTGTGGGATAAAACAGCTCAGGATGACAGGGCATTTGATTTTGGGCCAAAAACGTTGGACACAAGCGCTGTTGCAGACCTGGGTTCCTGGTATGCCATGACCGGCCCGGAATTTTGGTTCGGCAAAGGTCCCTTTCAGGGATTCGTGAGCCTGAATGCTGGAATTGGCATGACTGAATTTGGCTATTATTACTACAAAGGAAGTGGAGAAGCTAGCAATACGCTGGAGTATGATTATACCTCTAAAGGTGGTGGTGTTGTAGGTCCGGTAACCATTAACAGGGTTTCCGCCATGTATGAACAATATGGAATGACCAAAGAGGCATTCGGTACGCTTCCTAATCTGGAAGATGATGCACAGTTCCATTTAATGGCCAGAGGAACAGTGGGTTTCGACTACTTTATTTCTCCGCAGTTTTCAATCAATGCGAGCGCTTCCTACTGGTATATCA
>CAYRJM010000021.1:0-43772 GCA_964424665.1 uncultured Chitinophagaceae bacterium
CAAGTTACGCTAATTTGCCGATTTTTCACAGAAACTTTCTATCTTGTCCCCTTTCGTAAAATCATACAAAATCTAACACTTTAAAACATGAGAAGTTTACTTTTTATTGCGCTTGTTACTTTGTTTGCAGCCGGACTTTTTTCCTGCAATAGTACGCCGGAGGAAAAGCTTACCCGGGAAGACCTTGATTGGAAAATGGGTACACAGGCCTACACTTTCAGGAAATTCAGCTTTTTTGAAGCAGTAGATAAAACAAAAGCCCTCGGACTACATTTTATTGAAGCCTATCCCGGGCAAAAAATAGGCGGCAATATAGATGGTGTCATGAATTACAACATCGACAGCGCCACGCGCCAAAACATAAAAGACTATTTGAAAAAACAGGATGTGGAACTCATCTCTTTCGGCGTGATCGTCCCGGACACCAAGGCGGAGTGGGATTCCCTTTTTGCTTTTGCAAAAGATATGGGCATCACCAATATTGTGTCAGAGCCTCATTCCGGCGACTTGCCCTACGTTTCTCAGCTCTGCGACAAATACCAGATCAATGTAGCTATTCACAACCATCCCAAGCCTTCCCATTATTGGAGCCCGGATACGCTACTGGCTGCCATTGAGGGGCTGAGCAGCCGGATCGGATCCTGCGCTGACATTGGTCACTTTGTACGTTCGGGGCTTGATCCTTTAACCTGCCTCAAAAAACTAAAGGGACATATTGTTGAATTTCACTTCAAAGATGTGAGTTCGAAAAGCCCCGAAGCAGAAGACACGGTCTGGGGAACCGGCGTTTGCGATATTCCTGCAATAATCCAAGAAATGCGCAGGCAAGATTTCAAAGGAATGATTTCCATCGAATACGAAGCGGATCCGGAGGATAATATGGAACAAATCAGCAAAAGCATTGATTTCTTCGATAAGGAAGTGGCCAAACTGGATGCCGGAGCACAAAAATAAACATCGTGGTATCGGTGGCGAGAAAGACTTAAGGCAGGAGGCAACCCGTTTAGCGGGTTGCCTCCTGTGCTATTGGCCAAAACCGATAGGCTGGATACTGCATCCATTATAAATTTGAGCAACGGTTTGCGCAACGATATTGCCAAAAAACGGTGTATTTTGTGGCCTTTTTATAACATGCACAAATACATACTTGGAAATTAACTCTTTGAAAAATGATGGACAAAATGAAAAGGCGTGATTTTTTGCGCAACACCGCCATTGCCGGGGCCGGAGCGACGGTTTTCAGCAGCGCTCCGCTGATCAGTAAAGCTGCAGCTAAAGCAGATAAAGTACGTATCGCGCTGATAGGCGTAGGCCTGAGAGGGCAGGGACACCTGGCTCTGTGCCTGCGGCGCGACGATGTACAAGTCGTAGCCATTTGCGATCCCGATACCAAAAGTGCGATTCCCCGTTGCCGCAAATTGATTAGTGACCACTATAAAGGCAAACAAAAAGTAGCCGAATATACCGATGGTCCGTACGATTACCGCAATTTGCTCAAGCGGGAGGAGGTTGATGCAGTAATTATCGCTACCCCCTGGAATTGGCATGTCCCTCAAGCGGTAGAAGCCATGAAAGCAGGGATAACGCCCGCTGTGGAAGTCTGTGGAGCCTCCGACATCCGTGAGTGCTGGCAGCTTGTGGACACCAGCGAGGATACCGGTATTCCGGTATTCGGTATGGAAAACGTATGTTACCGTCGTGATGTGATGGCCGTTTTAAATATGGTACGTCAAAATTTGTTCGGTGAACTGATCCATCTTCAGGGAGGGTATCAGCATGACCTGCGTCCGGTAAAATTCAATGACGGCGTCCATTTTTACGGGCATGGTGTCGAATTTGGCGATAAAGCCATTTCAGAAGCCAAATGGCGTACCATACATTCGGTACACCGCAACGGAGACCTTTACCCCACCCACGGTCTCGGACCGGTGGGGACCATGATCAACATGAACAGAGGTAACCGGCTGTTGACCCTCACATCCATGGCTACCAAATCCCGCGGCCTTCACAAATACATTGTGGATAATGGCGGCGAAGATCACCCTAACGCAAAAGTTAAGTTTAACCTGGGCGATATCGTAACGACCCTGATTAAAACCTCGAATGGAGAAACGATCATGCTGAGCCTTGACACCAATTCTCCACGCCCTTACTCTTTAAATTTCCGGGTACAGGGAACCCAGGGGTTATGGATGGACGATTTCAACTCGATATACATCGAAGGAACCAGCGAAAAACACGATGTCTGGGAAAGCGATAAAGCCTACATGGAAAAATACGATCATCCCTTGTGGAAACGCTATGCCAATGACACCAAAGGCGCCGGCCATGGCGGAATGGACTGGTTCGTGATTAATGCGTTGGTAGAATGTATTAAACGCAAACAGCCCTACCCGTTGGATGTATATGACCTGGCCACCTGGTACGCCATTACACCGCTATCGGAAGCTTCCATACAAGAAGGCGGATCAGTACAATATATTCCGGACTTCACCCGGGGAAAATATCAGTTCCGCGATCCGATATTCGCCCTGGATGACCAGTATTAAGCGTCTTTTGTGATGGTAACAACCTTCTTCATTTTTGAAGAAGGTTTTTTTGTGCTTATATTTATGCGGTAAAGGTAAATATTTGCTTATGCCGATCGTACTGTGCCTGTCGGGCATCCTGCTCCTTGTTCTTCTGATCGTTTGGGTAAAGCTGGATACTTTCATCTCTTTCATTTTAGTCAGTGTATTACTGGGCCTGGCATCCGGTATGTCCGTCGCTGAACTTTCCGCTTCACTGGAAAAAGGCATTGGCAACATGATGGGTTCTTTAGTCATCATTCTCGGGTTTGGCGCCATGCTGGGAAAATTGGTGGCAGAAAGCGGAGCCGCCCAGCAGATCACCCGTTCTATGACCCTGCTTTTCGGAAAAAAATACCTCGCCTGGGGCATGTCATTGGCTGGGTTGGTCGTAGGTATTCCCTTGTTTTATACAGCCGGGTTCGTGGTTGTCATCCCGCTGATTTTTGCGGTAGGTTACGCTACCCGCCTGCCGCTATTATCCATTGGTGTGCCCATGCTTGCCGCCTTGTCCGTAGCACACGGATTTTTACCGCCCCATCCATCGCCTACAGCCATTGCCGGGCAGTTGCATGCAGACATAGGGAAAACACTGTTGTACGGTTTAATTGTTGCGGTTCCGGCCATCGCCATTGCGGGACCGTTGTTTGGCCGTACCTTAAAGAACTACCGGCCCGAAGCGCCGGAGGACCTGGTGCCTGACGAGCCATTGGCGGACAAACAACTTCCCGGCTTGGGCATCAGTCTGTTTACCGCCCTGCTGCCACTCGTATTGCTGGCCATTACAACCGTGGCGGGAAACATTTTCCCTGCGAATTCCTTTCCGGATAAGTTTATTCATTTCATCGGCAACCCGAACATCGCCATGTTCCTTTCCGTGCTGGTGGCCATTTATTTTCTCGGTATTCGGTGCAACAGGAAGATTCCTCAGGTCATGCACGAACTGCAGGACGCTTTTAAGGGCATATCGGTTATCCTGCTCATCATTGCCGGCTCCGGAGTATTCATGGAAGTGATGCGCGACAGCGGCGTAAACACTTATATCGCTGCGGGCCTGAAAGACTGGCATATTCCGCCACTGATCCTTGGGTGGCTCATCGCCGCGATTATCCGTGTATGTATCGGATCGGCTACCGTCGCAGGATTAACAACGGTGGGCATTCTGCTGCCGCTTATCCAGCAGCAAATGGTGCATCCCGCGCTGATGGTGCTGGCCATTGGCGCGGGCAGCCTCATGTTTTCGCATGTTAATGACGGCGGTTTCTGGTTGTTTAAGGAATATTTTAACTTGAGCATAAAAGATACTTTCAAAACCTGGACAGCGATGGAAACCATCGTTTCTGTCGCAGGACTACTGGGTGTACTGACGCTAAAAATATTTCTGTGATGCAACAAACAACAATAGCGCAAAAGCTGCAGCAGCTTAATCTTCATCTTCCGCCGGCGCCTCCTGCCGGCGGGGTATACCATCCGGTGGTAAAACAGGGTAACCTGATCTATGTTTCCGGACAGGGACCGGTCCAAAGCGATGGAACCCTGATCAGCGGGAAAGTAGGAAAAGACCTGGATGCCGAAGCGGGCAAACAGGCTGCCCTGCAGGTCGCACTGACCGTGCTGGCAACGGTGAAAGCTTACTTTGGACCGCTGGAGGACATTCAACGACTGATCAAATTATTTGGGATGGTCAATTGTACCCCCGGTTTTGAGGAACACCCTTATGTGATTAACGGGTGCAGTGAACTTTTTGCTGCGCTGTGGGGCGCAGAAAAAGGCGTAGGCGCGCGCAGCGCCGTAGGTATGGCTTCCCTGCCCGGTAATATTCCGGTAGAAATAGAGGTGGTATTTGAAATAACATTAAAGTAAGCATGAATGAATAACGATCAATGGTATATCCTTAACCGGCCTGATGAAATAGATTCTCCGGCCTTACTTGTTTACCCTGAACGGATCAGGCGCAATGTCAGCGAAATGGTACGCATCGCCGGAGGTCCGGAACGGCTGATACCACACGTCAAAACACATAAGATGCCTGCCATTGTACAGCTGCAACTACAAGCGGGCATTCGCCGTTTCAAATGTGCTACAATCGCAGAAGCAGAAATGCTGGCAACGTCCGGAGCAATGAATATTTTGCTGGCCTACCAGTTAAACAAGTCTAAAGCCTTGCGTTTCTTACAGCTGACAAAGCAGTTTCCCGGTACTCGTTTTTCTTCCCTGGCGGACAACCTGGAAAGCGCGCAAATGCTAAATACGCTTTTTGCCAAAAATCAGCAAACGACTACCGTTTACATTGATATAGACAACGGAATGCATCGCACGGGCATAGCCGTCGAAAAGGACATCCCGGCATTGTATGCCGCTATTTCTTCGCTTTCAAACGTAGGATGTCTAGGTTTACATGTCTATGATGGGCATATCCGTCTTCAGAACCCCGCTGAAAGGAAACGACAGGTAGAAGCCGCCTTCCTACCGGTAAAAAAAATAACACAACAAATAGAAGCTACAGGGCTTTCCTCGCCGGAAATCATTGCCGGAGGAAGCCCTACCTTTCCTGTACACGCCATGAATACGCGGGTACTTTGCAGCCCCGGCACCAATATCCTTTGGGATGCGGGATATGCCCGTTTGTTACCGGACCAGCATTTCCTTTGGGCCGCCGTATTGCTGACCCGCGTCATTTCTAAGCCGGACCGGGGGGTCGTGACGACCGACCTCGGCCACAAATCGGTAGCCGCCGAAAACGCCATCGACAAACGCGTCTTCTTTTTAAATCTGACCAACTATGAATGCGCTTCACAAAGCGAAGAACATCTGGTATTAAAAGTGGAGGAACAAGACTGGCAAAGATTAAAGCCGGGCGACGCGCTCTATGGCGTCCCGCACCACGTCTGTCCGACCGTAGCCTTATATGACGAGGTACAGGTCGTCACAGATGGACATGTCGAGAAACAATGGGAGGTAACTGCAAGAAAAAAGAAAATAACCTTATAAACAACAATACTTATGCCCCGGCTTATTTTTGATGCACATCTTGATCTGAGCATGAACGCCATGGAATGGAATCGTGATTTAACCAAGTCCCTTTCTTCTATCCGCGAACGGGAAAAAGATTATAGCGACAAGCCGGACCGGGGGAAGAGTACGATTTCCCTTGAAGAAATGCGTAAAGGCAGAATAGGCCTTTGTGTGGCCACACAGATCGCACGTTACGTACAACCGGGCTCTTCATTCGTCCCCCCTCTGGGCGGTGGCATGGGTGGCTGGTTTTCGCAGGAGCAGGCACGGGCACAAACACAGGGACAGCTGGCCTGGTATCGCCTGATGGAAGATCAGGGAGAAATGACGCAAATCCGAAACCTGGCCGAGTTAAGATCCCATATACAATTATGGGAAGAAGCGGAAGACACCGCGAAGCTACCTGTTGGGTATATCCTCAGCCTGGAAGGCGCTGACTCCATCGTGAACATGGACTGCCTGGAAAAATCTTTCGAGGCGGGGTTAAGAGCCCTGGGCCCCGCACATTACGGGCCCGGTGTGTATGCTCATGGAACAGATTCTTCCGGCGGCCTCGGACAAAAAGGCCGTACATTGCTCCGGGAAATGGAAAGGCTGAACATCATTTTGGATGCCACCCATCTCTGTGATGAAAGCTTCTGGGAAGCGCTCGATCAATATAACGGTCCGGTATGGGCAAGCCATAACAACTGCAGGGCGCTGGTACCTCACAACCGGCAGTTTTCCGATGATCAGATCAAGGCCCTTATCGCGCGGGGGGCGGTAATAGGATCCGCTTTTGATGCCTGGATGCTGGTACCGGGTTGGGAAAGGGGCGTCAGTATGCCCGAAAAAACAGGGGTGTCGCTGAAAACAGTCGCTGACCACATTGACCACGTTTGTCAAATCGCGGGGGACACAAAACACGCTGCGCTTGGAACGGACCTGGATGGCGGCTTCGGCAAAGAACAGTGCCCTGCCGACCTGGAATCCATCCGGGATCTGCAAAAAATCCCCGATATACTAAAATACCGTGGATATTCAGAAGAAGATGTGGAAAATATTATGTGCAAAAACTGGCTTACTTTTTTGGAAAAAGCCTGGAAAGAATAGCCCTTTTCAAAGATGCTCAAAAACGGTGAGCCTTTCTTTCCATTTTTTGTTGAGCGCCATGTCGCCTTCGAATACTTTTTCCGCCGGACCACACAACCAAATATCTTCAAAATGTTGCTGGTCCACCTTCTTAAACCGGACCTCGAGATCTCCGCCTTTTACCTGCACGGGTATACGATAGTCTTTGTTCTGATTGCCAGCCACAACCAACGCACAGGCGGTGATTCCTGTTCCGCAAGCCAACGTCTCATTTTCCACTCCCCTTTCATAGGTACGTATCTGCAAAGCGCTTGTACCGTATTCTAAAAAATTAACATTGATGCCATCGGGCATAAACCGCTTCTGCTGACGAATGGCTTGCCCTTCCTTCACTACATCGACATCTCCCAAAAACTCCGTAAACTTTACGTAATGAGGAGATCCCGTATCCAGGATGGCATAATCATATCCTATCTCGACTTCATCTACATCTTTCATCTTGAGTTCAACCCAGCCGGGCCTGGTTATTATAGCCTGATGCAGGCCGTCCACAGCCATAAAGGTAGTCTCTTCTTTAATCAGGCCTTTGGCGTTTGCAAAAGCAACAATGCAGCGCCCGCCATTCCCACACATCGTTCCTTCTTTGCCATCGGAATTGAAATACTTCATGGCAAAATCGGCCTCAGGATGGTTATTTAATAACATTAAACCATCGGCTCCTATTCCAAAATGGCGGTCGCAGATCAGAAAGATGTCCTTTTGATCCATAGCGGAATATTCTTCCAGCCGGTTGTCTAAGATCACAAAATCATTACCGGCTCCCTGGTATTTATAGAAATGGAAAAACATAACCGTTCTTTTTTGCAAAGATAATGCTTTCCTTTTAAGTGTAAAGGACTCTGAAAATGATTCAGATACATTTCAGATTGTTTCATTCTCAGCGAACACAATAAGCGGCCTGGCAAAAAACCTCCGGATACGCCGGGAAAGTATCCTGGCTTAACCGTTTTAAACAGTTGTAAAATATTACAACGCTATCCCTTTAACCCGTTCCCGTACCCTACAAAAACGATTGCCAACATGATCGTCAATATTCCGGCTATAATGGTCCATAACGTTTTCCCGCTTACGCCTTTCCATTCTTTCAAAACAAGGCCCCATACGTTGGCTATTAAAATAATAAAGGCCATATGTAATATCCAGGAACTGGCTCCATTGCCGAGTTTACTCTCTCCCATACCATAAAAAAAGAATTGCAAAAACCAAGTTGTTCCGGCTAATGCAGACAACAGATAATTTGCTGTCAGCGGTGATTTTTTATTCGTATAATCGGCATAGGTTTTATTTTTCACGTTGAGGAAAAGACACCAGATAAAATTCGTAGTCAACCCACCCCACAGTAAAACGACATAAATGACATTATTTTGAAACAAGGGATTAATACCCCGGCTTACCGCCATATCCGCCATGGGGGTTCCGGCTTCGATACCATAATTAAAGCAGGCGCTTAAAACCCCGGAAATAATAGCCACCAGCAGTCCCAAGCCGATGCTAAATTCACCGGTTCCCTGTTTCTTCTCCCGTTCTTTTTCTTCCGCGGACATTTCCTTATCTTTCATCATACCGGCCTTACCGCATATGGCAATACCTATTAGGCAGATCAATACCCCGATCAATACGAATTGTCCCCAGCGGTTGTCCAGCATTTGCGTAAAGGTTACCTTGCCTGCAGTCGGAACAATATCGTAATAAACAGAAGGCAACAAAGCACCAAAGGCCGCGGTTAATCCCAGGATAACAGAATTACCCAACGACATACCCAGGTAACGCACTCCCAAACCATAGGTTAACCCGCCGATCCCCCATAGGATACCCATAAAAAAAGTCCACCACAGCGTGCTGGCATCAGTGGCACGAATAATGTCGGCAAAACCGGGGATGGTAAGCCAGGCCGCAAGCGGTGGAACAATAAGCCAGGAGAACAGTCCCCCGACTATCCACATGCTTTCCCAGGACCATTTTTTAACACGCGTGTAGGGCATATAAAAACTGCCGGAAGCAGCGCCACCTATGAAATGATAAATAACTCCGATGATGATTCCCATGTAAATGGTTTAATGGTTTAATGGTTTAAATTGCAGGGTGATCCAGTTTATTAACGCTTGCCGAATAATGACTCAAGTCTAAATCCAATTGTTTTACAAACGGAACAACAGGACTGACGGATGCTGAAAGCGGATCATGCTGCCACACTTCATGTAGCGCGATGGCTGCCCCTAAAGAGGAGGCCCGTCTGTTTTCGGCAATAAAGAGTTGCCAGTCCGGCAGGAAGGCCTGTAGCAATTCCATAAAAACCGCATTATTAATAAATCCGCCACTGACATACAATCTTTTTATCGACCCGGCGACCAGTTCAATACTCTTCTTCTGAAGCCAGGTTAGATCAAGCATCAGTTTATAATAAGCGTCCTCAAAACAGCCAAACAAAGACAAATCAGGAGCCGGGCCTTTTAAGGCCGGGAAGGGCCCGGTACCCTGCATGGTCTCAGGATAGAACAACAACCCTTCCGACCACTTTGACAAGACCGCTTCCATTTTTGTTTTATCCGGGACAAGGCTTTGAAAATGATCCGCGCCTTTATTAAAATACGCTGCCAGCTTTTTAACCTGAAAATCATACTCATGACCTAAAAAAAGCCGGGAAGCCGCCACCTTGCGGTCTATGTCCAAAAGATAATACAAGCAATCCTTCCGGTATTCTTCTTCCTTTAAAGTACCTTCAAAAAAAGCATTTAAAGCTATATTCCATGTGCCGGAAGATAGTAACACAAAGGGCGCATCTGCCATCTTGACAAATGGCAACAAGGCAGCAGAACTATCGTGCATACCGATACCCACAGGGATAGTTTTCTGCCCAAGCGGCACCAGGTCAAAAGCATTTACCGGTTCCGGGCGAGGCAGCAAGGTTGCCAGTTCTTCGTGGTTCAGCCACCCATGATATGTTTGTTTGGCAAAATTCCATAGCCCGGTATGGCAACCGACGCTTGTAATATCCGCATGCTTCTTACCGGAAAAAAGAAAATTACCATATTGAGGCAAATGTAAACTGGTAACTATTTTCGTAAAACGATCGGGTTTAGCCTTCTTTAACCAATACAATTGTATCCCGCTATTGAGCATATTCAAAGCGGGGGAACCTGTTTTTCCCGAAAAGGCCATCTTACCGCCGAACAATTCATAAAAACGATCTATTATTTCCTGTGGCAACGGCTTCATATAATCATACAAGGGTGTAACAGCCTGTCCTTTTTCGTCCAGATGAACAAAGGCAGCCCCATGGGTGGAGAAGTTAAGGGCTTTAACATCATAATCCGGGTTCATGCACACTCTTGCCCATTGCGCTTTTATCCAGCGAACGATCGCTCCAATATCCTCACAGCCATCGCCATCTTCATCTTTCTTATCGGGAATAACCACCGCAGTTTCTTCCACTACGTTATAGTCCTGATCAAACAACAGGAATTTTTTATGGGTACGGCCAAGATCGAAAACAGCTAGCATAGTTAATAATAAAAGAATTGTATAATATTATGGCTCTTTTGACTAATCGTGTTACCAGATTTTTTCAGACTTTTCTTTCAGCCTATATATTAACTGGCTTTTCATTGTGCAGGCTTTCGGTAACGCGCCGCTACGGCAGCTTGCTTATAAACACCTCTTAGCGCCCGCGCTTGAAAAACCTGGTTTTGGTAATACGCTACTCACCATAAAACGGTAAGTATAGATTAATACCCGCCATCCGACATAAAAACCAATTTATAAAAGCACCCGGCTTTCTCAGGTGTTTCTTATAGTCCGGTCGCTACCGTCTTTTCTCCTCGTTGTTTAATGAGTTCTTTCCGGACACCCAACTGGCGATAGGTGGCTATAGGATCTAATGCCGCGCCCTCCCCCCGTCTCGCCTCAGCTAACAGCGGACGTAAATCCGTACGAAAAGCATCCTGCAACACCTCCTGGGCCAAGACCGGATCATTTTGTTGCTGCGCTTCCTGTAATTTTTCATGATCAACGAGTAAGGCCTGTGCGTAAGCCAGTTTAATGGCTTCTACGGATTGCAACAAGTCTTCCAACGGGTCCTTAATATTGTGGCTGGCGTCTATCATCCAGCCCAGCTCCGCCATCGGCCGGTTCTTATGACGCATCCCCTCCACTAATTCATAAAAAATTAAAAACAGCTGATAAGGTTTTATACTTCCGGTCGTCAGATCATCGTCCGCATATTTGGAATCATTAAAATGAAAACCACCTAGTTTATCTTCGGCTAATAAAGTAGAAACAATTTGCGCTATATTCGTATTAGGCAGATGATGCCCCAGGTCTACTAACGTCTTCGCTCTTTCTCCTAACTTATTGACGAGCAAAAAAGAGGTTCCCCAATCGGGAATGACCGTGGCATAGAAGGCCGGTTCAAAAGGTTTGTATTCTACCAGCATTTCAAAATCATCCGGCATGTCTTTATAAACCTGTTGCAGCGATTCTAAGGTTCGCTGCAATGCCTCCCGCATATTGTGTTGGCCGGGGAAAATACTGCCATCAGAAAGCCAGACGGACAATACATTCGTTCCTAAAGCCACACCATATTTTACTACTTCTAAATTGTGGGCAACCGCCTGGTCCCGGACAGCCTTATCGGTATGGCAAAGCGAGCCGTAACGGTAAGAATGTTTTTGATCAGGTTGGTCTTGAAAAGTGTTCGAGTTAACCGCATCAAATCTTAATCCTAATTCGTCAGCCAGAGAACGGATGGCACCTGCGTCCGCCGGAATATCCCAAGGGATATGCAAAGAAATGGCTCCGCTGGATCGGTTCAATGCATGAAGCAATCCGATATCGTACATTTTCTCCTCCAAACTCAACGGTGCCCCACCAATGGGAAAGCGTCCGAAACGGGTACCGCCGGTTCCCAACGCCCAGCTGGGGATGGCGATTTGAAAAGCGCGCAGTTGGCTGAGCAGTTCATTTACATCAGCGCCCTTTTCTGTCAACTGCTCTTTTAAAACCTCCCAACGTAAACGATGTTTCTTTACTTGTTTTTCATTGGAAGCGGTAATTTGGTCTTGAGATATTTTCATATTGTTCTGCTTTTAGCCCTGACGGCACAAATCATTTTTTTATTATAAAAAAATACTTTATCTTTTTACTTTCGGAGTCAATGGCTTGCCGGCGCTCGTTAGCGTGTAGCGTCAGCCTGCTTGAATCATCGTGCAACAATATTCTGCCCGAAGTCCTGCCCTTAACCCACGGTATAATCCTCCCCTTTTTCTTTCTTTATCTATGACTTTCCCGCTCGCCGAATGGGTCAACACTGATTGCTATTGTCCTGTAATGCCGCGTTTTAAACTACCTGTTTCATTGCCGCTACAACAGCCAAACGTGCCGGGCCTTTATTTCCTTTAATGCCTGAACCCTTTCTTTTAGCGTACAAAGGCTGCTGCCACTCCCCCATCCACATTTAACACATTGCCCGTACTCTTTGCCAATTGACCACTCACAAAGACGAACACCGCATTGGCTACATCCTCCGGCAAGATCGTCACGTTTAACAAAGTACGCTTCGCATAAAAAGCCGGTAACTCCGCCACTGAAATGCCATAGGCTTTTGCTCTTCCTTCCGCCCAGCCGCCGGCCCAAATATTACTGCCTTGAATCACTGCATCCGGGTTAACGACGTTCACCCGAATGCCATCGGTGCCCAATTCTGCTGCCAGCAGCCGGCTCATATGCAACTGGGCGGCCTTGGCAGTTCCGTATCCTACGTTATTGGGTCCGCTGACTAACGCGTTTTTACTGACGATATTCACAATATCCCCCGCCAGCCCCTGCCGTTTTAAGACATTTACCGCCGCGCTACACACCATAAACTGGCCTTTTACCAAAATTTCCTGTAGCGTATCCCAATCTTCCAAAGTAGTCTCCGTCAAAGGCTTGGAAATAGAAAGACCCGCATTATTCACGATAATGTCGATTCCGCCGAAAGCGAGACAAGCCTGCTCAACACATTGTGCTATCTCCGGTTGGCTTCTAACATCCAAATGGGCGGCCGCCACGTTGTCTTTTGTAAACCTTCCGGCAAAAGCTTCACTGGTTTCTTTACTGCGTCCATCATTAATATCGGTTATAATCACGCAGGCGCCTTCTTCAAGTAATTTACCGGCTACCGCTTTCCCTATTCCACCGCCACTCCCTGTAACCAATGCTACTTTTCCGGATAAGGGTTTTGGTTTGGGCATGCGTTGCAGCTTGGCTTCCTCCAGAAGCCAATATTCAATATCAAAAGCTTCCTGTAAAGGTAAAGATACATATTCAGAGACAGCCTCCGCACCTTTCATCACATTTATGGCATTGATATAAAACTCCGAAGCTACGCGTGCGGTTTGTTTATTTTTTGCAAAAGTAAACATCCCCACCCCCGGATACAAGATAACGACAGGATTGGGATCCCGCATAGCCGGGCTGTCCGGATGCTTATGTTCCTCATAATATTTTTTGTAATACGCCCGGTAGCCTTCAAAAGCGGGTTTTAGTTTTTCTTTTATCCGTGGAGCGTCCTCCAGGTTTTCTTCAGCAGACAGTTGCAGCACTAATGGGCAAATTTTTGTCCGTAAAAAATGATCCGGGCAGCTGGTTCCCATTTTAGCCAGCCGTTCCACTCCATTGCTGTTGATAAACTCAAGCACGCGATCGTCGTCCGTAAAATGACCAACCATAAGCTTTTCCGATGAGCAAAAGCCCCGCAAGACAGGGGCTAGTTTAGCCGCTTGTTTTAACCGGTTCTCTTTGGGAACGGAAGAAACTTTCTGGCCACCAAATACCTGGCTTTGCTTTTTGAAATGTGATGCCAGGTATTCGGAATATTTTTCAATGACCTCCAAAGTATTTACATAGCTTTCATAAGCCGTATCTCCCCAGGTAAACAGTCCGTGACCGCCCAGCATAATGCCCCGAATACCGGGGTTTTCCTTCAAACAGGCTTCCATTTTCAAGGCCAGGTCAAAGCCGGGTCGTTGCCAGTCCACCCAGCCCATTTTCCCTTCAAATAATTCTTCATTGATCTTTTTTCCGTCCTTACAGGCGGCAATAGCGATGGCCGCGTCGGGGTGTAAATGATCGATATGATTAAACGGAAGAAAAGCATGTAAGGGCGTATCAATGGAAGGTGCTTTGGAATTAAGGTCAAAGATACAATGATTAAAAAGCGCTACCATCTCATCTTCATATGCCAATCCGCGGTAAACCTTCTTTAGATCCTGTAACTTGTCAAGGTACAAACCAGCGAGGCCATTCCTTTTTAGCGTGCCTAAATCTCCGCCGGAACCCTTCACGTACATCACACGGGTATCCAATTCCGTTAACGGGTCTTTTTCTATTACTTTACAACTCGTATTGCCCCCTCCGTAATTGGTCAGGCGAAGATCTGCCCCCAGTAAATTCGAACGATATAACAATAATCCAACCTGGTCATCCCCAAACTTCGCTGCCTCTGTTTCATCCCAAAGATAGCTTACATGTTTAAATTGCTTTGCTGTTGTTGACATTTTCTATATTAGTTTTTAAAATACACACATACTTACTTTTTAGGAAAAGCCGCCGAAAAAACGTCTGATAAGGATTAAAATGCGGTTCACACCTTTGCATTTTTCTTCAATAGCATAAGCTGTTAAACTAACTTTTAAACCCTTTTGATACAAAGCGATAATTCCCGGATCCTATTTCGAAAACAGCTTTACCCTTCTCCATTGTAATGAATTTCACCCCTTCGGCTTTCCCTGCGTCCTTCCCTCCCTCAGTAATATCGTCTGCACTTGCTGCAGGAACATAAATTGTGGCCGTAGTATTGGCCGGTATGGAAATGTCCCAGGCAAATACCCCCTCGTCTTTTTTCCAATGACTTTTAATCGGCCCGTGTACAGAATGATAAGCTGCTTCCACCTCATCCAGTCCTTTCACCGGATACGGCTTCATTATAATTTTCTTAAACCCCGCCTGTGTAGCATCGCTTTTTATCCCTGCCAGGTCTTCATAAAACCAAACAACCAGGTCTCCCAGCAGCATGACATGATTTCCCGAATTCATTGCCGGGTTAGCCGTATTCCCATTCCACAGTTCCCAAATTGTCGTAGCTCCTTGTTTGACCATATACCCCCAACTCGGATAGGTCGTATTGGTAGCCAGTTTATAGGCAATATCCGGACGACCATTATGGGTAAGCGTACGCATCAACCATTGCCCGCCTACCAGTCCGGTACTGATATGTCCGTCAAAATCGTTCATCGTGGTATTTACGATATGTTGAAACACCTCCCCTTGGATGCTGTCTGGCGCCAAACCGTAAGCTAAAGCGAAAATGTTCGCCGTTGCCGTATTATTGGAATAGAGATTTTCCGCGGTGTTTAAGTACTTTTTATTGAACGCCTTTTTTATTTTTGTTCCTAAAACGGAAAAGGCTTTTTTATCCTCCGGCTTATTTAATAAAGTAGCAAAATGTTCCATGAGCTGCAACATGCGGTAATAAAAAGCGGTTCCCAGGTAGTCTCCTGCTGTTATTCGCTCAGGTAATTTAGAATGAATCAACCACGGATCTTTCGGTGGCATACACCAATCGCCATAAGTATCTTTGGTGAGTATATAGTCCTTCATATAATGGTCCTTCATATAGGTAAGCCATTTTTTCATAGACGCATAATGCTGCTTTATCGGCTTTAGATTGCCGAACTGGTGATAAAGCATATTGGCAATGATCACATATGCGCCCGGCCAGGTCATGTTGTCATTAAACATTTTCCAGTAAGTAGGCGCGACATTGGGGATGCTACCGTTTTCTTTCTGCGCATCTTCGATGTCCTGCAGCCATTTGGCATATAGCTTATTGTTGTCAAAAATGAAGCTTTCCCCATAGGAGCCAACGGCCCTGTCGCCCAGCCACCCCATTCGTTCGTCCCTTTGCGGACAATCGGTAGGCATGCCCCGGTAGTTGCCTCTTATGCCCCAATAAGCATTTCGATAAATCTGGTTGATCACCTTGTTAGCGGTTTCAAAATGCCCGATAGTTGGCAGGTCATCATAAACCACCTTCCCTATAAAGTCTGCCGCCGTAGGGGTTCCCGGGAAGCCGGTCACTGCTATATACCGAAAACCGTGATAGGTAAAATGCGGTTCCCATTGCTGCATCCCGTCTTTCATGATATAATGATCTGTCGCTTCTGCTCCCCGCAGATTAGCCACATATAAGGTGCTGTCCGGATTAATCCTTTCGGCGAAGTGCATGCTGACGGTATCTCCTTTCAAACCATCGGCTATTTTTAGCTGCGCCCAGCCCACCATATTCTGCCCCATATCTACAATGAAGGTATCCGGTGCTATCTTAAACACCGCTTTGGGCCTCACGGTATCCATTACTTTAATCAGCGGTGACAGCTGGGCCGCTACCTTGCCCTCCGGTGCCTCCACCAACTGCGCTTTCAGCCACTTGCTGTCATCAAACCCTGGCGCTGACCAGCCGGGCATTTCTTTATTGGCATCATACACTACGCCATCAAATTCGTTATTAGCCACTACGGGGCCGGCGGCTGTTACCGTCCAGTCGCCGCCACTGACTACCTTTTGCACCGTTCCGTCTGCATATTCAATTTCCAGTTGCAACAACATTTTGGGATATCCGAAATTCATAACCGGAGGAATTCCCGTATTTTCGCCCCAACGCATGGCAAAGAACCGGCCGTTCCCTAAAACAACGCCGATTGCGTTGGCTCCCTGCCGGATCTGTTTGGTTACATTGTATGTATTGTAGAATACCCGTTTATCGTATTGGGTAGGATCCGGGGACAATTCAGCGTCGCCGATTTTCTCTCCGTTAATAAAAAGGCGGTAAATTCCCAGGCCGCTGAGGTATACAACCGCTTTTTTAATCTTTTTGCCGGCTTGAAACGCCTTTCTGAAATACCGCGCCGACAAACGGGTGTGGGTAGCGTGTGGCGCCTCCCAGGGGAAAGTACTGTCCAAGCCGGTCCACCGGGCACTCCAGTCTTCCGGTGCAAGCAGTCCTATACTCCAGTGAGCGGTTTTTGATTCTATTTCCTTTTCTTTATTCGTCCATACTCTTACTTTCCAGTAGCAATCATCCCGGCTCTGTAAGGGTTTACCAGCGTATTCAATACCGACGGTCGCGCCGGAAGCGACCTTACCTGAATTCCACAGGTCGCCACTGTCTTTTTTAAGTAATTCGGGAGATGAAGCCACGATAATGCGGTATGCCGTTTGTATAACTCCCCTTTCAGCAGCACTGATCTCCCAACTTAGATGCGGTTGGGTAACATCTATACCAAGGGGATTTTCAAGATATTCGCAACGGAGGTTTCCGACAGAAAGCGGAGAGGAATCTTTTTTACAGGACATCCATACCATGCTCAATAAAAGAAAAATAACAGCAGCACTCTTTTTGGTCATTATACAGGTCTTAGGCACAAAAAATATTAATAATCCAACAAAGTTAGGCATTGAAGTAAATTACCGCATCCTGTAGTGTCCTGTAATTTAACGGGAAGAAAATGCTTACTTCGATAACCTCTTCAACGCTTTATACCTTCTTCTTAATTGTTCTAATATTAATTTATATTTTGATTTATATGCAAGGTTTGTCGTTTCATGAGGATCGTATCTCACATCATACAATTCTTCGTAATCATGTTCAATATATTTCATGTACTTGAACCGGGCGGTAACAACACCTTCCACTTGAGGGATACGGGGACTCCCCCAAAAATAGTGCTGGTAAAAAAAAGATTTTCGCGGCGGTATCTCGTGCTTCAACATGCTTATCAAATCCATTCCCTGCATGCTATCGGGGACAGGCAGACCGGCCATGGATAAAATAGTTGGTGCCACGTCAATGTTTAAAGCGATCTGCTCAGGTTTAGTTTGTTTGAGTTTATCGGGCAAATAAGGACTGTAAATAAAAAAAGGAACCCTTATTGATTCCTCGTAACCATACCACTTTCCTATCAAACCATGGGCCCCCATCATGAACCCGTTATCGCTCATAAAAATGATGATAGTACGATCAGCTATGCCCATTACTTTTAACTTCTCCACCATTTTACCAACTACATCGTCTACACCTGTAATGAGTGCGTAGTACTGTTTAGCACTTTTTTGAAATAGCTCCGCCGTGGAATAAAGTGCTTTCCACCTGGCTCTTCCCACATTTTTATCAGTTTGAAAAAAAGCAGGAAAAGCCTCCCAATATGCTGGCTTTGCCGTTACCGGCCGCGGAATGGTTACGTTTTTGTAGCGCTCATCATATCGCTGTTGTACAATATATTTTGGCGGGTGGCCATCCTGAATATGTGGCGCTTTAAAACTTACGGAAAGACAAAAGGGCTTCCGTCGTTTAATCCCGTATTCATTCAAAAAAATCTGAATGGCATGACCTATCGTATCTGTGTCGTGGATCTGCCTGCCGTCGGATTCTTTATGTATATAATTAGGCTGCCGGCCCGCGTTTCCTGCTTCCGTATCAACAAAGAAATCAAAAAGGCTATCCGGCGGGTGGCTACCCACCCCGAATTTCCCTATAAAACCAATATTGTAGCCAGCGTTTTTTAACAACGCCGGGTAGGTTTTTGCCAAAGCGGAAGCGGTAAAGTTGGTTTTAAAATCATCAATATGATGTCGCGATTCATATTGGCCTGTTAGTATACTGGCACGACTGACCGCGCAAATCGATGTGGTGACATATGCGTTTTGAAAAAGAATACCGGCCTGTGCCAAACTGTCCAAATGCGGTGTTTGAATAATTGCGTTTCCCTGGGCGCCTAAAGTATTCCAGCGCTGATCATCGGTAAGCAAGAAAATAATATTAGGCTGCGTATTTTGAATGCGCGTGGAACCATGACGCACGTTTTGTTGCGCTTGCGCACTGGCGTGAATGCAGCCTAAACCAAGCATAAAAACAAGGCTTATGCTTGTTGATATTATATTTTGTATGTACTGTTGAAACATCACGAATAGGTATTTCAAATGTATCCTAACGGACAAATCCCGTCTGCTTCCACGGGTAAACTCGTTCAGCCCAAAAAAAACTGCGGACCACTGCCCGCCCGATGAATTTCACAGGAATCCTCCCCCCTGGCTCTTTCCTGCTATTTTCACCTTTTGCGCGCCTCCATGCAACTCGATCTGTTTTCCTTGCCAGATAAACCGGCCGGTCATATGTTCAGGCAGGATAATCTCACCTTCGATACCACCGGTACCTTCCACGCGTTTCAAACGTACCGATATGGTTTTAGAAGCTTGCCCGGGCAGGGGCATGCTTGCCTGTACTTCCTTCAGCTCCCCCAATGCAGGCGCTATACGCACCGTTTTAAAGCCCGGCGCATCCGGCTTAATACCACAAATGGTGGCCAGAAAATCATAAACAGGACTGGCGGACCAGGCGTGGCAATCCGAACGGGTAGGGTCAGGCTTTTCGGCGAAAGTCGTCAGCCCGATCTTCAGCATATCACGCCAGGGATCAAGATGTGAATAGTAGAGATCCGCATTCCCTGTTTTGATCAGGGCACGGGTCAGGTAAAATCGGTAATAAAAAGTAGCCTGGCTTAAGGCCGTATCATTTAAGATACGATGCATCACCCGGTCTTCTTCGGACGTGGGAATAGCGCCCGCAAGCAGCGCCATGATACCGGCATGTTGACTATACTTTTTCTTTACCGGACCGTCGGACTTTCCGGGGGCGGCGATAGGCTGGTTGGCCATTTCCATTCTCTGATGATCAAAACAATGTTCGTAGGTTCGCGCGGTCAACTGCTCCGCTAATCGGGCATATTTTGCTGCGTCCTCCTTTCGGTCATAAAAGGCAAACAACTTAGAAGCCTGTTGTAAGGTATAAGCGTACTGCAGGGTCAGTACGCTGGAATGACCATCCGTGGCGCCATCCGGTACACCGCCCGGAAAAGCATCATTCCAATCGACGAAGTTCCACCACTCCATCGGCCCCAGCATTCCAAATTCAGGATCAATATGTCTTTCGTACCATTTTAAAATCAGGGAAGCCGCATCCAGGTAGTGCTGCACGAACTCGTGGTCGGGACATAACATCCAATAATCATACAGCATAGAAACCCAAAACAGCGAAAACGGCGGAATAACCTGTATCCTGTTACTGGGATAACGTCCTTGTGTCAAGCCGGAGGGTACCCTCCCCAGATAAAAATCATTGATCGCTTTTCGCGCCAGGCGATCATCGCCGGTATTGTAGTAGGAAATCAGCGCCTGAATACGGGTATCTCCCTCATATTGCAACTGCTCATAATAAGGGCAGTCAAAATAAGTTTCTCCCGCACACAGCCTGGCGGTGCGCCAGCCCGTTTTCCATATCGCCATTAAAGAAGGATCATTGCTGCTGAAAGTAGCCTTGTGTTTAAAAGGATATGCGCTAAAGATGCCGTAAATATCCTCAAGGATCAACGGTTGCGCTTCTGTTGTAATGTCAAGCTGAATATAACGCCAGGTACGTACCCACAGCGGCGTAAACGCGCGGTCCGCTCCCCCGTCGGGATAAAAAATATCATACAATCCCTTAATTGTTTTCCCTTCAACGTCGTCTCTGTCTCCTTTTTTGCCTTTACGGTCAAATAACGCTTCGGCATAGGTGAGTTTGACCTTTGCGCCTTTGCCCAGACTGGTTTCCAGTACAGGATAACCTATTGTCTCATACGATTGATCCAAAAGAATCGTCGCGTTAGTATGGGCGGGAATGGTAATCGGCCCATTCCCCTGCAAAAAACCGCTATTGATTTTTATACCGTTGGAACGCCTTACTTCGTTTATCCGCTGTTTGGTCTCTTCCATCTGGGGAATCGTCCGGGGTGCCAGTACCCATTTGTTATCAGAGCCATAGCCGGAAGTAACAACAGGCGTGTGTACGATTTCAGCTTTTTTCCAGTCGGAAGCATCGTAATCCGGCTGTGTCCACCCCCAGGGATAATATTCTCCGCGGATCTCATCGCAAGCGCCGACGGCAACATAGCTATGGAGTATGGCGCCGGCGTCCAGGGCCGTGGGGGAATAGGCCGTGTCTTGCAGTACTTTCCAGGACCTGTTTGTATTGACGACCTGGCTGGCTTTCCTGTCGCCCTGAACCAGAAAAGCGGTCTGCCGGGTAATTTGCGCTACCGGCGTATAGACCCCCATATTCCATACCTGTGCGGCAATGACGTTGCCGCCCGCATGCAGATACGGGGCAATGTCATAGGTACCAAAATTCCAGTTATAAAAACTGCTTCTTGCCGGGCCTCGGCCTACCGGCTTTCCATTTACATACAGGTGATACCTGTTATCAGCAGACACATGGACAATGAAATGTTCCGGGACCGCATCCAGGCTGAACGGCTTCCTAAAATGATATACCCCATAGGCCTTGCCCTGAATGTCAGGACAGGTAATCCAGCGGGCGTTCCAGGAACCCCGCAGCAATTCGGGATTAATGGGAATTTGCTGTGCTCGAGATAAGAAGGGCAGGGAGGTAAAAAAAAACAAAAACAAGTAAAAGATCTTTTTTTTCATCTGATGCGGCATTTATTGGTTAAAAATATTGATTCGATTCACATATGCTGTCCTGTGCTATCCTGTCCGGAGGATGTCAGATGCAGACATCCCTGGAAAGGACGGAACCTATACGGCGCTCACCTGGCATTTACGCTGGCCGATCCCCGCCCCTGCCGGCCGTACAAAGACGAGGCCTCCATTCCTGTTCTGGTTGTTGGTTCCCTCCTTTTTTTGTATTTTGGCTTCCCAATTTAAGCAACTATTTATGGAAACTGAAATTTGCATTGATTTTCCACCGAATACCCCCAAATACCTGTCTGTTTCCGAAGCCATCATAACTGCCATCCGCGATGGCGTCCTCAAGCACGGGCAACAGCTCCCTTCCATCAACACATTGAGCGAGACGCATTTGTTATCAAGAGATACCGTGGAGAAGGCGTATAAAGTACTCCGTCAGCATGGCATTATAGAATCCGTGCGGGGCAGGGGTTATTTTATAAGACGTACTGATGTAGATGCCCCCATTCGTATTCTACTTATTTTCAATAAGATAAGTAACTATAAAAAACAGATCTACAATACTTTTCTTCATGAATTAGGCACCAAAGCCAAGGTAGATTTACATATCCATCACTGGAACGTACAGCTCCTTGAAGCCATACTTAACAACGCATCCGGTCAATATGACTATTACGTCATTATGCCTCATTTTTATGAGCAACATGATAGTGTTATCCGCATCTTAAAACAAATTCCGAGTGACAAATTAATATTGCTGGACCGGGACCTGCCAGAGTTGGGAAACGATTACAGCGCGGTCTACCAGGATTTCAGAACAGATATCATAGATGCGCTGGAAAGCGCCAAACCACTGCTAAAAAAATATGAAAAGCTGGTTTATGTGAATCCGGAGATCGTCCCCTATCCCCCTGAAATAGTTAATGGTTTTAGAAATTTCTGTACGCTGAATGATTTTGATTATTCCATTCTTGGCGACATGGACCCCTCTATTCCGGTGAGCAAAGGAGAAGCTTATGTTGTTATAGAAGAAACCGACCTCGTCAACTTGGTGAAAATATGCAAAAACAACAACTTGCAGATCGGCAGGGATATCGGTATTATCTCTTACAATGAAACACCGCTCAAAGAAATATTTTTGGGCGGCATCACCGTGATTTCAACCGACCATGAAAAAATGGGACGATTTGCTGCCCACCTTATTTTAAACAAGCAACGCGCAAAGGTTAAAAACCCGTTTACTTTGATTCAAAGAGGATCCCTCTGAAGTCAGACATAGGAAGGTTTAAATACCTCTTTTTGCTTCTTCTTTCGCAAAAAGGACCCGCACAACGCGGAAAAACCGGCGACCAGCCCGCCTACAACACCTGAAATCAGACACATCACCACCGGTAGTTCCCCGCCCAGAAACAACCCGGCCATGCGGTTTGCTAAAATATGGTCATTAGAAAGATCCATAAAATAACTAAAACTAAACCAAAGGACAAATACGGCAAGAAACGCCGTAAAAAAAGCGGCTACCGGCTTTTGCCTGAATAGTACGGCAACAATAAAGGCCACTATGGCGATGCTCCACCATGGGTAAAACAAACCTGCAACATAGCTTAATATACCTGTTAATAAAAATATGATCAACCCTTTCATAATGGCTTACTTTTTCGTGTTTAAAAACCGGATGCGATATCTGATAGCTGCGTTACTGCTGTCCTCGGGCATAAGAAAATGCAGCCTGTAATATGCTCCTTGTTCCCATTTCTGAATAAAATTATCGTAATAACGGCTACCCGGGTTACCACTCTGGCCGCCGGGATAAACCCCGTAAGCTATAACAGGCGAGCTCATTTGCACGATCATCCGCCAGGAAGGTCCCATGCTTTTACCCGCTTCATCTTTTTTGTTGGCGTTTACGGTAAGCCGGCTCCCGCCGGTAAATAAATGGGAGTGGCTAAACGCGGGAATTCCGGTAAGGTGCATGATATTGGTTCCCTGATAGTTGCCCCAGAGACGTAAACTATCCGATGACAGCTTCGCCAGGCTGTCTGCCGCCTGCTGAAAGGCGTTATTCACCAGGGCCTGTAGCGTTTCTTTTTCCGGTGTATTCCGATTATCGATATAGGGCATATGGCTATCGCGGATGAGCCATTCGATGGTTGTTTTTTCCGAGGGAACCGGCAACGGCAGGGAATCGGCGTAATGCAGATCATCATACCATATCGCATTTTTCAGATTCGTCCACCACAGGCTAAAGACGGTTGGGTTAACGGATTCCGGCGCCATGTCGTACCGCCATCCCTGTAAACTGTCAAAATATTCAGAAGCCATCCCTGTCAGTTGTCCCCTTTGTATCCATTTCATCATAAACGGCAGCGCCTGTGCGGCAAAGGTGCTGTAATAACTGGTTTGGAGTTCCATCATATCCTCAATGGATACTTTTTCATGCTGCTTGAGATACCGGGCTATGCGTTCGGCCCGGTAATAAATAAAGTTTCCGAAGTAAGCATAAGGATAGGTAGAATCCGTCGGGTTTTGGTTGGCGGAAAAAACATAGCCTTGTTCAGGGTCGAAGGTGTTGGGGTTTTCCCCGAAGGGTATATAATCCTGCCAGCGGAACGTTTTGTCATAGCCCGGCATGACAAACTTGCCCTGGTCTTCCCAGCGAACCGGAAACTTACCCTGCTCCCATATTCCAATATTACCGGTAACATCCGCGAAGACAAAGTTTTGCGCAGGACAGTCAAAGTATGTCAAGGCATCTTTGAAATCGTCATAATTTCGTGCATGATTCAACAACAAAATGGACTTCATTTCATTGGTAGAATCATTGGCGGCCCAATGTACCGCTAACGAAGGCATATGGGCTACCGTATCAGGGAATGTCGGATCATAGATGACCGGGCCAAAGACCGTATAAGCTACAGTATCGAAATAGGGATCGCCTCCCCGCACGTCAATTTTCTCGACGCGCAGTGTAGTCTTTTTCCAGCTGCTGTCATACCAATACTGACGGCGACTCCCATCCTTAAACTTAATCGCATAATAGTCCATAACGTCCCGCATCGCGTTGGTCAACCCCCAGGAAATATGCTGGTTAAATCCGATAACGACGCCCGGGGCGCCCGGCAGGGAAACACCATACACATTCATTTCAGGAGTACACAATTGTATCTCATACCATAACGACGGTAAATTAAGGCCGAGATGCGGATCATTACATAAGATAGCGGCGCCGGAAGTAGTCCTTTTTGCTCCTACGGCCCAGTTGTTGCTCCCGTTATCTTTATCCGGCATGGGCGGAGAAAAAGGAATCTTCCAGAGGCTGTCAGCGGGGGCGATACCTCGGTGTACAGAGGGCTGGTAAAAGGGCGTTCCCTTCGGGATAATGGGATAAAGCGTGTCGGGAAATACCGGAAATAATCTGTTCAGTTCGGCCGGTGAAAAGTGATGCAATGCGTTGGTATATTTCAGATCCTCCGTGTAGCCGGTCAGATAATCCGCTAAATATTTAACCAATAAGGCGGTTTTAAAATTGGTCCATGGCTCAGGCTGATAATCCAACAGCTTATATTCAATAGGCAATTCGCTATAGTCTAACGACTGAATATAAGCATTCACCCCGCTCGTATAGGCCGTAACCATTTTTTTTGTCACCGTGTCGGCTTCCATGGCGGCCAGGGTTTTCTCTGCGGCAGAAACCATCCCTTTTCTGCGTTGCATCCGGTCATAGCTGACCGCCTTTTCCCCCAATACTTCGGCGACATATCCCCCCGCGGCCCTTACCTGCATTTCCATCTGCCACAAACGGTCGCGGGCTGTCAGGTACCCCTGAACATAATAGGCATCCTGATCACTCTGGGCAAACACATGCGGGACCATGCGTTCATCAAGCCAGACTTTTACAGGCTGCCGCACTCCCGGCACCTGTATGGGGCCGGAAAAATCCTCATCCACGGGCACGGCATTTTGCCAAAACCCTGTCTGCGGACTCAATAATTTTCCTAAAGGCGGAAGGCTCCCCCATTTTCTGTTCAGGAAAAAAACCAAGACCAATGTGATTAATAAACAGGTAAAAAATCCTTTCCAGTTCATATAGTAATGGCTAAAAATGTGGCGGAAAGGTATGAAAAATTGTAGAAATAAGCGAAAAGGCTTAAGCGCGGACCTTTTGCGGTATATCCTTTCCTATCCTGGTTTCTGCAGGAAAGACAAACGCCACTTTTCTTGCTTTAGGTGCTGAATTATTGCTTAATTTGCAAAAAAATATCAACGTATGTCTGATCAATCTACCGTGCTGGGGTTGCAATTGCCAACGGATCCCAGATGGGTAAACCTGGCCGCCATATCACTGGAAGAAGTCCTGACGGACCACGCCTGGTGCGAACAAAAAGCGGCTACTTCCTGCATATCCCTCATTCAGCGTTATCCCGAAAAAACGAGACTGGTAAAAGATCTGGCGCCCATAGTGACAGAGGAATGGGGACATTTCCGCATGGTGCTGGCAGAAATAGGTAAGCGAAACTTAACGCTCGGGCCCCAACGAAAGGATGCGTATGTTAACGCGTTGTTGCAGCAGGCTACGAAGGGCGGCAGGCCGGAAAGCCGGTTACTGGACCAACTGCTTATCTGCGCGTTGATAGAAGCGAGGAGTTGTGAGCGCTTCCGGTTGCTGAGCGAAGGACTGGAAGACGCCTATTTAAGAAAATTTTATCGGCGTTTTATGGAAAGTGAGGCTGGGCATTACACCTTGTTTATTTCTCTCGCCAAAGAATACCTGCCGCACGACCAGGTAAAATCCCGTTGGGAAACATGGTTACAGATGGAAGCGGCAATCATGAAAAAGCTGGAAGTTCGGGGGGACCGGATGCATTAGTAAATATTATGTTACGAATACTTGTCCCGCCATCTGCTGGGCAACCATAAATGCATCGCTGCGAATAGGAAGGATAATATTCCGTTTTTGACAATACTGAATGATATTTTCGGTCGCCATATTCCCTACCAGTTTATCTTCTGCCATCGGGCAGCCGCCAATACCATTAATAGCACTGTCAAAGCGGCGACAGCCATTCCGAAATGCCGCCTCTACTTTTGGTTCCCAGTTATCTGGCGCCGCGTGAAAATGGGCGCCGAATTCTATGCCGGGAAAAGCCGGTATAAGGTGGGAAAATAAGTAGGCAATCGTCTCCGGTTGCGCAACACCTACCGTATCGGCTAACGAAATCGTTTTTATGCCCATATCGGAAAACGTTTTCACCCACGTTTTCACAATATCCCGGTCGTAGGGATCTCCATAAGGATTGCCAAACCCCATAGAGATATAAAGCGCGAGTTCCTTCCCATTATCCCGGCACAAATCCTGCACGTGCTCCACCACCCGCAAAGAATCGGCAATTGTGTCATTCGTATTTCTCAATTGAAAGGTTTCCGATATGGAAAAAGGGTAACCAAGATAAGCGATATTTTCCCACCGGACGGCCTTTTCCGCTCCTTTTTCATTTACTACTATCGCCAGGAGTTTTGTCTTCGTTTTTTCCATATGCAGCAGAGAGAGCACCTGTTCGGTATCCGCCATCTGCGGGATGACAGCGGGAGAAACAAAACTACCGAAATCTAAAATATCAAAGCCTACCTCAAGTAACGCATTGATATAATCCGCCTTCAGCCGGGTCGGGATCATCGCCGGCCAGCCCTGCATGGCATCACGCGGGCATTCGATCATTTTTATCGTTGTATTTTCACCGGCGGCTTCCATTCGTGAAAGATACAAAATATTAACCGCTTACTGCTCCAGCAATTCAAGATTTATGAAAATACGTACTTCATCTCCTACTACCATTCCTCCGCTTTCCGTTAAAGCATTATATTGCAGCCCAAATTCCTTCCTTTTGATCTTGCCGGAAATCTCAAAACCAGCGCGATGTTTTCCATTTCCCTCTTCTATTATCCCTCCTTGCTCGACATCCAGTTCAACGGGTTTTGTTGTGCCCCGGATGGTTAATTCCCCCTTCAGTTTATAGGCTTCCTCCCCGGCTTTCTCAACGCCGGTACTTTCAAAAGTGATCTCCGGATGATTGGCTGCGTCAAAGAAGTCGGAAGTCTTAAGGTGTTCCTCCCGCTGCTTGTTTTTGGTTTCAATAGCTTCCAAAGGGGCGGAAAAGGAGGCCCTGGCAGTGGAAAAATCCAGTCCTTCGGTCGTTACCTCTATGTTGAAATCCTTAAACTCTCCGGTAACCGTAGAGATCATCATGTGTCTCACCTTGAATTGCACCTGGGTGTGTGCGACATCTGTTGTCCATTTAACTTGCGCCATAATTGTACTTTAATTTTTATATGAGAGGAGCGTAAAACCCGTCCGCCGGTACGCAAGCGGGATGCAAGCGGCTCCTTTTACACTTACATTTTTTAATATTTTCCGTAAACCGGGCATAAGTTCTTTGAAAGGGCAGCACGGTTGAATCTTCCGGAATATACAGCCATACACGTAAATGCCGGTTGCATCGGGGCAACCAAGCTTACATTAAAACAATTGTCATAAACTAATGTTCAAATAGTACGGCGCGAACAGCCGTTGAACACGTCGGGAATAAGCGCCCCCCTCCTGCCTGATTACCAAGTCCCGTATGGTGACCTGCTTCGACTTTTTTTGTAAAAATAAAACGCTGCGAAACGGATTATGCGTTTGGGTGTGCTTTAATCTTACAACGTTATAAGGATACAGACCCGCCTTCCCGGCCTTCTCCACCAGGCCATCGCAGAAAGCAAAAGGGACCATCAGACAACAGAATCCCTGCGGTTCCAGGAGCACGGAAACCCGGTCCACCAGTTCCTCGTAACTCAGATGACTGCCGTGTCTAGCCTGATTTTTAGAAGGAGACGGGCTCTTTAGGGCATGTTCATAGAATGGCGGATTACTGATAATACAATCATAGCGTCCGGACAAAGGATAGGTGCGCACATCCCCCTGATAAAGACGTATATTATGGTGAAAAAGTGCTGTTCTGAAGTTCTCCGCCGCCTGCGTGGCCGCATCGGCGTTTATTTCAATGGCTTCTTGTCGGACGAATGACCGGCACTGCGCCAGCATCAGGCTCAACAGTCCGGTACCTGTGCCAATATCCAAGAGGCTGTCAGGCTTCTTTGCCAACACCTCCCCCGCTGCCAGCGCGCCCTGAATGCAGCCATCCGTACAGACCTTCATGGCGCACCGGTCCTGGTCAATGCGAAACCGCTTAAACTGAAAATAGCTGTTTGGCAATTTTTGCGCGAAAATACGATTTATCCGGCGATGACTAATGCGGTTTTTTTGGCGGATCTCTCTCCCCGGATAAGAAAATACGCTATCTCCCCCACTGATTCAACAGCCTCCGGTATTAAAGATACCGTCTGTATGGCGCACTTCTTTGTTTCCGGTGGCTTTCCGGGCACTGCCGGCAGGGTGCAACAAAATCAAAAACAACGCCGCCGTCTCCTTAAAGACAAGCTAGCCATTTTACTTATCTTTGCAGATGTAGTTTCAGCTAAATGACTTTATATGCACTCTTTTTGGCAATGGTTGCAGGAGCCCTGGCCCTGGTACATAGGCGGGCCGCTTATCGGGCTGATGGTACCGGCTTTATTGATTACCGGTAATAAAAGGCTGGGCGTATCTTCTTCCCTTCGCCATATTTGTGCAGCCTGTCTGCCCGCCCAGGTTAAATTCCTGCACTATGACTGGAAAAAACAAAGCTGGAACCTGTTTTTTGTAGCGGGCATTCTTATCGGCGGATTCATCGCCGGCTTTTTATTCGCCAACCCCGATCCGGTAGCTATTTCTTCCGACACGGTGAAAGACCTGCGTCATTTAGGGGTAGTTGCAAGCAGCGGTCTTCTTCCTTCCGATCTGTTTAACTGGCAGAGTTTACTCACGCTAAAAGGGTTTATTTTAATGGTGGTTGGTGGTTTTATGGTAGGCTTCGGAACACGCTACGCGGGAGGATGTACTTCGGGACATGGTATTATGGGACTGTCTTCGCTGCAGTGGCCTTCCCTGATCGCTGTTATAGCGTTTTTCGCCGGAGGAATCGTTTGCACCTTTTTCCTTCTTCCCTGCCTTCTTCAAAGCTAATATTCGTACTTATGAAAAATATAAAGTTCTTAATCCTGGGTATCTTTTTCGGCATCATCCTTACAAAAAGCGAAGCAATTTCCTGGTATAGGATACAGGAAATGTTTCGTTTTCAGGGCTTTCAGATGTATGGGATATTTATGACGGCAATCCCGGTTGGCATCATAAGCATCTGGCTGATTAAACGGTTCCATGTAAAAGCCCTCGACGGTTCGCCGATCTTTATTCCTAAGAAAAAATTTAACTTAGGCTATATTATTGGGGGCTTTATCTTTGGGCTGGGATGGGCCCTGACAGGTGCCTGTCCCGGGCCGCTGTTTGCGCAGGTAGGTTCCGGCTATACGGTAATCATTGTGGCCCTGTTGAGCGCTATAGCGGGGACCTGGGTATATTCAGCCTTACAAAACAAATTGCCGCATTAATGCCAGGCATTATTTTATAGTATGAAAAACATATTAGGACGCTTGTACGCCTGCTGGCTTTTATTATGGTTTACCATAACTATACTTTTAGTTGCTATCCCAACTGCCATATGCCATTATACATTAAAGGATGAGGTCAAACGGACTACCGCCATTTTAAAGGGATACCGTATCTGGATGAAAGTACTCATGACGCTGGTCTTTTGCCGGATCAAGTTAAAAGGACGGGATTACTTCCAGCAAGGGAAAAATTATATCGTGGTATGTAATCACAATGCGCTTTTTGATATTTTGGTTTCTACTCCAAGCGTGCCCGGCGCGAATAAAACCCTGGCCAAAGCCGAACTTGCCGGCATACCGGTCTTTGGATTTATCTATCGAAGCGGTTCCATACTTGTTGACCGAAAAAGCGCACGCAGCAGAGCAGAAAGCCTGGCCGTTATGAAAGCAACCCTCGCAAAAGGCATGCACCTTATCCTTTATCCCGAAGGAACCCGCAACAAGACCAACGAACTTTTAGCCCCTTTTCGCGACGGCGCCTTCACAATGGCTATAGAAACCCAGACCCCTATAATCCCGGCCCTGCTGTTTAATACCCGGAAAATTCTTCCGGCAGGAAAAAAGTTTTATGCTCGTCCGCACCCTGTTTCCATGCATTTTCTAAAACCCGTTCCGGTAGCCGGCATGACCATAGAAGACCTGCCCGAATTAAAAAAGAAGGTTTTTAACCTGATGAAAGAAGAATTGAGGGCCGGCGGCTAAAAGCTATTCCGCTTTCCTACTTTTTGCTCCGCGCTGCAAAAAATCACCGTCGTTTGAAGTCGAACACATCATAAAACTGCCTGGTACGGTTAATCCGCAGGTCATGGAGGATACTGGAGGTAGGACTAATGGTTATGCTAAAGGACTTGTAAAAGCCCATGGGAACAACACTGATAGACATACGCCAACAATGCAGATCACGCGTAATATTTATGGTAGAATAAGTGAGCCGCTTATGGATGAAATCAAAACCACTGCTTACCCCTACCTTCCATTTTGGCGTAAGGCTGAAATCACCACTAAAATTAAGCGACTGGACAAAAATCGTCGTATCTCGCTTATAATCGGGAGTTCGGGTCTTATTAAAGTTAAGGCTGTAGGATAAGTTGAGAGACCACGGAATACTAAAGTCCACATACTCTCCCGGGTACTCTCGCTTTCTGCGCATTTGCTCCTCGACGTTATTCATCGGGTTGTTGCCCATCGTCAGTGGGTTGTCATCCACCTGTTGTTTTTGTTTTTCCTCCCCTTCCTTGGATCGAAAGGAAGTACTCAGGCTTATTGAGCCATTGGTTAAAGTGCCCAGGCTAAAATTTCCATTCTCCCACACATATCTGTCTATTCGGCGGCCGCGGGCATTATGCACATAGGGATCGATGGTTCCATTAGCCGAAATATTTACTTTTTTAAATAAGGTAGTTCTGGCGTAAATCGAAAAAGGCGATAACTGGAACGAATCGGCCACGAGGTTATAAGATCCGGTAATACCAAAACCCTCGATAAGCTTTACTTTTTTCATTCCACCGTCAGCGGTATCCTTATCGCTATGCACTTTCATCTCCAGGTTGTTATCCAGACTGAAAGAGACACCGCCAAAGCGCCCCTCTGAAAAAGGACCGTAACCGATATTGTCAAAATAAGAAAAACGCTGTATAGGTACATTATCAGAAGTGTCCACCCGGACATTATAATAATATTGTTTGTTCATGTCCGGTTTATAACTCAAACTGATACTCGGCCGCATCACATGCCGTATAGCCTGAATCTTGGCATCCTTATTCTTCTTATTGAATTGGAACATCCCGTAGACGGCGGAGCTCAACGACAATCCGGTAGTTACCTCACGAGCGGTATAAAACCCAAACTGGGTCGTCGTATCCAACTTATTCAATTTGGGGTTAAATTGCAAAGTTTGCTTCTTCGTATACCAGCGCTCCGTATAGCTCACGCTGGGAGAAATATTGAGGAATTTAAATGCAGGCAACGACAAGGAAATGGGAACCCGGTGCTGAATACCCGTTTGAAATTTCTTAAAGAAATCCGGCCCCAGGAAAGCCGTATCAATAAAATGAACCGAGTTACGCAGGTCTAAAGAATACCCTACCCCTATTTTTTGATACCATTTGGGGGTGCCCACAAAATCCTTAGGCTGAAACGGATAAATCGTATTCATGTTAAAAGACATGGACGGCAGGGTAATATCTACCTGCCGGGTACTGGTATTCTGGCTGTGGTTCGCACTGAGCGTCAGGTTAAAGGGTGTACCTTTCCAGGTCTTGGAAAAGGCGATAGAAGAATTTAAAATATTATTTAACCGGGTCTGGGCATCGGTAACATTATAGTAGTTGTAGGTGGACGTTCCCGCGTTTACACTGGCTGAAAAAGTTACACCGGGATGCGCTTTGCTGTCCATGCTATGCGACCAGGTAATTCTAAAATCCTTCGAATGGGTGAAGTCCGGGGTTTTAGGATCGCCAAAGCGCGTAGAGTTGATACTCAGCATAAAGGAACCGCTGTATTTATACCTTTTATAATATCGGGGGTTTAAAGTCACCCCCCAGCTGCCATAGGAATAAATATCTCCCCTTACCGTCAGATCCATGTAATCACCCAGGCCGAAATAATATCCGCCGTTGACCAGGCCGATGCCCTTCTGCTGCGTGACCTGGTAAGTCGGAGGCAGCAAGCCGGTTCGCTGGCCGTGGGACAGGGGGAATATGGCGAAAGGAATAAACAGTGGAGTGGGCACTCCTTCAAATTCCAGATTAGCAGGCCCGGATATCAACACCTTATCAGGAATGATCTTCACTTTTTTGGCATGAAACCCGAAATGCGGCGGATCGACGTCGCAGGTAGTAAAAAACGCGGAAAGACTGTTGATGCTATTATCCGGAAGCCGTTTCACCTGATCACTGTACAAAAAGCCCTCGCCCTGCTTGGACACCGTATTAAATATCTTTCCTTTTTTGGATTTAAAATTATAGATCATCGAATCGGACTGAAAAGGCTCCTGCCCCGCCTGGGTAAATATAGGCGCCCCTACGTGCCTGCCGGAGTCGATGGCATATTTTGCTTTCAGCATATTGGTCGACTGATCAAAGTCGACTCTGGCCGCTTTCAGGTTGATCTCATTAAAAACAGTAGTCGTTTGCCCGTACAAATGGAAGGTCTTACCCGGAATATTCAGCACCACGGAATCCTGGGCTTCATATTTCACCGTACCGCTTAACGTATCTTTGGATAGCGCGATCCCGAGTGTATCGGTAAGGGTATCCTGAGCGATCCGGCTGGAGTCAGCGATAATTTTCACAGAATCCTTTTGCAGCGGAACTGTATCGGCAAGGTAACCATTATCAATAGTCCTCAATTGGTCTTTCCCCTGCGGAACGGTATCCTTTTTTTCCGCCCGGGCAAGTGTTAAGGTCGCGTTAAAAGAATTATTTAACGCATAGACGGACTTGTTGCCCCAATCATGTGCACTGATTTTCGCAAAACCGGATTTTACAAAAGCTCCCCTGCTCCTGCCGGGGAAGAGAACGCACGCCACTACAAACATGCAGGATAACACATGAAAAGGCATTGCTTTGTAATAAAATCTGATTTGATCCAAAAGGGCCATATTATTAGGGCACAAACCTACGAGATTTCCCGCATTTCTCCCTCTTTATCCTGTGGTACAATCCCTTGTAATCCATTTATTATTCTTAAAAACCACTTATTTTTGCGGAATAATCTTTGATAAGCATAATAAAAGATGGGACAGCAATTTATGACATTATTGGAAGCAGCATTTAAAACAGCACTTGTAATACTGGTTTCAGGAATTCCATTCTTTGCAAATGCACAAGGAGTTCGTCCTGATGACCCCGATGACCCTTTCATAGTAATAATCGATCCGGGCCATGGCGGTTTTGACCCCGGGGCGCGGGGCCGCTACTCAACCGAAAAAGAAATCGCCCTGGGCATAGGGCTGAAAACAGGGAAACTGATCGACCGCATCCCCGGCGTAAAAGTAATTTACACGCGAACGACGGATATCATTCCCGGCAACAAAACCAACAAGGTAGCAGGATTGCATTACCGGGCGGATTTCGCTAACAAGATGGGGGGAAACGTCTTTATTTCTATTCATTGTAATGCGGCGGCAAACAGAAGCGCCAAAGGAACGGAAGTATATGTATGGGACCTGCGAAAAAACGACGACAAAAGCAAGGCCCTGAAAGACAACGCGCCCCTGCTTGATGATCCGGATTATGAAGCGATCTCTGATTCCTCCGGGACTGCGGTCAACGCTATCTTTTGGAATTCCGTCCGACATTCCTATATGCGGCAAAGCCTGGTATTGGCTGCGGATGTAGAGGCACAGTTCGCCAAAATTAACCGGATCAACAGGGACGTGAAACAACGGACCAGAGAAGGCATATGGGTATTGCACGCGACGGCCATGCCCAGCATACTGATTGAAACGGGTTTTATTTCCAATTCAGAGGAGGAACGATATCTCAATAACGAACAAGATGAGATCGCCCGGTGTATTTACAAAGCCTTTGTCAATTATCTGGCCGGCCTCAGAGGCGTAACCAATGAACAACTGCTGGCCGGGGTCAATCCTGATGAAAGTGCTTCGGCAACCGCCTACCCTTCTTTTCATTATAAAATCCAACTTTTTGCTACCAGCAGAAAACTAGATACAGACAACCAAAAGCTAAGCAAACTGGATGGTCCCGTGGAGCGGAAAGCAATCCAGGCAAACAACGAAAAAATGTATCGCTACCTGCTGGGCAATTACCAAACCTACCAGGAAGCTGCCGCAAAGTTGAACCGGGTAAAGTTGATGGGCTATAAAGACGCCTTTATCGTCACCTATAAGGACGATAAAAGGCTGGACAATTAAGGCCGCGTTGGCCAATTTGTCCTAATAAACCGGAAAGGAGCGGTAATTTTTATACTTTTGCTCATTCATAAAATTCTTTATTTTGAAAATAGCTAATGAAACCAAAGTCGGAGCCCTATTAGTAATTGCTGTCGTTCTGTTGATCCTGGGGTTTAACCTGTTGAAAGGAAATGAAATTCTCTCTTCGGACACCACATTATACGCCGTGTACCATAATGTCGATGGACTGGCTTCCGCTAACCCGGTGCAAGTAAACGGCTTAAAAGTAGGGAACGTCGCCAGTCTGGAGGTTATGAACGAAAGCGCAGGATCTATTCTGGTCAAGCTGTCCATCAAATCCGACATAAAGATCCCTTCCAACTCCGTCGCCCGTATCGTCAGTTCGGATCTGCTGGGCAGTAAAGCGGTCGTTCTTGACTTTGGAAATGCTAATACCTATTTGCAGGATAATGACACCATCGCATCTTCCGTCAGTCCTTCGATGGCAGCCAAGCTGTCGGACAAATTGGAGCCTATTGCGGGAAAAATCGAAACAACGCTCAGTTCCCTGGACAGCGTTTTAACCGACGTGCATTCTACGCTGGACTCAAGAACACAAAAAAACCTCCGCAGCAGCATCGCGGCCCTTAGCGAAACCATGCAACATTTTTCAGCTACGTCCGCCAAATTGGACCAACTGGTCAACAGTTTTAATGAATTTATGGGCAATATCAATGCCCAGAACCAGAATATCAATCAGATACTGGACAACACACAAAAGGCTACAGCCTCCATAGCTGATGCGAATCTGGCGGAAACAGTAAATAACCTGGACGAAGCGGTTAACAACCTCAATGAAGTGCTTGTAAAAGTGAATGAAGGAAAAGGTTCCCTCGGGCTGTTGATGAATGACGATCACCTGTACAACAACCTGAAGTCGGCGACCTACAACTTGAATTTGCTCATGGAAGACCTGAGACTGAACCCAAAACGGTATGTTCATTTTTCCCTTTTTGGACGCAAAAGCGATTCCCGGCCGCTTCCATCTGATACAACGGCGAAGTGAATTGGACATATCTCCGCGAAAAATCGGCCCTCGGGATATCGGCGTTTTCACCGACGGGAAGGAGTACCGGCTGCCTCTGTGCCGGTGCGCATATGCCGATACACGTACTTTACGGTCCGATACGCAAAAGCCGGTGGTCCACATGCAAATGTTATTTACTTTTATGATTTTACATTTCGGAAGATTTTCCGAAACAATCTGGTCAACGGCCAAGGAAACGGATTAAAACCGGCCCAATTTATTTAAAATGTAAGTGTAAACGGAGTCACTTACATCCCGCAGGCGCATAAAGAACTGCAGGTTTTACGCTCCGACAGATAAATGCATGCTCAGGAAGTGTCACATATACCGACTGATGTTTAGTGGCCTGGTGTTAGTTGGGCTTTTGCGCCCCTGCACCGCGCAGGATTCGCTTCCTGATCCTCAGCCCGTCAAAGATACCGGGCAGGTAATCCATCTTTTGAACGCCGATATCCTCCTGGGCATTCAGGGCAAAAAAGGCGACTCTTCCCAAATGCAGAAATTGATCGGAAACGTGCGCCTCAAACAAGGCGGCACGATCTTCACTTGCGACAGCGCCCTGCGTTATTTATATAAGAACACGATAGATGCCTACGGACATATTCATATCAACCAAGCGGATACGATCAACACCTACGCTGATTTTTTACATTATGAGGGGAATACCAAGATAGCCACCTTAAAAAACAATGTAAAAATGACCGATGGCCATATGGTCTTAACGACTAACTATCTCACCTACGACATGAACAGCCATATAGGCAGCTATACGAATGGCGGAAAGTTAGTTAATCAAGAAACAGTGCTCACCAGTAGACTCGGTTATTATTATGCCGATACCAAGGATGTGTATTTTAAACACAATGTAAAACTGAACAATCCCGAATATACGCTTACCACAGACACCCTGCTTTATAACACCCGTTCCCACATAGCTACTTTCCTGGCTCCTACCGCAATCAACACCGGCAAAACGGTTATTTATACGTCCTGTGGCTATTACAATACTGACGAGCAATATACCCACTTATGCCGTCGACCGTCCATCGCGGACAGTACCGGTACTTTAACCGCCGATACCCTGAACTTCAGTAAAACAACCGGGATAGGAAGGGCCTTCGGGAATGTTCACTGGACGGATACTGCCGGGCAGGTGACGGTGGAATCCAATTACGCCATTTCCAACCGACAAAAACAAACCATTCTCGCCACCAAAAACCCGCTGCTGATACTCGTGCAAAAAGACGACAGCCTTTTTGTGGCCAGCGATACTTTGTTTTCCGGACCTGTTTTTCCGGAAACGCCCCAGATTGACACCACTGCTGATTCTCTTTCCTATATATATATTAAACCTGATAACCCGGTCGTGCAAAACTATCGGGACTCCCTGGCTGCCCAACCGGATTCGCTAAGGAAAAAGATACCGGGCGCTGTTCGGGGAACTGACAGTACCTTAAATCGCTCCCTGTTGTTACCGGTTCTTCCCCGCATTCCTACACAGGATACTATTGCCGTACCTACGTTTATGCCCCTGGAATTACCAACAAATTCAAAGCCCAAAACCGCTCAGACAGCTGATACGCGTGACCGGCTTAGCGAAGAAAAAGCCGTAGCGCCGTCGACAGACACCAGCCAGGTAACAACCGCTAAACAAGACTCTTCCCAGCTTAGAAACATAATCGCCTATTATCACGTAAAGTTATACTCAGACTCCCTGCAGGGGGCGGCCGACAGCCTTTACTATTCGGATGTAGATTCGGCCTTTCATTTTTATGGAGATCCGGTATTGTGGACCGGACAAACTCAGTTGACCGGTGATACGATAGTTCTGATCACAGAGAATCAACAAGCCTCCCGCCTGCTGTTACAACAAAATGCCATGATCATTAATAAGGTCGGTCCGGACCAATACAACCAGATCAAAGGAAACATTATTACCGGCTACTTTAACGACAGCAGCCAATTGGAATGGATGGAAGTGGAAGGCAATGCAGAATGCATTTATTATGCGCAGGAAGACAATGGCGCTTTTGTAGGGGTTAACCACACGACCTCCTCTTCTATCAGGCTGTTTTTTAAAGACAACCATTTGAACAAGGTCGTTTTCTACAAAGATGTTTCCGGTACATTTTCCAATCCCCTGGAAGTGACTAAAGAGGAAGCCCGGTTAGAAGGATTTAAATGGGAAGCCCAAAGAAGGCCTCTTTCAAAATACGACCTGTTTCGAATAAAAAATACAGCAAATGATACCGAACGACAAAAACAACCTGAAACCGCGCTCGACCGGGCAGCGTCTAAAAGACTTTAGAAAGAAACTGATCAGCCCGCTACGCACCTTTATGGACGACAGCCGGGCAGTGGGGATCGTTTTGATCGGCTGTACTGTCGTTTCCCTGTTTCTTTCCAACATGGATTTCTCCCAGCAGGCCTACCTGGCTTTCTGGAATACCGAGACCCATACCGGCGCCGTTATCCATCTGCCCCATAATTACCTGTATTGGGTCAATGATGCGCTCATGGCGGTTTTCTTTTTTTTGGTGGGGATGGAAATAAAACGGGAACTTATCATCGGCGAACTGGCTTCTCTGCGAAAATCCATGTTGCCCGTATGCGCTGCGCTGGGGGGAATGGTGGTACCGGCGCTCATCTATTTCTTTTTCAACGGTCAAACACCTTACCATCACGGTTGGGGCATACCAATGGCCACGGATATCGCGTTTTCTCTGGGTATCCTGTCCTTACTTGGTAAAAAGGCACCTATTCAACTTAAAATATTTCTCGCCGCCCTAGCCATTATCGATGACCTCGGTGCCATTTTGGTTATTGCTATTTTCTATACCACCGGTCTAAGCCTGACTTACTTATTGATCGGTCTGGGGGCAACGGTTATTGCCGTCCTCCTTAACCGGCTAAAGGTAAAAAACATGGTACCATATGTGCTCGTTGGCCTGGTTATCTGGTATTGTATTTTAAATTCAGGAGTACACGCTACTATTGCAGGCGTCCTATTGGCCTTTTGTATTCCTGTTTCCCGGATAGCCGATATGGAACGAAAACTTACGGACTTCGTCAATTTTATCGTAATGCCGTTATTTGCATTAGCCAATACCGCCATTATATTCCCCGATCAAATGGGCCATATCATTGAGTCCCCTATAACCCTGGGCATCGTATTTGGACTTGTGATTGGTAAGCCGGTAGGGATCGTGTTATTCTCTTTCCTTTCAACCAAATTAAAGGTTGCTGCATTACCGGATCAGACAACCTGGAAACAGATGACCGGGGTGGGAATGATCGCCGGTATCGGATTCACCATGTCCATCTTTATTTCCACGCTAGCCTTTAATGAAATAGAGATTCAGGACATCGCCAAGATATCCGTTCTGGCAGCCTCTACTGTTGCCGGCGTCCTGGGCTATTTTTACCTGTCACAACGAGCGAAGAAAGATCGCAATACACGCAAAACAACAGAAAGCCTGCGCGCGACTGCTTAGATATTCCAGCCGTTTTTTAAAAAAAGTTTAACTTTGGCAGAGTTTTTGAAACATAAATATTTTACATGTAAAAACATCAAACAATTTTTATTCACTAAAATTTTCTTGTAATGAAAAAATTCTTTCTAACTCTGGCCATTGTTGCTTTCTCCGTATGCGCTTTCACCACTCGATCAGATGCTCAGGCCATGGGGCACAGCTATCGTACAGGCCTGGGCGTTAAGATAGGTTTTTGGGAAGGTAGTGGCGCTCTTGATGTTAAACATTTTATTAAATCTAACGTCGCGCTGGAAGGACTTTTAAGCTTTGGATCCGACTGGTTCACCATCGCCGGATTATATGAATTTCATGGCCCCATCAGTGGCGCACCTGGGCTGCTGTGGTATGTAGGTCCCGGCGCACATATCGGGTTCTGGAATTCGGATTATTCCGATGCCGACGGCGCTTTCTTTGGTATTGACGGTGTATTGGGACTGGACTATAAATTTAATAATGCGCCTATAGACATTAGTTTAGACATACAACCTATAGTAAGTATTCCTGACGGTGGTTTTGACATCTGGGGTGGATTGGGTATCCGCTTTGCGCTTTAGCCACCATTTGTAAATTATGACCCCTCAAAAGAAGCTGTTTCCTCTTGTAGGAGCAGCTTTTTTTCGTTAAAAAACACTAATTTCAACCTATGAAAGTTTTTACTGCCGTACAGATCAGGGCGGCTGATGCCTTTACGATCAAACATGAGCCTATATCAAGTATTGATTTGATGGAAAGAGCCGCCAATAAATGCGCCGAATGGCTTCTGGAAAATGCGGAGGAAGAGCAAGCTTTTTATATTTTTTGCGGTACGGGAAATAACGGAGGAGACGGACTAGCCCTCGCCCGTATTTTACAAAATTACGGACGGAAAATACAGGCTTATATCGTGCGCTATAGCCCAAAATATTCTGAGGATTGCCTGGTAAACAAAAAAAGACTTGAACAGTCGGCAGCTGACAAACTTCATTATATCGATTCCCGGGAAGACTGGCCGGAGATACCGGGAGATGCGCTTATTATTGACGCCCTTTTTGGAACGGGATTAAACAGGCCATTGGATGGCTTCGCAAAAGAAATAGTCCAAGCAATAAATGACCTACCCAACGAAGTTGTCGCTGTTGATATGCCATCCGGCCTGCAGGCAGAAGAGAACCGGGGGAATGCGACCATCGTTAAAGCCACGCATACCCTCAGTTTCGAATGCTATAAGCTTGCTTTTCTTTTACCGGAACAGGCTAACACTGCCGGCCATGTTCATATTCTTCCCATTGGCCTCCATAAAGAATACCTGCAACAGACCAAAACACCCTATCACTTAACGACTAAGCATTTCGTTAAGGAGCACTTGATCAAACGAAACGATTTTTCTCATAAGGGCACCTTCGGACATGCTTTGATCATTGCCGGTAGTCACGGAAAAACCGGGGCGGCGGTTTTGGCCACCAGGGCGGCCCTTCGCTCAGGCGCAGGCCTGGTAAGCGCTTATGTTCCGAAAAGCAGCTATCTTATTATGCAAATATCCGTACCGGAAGCGATGTGCTTTTTAGATGTAGAAAGCGATTATTTGTCTTATCTTCATCCTGATATAAAAAATTATCACGCTATAGGCATTGGTCCGGGCCTTGGCAAACACGAAGAAACCCAACGATTTCTTTATACGTTGTTGAAAAGCAAAACGAAGCCATTGGTCATTGACGCAGACGCGTTAAACCTGATCAGCCAGGATCAGTCCCTATACGAACATATCCCCAAGAACGCTATTCTGACTCCGCATCCGAAGGAATTTGAACGGTTATTCGGAAGAGCGGCAAGCACTTATGAACGGCTCAATCTGCAAATAGAAAAGAGCAAGGCCATGCAGGTTACCATCGTATTGAAAGGGCATCATACTTGTATCACGACACCTGACGGGGCAGTCTGGTTCAACACAACTGGAAATGCGGGCATGGCTACCGGAGGGTCGGGCGATGTACTAACCGGTTTGCTGACGGGTCTGCTGGCGCAGGGATATGCACCTGCTATCGCGGCTGTTGTAGGCGTCTGGCTTCATGGACAAGCAGGCGACCTGGCCCTGGATTCAACTTCAAAAGAAAGCCTGATCGCGACTGATCTCATTAAAAATCTCGGAAGGGCATTCAATAGTATTAATTGACAAATATCCTTTAATTTTGCACGTTGCAGGCCGTGCTATCGCTATCCGTCAAAGGCGGAGGGAGGAAAGTCCGGACAGCATAGGGCAACGCACCACCTAACGGGTGGGTTCTCTGTCAGCAGGCAGGGAAACAGACAGCGCCACAGAAAATAACAGTCCGCCCCGGCGGACAATGGTGAAAACGTAGGGTAAGAGCCTACGGCAACAGGCGGTAACGGTTGTTGCGGGCAAGCCTTGCGTGCTGAAATGCCAAATAAGTGTTGTCAGCTTGTTTTTAAAACAAGCCAATGAGCGGCCCGCTTATTTTTCTTCGGAAAAGCAACATGGGTAGGCAGATAAAGTCAATGTGTGAACATTGACGCAGATAAATGATAGCAATCCGCCGCTGGCGGATACAGAATCCGGCTTACAGGCCTGCATTTTTTTCTACAATGGGTAACCCACCAGCGTTCGGGCATTGTAATCAGGCTATTTTTTCCCTTTCAGGGTTGCCGCCAATTGAAGTGCGTTATAGGCGTTTACAATTCCTCCTGTCTTACTTAAGCTTCCAAAGGGGACTTTCTCATTGGTTCCCGGCTTAATGACCTGTAGCGAGTCCAGTTGGGTAACTGAATGCTCCAACACCCATTTGACTTGCTTGGCACTTAAATCAGGATAATATTCCATCACCAACGCCGCCACGCCGGTCACCACCGGAGCAGCCATGCTGGTCCCGCTAAGTGACGCATATTTGTTGTCGGGAACAGTCGAATAAATGTTTACGCCGGGGGCAAAAAGATCCACGTTTTTCTTACCGTAATTGGAAAAAGAAGCCACCAGATGCCCTCCTTCATTAGTAGGGTTCGAAGCTCCGACGGTAATATAGGTTGTTGCTCTTTTGTGTTTTTTGGATAAAAAGCGGGTTTCTTTAAACACAGGGGTCGGGTAGCTGGGAATGGAATCGTTATTCGTTCCGTCATTTCCAGCCGCATGAATAAGCAATACGCCGTGTTTGGCGGCATATTCTACTGCCTCATCCACCCACTTTTTGTGAGGGGAATACCCCTTTCCAAAACTCATATTAATGATCTGCGCGCCATTATCCACTGCATAACGGATAGCCAGCGCAACGTCCTTATCCCGTTCGTCTCCGTCAGGTACGGCACGTACCGGCATGATCATCACCTTATTTGCGATGCCGTTCATTCCGATTCCGTTATTACGAATAGCGGATATGATACCAGAAACGTGGGTGGCATGCATGGCAAAAGAGCCGGCTACATTATTGTTGCCGTAGTCGGTATCTTTGATATCGTCCGGATCGTCGCCCACAATGGCTCTGCGGGCAGCATTGGGATCGATTTCTTCATTTTCGAGTTTACTTTTCAGGCTTTCCAGGTACTTCTCGCCTTCCTTAATAAACCCTTCCAGGGTTTGATCCGGTCCCCCATTTTCCAGTACTCTCGTAGCGATCACTTTTGCCGCCATCAAGGTATCATTAGCAGGCGTCATCTCCTGAAGGTTCTCCAGGCGAATAGTATCTGTTTGGAGATGGTTCTCCAGGATTCGCTCCAAAACGTGAAAACGCTCAAGACCTTTAGACACCGTAGCATAATCCTGGGCTGTTTTTAAGGAATCCTTATGCTTGGTTTCTTTGATCTTTAGCCAGTATTTATAGGTATCCTTGTCTTTTTTACCGACCTGTTCAACAGATGAAATACCGCCAAAACGCTTTTTTAACCGGTAATACTCCCTGTTCAGTTCACTACTGGCCTTGACTACGCTGGTATCCGTTCCTCCCAGAAAGTTCCAGCCATGTATATCATCTGTATAACCGTTATGATCATCGTCTTTACCATTGCCCGGCACTTCATCCGCATTGGTCCAGATATGGCCCTGCAAGTCCGTATGAGCCGTATCAACACCTGAGTCAATTACCGCAACCACCACCTTGTGGGGCTCCTTATTCTGCAATAATTCCTTATAGGCGCGGATAAGACTTATTCCATAGATACTGTCATTCTTTGGATCGAGCAGCTGCCAGTTTTCCGAATATACCGAACTGTTTTGGGCTTTCGCGGGTAAAATAACCGTAAAAGGTATCAGTAAACACCCTGCCAGTAAAAGCAACAGTGATTTTAACTTTTTCATTCTATTGGTTTGTTTCGGCGCAAATTACAGCATCTCCGGTTATATCAGCTCAAAAGGTTGTTAATTTTTGTTGAAAGGGCTTTTTCTCCTATAGCCGGCTTTTCACCTGTAATTTCATCGCGGTTGCTATTATTCGCCTTGTTTTGTTACTTTTGAATTAAAA
>CAYRJM010000022.1:0-42326 GCA_964424665.1 uncultured Chitinophagaceae bacterium
TCTTCACTGGCCCAGTCCCCGAATAAACGAAATCAGAATAAACCCTATAATGTGATCTTCATCCTGAGCGATGATCATCGTTATGATTTTATGGGCTTCATGAATACGGTGAAGGGCTTGAAAACGCCCAATATGGACCGATTGGCGGCAGAAGGCGTTCACCTTCAGAACGCTTTTGTTACAACGGCTTTATGTTCTCCCAGCCGGGCTTCCATTCTTACGGGCCAGTATGCGCATACCCACACTGTAGTGGATAACAGTGCGCCTATGCCGGACGACCTTACTTTTTTCCCTCAATTGTTACAAAAAGCAGGTTACCAGACCGCCTTCTTCGGAAAGTGGCATATGGGGCATTCAGACGCCATGCCACAGCCGGGTTTTGATGAATGGGTGAGCTTTAAAGGACAGGGCGTTTATCGCGATCCAAGGTTTAATATCAACGGCCAGTGGGTAGATAAAAAAGGATATATGACCAACTTGCTCACGGATTTTGCACTGGACTGGCTGGATACCATAAGTAAAGACAAACCTTTTTTTGTTTATCTATCCCATAAAGCGGTTCATGCAGAATTTATGCCGGAAAAGAAATTTGAGGGCATGTATAAGGAAATGCCGGTTGTTGGCCCGCCTTCCATGTATCTGACGGTGACCGACTCCAGCAGGTATATTGGCATCCCTACTGCCCCTCAGACAAAAGTGAATTATTCAGACATCCCGGACTGGGTGAGAAAGCAGCGTTATAGTTGGCATGGTGTGGACCATGCTTATGATGGGAGTTTGGATTTTGAAGACTTTTACCGTCGCTATTGTGAAACATTAATGTCGGTGGATGAAAGCATTGGCCGGGTAATGGATTGGTTGGAAAAGAATAACCTGGACGAAAATACGCTGGTGATTTATATGGGAGATAATGGTTTTCAGTTTGGTGAACATGGATTAATCGATAAACGGGACGCCTATGAGGCTTCCATGAGGGTGCCGTTGCTGGCGTGGTGTCCGACTTTGATTGATGCCGACACCAAAATTTCCGAAATGGTTGAAAACATTGACGTCGCGCCTACCATCCTCGATCTTGCAGATGTACAAATTCCCGAAAACATTCAGGGAAGGTCTTTCTTACCTCTGTTGAAAGGCAAGGAAATTCCCTGGCGACATGAGGTGTTTTATGAATATTACTGGGAATGGGCTTTCCCGCAAACGCCTACGATGTTCGCCGTGCGTACAGATCGCTACAAATACATTTATAATTGGGGAGTCTGGGATATCAATGAATTGTATGACTTGCAAAAAGATCCTTATGAAATGAACAATCTTATACGTGATCCCGAATATCAAGATGTAGCTAAGCAGTTGAAGAAACAAATGTGGGACTGGCTCGAAGAAACAAAAGGAATGAGCATTCCATTGAAAAGGGTAAATGGAAAACGGATTGACCTGCCATACAGAGGAACTTATTAATTTGGAGGCAGGCTGTGGCTGTCCTCCGTGGTAAATAATATATCATGTCATTAAAATCAAATGAAAATGAGCAGGCGGGTACCTGGCAAAAAGATCGCATGTCTCGCCTCAGATTCCTTAAAAGCCTGGCTACCGGAGGGGCGGCGATGATGATGCCGCCATTCGCTTCGGCTCAGACGTCCAAATCCCATAAAAGAAGCCCCTCCAACAGGGCGGATCCTGACGGAGAGCAGCCCAATATTGTGATTATTTTCGACGATCAGTTGCGCAGAAATGCGCTCGGTGTTTTTGGCGGGGGCTTCAATATTACAACGCCCAATGCGGACCGGCTTGCCAGCGAAGGAACCAATTTCAGAAACAGTATATCCACCTGTCCTCTCTGCACCCCTTTTCGCGGTATGCTGATGACCGGTCGTTATCCTACACATTCCGGAGTAATATTTAATTTCGTGGAAGCCAGCCCCCGGCAGAATCCCCATTGCCTGGCCAATGTGTTTGATGCGGCAGGCTATGAAACAGGATTTATCGGGAAATGGCATTTAGGGGCCGGCTATCGGGTGGGAGACGGGCTTTATCAATACCATCCGGAGAAGGAAAAAGCGTATAAAAAAACGCATCCCCATCACGATTTTATTGCTCCTGGACCAGGACGTTTAGGTTACAAGTTCTGGCAGGCGTATAATTTTGCTAATAAATATAGAGATTACTGGTATTATGAAGATACGCCAAAGAAAATCTATTCGCACAAATACGAAACAGACACCCAGTTTGATCAGGCTATCGCGTTTATGGACAAGCGGAAGAATACAAAAAATCCATTTTTGCTAACCATCGCTCCCCACCCTCCGCATGTTCCCTTCGACCAATACCCGGAAGGCTATCTGGATAAAGTGGTCCCGTCGGATCAATTGCATTGGGAGCCCAACGTGCCAAAAGACAACCCCCGGAGTGCGACGGACATGAGGGGGTATTATGCTATGGTTAAAAATGTGGATGACAACCTGGGAAAACTGATGAAGTATATGGAAAAATCCGGATTGGCGGAAAATACAATACTGATCTTCACCAGCGACCATGGGGATATGGCCGGAAGCCATGGACGGGTGCAAAAAATGGTGCCTTACAGAGAGGCTGTCAATATTCCGATGACCATTCGGTGGCCGGGTAAAATACCCGAGAGCCGGTACATTAATGCGTTGCATACGCCAATGGATATCTTCCCGACCTTATGCGGTCTGGCTGGTGTTGCGGTCCCTGATGAAGTAGATGGAATAGACATGAGTGAGGTGGTTTTGGGGCATAAGTATGCAAAAAGAGACGCCGTGTTGATGGCTAATTATTCTTCTAACTGGGACTTTTTGCAAACAGGTACCGATTGGCCGGAATGGCGGGGAGTGTTTACGGGAAAATATACCTATGTAAAATGGCTTACCGGCGAGGAAGAATTATACGATAATGCGCTCGATCCCTATCAGATGAAAAGTATAATTCACGATCAGGACGCGTTTCTAACTTTACAAAACCTGAGAAACAGGTTACGCATATTACTTAACCAGGCCCATGATGATTTCAGACCGGGAAATGAGTATGGTGCGTGGTTTAACAAGAACAGAACTTTAAAAAGAACGGGTTTGGGACCGGTCCCTGTACATTAGACAACGTTAGCTGCTCCGGTATAAAAAAAATTAGCAGTCAGAAGGGAAGCTATTTTATATGACGGAGCATAAAACCCATTGGTCGTTTCGCCAACGGGATGTAAGCCGTTATTAGCCCTGGATTAAAATATATTGACCAATAGTATCTGGTGAAGCCTCACCAATGGAGCAGACGAAATAATCATCTGACCAAAAGGCGCGCTCTTTCCAAAAATGCATGAAAAGAAAAGACCGATGAGCGGAACGCCAGATGTGATAGAAGGACAATGATTGTACGAACTGCGACAAAAACTGAGGTTACTACCCTATAGCTGATTAATTACAAGAGACAAAAATGACTATAATGAAGTATTTCAGACAAATAAAATTCATCGGGCTTCTGTGCAGCTTATGTCTGGTGTCCGCTGTGAACTTCGTATATGCACAAAAATGGTACATTCTGCCGTCGGGTACCCAGAGCCGTTGGACAAGTTCGGAAAATCCGGAGGGTAAAAAAGGAGCCGGTGCTCAAGAAAACCGGGGGGCAAAAGGCCATGCTTTTGATAAGATAAAAGCACATGACTCAATTGAACTGCTGAATGTAAATGGTCCGGGAATCGTCACACATATCAGGTTGACTGTTGATGACCGCTCTACCGCGATGTTGCGTTCGCTACAAATAAAAATGTATTGGGACGGAGCTAAAAAACCGGCTGTTTCCGCACCGCTTGGCGACTTTTTTGGAATAGCCTTCGGTAGAACAGCCGCCTTTGAAAACGCGCTTTTTTCCAACCCTGAAGGTCGTTCCTTTAATTGTTATATACCTATGCCGTTTAAAAAAGGTGCGCGTATTGTTATTAATAATCGATCTGATACGGATCTCTTCCATATTTTTTATACCGTAAATTTTGAACGATGGGGCGATACGCCGGACAAGATTTTGTATTTTCATACCTATTGGCATCAGAACAAACCAATCGCCGGAAGCGACTTTAAAATACTTCCCGAGGTTACAGGAGCCGGGCGATATTTAGGGGCTAATATCGGGGTGCATGCGGATTCTGTTTATAACAATTTGTGGTGGGGTGAAGGAGAGGTGAAAATATACCTGGATGGTGATCAAAAATACCCTACGCTGGTGAGCACCGGTGTGGAAGACTATATTGGCACCGCCTGGGGAATGGGTAAATTTATTAACCGTTATCAAGGTTGTCTTATTGCAGATAAGGATAAAAATACGTGGGCTTTTTATCGGTATCATATTCCCGATCCTGTGTATTTTTATAAAAACATCAAAGTATCGGTACAGCAAATAGGCGGCGGACCGTTGAAAGCAGTGAGGGAAGCAGCCCGTGAGGGAGCCTCTTTAATTCCGATTAGCGTGGATCAAAAAGAGAAGTTCCTCAAATTGCTGGAAAAGAAAAATAAACCAGCCTTGCTTGATCATGATTTTCCCGAAGGATGGACGAATTTTTATCGCAGCGATGTTTGGTGCGCGACCGCGTATTTTTATTTAGACAGGCCGGAGGGCATTACGCATTAGTCTTCATAAGGGCTATCGTGTGCTTGTAAGTCTGAATTTTGTACTTTTAGTAATAATAATCATTACCAACATAAGAACACAACCATTCAACCATGAAAACATTTAGTCATTTGGTCTTAGCCTTGATCTTCCTTGGCATGTTACACCCCGCTTATGCGCAAGATATGCAGAGAAGCACCTATTGTAATCCCATTAATATTGATTACACCTATATGGTTTATAACGCCAATCAGGGTATTTCTTACCGATCAGGGGCTGATCCCGCGGTGGTGGAATTCAAAAACGAATATTATATGTTTGTGACCCGGTCAATGGGGTATTGGCATTCTACCGACCTTACGCATTGGGATTTTATTACTCCCGAAAAATGGTACTTCCAGGGTTCCAATGCGCCAGCTGCTTTTAATTATAAAGATTCGATATTGTATGTAACCGGTGATCCGTCAGGGTCCATGAGTATTCTTTATACAGACGATCCTAAGAAAGGGGACTGGAAGGCCACGCCTTCTATTCTTAATGGACTGCAGGACCCGGCGCTTTTTATAGACGACGACGGGCAGGCTTATATGTTTTGGGGATCATCCAACAAGTTTCCCATACGGGTGGAAAAACTGGACAAAGCAAATAATTTTAAGCCAGGTGAAAAACATGAGTTATTTAACTTAAAGGAGGATGAGCATGGCTGGGAACGTTTTGGTGAGAATAATTCCGACACCGCAATGGAGGGTTATATTGAAGGAGCATGGATGACCAAGTACAAGGGAACCTACTACCTCCAGTATGCTGCACCGGGTACGGAGTTTAATGTATATGGCGATGGCGTCTACACGAGCAAGAATCCGTTAGGCCCCTATCAGTATGCCGCTAATAACCCGTTTTCTTTCAAGCCGGGCGGCTTTATTAATGGAGCGGGACACGGAAGTACCGTGCTGGGACCTGGGGAGCAGTACTGGCATTTTGCCACTATGTCTGTCAGCCTGAATATTAATTGGGAAAGGCGGATAGGTATGTTCCCGGTATTTTTTGATGAAGATGGGCTGTTGCATTGCAACAATTATTTTGGAGATTACCCGCATTATTCTCCGGATATAGCAGAAAAGATGGGAGAATTTACGGGTTGGATGCTGCTTTCTTACGATAAACCAGTAAAGGCGTCTTCTTTTTTGGAAGGCTATTCACCTAAAAACTTAGTTGATGAAAGCGTAAAAACCTATTGGGTGGCTCAGGAAAATAATGACCGGCAATGGATAGAAATCGATCTTGAAAAGCCGGGTAAGGTATATGCCATTCAAGTCAACTATAATGATTATCATTCCGATCTTTACGGGAGAATTCCCGGGCTGTATTACCGTTATGTGGTGGAAGGGTCAGTAGATGGAGATAACTGGATAAAACTGGTAGATAGAAGTGATAGTTATGAAGATACCCCCAATGATTATGTCGAACTGTCTGTTCCTCAAACCGTAAGGTATATTCGATACAAAAATATACATGTTCCTACCCCGTACCTTTCTGTCTCAGACATTCGAATTTTTGGGAAAGGGCAAGGCAAACGACCTAAACAGGTGAAGAAACTACAGGCGGAAAGATACGATAATGGGCTTGGTGCTAAAATAAGCTGGGAGAAACAAACGGATGTTCAGGGGTATAATGTACTTTGGGGAATTGCACCGAATAAGTTGTATCATTCCTGGATGATCTACGGAGAAAACAAACTTGATTTACGGGCTTTAAATGCCGGGCAAACGTATTATTTTTCTGTAGAGGCGTTTAACGAAAGTGGAGTAGGCAAGCGAAGTGACGTGATTAAAGTCGAGTGAATTGAAAATAGCGGCATTTCATGCTTCTCAAGCAGGATCCTGCCGGCGGCACAGAGAAAGTGTTGGTTAAAGATTAATCAAGCGTTGAAATTGCAATTATACAGTTTAAATAAAAGGATTGAATATGACTACATCAAATTTTATGACAACAGGCCTCGCGGTTTTTATACTCGGTTTATTTACGGCTTGTGATTTTGGCACTTCTTCGAACACCAGCACAACCGACGACTCCGCAAGTCATTATTCGTTGTCCAATGAAGCCTTATTGGATACTATACAACGGGCTACATTCAATTACTTTTGGTATGGCGCGGAACCTAACAGTGGTATGGCGCCGGAAAGAATTAATATAAGTGGCGTTTATCCGATGAAGGACAAAAGCGTTGTTACGACAGGAGGTAGCGGCTTTGGCCTGATGGCCATTTTAGTTGGGATTAAACGAGGGTACATTACGAGGGAACAGGCATTGGGACGTTTTGAAAAAATAGTGACATTCCTGGAAGAAGCGGATCGTTTCCATGGCGTATGGCCGCATTGGCTTTTTGGCGAAACAGGAAAGGTGAAGCCTTTCAGTAAAAAGGATGATGGAGGTGATCTGGTGGAGACCTCTTTTTTAATTCAGGGATTACTTTGTGTAAGACAATACTTTAAAAATGGAAATGAACAAGAAACGCAATTAGCAGAGCGTATTGATAAATTATGGAAAGAAGTGGATTGGCAGTGGTATACACACGGCAAGAATGTTCTATACTGGCACTGGAGCCCGGATTATGAATGGGAAATGAATTTTCCGATCCATGGATATAATGAATGTTTGATCACTTACATTCTTGCTGCTTGTTCACCTACACATGGGGTTCCCGCTGAGGTTTATCATGAAGGATGGGCGGAAAATGGAAAGATTAAAAATCCTTTCAAGGTCTTTGATTATTCATTGCAACTTCGTAGGCAGGGAAATGCAAAGCATGGAGGACCGCTTTTTTGGGCCCATTATTCCTACCTGGGTTTATCTCCTAAAGGGTTAAAAGATCGATACGCCGATTATTGGAAAGAAAATTCCGACCAAGCGCTGATCAATTATACCTGGTGTGTCAAAAATCCCTTGGACTATAAGGGTTACGGACCAGATAGCTGGGGACTTACTTCCAGTTATTCCATAAAAGGATATGCCGGTCACGCCCCCAACAAAGAACGGGACCTGGGTGTGATCGCCCCAACGGCTGCCGTCTCGTCCATACCTTATACGCCGGAAAAATCGCTACAGGCGATGCAGCATTGGTATAACGACATGAAGGATAAACTCTGGGGACCTTATGGATTCTATGATGCTTTTAGTGAAACAGCAGATTGGTATGCGGAAAAATATCTGGCTATTGATCAGGGACCGCAGGTTGTAATGATTGAGAATTATAGAAGTGGCATGCTCTGGAAGTTATTTATGAGCTGTCCCGAAGTAAAGAAGGGATTGAAAAAACTAGGATTTGAGAGCCCATTAATGGCAGAGTAAGTTTTGTGTTTTGCCGGCCGTCAGGTGAGAATACAAGGAAGTAGTTTGCCAGGTCTACGTTATCAACTTTGCTGCGTTGTACATTTCCGAACAAAAACCTCCGGGGATGTAAAAAGAGCGGAACGGTGTTCTGTAAAACAAAGACGCTCAACTTTTACCGGACCCAACCCGCGTTTTACCAGAAAAAAAGAGGGGCGTTCAGCGACAGGTCTTTGCCGGCACCGATTCTGTTGCGGCCGGTGCAGTTAAGCTTACTTCGAAGGGATAATTAAGCTTTTCAGCTGACAATCCCTTTTCTATGTACAAAGTCTCCGAAATGTTCTCCCGGCTCTCTTTGTTGTGAAAAATCCCTGATAATGGGCTCTAATGTTTCGATAATATCTGACTCAGAAAGCATTTCCTTGTATAAGGTATTCAGCCGGTCGCCGTTATGACTTGCCCCCAGATAGAGGTTGTACTTTCCTATCGTCCTGCCGATAAAACCTATTTCTCCCAGCCGGGAGCGTGCGCAGCCATTGGGACATCCGGTCATCCTGATGTTTATTTCTTCAGTCGACAAGCCGTTCGCTCTCATGATGACATCCAGTTTATCGATTAGAAAGGGCAAGTAACGTTCTGATTCTGCAAAAGCGAGCCCGCATGTATTTAATGCCACACAGGCCATAGAACTTCTTCTCAGGCCAGTATGAGTACTGTCGTTTTGCACGCCATGTCTTATCAATAGCTGTTCAATAGTTTGTTTATCTTCTTCAGATACATTGGCTATGATCAGGTTTTGGTTTCCGGTCAGCCGGAATTCTCCTTTGTGTATTTGGGCTAATTCCCTGAGCGCTGTCTTAAGCGGGTAATTGTCTTTATCCCGAACTCTGCCATTCTCTACAAAAAGCGTATAAAACCATTTATTATTTATCCCTTTCAACCAGCCGTATTGGTCTCCGTTTGTCGTAAAGTGATAAGGTTTTGCGGGCTGTAGTTCCCATCCCAATCTTTTTTGCAATTCCTCTACAAACCAATCCAGACCGAGGCGGTCAATGGTATATTTTATTCTGGCATGCTGCCGCTCGGATCTGTTGCCGTAGTCCCGCTGGATAGCAATAATAGTTTCTGAAACAACAACTAAATCCTTCGGTTCTATAAACCCAATAACGTCGGCAAGCCGGGGGTAGGTGCTGTCGTCGCCAAAAGTTGCTCCCATTCCCCCTCCAACGCAAACATTAAAACCTTTTAGCTTTCCTTTTTCCTCTATTACGATATAGCCCAGATCACTGGCAAAGATATCGACGTCGTTATTGGGAGGAGTTACAAGACCAATTTTAAACTTACGGGGTAAATAGCGTTTCCCGTAAATAGGTTCTTCTTCTTTTGGATTACCAGCGACTTTTTTCTCATCCAGCCAAATTTCATAATACGCCCTTGACCGGGGTTTAAAATATTCACTTAATTCTACGGCATAATTATAAACCTCCTCGTGTACGGCAGATTGGTACGGATTGGGATTGCACATCACATTTCTGTTTACATCCCCGCAGGCAGCGATCGTACTTAACAAGGCTTCGTTTATGGTTTTTATAGAGGTCTTTAGATTCCGTTTCAAGATGCCGTGAAACTGAAAAGACTGCCGGGTGGTAAGTTTTAAGGACCCATCGGCGTATTTATCGGCAAGGTCATCCAGCACCAGCCATTGTGCAGTAGTAACCACGCCGCCGGCGGCACGTACCCTGACCATAAACTGATACAACGGTTCCAGCTTTTGTTTCTTTCGTTCTTTCTCCAGGTCTCGATCCTGTTGTTGGTAAGACCCGTGAAACTTGAGCAGTTTCATGTCTTCAAAAGGAATGGATCCCGTCAGCGGATCTTTTAGTGAATCTAATATATGACCACGTAAATAATTGCTTCTTTCTTTTAGTAGTTCATCTGCCGACACCTTCTCTTCTTGGGTTGTAGCACTCATTTTTATTCTTTTGTTATAGTAATTATAAAATAGGTTTTTGATAGATTATTTGACAAGCCATCCTCTTTTTAATAAACGTCCGTCTGATATCTTCCGGTACGCTGAAGTGATTTGACGTATTCATTGGCTTTTTCTTCTGTCATGCCGCCATAATCTCGGATGATCTTTTTTAACGCGTGATCCACATCTTTGGCCATGCGATCCTTATCGCCACAAACATAAAAGTGTGCACCTTCTTCCAACCACGCAAAGAGTTCTTTCCCTTTTTCCAGCATCTTGTGCTGTACATAGATTTTTTCTTTCTGATCGCGGGAAAAAGCCACGTCCGCTTTCGTTAACAGGCCCTCTTTGAGATAACTCAGCCATTCTGTCTGGTAGAGGAAGTCGGTAGTGAAATTCCGATCGCCAAAAAACAACCATGATTTGCCGGGATTTTCCTGTGATTCCCGGTGCTGTATAAAGGCCCGGTAAGGCGCTATACCTGTCCCGGGTCCTACCATAATGATAGGGCGTTGCGGATCTTCCGGTAGACGAAACTTCGTGTTCGGATCTATAAACACCCGAACTTGTTCGTTTTCGTTTATGCGGTCCGAAAGAAACGAGGAACAGTGACCTTCTTTTTGTCGGTTGTGGGCTTCATAACGTACTATCGACACTGTAATATGCACTTCATCTTCCACCGCTTCCTGGCTGGAAGCAATAGAGTACATGCGTGGCATATTTTTTCGCAGCAGCGAGAGGAAAGATTCGGGCGTGAATTTATAAGTTTCTTCTTGTAACAGATCCAGAATATCACGTCCGTAGAGATACTTGGCAATTGCACCTTTGTCTTTTAGAACTTTATTCAGCTTGGCACTACCTGTTAGTTCTGCAAAACGCTGTAAAGAGACATTGGTCAACGGGGTTAATTCATAATCCGAAATAAGAGCCTCTTTTAGCGTTTTCGTTCCCTGGTGGGAATCCACCGTCTCCTCGCCGGAAAAGCCCAGGTGATCCAATATTGATGTAACCAGATTGGGGGCGTTCAGTGCGTAGATACCCAGCGCATCTCCCGGCTCGTACTTCAGATGAGATTCGCTCAAGTCTAATTCTAAATGAAGGGTTTCTTTTGTGGAATGACGTCCGTTAAGGTTTATTTTTTTTAGGATGGTAGCAGGAAAAGGATTTTTCCGGCTATATTCCACACCGTTAACCGGTTTTTTTACCGTGGTTTCCTGTACACTTACCAGGGCGCCGTTATTACCAACGGACAATTTGGACCTAGACAGTACTTCATCGATCCACCGTTCATAATCTTCCTCAAAATCAACGTCGCAGTCCACTCTTTCAGTAATTCTGGTTGCGCCCAGCTTTTCCAGGATGGCATCAAAATCTTTGCCCGTCTGGCAAAACTCGGTGTAGGAGGAATCTCCCAGCGCAAGTACACTGTAATTTAAGTGGCTTAAATCAGGAGCCTTACTGCTCCTTAAGTACTCCAGCAGTTCTTCGGCCTGCAGCGGGGGATCTCCTTCGCCATCTGTACTCACAATGACAAGTAATTCTTTCATTTGCTTTAACGCCTTAAACTTGAAGGATTCCATGTCAAATACTTTAGCTTCCCGTCCGACCGCATCGAGTTTTTTAATAGACGCCTTGGCTAATCTCTCGCAGTTTCCCGTATGGGTGGCATAAAGAATCCATACCGGTCCTAGTTCGGATTCCGGGAGCGTACCGGCAGATTCTTGTAATACCGCGTTAGGAGATTCCTGTAGGAGGGTTTCTATGCCGGTCAGGTAGCCGTTTAACCATTGAACCTGTCCGGGATTCATTCCCGGTAAAAGGTCAATCAGTTGATTCGTTTGTGTTTCTGAGAAAGGACCTCTTTTTAAACCTGTTTTCCAATCCATTTTTATCTTTTCTTTTATTTGAATGGTTTTTGTTTATACTGCGATAGCATTTTATCCTTTTGTCATCACTGCCGTGATTTCATTCAGTTTTTTGACTTTATAGGCAAAATCTCCTTTTAGTGAGTTGCGGATATGCCTTAGATTTTTCAAAACGGATTCCATTTCCTCCGGTATTATTTCCGTAAATATTTCCCGTAATCTTTTAGCCAGGGTAGGGGATTTTCCATTGGTCGATATCGCGATCTTCAGACTTCCTTTTTGGACGATGCTGCCGAGGTAAAAATCACAAATGGCCGGAGTGTCGGCCACATTTACCAAGACGTGCATGGACTTCGCCTGATCATGTATACGCTGATTTTCTTCCGGATCGTTGGTGGCAATAATGGCGAGGTCAGCGCCATACAGGTCACTGGGTGAAAAAGGCTTTTCTTTCAGCGTTACGGAAGCGTGCCGGGCCGCCAGGATCTTTATATCCGGCTGTATACTGTTCCCTACCAGTGTAACATTGGCTTCAGGAGCGTTGGCCAGGATAGCCGTTAGTTTTTCCAGGCCGACCGCGCCTCCGCCCACAATTAGTGTATGCAGCTGTTCTAATTTGAAAAATACGGGAAACAGCGTGTTTCTTTCTTCTATGGTGGTGCATTGTCCCATAAACGGTTAAATAGAATAAGAAGTTTTTGGGTGAACAGTTTTGGCTTTTTCTTTTTTATCCAAATAGAACCGAACGGCTTCCCCTATAACGATGAGGGCAGGACCATGTAGGCATTCTTTATTTGTTTTTTCCTCAATACTGTCCACTGTTCCGATGATAAACCGCTCGTTGGGCAGGCTCCCGTTAATGATCACGGCTACCGGCAAGTCGGCTTTCCCGGCTTCCTTGTAGAGCTCTGTTATTTCAGCAAGTTTTTTTAGGCCCATTAAGATGACTGCCGTCGCGTTCGTCTGGGCCGCTAAAAAGATATCATTGGATACCTGTTTTGCGGAAGTCGTTCCCGTCAGTACCCAGAAGCTCTCGTTTTTACCTCGGGTCGTCAAAGGTATTTTCTTCAGCGCAGGAAGTGAGGTGGCACTGGTTATGCCGGGAATAACGGTAGTTTCAATATTAAAACTTTCCGCGTAAACAATTTCTTCATAGCCTCGGCCGAATACAAATGGATCTCCGCCCTTCAGGCGCACCACATGACCATAGGTGAGCGTATAGCGAACGATCATTTCATTGATGTCTTCCTGGGAATAAGCATGTAATCCGGCCCTTTTTCCCACAAAACGTTTGATCGCTTTGGGAGAAGCGTATTGAAGTACCCCGGGATGTATCAGGGCGTCATATAAAACGACATTGGCCGTTTCCAAGGCACGTACCGCTTTCAAGGTAAGCAGTTCCGGGTCGCCCGGACCTGCGCCGACCAGGGTTAACCGAGGTTTCGGTATAGCGGAATTTTTTATCGACATGGCAATGGTCTTTTAAAACTAAAAATTAATTAATACTATAAATCAATCAGTTATACTATATTTCCTATAATTTCTATTATCCCATAGGATTAGTAGGATAATGCAAATGTATAACGGAATTTTAAATTAGCAGTGTAAAATTGGATTTTTTTTAAAATTTTCTGATTTTTCCGCAGGCTGCGTTGAAATTATCGGAAATTAGGACGATTTCTGTTGACGGCGCAGGTGTTGGGTTGTAGGCTCAGACCATTTTCAGCGCTTCCATTTGCGCCACCATATCTTTGATGGTTGTTTCCAGGGGCCTGTAAGTGAGATGCAACTGCTCCCGGCTTTTTTGGCTGTTCAGCTTTATGGCGTGGCCAATGTTTCTTCGCACGAATTTTCTGGACAAATCAAATGACGGGGCCAACAGGTTAACAAGGATTTTAGGTGCTTTCATCCGGGGAAGTTTGTATTTTTTGCCGTATATTTTTCCGATGATCTTTGAAAAATCGTAAACGCTGATCACTTCTTCAGCAAGCAGGTACCGGCCTTGTGCCTGTTGGTCCTCCAATGCCAGGATATGCGCCTGAGCCACATCTCTAACGTCGACAAAACCGAACATGAGGTCCGGAGCTCCGGAACGGTACTTCCCCTTGAGCAGATCTTTCATGAGCGTTATGCTTTCAGAGTGGGTTGTATCGGCCAAGGGAGGGCCCATGACAAAGGACGGATTGATGACCACCAATCTCCATCGTTGCTGCGCATCATGTATTCTCCAGGCCTCCTTTTCGGCAATCACCTTGGAATACGAATAAGGCTGGTGTGTTAAGGAACTCGACACATTAAACTGGTCTTCGGTGAATTCTTTGAGCCCCAATTCCTGCATATCCACATTATCCCCATGAATAGCCGCGACACTCGAGGTTAAAATGACTTTCCTTATCGTTTTCGATTTTGAAGCGGCGCCCAAAACGTTTCGGGTGCCGTTTAAAGCCGGATCGACCAATTCTTTTTGGGCGTCTTTAAATTTAAGGGTGAAAGGAGAAGCGCTGTGAATCAGGTAATGACTGCCACTGGCGGCCGCGTCATAAGATCCTTCTTTCAACAGATCGGTTTCCCATAATTCCAGACTTCCGGGCGTTTTCTCTGCGATCGTTGTGAGATGCTTCACCCTGGAGGTGTTCGTTTTATTTCTCAGGGCTAATCTAACGGTGTACCCTTTTTCCAAAAGTCCTTTTACGATCCAGGAGCCGACAAAACCTGTCCCTCCGGTAACCATCACTACTTTTTCCATTTGAACCTATTTTTGCCTTATCCTGTTATTATATTTTATCTTTAAATAGCCCTGTTTCACCAAAGTTACCTAAATTGTGCTGAATTTAATTACTTTTTTAAGGGGTTAAAACACATATTTATGAGGAAAAAACACGTATTGTTTTGTTTTGGTTTTATGATTTTTTTGATTCAGCCGCTCCTGGCACAACAACAACATCCTCCTTTTTGGGATCAAATTCAAAATTTTAAGCAGCAGGATAAAGTCAAGCCGCCCCCGCAACACGCCGTCTTATTTATTGGTAGCTCCTCCATAAGGATGTGGACAGAAGTACAAAATGACTTTCCTAAACATAAGGTAATCAATCGGGGTTTTGGTGGTTCCACGCTTCCCGACGTGATTCGTTATGCCGACGATATTATCTTTCCCTATCATCCGAAACAAATCGTTATATACTGTGGAGACAATGATGCAGCCTCGTCGGATAAAATTTCGGCGGACAGCATCTTAAACCGGTTTGTACGGCTTTTTCAACTTATAAGAAGTGAACTGCCTGAAACACAGATAACTTATATTTCTATAAAGCCAAGTCCAAGTCGGCAAAAGCTTTTTCCTGTAATGGAAAAAACAAACTGGGAAATCAAAAATTTCCTGAAAAAACAACCTCGTACCGATTTTGTGGACATCTGGCATCTGATGCTGGATGACTTTGGCCAACCGCGTAAGGCCTTGTTCAGATCCGATATGCTGCACATGAATGACAAAGGATATGCCATCTGGCAAAAAGCTGTCCAGCCGTATCTGGTCAGGTGACGAGTGGTGGCAGAATAGACAAATAGCCCGACGGGGTTGGTTGCCCGCTTAATAGCCAACGAATAACTAATAAAGATTATGAAACGTTTAATAATTGCCGGTTCCCTGTTTTTTCTGACGTTTTCAGCCGCAGCCCAAAATGGGGTAAATAAGCAAAAGATGGATGCTTTTATTAAAGGTCTTATGCAAAAAATGACGCTGGAAGAAAAGATCGGACAGCTCAATCTGTTATCCAGCGGGATGGCCGTAACCGGGCCTACGATTAGTGAAAATACGCTGGACGACATTAAAGCGGGTCGCTGTGGTGGCATTTTTAACGCTTACACGCCGGAATTTGTGAAAAAATTGCAGGATGCTGCAGTCAACAATACCCGTTTGCATATCCCGTTGATCTTTGGTTTTGATGTAATCCACGGGCATAAAACCATTTTTCCCATACCCTTGGCTATGGCCTGCAGTTGGGATACAATGGCAATAGAAAGAATGGCAAGGATTTCAGCAGAGGAGGCTACCGCTGATGCACTTAACTGGGTTTATTCTCCCATGGTAGACATCGCCCGAGACCCTCGTTGGGGCAGGGTAATGGAAGGGGCCGGAGAAGATCCCTGGCTCGGCAGTAAAATTGCCCGTGCCTATGTGAACGGATACCAGGGAGACGATCTCGCCTCGGACACTACCGTGATGGCCTGTGTCAAACATTTTGCATTATACGGGGCAGCCGTGGCCGGCAGAGATTATAATTCCGTTGACATGAGCCGGCACCAGATGTTTCAATATTATTTACCTCCTTATAAGGCCGCTATTGACGCCGGCGCGGGTTCTGTTATGACGTCTTTCAATACGGTCGATGGTGTTCCTGCGACGGCTAATCATTGGTTGTTAACCGACTTGTTACGGGAAAAATGGGGCTTCGACGGATTGGTCGTAACAGACTATGGTGCCATAGCAGAACTGATTCCGCACGGTGTGGCCGCTGACAAGGCCGAGGCGGCAGAAGAGGCTATCGAGGCCGGATCCGATATGGATATGATGGGTTTCGCCTATATTGACCACTTAAAGAAGTTGGTCCAGGATGGCGACGTGCCCATGAACGACATCGACAGAGCCGTACGAAAAGTGCTGGAAGCTAAATATAAACTCGGCCTCTTTGAAGATCCTTATCGTTACATCAGCCAAGCCCGTGCGCAAGCGGAGATTATGAGTCCGGATAAGCTGGCTTTTGCCAGGACGTTGGCCCAAAAATCCATTGTGCTGCTAAAGAACCAGGAGCAACTTCTTCCTTTAAAAAAAGAAGGAACGATTGCCGTTATCGGTCCGCTGGCCAAAGATCAGCGTGATATGCTCGGCGCCTGGTCGGGAGCTGGGGACTGGCACAAGGCGGTGACCATCTATCAGGGGATTGAAGAGGCGGTAGGTAACGATGCCACCTTGCTATATGCCAAAGGCGCGAATATCACAGAAGACACTGCTTTGTTGCGCCATCTTAATCAGCATGGCGGGCATATACAAATCGCTGAAGAAAGCGCTGCGGACTTAATAAAAGAAGCTGTCGCTACCGCTAAAAAAGCGAATGTCGTCATCATGTGCCTGGGGGAATCACAGGGTATGAGCGGAGAAGCCGCCAGCCGGGCAGATATTCGCATACCGGAAAATCAACGTAAGCTTTTAAAAGCCGTTGCCGCAACGGGAAAGCCTGTTGTTCTCGTGCTTTCCAATGGACGCCCGTTGGTTTTAACTTGGGCAGATGAGCATATTCCGGCTATATTGGAAACGTGGTTTTTAGGGACACAGGCCGGTCATGGAATTGCTGATGTATTGTTTGGAGACTATAACCCCTCCGGCCGGTTAACGATGTCGTTTCCCTATAGCGTAGGCCAGGTGCCGGTTTATTACAACCACCTAAATACCGGCCGGCCGCGTGATCCTGATTCCAAATATACGTCCAAATACCTGGCAGTACCCAATGCGCCGCTTTACCCGTTTGGTTATGGCCTGAGCTATACGCATTTTACCTACAGCAACTTAACTGTAGATAAAAAGACAATTCATCCGGGGGGAAAACTAAATGTTTCGGTCACCGTTACTAATGATGGCGACTATGACGGAGAAGCAACAGCACAGTTATACATTCGTGATCTCGTAGCCAGCGTAGCACAACCTGTAAAAGAGCTACGGGGTTATCAGAAAGTGTTTTTAAAGAAAGGGCAAAGCGAAACACTCCATTTCACCCTTTCCACAGGTGACCTGAAGTTTTATGGGGGGGATGGGAAATGGATTTATGAACCTGGAAAGTTTAAGGTGTTTGTAGGCGGAAACTCCAGGGATGTATTGGAAAGGGAGTTCGCACTGGTTGAATGAACGTTAGGGTGACCGTTGGCCAATGCAATAAGGAAAGAAATAGCCTGGAGCGTTATATTCTTCCTTGTTTTTTCAACTGCCAATATCGAAGTAGGCCACTGACGGACATCCAACTGGGATTAGCCCGTTCGTAGCGGTTGATATCATCTTCTGTCACCCCCCGCTGTTTCAACTGACTTGTTGTATAAGCGGTAAACTTTGCTGTAATTTCCGAGACGGAACGACCTGCGTTGACGTATGGCTTCATCCAGGTGGCCCAGTCATTTAAGATTTCTTCCAATTCCGTTAAATGTTGTTCCGGATTCGCTACCATTCCAAAATGGGTCAGGTAAAGTTTTTTCGGATGCAAGGTCTGTAACTTTCGAATGGATTTTTTCCATGTTTTAAGATTAATGTCCGGTGGTGGACAAGGCGGAACTACCGGACCCTTGTTAATCGCTACTCCGGCTACATCTCCTGTGAAGATTACGTCCCTAAGTTGATAAGCATTATGATGAATAGCATGTCCGGGTGTATAATGTACCTTAAATTCCGCCTCCCCCAACTTAAAAATAGCTCCGTCATTGGCAGGTACCAACAAACTCGCGTCGATTGGTTCCATTTTTCCCCAGAGTTCGTCCATTTGGTCATTATAAATCCTTTTGGCTGAGTGCCAAAGCTTTTCGGGATTTTGCAAATGGAACAGCCCTATCGGATGAACATATATTCTGGCGCCGTTTTGTGCCAGTTTCCAGGCAGCACCGGCGTGATCAAAGTGGATATGGGTCAGCAGGACATGCTTTATAGCTTTCCAATCGAATCCGATTTGGTGGACAGCAATTTTCAGGTTTTCAAAAGTCGTTTCTGGTCCGGTTTCTATAAGAATCAACCCCTCGGTCGATTCTATTAAGAAAGAAGCAATGGAAGAGGATACGCCCATAAAACCTAAATCTAAAATATGAATAGGAGATTGCAGTTCCATTTTCCAATACATTTTTGTTCGTGTAAAAGTAGTACATTCGCTTCATTGTTACTATCGGATAATTCCCGCGGTAATATATCATATAGTTTTTGTCTAAAATCGATACCAATGAAATCCTTTTTTTTAGCCACGCTGCTTATGATCCTGGCGATAACGCCCATGGTAAGTGCACAAGATTTTCACATGCCACAGGCCAGCCCGACGGTAACGGTCAATCAAGGCTTTTCCACGTCGTTTATAAAGATAAAGTATAGTCGTCCGTCCATGAGAGGTCGTGTAATCTTTGGTGATTTGCTCCCTTATGGAAAGTTATGGAGAACCGGCGCAAATGAGGCGACAACGCTTACCTTTGGTGAGGATGTTATTTTGGATGGTCATCCTCTTGAAGCGGGGACCTACGCGTTGTATACTGTCCCCGGAAAAACGGAATGGAAAATTATTCTTAATAAAGGAGTGGACAATTGGGGACCTTCCGGGTTTGCCAAAAGCGCCAATGTTGCTGCTTTTTCCGTTCCCGTTCATCATCTTGCAAGGCCACAGGAAACATTTCGAATAAGCATAGAGGATATGACCAATAACTCCTGTAGTATTGTCCTGGCATGGGCAGATGTGAGTGTGCGCGTTCCTGTAAAGGCTGATAACAACGCGCGAATCATGGCTTATTTAGATAAGGCCTTGAAAGGAGACAAGCCTCCCTATGCGCAGGCTGCCGGTTATTATTTATCGACGGGGCAGAAGTTGGAAGATGCGCTGAAATATGCTAATGAAGCTATTGAACAAAACCCGAAGGCTTTTTACTTGTATTGGCTTCAGGCGAGGGTATATCAAAAGCTTGGCCAACATGAAAAAGCAGTTGAGGCGGCCAAAGTGGCTGCGGAAAAAGCGGAAAACACACCATTTGCCGTAGAATATAGCGTGCATTATCAGGACATGCTTCGTGCAAAATAAACGTAAGGAAGGCATATTGATCAGCGGTGTTTTGTCCCTGCTGCTCGCTTGAGTCGGGAATGGCCGTGTCCGTGCCTGTTGTTCCTGCGTCCGTGCAGTAGAGAACCCTGTTCGGATCAATGTAAACGGACAAACTGTAAAAAGGTGTTTTCCCCGGATTTTACAGGTAGGACAGAAGTTGTATATTTGAGATTCAATATTCTGAATTATGCGTCAATTCTGCTTATCGGTTTTTGTTATACTTTTTTCCTGCTCCTTTCTTTCCGCCCAAAAAAACACCGAATGGAATGCTGCTAAAATCAAGCTTCAACTGGAAAAGCTCGGTAATGTCGGGCGGGTTTTGTATGTAGCGGCGCATCCGGATGATGAAAATACCGCATTGCTGGCATGGCTGGTCAACGAAAGGAAATACCGGACGGCCTATTTGTCGCTGACCCGCGGAGATGGCGGTCAAAACCTGGTTGGTGATGAGCAAGGCGCCTATTTAGGATTGGTCAGAACACAGGAACTGTTGGCTGCCCGAAGAATAGACGGCGCCGAACAATTTTTTAGCAGTGCACTTGATTTTGGTTTTTCCAAAACCGCCGAAGAAACATTTGACTTTTGGGGGCATAAGCGCATCCTGGGAGACGTCGTCTGGATTATTCGCAAGTTTCGCCCGAATGTGATCATTTGCCGGTTCCCGGAAGACAAACGAGCCGGACATGGGAACCATTGGGCTTCCGCTGTTTTAGCTCATGAAGCCTTTTCCGCGGCTGCGGATTCTACCCGGTTTCCCGAGCAGCTTCAGTATGTAGCACCCTGGCAAGCCAAGCGGGTACTCTGGAATACGTATAGTTTTGGCGGGCTGAATACCACTTCGCCGGAACAGTTCAAGGTTAATATTGGCGGATATAATGTTTTGCTTGGAAAAAGCTACGGGGAAATCGCGGCGCAGAGCCGATCTATGCATAAAAGTCAGGGATTTGGTGAATCTCCCAGCTATGGACAAAACATAGCGTATTTCGAAACCATAGCCGGGCCTGCGCCTCGGAAAAGCCTGATGGATGGTGTCAATACCACATGGTCAGGCATCGAAGGAGGGAAGGCCGTCGCTCCGTTGATAGCTGAGGCCATCCGACAATTTGATGTGGACCAGCCCGAGAAGACGGTACCACAATTGCTCAAAATTAAAAAGGCGGTTGCTGCACTGCCCGATACCACGCTGCGTAACAGGAAGGAAAAAGCGATAGACCGATTGATCCTCGCCTGTAGTGGCATATTATTAGATGCGGTTAGTGAACAGCCCTATGTGGTGGCCGGGCAAAAACTGCAGGTAAATACCAAGGTAATTAACAGAAGCCATGTGCCGGTTACCCTTGAAGAGGTAGATGTAACAGGTTATCGGAAAACTACCGCCTTAAAACTAAAAGCCAATCAGTTGCAAACGGCTTCTTACGAGGTAACTGTTCCGGCAAACACCGCTATTTCTCAACCTTATTGGCTGGAAAAAGAACACCCCGTAGGTCATTATGAAATTCCCGATCAAAGATGGGTAGGTCTGCCGGAAACACCCCCTGCCTTAAATGTGTCTTTTACTTTAAATATAGCCGGCGTATCACTAACGGTCTCTGAACCAATAGTGTATACCTATACGGATCCTGTTCGTGGGGCGGTGGTTGATCCGCTCGTTGTCGCCCCCCCGGTTACCGCGAATGTAGCCGAAGAAGTGTATGTATTTACTACGCCGGAACCGCGACGGATTCAAGTAAATTTAGCCAGTTATAAAGACAGTGTGAAAGGTACTGCTCATCTGGAGGTCCCGGATAATTTTAGCGTTAAAAATAACGACCAGTCTTTTTTCGTGAAACAGGCGGGCAGTAAAGCGACATTAAGTTTTATTGTCGCGCCAAATGGCCCTATTCGATCTTCTGCCAGTGAACCGTTAACCGTTCATTTACACGTAAACGGTAAGGATTATAATCGCGGTATAAGGGTGATCCGGTATAATTATATACCCACCATTACAGTTTTCCCCTTTTCAACGGCAAAACTGGTGGCTATGCCACTTAAGAAAACAGGAGACAAAATCGGTTATATTATGGGGGCCGGGGATAAGATTCCCGAAGCTTTAACCCAAATAGGCTATCAGGTAAGGTTACTCAATGACCAGGAACTGGCTGCCATCGATTTAACGCAATTTGATGCTATTATAACAGGCGTCCGTGCTTATAATACACGGAAAAACCTAAGATATGTCCAGGACCGGTTAATGCAATATGTTAAAGAAGGCGGTACGCTGCTCATACAGTATAACAAAAACAGAAATGTAGTTGTGAAAGACCTGGGACCATACCCTTTCAAGATCACAAGAAATCGCGTGACCGATGAAACGGCAAAAGTAGATTTCTTATTACCCGACGACCCGGTACTTAATTATCCCAATAAAATAACGGAAGCGGATTTTAAGAACTGGATACAGGAAAGAGGGTTGTACTTTGTAGATGGCCGCGACCCACATTACCGGTCGCCAATTGCCATGCATGATCCGGGAGAACCCGTATTGGATGGGTCATTGATTGTCTGCGATTACGGTAAAGGTAAATTTGTGTACACAAGTCTGAGCTTTTTCCGGGAGTTGCCCGCCGGAGTGCCGGGAGCCTATCGGCTTTTTGTGAATTTGATCGCAAAAAGAAATCCGCATTCTCCGGGCAAGCCCAATTAATATTGCATCAGTAACTAACAGGGCGTTTTACGTCACTAAAAAAGGCTGGCGTGTCTTGCGACAACCTAAGCCAGCAGCGGGTCGTTGACCTGCCATCATCCCCTTGTTAAAAACCGCTGTTTAAGATAAGAATCCGGAAAATGCATGATTTGTTCCATAAAATGCGTGGTTTGTTCTATCAGCATGATCGTCTTTAACGGAAGTTTGCTAAATATATAACGGCTTACATACAAAAATAGGTTGTTCACATACACCAATAGGTTGTTCGCATACATTTTTGTTAAAGGCGTGGGAATGATGGGGATATTTGACAGCGCACTGATTATTTGGCCTTGTGGACTTGGTATTGTTGACTTTTAAATTGATTTTTATGGATTTGGGGAGTAGTGAAAAAAGTGAGCAAGATAAAGAGAAAGAGCTTGCGGACTTGATAGAAACTTTTTCCACAATTCAGGAAGCATTGTTTCGGCTGAACCAGGGAGCCGCTACCTATAAAGACAAAGACCAGCTGAATTCCCGGTTCCGTCAGATTAGCAAGTTGCTGGAAAAGCAACTTTCCTTGCTGGATAGGCTAAAGCGAATAGAATAGCAGGGTGAGAGGGGGGCAACTGGGCTGTGTTTTATGTCGGGGCAAGACTCCATAGTCCTGTGTTCGGGTTGACGAAATCTTTTACCGAAGTTAATTTACTGTTGTACGCGTTAATATATGATGACTAAGATACCGGTTTTATAACATGAAAAAGATTTACGCGGGCTTGTTTTTTCTTTTGTCGTTTTCCCTGACCAGGGCCCAGGCTCCTGCAGTCATAGGCTCCCTAACAAAGAACCTTGTACCGGGGCTGCCAGAAAACAATAAAATGAAAATAACCTGTGCGCTGGCTCATGCATACCTCTGGACGGATAACGATAGTGCGCTTTTTTATGCCAATCAGGCATTGCAGTTAGCCAGAAAGCTGGATAATACCTCATATCAGGTCCTGGGTGGCACTTGGAAGTTCACCGCTGAGGGACTGATGCGAAAAGACCTGGACGCTATTAAGAGTTTTTTTATCACCAAAGAGGTAGCCGAAAATTGCCGTGTGGACAGCATAAAAAATAATTTTATCATCTACGCAGGTATTTTATACCTCAACTTAAAAGAGTACCGAAAAAGCCTGAATATTTTACTGGCCGACACTTCCATATTCCGCGGTGAATTTGAGGGTGCTTATGAGGTATTAGCAGAAGCATATTATAGGAATCATAAACCTGACTCGGCGATTAAGTATATTAATAAAGCTATTGCTTTTTATCAGAAATACGACTATAAATGGAGCGCTTTACCGCGGGTCTTAGGCAATAGCTACCGGTTAAACGGCGACTATGACAAGGCCTTGAAAGAATTAAGGAAGGCATTATACCTGGCCAATTACCTCCACGATACAAAATTCGATATTATCGTTGCAAATATTAGTCTGGCACAGACCTTTTACGAGCAGGGAAATTATGACTCTTCCCTGTATTATACGAAAGCCGCCTTGCATTCTGCAGGGTTTAATACCTTTCCTGATCAACAGGTCCAGACTTTTACGTTGCTTAAGAATCTCTACAAAGTCAAAAATAACAAAGACAGTGTTTACAAGTATACGAGTTGGGTCCTTCAAATGAAAGACAGTATTTACAGCGCGGAAAAAATAAGGGCTGTTCAGCGTCTGCAACTGGAACAACATCTAAGGATGAGTGAAATTGAAAGAGAAAAGGCTGTTTATGAAAACCGGGTAAAACTATTTGTGTTGATAGCCATCCTGTTATTTTTTTTGATCGTTGCGTTTATTTTATATAAAAACAACCGGAGAAAACAAAAGGCAAATACGTTGCTTAAAAGACAAAAAGATAAAATAAGTAACCAAAAAACAGCGTTAGAATCGACTTTACAGGAGCTGCAAGCTACGCAGAAGAAGCTTATCCTGTCGGAGCATAAACTAAAGAAACTGGATCATTTAAAGTCACGGTTTTTTGCCAATATTTCCCATGAATTCAGGACACCACTGACCTTGCTGATCGGTCCGCTAGAAGATCTGATGAGAGGAGGCGATGTAAAAGCGTTTACTGAAATTCTTCCCGAGATGCACCGCAACTCAAAGCGATTACTACAGTTGATTAATCAATTACTTGACCTGTCCCGGCTCGACGCCGGAGAATACCGGATCAATACCACTAAGGAAGATATTATTCCGTTTGTAAAACAATTGGTTCATTCCTTTTCTGCTATGGCGCATGCCCGGAATATTCGTTTGGAAACAGATATAGATCCAAAATTGGTAAAAGCGCTGAGGCGGGAAGAGATCGTTTTTTACTTTGATGAAGATGTTGTAGAAAAGATTCTAACCAACCTATTGTCCAATGCCTTTAAGTTTACATCGGACGAAGGACGGATTATCGTCACCTTGTGCTTGCCGGAGAAAACACCTGGCTTTTTGGAACTGAAAGTAGAAGACGATGGTGCGGGCATTCCTCCTGATAAGGTACCCTTTGTTTTTGATCGTTTTTATCGGGCGGGAAATGGCCGGTCAGCAGGAAGCGGTATCGGACTGGCTTTGTTAAAGGAACTGGTAGACTTGCATGGTGGGGCAATATCGGTCAGCAGTACCGAAGGCAAAGGTTCCGCTTTTTCCTGCCTTTTGCCCCTGGATAAAAAAGTTGTTGCGGCGCGCAATAAGGTTAATCCGAAAAGAGAAACGGCACAACCCGTTATAATGGACGCCCCGACAGAAACACCTAGGAGAAAACAAAGGGATGAGGCGGAAAGGCCAATCGTATTGTTGGTGGAGGACCACCGGGACGTCCGAAGATATGTAGCCTCCCGATTAAAGGCCGAATACGTCATTTTGGAGGCAACAGATGGAGAAAAAGGGTTACAAATGGCTATTGACCATGTCCCGGATCTGGTGATCACTGATGTAATGATGCCTGAGATGGACGGTTTTGAATTATGCACGGCTTTGAAAACGGATGACCGAACCAGCCATATCCCGGTAATCTTACTTACCGCCAGAGTGGAAGATACAGACAAGGTGACAGGTCTTCAGACCGGCGCGGATGCATACCTGATCAAGCCATTTAGTTCGCAGGAACTGCTTATCCGGGTGAAAAATCTGATTGTGTTGCGAACAAAGATGCGGCTGAAATTCAGTAATCGACTCGTGGTCAGGCCCGCTGAGGTTACGGTAACTTCCCGTGATAGGGAATTTATGCAAAGGCTGCTTAAAACAGTGGAAACCCATATTGCCGACGAGAACTTTTCCGTAATGGCATTGGGAAAAGAAGTAAATATGAGCGTATCGCAAATCAATCGTAAATTAAAAGCCACCGTTAATCAGTCCGCCCTGCAGTTCATTCGTTCGGTGCGCCTGCAACGCGCCTTTGAATTATTGCAAAAAAACAGCGGCACAATAGCTGAAATTGCTTTTCAGACCGGTTTTGAAGACCCGGGTTATTTTTCAAAAGTATTTAAAAAGCATTTTGGTTTCCTGCCTTCGGAGCGGTCGACGTTTTCGAAGTAGCCGGATTGGGCGGTCAACCACTTCCACGGCTTAACGCGTTATATTCCCCGGTTTTCCTCCGTGGCTTCGTTCTATTCTTCGAAACGGTTGCCCGGGAAGCCCGGGAAAATTATCCGTATTCTCTTCGATAAAGCCAGGTCGCTTAGCCTCGTCTGCATTCTCATGGATAGCATTATGCCGCGTAAATAAGCCGGAGCATCCAAATCATCAGTTAATCGGTACCAGAGGGGGTTTATCTGGCCGGTCAACCGCGGCTGTTGTAATGTTATAGTCGATCGGAAAAATCTTTCTGTCAAGAACCTGTGCTCTGGGTTAAGAATTTTCACTAACTTCCCTTCGTTCTCCAATTCAGATCCGAATTTATTTTGCTCGTTGCCATTAAGTGTTTATTTTTAGCCACTTGAGTCTGTTTCTGACTTCTATTCGTATGATGCGGCACGATAATAAAAATATAGACCCTGGACGCCCTCCATTATTTTCCTCCTGGCCGGCATTTTATATCGCCGTTATCGCCTGGCTGGCCATATTGATTGTATTTTTCTATTTTTTTACGCAATATTTTTCATGAGTTTACTGGACTGGATAGTATTGATAATTACGCTGGGCGGCATTATTGTTTACGGGATAATTCGTGGCAGAGGCCAGCGCAATATGGACTCCTATTATCTGGGAAACCGTTCCATGGCCTGGTATGTCATTTTGTTGTCAATAGTCGGTACCCAGGCCAGTGCCATTACTTTTTTGTCCGGACCCGGGCAAGCCTATACCGATGGGATGCGTTTCGTGCAATATTATTTTGGTTTACCACTGGCGATGGTCGTCTTATGTGTCACTTTTGTGCCTATTTTTCATAAATTAAAAGTATTCACGGCTTATGAATTTCTGGAAGGACGTTTTGATGTTAAAACAAGGGCATTGACGTCCTTCCTTTTTCTTTTACAAAGGGGGTTATCGACTGGTATTAGTATTTACGCGCCTTCAATCATTTTATCTTCCTTGCTAGGGTGGAATATTTATTGGACCAATATCTTCATGGGAGGGCTGCTGATCATCTATACGGTAGTAGGCGGAACGAAGGCAGTTGCACAAACCCAAAAAATACAGTTTTTTATCATTGCGGCAGGTATGTTCCTGGCCGGTTACATGGTAGTCAATATGCTGCCGGGAGATGTAAGCTTTACAGATGCGTTGCATGTATCCGGTAAGATGGGCAAGCTGAATGTGATCGTTACCGATTTTGACTGGCAGGATAAATATAATATCTGGAGCGGAATTATAGGCGGCTTTTTCTTAGCGCTTTCCTATTTCGGTACAGATCAATCACAGGTTGGGCGATACTTAACCGGCCGTTCGGTAGCGGAAAGCCGCACCGGCTTATTGATGAATGGTTTTGTAAAAGTACCCATGCAGTTTCTTATTCTTTTAATAGGTGCATTACTCTTTGTTTTTTATCAGTTTTATAAGGCCCCTGTACTCTTTAACAAAGCGCAGATTGAGCAGGTATATAAATCGCCATATGCTGACGAACTAAAAAATGTACAGCAAAAGTATAATCAACTTTCGGCAGTGAAAAAAGATCAGGTTCATAACATGGTAGCAGCCATGCATGCCGATAATGAAACGCAAGTGGCCTACTGGCAAGCGTCATTGGAAAAATCCCAACAGCGAAGCCATGAACTGCGGGAAAAGGCACAAAACGTCATTAAAAAGGCAGATCCCCTTGCCGACACCAACGATACGAATTATATTTTCCTTTATTATGTACTGCACAACCTGCCTAAGGGGCTTGTCGGCTTGCTCATTGCTATTATCTTTTTGGCCGCGTGGGGATCTATCGCTGCCGCGCTGAACTCGCTGTCGTCCACTTCCATTGTCGATATTTACAAGAGGCTGTTCCGGCAGCATGCCGACGACAAACATTACCTCAACGTATCCCGCTGGTGCACCCTGGGATGGGGCATCTTTTGTATTCTCGTCGCGCAGTTTGCCAACAAGATGGGCAGCCTTATCGAGGCGGTCAATATTCTCGGCTCCATATTTTATGGAACAATACTCGGTATTTTTGTGGTGGCCTTTTATCTCAAAAAGCTAAGAGGAACGGCTGTTTTTTATGCCGCGATCGTTACCGAAGCTATTGTGGTGACGGTCTACGTCATGGACATCGTATCGTTTCTCTGGCTTAATGTCGTGGGTTGCACGGGCGTGATCCTGTTGGCGATGCTGATTCAAAGGGCTCTTCCGAAACGGGCAGCAGCATGAGCGGGCTGCATTCGATCTTTTGCCGACCTCAGCGTTAAAAGCAGCAACAGGCACCCGCCTGCCAAGCAGGGCCTGCAAGCTATGGGGCTGGTTATTCGCCTTTAGTGATTTTAATAGGCACGTAGGTTTGATCCCAGGCCAGGTAAAGCACGCAGCTCGTATCCCGGATATTGTCGACGTTAATGGTAAAAGTTTCAATTTTAAAAGGCAACGGAATAGGTTTTACCTGAAAACGAAGCACATCATCGGCCTGGGCATATTCAAGTCCCCAGTTGTCGATGTCCTTATTCAGTATAATGGTCCATTCATCCGCCCCGGGGATAGTATATAGCGCATATTTACCCGCTTTTACCGGATTCCCCTCCAAATGGACATCCTCGCTAAATTCGACGGTAGTCACCGCGTTGGCTCCGGTGCGCCAAACTTTGTTATAGGGGACCAGGTCTCCAAATATTTTCCGGTCTTTCACGCCCGGACGTGAATAGTCAATAGTGATCTGAGAAAGGGCAAAGTCTTGTTTGACGACCTGGTGCGGGCTGGCCGCGGGCTTTTTTGTTTCTTGCGCAAAAGCCATCGTGAAGCACGAAAACGAGGCTAATGCAAGGAGAAAAATTTTTTTCATAACAAATGGTTTTAGTTTCCTCAAAAATAAACTACTTTTTGTAAAATACGGGAATTTCAGACGAACAATAATCGTATATTCCTGTTAAAGACCACAAGCTTGACCGATAAGTCCTGATTAAGAAAAAAATCCGTTATTGATTTTGCTTATTGCCCTATTGAAAACGGTTTTATTCTTTGGGCCTAAAAGTAATAAGCCATCTGCATTAGCGGTTTACGAAATCGGGAATAGTGTTAAGCGTAAACGGAATTTTGCCTGAAAAAGCTATTTTAAAGGGCCCGAAATTACAAATAACGCTAAAATAGCGGTAAATTTGCAACCATGAGTGAACAAGATAAAATATTAGAAGAAATACAGCAGTCTGAGTACAAATTCGGCTTTTCTACAGATATTGAGATGGATGTAGCTCCTGCCGGATTAAATGAGGATATCATCCGGTTGATCTCTGCAAAAAAGGAGGAACCTGATTTTATCCTGCAATGGAGACTGAAGGCTTTTCGCCACTGGCAGAAAATGAAAGAGCCACATTGGGCGAAATTTGACTATAAGCCATTGAAATACCAGGAATTGTCCTATTACGCGGCTCCGAAGAAAAAACCGAAGCTTTCCAGTATGGACGAGGTTGACCCGGAGTTGCGCCGAACCTTCGATAAACTGGGTATTTCCCTGGAGGAACAAAAGCACCTGGCCGGCGTGGCGGTAGATGCGGTCTTTGATTCCGTATCGATAGCCACTACGTTTCGGAAGAAGTTGGAAGAGGCCGGCGTAATCTTCTGTTCCATGAGTGAAGCAATAAAAAGCCATCCCGAGTTGGTGAAAAAGTACCTGGGTACGGTAGTTCCCTATTCCGACAATTTTTTCGCTGCCCTGAATTCGGCCGTATTTACCGACGGATCTTTTGTGTATGTGCCCAAGGGCGTTCGGTGTCCGATGGAATTGTCCACTTATTTCCGGATTAATGCGGAAAATACCGGTCAGTTCGAACGGACGTTGATCGTGGCTGACGAAGGCGCCTACGTAAGTTACCTGGAAGGGTGCACGGCCCCCAGAAGAGATGAAAATCAATTGCATGCGGCCATCGTTGAAATTATTGCCATGGATAATGCGGAGGTAAAGTATTCTACCGTACAAAACTGGTTCCCCGGTAATAAAGACGGCTCCGGCGGAGTTTATAATTTTGTTACCAAAAGGGGACTGTGTGCTGGTCACCACTCGAAAATATCCTGGACTCAGGTAGAAACGGGGTCTGCCCTGACTTGGAAATACCCCAGTGTTATTCTGAAAGGAGATTACTCCCATGGAGAATTTTATTCCGTGGCGATCACAAACAACTTTCAGAAGGCCGACACGGGAACTAAAATGCAGCATATCGGTAAAAATACCCGTAGCCGGACGGTTTCTAAAGGCATCTCCCTGGGCCGCAGTGATAACTCCTTCCGGGGACTGGTCCGGGTGGGCAAGAACGCTACGAATGCACGAAACTATACGCAATGTGATTCACTCCTGGTGGGAGATCGGTGCGGAGCACACACCTTTCCCTATATCGAAGTGAAAAATAAAACGGCTCAGGTGGAGCACGAAGCTACGACTTCCAAGATAGGAGAAGACCAGATATTCTATTGCAAACAACGCGGCATCGGCGAGGAAGAAGCCGTCAGCCTCATTGTAAACGGCTACTGCCGGGAAGTGCTGAACCAGCTTCCAATGGAATTTGCCGTGGAGGCGCAGGCGCTATTGTCGCTTAGCCTGGAAGGAAGCGTTGGATAAAGAAGTAAATAACAAGAGAGGGCATGTCCCTTAAAAAACGTCAAAAAGATAAAAGAAATATGTCAATGTTATCAATTAAAGGCCTGCGGGCTTCTATAGAAGAAAAACAAATTCTCAATGGGATCACGCTGGATATTAATCCGGGGGAAGTACATGCGGTCATGGGACCCAATGGATCAGGCAAAAGTACGCTGGCTTCGGTATTGGCTGGCAGGGACGAATATGAAGTGAATGCCGGAAGCGCCACTTTTTTTGAACAGGATTTGCTGGAGCTGGAACCCGAAGAACGCGCACGCCTGGGGTTGTTTCTTGCTTTTCAATACCCGGTAGAAATTCCGGGAGTAAGTACGACCAACTTTTTGAAAACCGCTGTCAATGAATCTCGCCAGGCACGAGGAGAGGATCCTCTCGATGCGGTGGCCTTTATGAAGCTGATGAAGGATCGTCTGGAACTGGTGCAAATGGATAAAGGGTTGTTGAGCCGTTCGTTAAATGAAGGCTTCTCCGGCGGAGAAAAGAAGAGAAATGAGGTGTTCCAGATGGCGATGCTGGAACCGAAACTGGCCATTATGGACGAGACGGATTCAGGTCTGGATATTGATGCTTTGCGCCTCGTGGCCGATGGGGTCAATAAACTGCGGAATGCAAACCGTTCTTTTCTGATAATTACGCACTACCAGCGCCTGTTGGACTATATTGTTCCCGACTACGTACACGTGATGTATGAAGGTCGTTTCGTGAAATCCGGTGGTAAAGAATTGGCCCTGGAACTGGAAGAAAAAGGATATGACTGGCTTAAACAGGATGCCGGTCTTGTAGCACAGCAGTGATAAAAGGGGTTGCGGCAGTAATTATCATCCGTCGGGGTCCGAAGGCGAACATGGTTTTTATAAATGGCGGATAAGCCTGGTAATTCAGACGCACTTTATATTTCTTTTGAGATGACTTCTGCGATAAGAAATAAAAGACCAAAATTTTACACAGCATGTATAAGACCGTTGTTCACCGGCAAAGAGGAGAAGACGGCAGGAGGGGGATGAATATTTATAGTGTGAAACATTATTAGTAGCATACGTTCGTTTAAAGAACATTAATAAAATTGAAAAACTGTTTTGACAAACATGAATAACATAGAATCATCGTTGCAACTACCGGCGAGAATTGACAACTGGTGGGAGAAAACGCGCAAGGAAAGTGAAGGAAGCCCGGTACTGGAACGCATGCAGGAATCTTTTGACTTTTTTAAAACCAATGGATTCCCACATATAAAGCTGGAGGACTGGAAATATACCAATGTCCGTAAGATTACGGATTTGCCGTATGCCTGGCCGGTTAAAGCAGAATCGGCGTTGGATCAGGCGGCCTTTGAAACCTTTTCACTGGCCAAAGATATTGACGCTTACAAGCTGGTTTTTGTAAACGGATACCTGAATGATGCCTTGTCGGTACTGCCGACGGGCAAAAACGCTTTCACGGTTACCCATCTGGAAGATGTAGAGGCTCAGGGCGCCTACCAGGAGCACCTTGCCTCGGTGGTTACCAATGAATCCGGTTTTACGGCTTTGAATACTGCTATGCATACCGGTGGCGTATTGATTGATATTCCGAGAAATGTTGTCGTGGATAAACCGGTTTTTGTCTACTATATTGCCTTAAAAGAAGACGATCTTTTTTTGATCCAGCCGAGAAATCTGATCATTGCCGAAGACAACAGCCAGGTACAATTGGCGGAAATATTCGTTTCCAAAGGCAATCAGCCTTCGTTAACCAATATGGTGTCTGAAATAAAAACAGGGCAGGGGGCGCAGGTCGATTATTCTAAGATACAATTGGAAGGGGCGCAGAGCTATCATATTGGATTTACTAAAATTTATCAGGAAAAGGACTCCAAGGTAGATACGCACCTGATTTCTTTAAATGGTACTTTCATGCGGAACGATTTGCAATTTTATGTGGACGGGAAAAATTGCGAGAGCGTGATGAATGGCCTGTATATATTGAATGATGAACAGTTTCTGGATAACCATACCCGTGTTGATCATGCCATGCCCGAATGTTTCAGCGATCAGTTGTATAAGGGTATCTTAGACGATAAATCCACCGGCGTATTCAATGGTAAGATCATTGTCCATCAGGACGCGCAGAAGATCAACGCCTACCAGCGAAATACGAATGTCTTACTGGCAGATGGCGCCACGATCAATACCAAACCCCAATTGGAGATTTATGCGGATGATGTCCGGTGTACACACGGCGCTACCTCCGGATACCTGGATAAAGAAGCGATCTTCTACTTGCGGTCCCGAGGTCTTTCCGAGCACGACGCACAGCATTTTCTACTGAAGTCCTATGCATACGAGGTAGTAGAAAAGATGAATGTAGAAGAGTTGATCGAGCCATTAAAAGCGTTGATTGACCAGAAATTAATGAGAATAGATAAGTTATGACGAATAACACTTCGAATACGACAATGGCGTTCCCCGTGGAAAAAATCCGTGGAGATTTTCCCGTACTTAATGAAAAAATTAACGGGCATCCCTTGGTGTATTTCGATAATGCGGCGACTGCACAAAAGCCGCACACGGTTATTAACGCAATAAAAAATTATTACGAATTTGATAATGCCAATATTCACCGGGGCATTCATACGATAGCGGAAAGAGCGACCGCCAAGTTTGAGGAAACCCGTGAAACGATACAACGGTTTATTCACGCTTCTGAAAAAGAAGAGATCATTTTTACAAGCGGCACTACGGCAGCCCTGAACCTGGTGGCACAAACATATGGCCGTAAGTTTTTGAAAGCGGGAGATGAGGTTATCATCTCGGCCATGGAACATCATTCCAATATCGTTCCCTGGCAGATGATTTGTGAAGAAAAGGAGGCCATACTCCGGGTTATCCCTATGGAGGACGAAACAGGGACTTTGGATATCGACGCTTTTGAAGAACTGCTAAGTCCCAGGACGGCAATAGTTTCTGTTACTTACGCCTCCAACACATTGGGAACGGTGAATCCGGTAAAAAGAATAATTGAAATGGCCCATGAGGCCGGAGCGAAGGTGGTGATAGATGCCGCTCAGGCAGTGGTGCATAAGCCTATAAATGTTCAGGAACTGGATTGTGACTTTCTGGCTTTTTCCGGCCATAAAATGTATGGCCCGACCGGTACAGGGGTACTTTATGGCAAGCGTCCTTTATTAGAGGCTATGCCTCCCTATCAGGGAGGGGGAGAAATGATCAAGGAGGTAACCTTTGCGAAAACGACTTATAACGAGCTGCCATATAAATTTGAAGCCGGTACACCAAATATAGGCGGTGTAGTGGCTTTAAAAGCGGCTGTTGATTATATAAAAAACCTGGATAGAGAAGGCGCGGTTTTGCATGAAGAAGCATTGTTGAAAAAAGCGACCGATGGTTTATCCCAGATAGACGGAATACGGTTGATAGGCTTGGCTCCGCAAAAGATCGGAGTCGTTTCTTTCGTTTCAGACCGGGTTCATCATTTTGACATCGGCATGATGCTGGATGCACGGGGAATTGCCATACGAACCGGACATCATTGTACAGAGCCCCTGATGCACATCCTAAACATTGAAGGTACGAACAGGGCATCCTTTGCTGTATACAATACAGCGGAGGAAGTGGACGTATTTTTGGCGGCTGTTGAAAGAATACAACAGAAAAGGAAAAAATGAAACAACCAGCAATAAACGAAGTACAGGACGAAATTATTGAAGACTTTTCCATGCTGGAAGGAGATATGGAAAGTACGATCTTTTACATCATGGAACTGGGCAATAAACTTCCACCTTTGGACGAAAAACACAAGGTGCCCGAGAACCTTGTAAAAGGCTGTCAAAGTAAGGTGTGGCTGACTACCTCTTTTGAAAATGGCAAAGTGCATTTTATGGCGGATAGCAACACGGAGATTACCAAAGGACTGATCAGTTTGTTGGTCAGGTTGTGGGAAGGACGTAGTCCGGAAGAAATATTGCAAACGGATCTCTATTTTATTGACCGGATAGGCATGAAAAGGGTGATCGGTTCACAACGGTCCAATGGTTTTGCTGCTATGATCAAACAAATGAAGATGTATGCCTTTGGCTATCAGCAAAAAAGCATGACATCCGAACAATAGCTGCGTTGCTTTTGCACCAATACCTAGGGGGTGTTTTCCTTGAGTATCGAACCCGGGCTGTCAATCCGGAAATCAAAAATTTTTAACGATGAATAACCAACAAGAAGATAAACAAGGCGCTGCCCAGCCGGAGGAAAAATCTACTGATTTTATCCGGGGCGAAGTTATAGAAATGATCAAGACCTGTTATGATCCTGAAATACCGGTAAATATCTGGGAATTGGGCCTGATATATGATGTGAGTGTGAAAGAGGACTATACGGTGGAGGTGTTGATGACACTGACTTCTCCTTTTTGTCCGGTGGCCCAATCCTTACCCGAAGAGGTCAAGCAGAAGATTCAGGGGGTAGACGGTGTCGCCGATGTTACCTTAGAGATGACCTTTGATCCCCCCTGGGAAATGAGCATGATGAGCGAAGAAGCCAAATTAACGCTCGGATTTATGTAAATTTGCTTTTCATAATTCCTTTCTATGGCAAAAACCATTCATCCCGGCAAAAAGGCAGCCGGAGAAAAAGCAGCCTCCTTCATCAAATCTGGCATGATCGTAGGCCTGGGTACCGGTTCTACTGCTTATTGGGCGATTCACAAAATAGGAGAGATGGTTGCCGGTGGCCTGGAAATTAAAAGTGTTGCAACTTCTATTGAGTCTGAAAAGCTCGCTGCTGAACTTAATATACCCGTCGTTCCGTTTTCTGAAATCGATCAGGTAACTATTGATATTGATGGCGCTGATGAAGTGGACACACGTTTTAACCTGATAAAAGGGGGAGGCGGAGCCCTGTTACGCGAAAAAATAATCGCCAATATCAGCCGGCAAATGATTGTGGTAGCTGACGAAACAAAAATGGTAGATACATTAGGGCGTTTCCCGTTGCCGGTAGAAGTGGTTCCTTTTGGCATTGAGTTAACCATGCGTCATTTACAAACAATCAGCAGTTCACTGACCTTGCGTAAAAAAGAGGACGAGCTCTGTATCACCGATAACGGCAATTATATTCTGGATTGTCGGTTTTATCCCATTCAGGATCCCCAGGCACTGGCATGCAGACTCAATAATATACCGGGGGTGGTAGAAAACGGACTTTTTACCGACAAATGCAGCACGGTGGTAATTGGTTATGAGGATGGAAGTACCGAAGTGCGAGAGAAATAGGCCCTATGGCAGCCATTTTTTCTCAAAGTCAGGTTTACGTTTTTCTAAAAAAGCATCTCTTCCTTCTTTGGCTTCCTCCGTCATATAAGCCAGCCTGGTAGCTTCTCCCGCGAAAACCTGTTGTCCGACCAGTCCGTCATCGGTCAGGTTCATGGCATATTTCAGCATTTTAATAGAAATAGGAGATTTAGCCAGGATTTCCTGGGCCCACTGATAAGCGGTACGCTCCAGTTCCTTGTGGGGAACGACTTTGTTGACCATTCCCATCTCAAAAGCTTCCTGGGCCGAATAATTTCTCCCAAGAAAGAAGATCTCGCGGGCCTTTTTCTGACCTACCATTTTGGCCAGATAAGCCGATCCATACCCGCCATCAAAACTGGTGACATCGGCGTCGGTTTGTTTAAATATCGCATGTTCCTTACTGGCAAGGGTCAGATCACAAACCACATGAAGACTGTGTCCGCCCCCTACGGCCCAGCCCGGAACTACGGCGATGACGACCTTGGGCATGAACCGGATAAGCCGCTGTACTTCAAGAATGTTGAGCCTGTGCATTCCGTCGCCGCCTACGTAACCTTGCCGGCCCCTGGATTTTTGATCTCCTCCGCTGCAAAAAGCCCATTTGCCGTCTTTCTTAGACGGGCCTTCCGCCGACAGTAATATCACCCCGATGGAGGTGTCTTCCTGTGCATCCGTAAAGGCATCCAGTAGTTCTGAAGTGGTTTTCGGCCGAAAAGCGTTGCGGACATCCGGACGATTGAAAGCAATCCGGGCTACCCCTTCGGATTTTTTATAAGTGATGTCTTCGTATGCTTTAGCTGTTTTCCAATCTATGTTCTTCATTATTTTCTTTCGTCGAAATTACTAATTTACCAATATCTTATGGCTACATAGCCGTCTTTTGAACTCTTCTCTTATTAAAAACTTAAAAACAGGCAAAAAAATTCCCCCGGTGGAAACCGGGGGACTACTCCCATCCTCTCTACGATAGCCATCAGTGATTGATGGCCGTAAACTTTAATATCTTTGATCCGAAAATCCGGTTTTTTTTTGTCTCGTTACTTACAAAGGTAAATAAACAATCAGCCCAAAAACGTTTAAGGTTTGTTAATTTACCAGCCTTCCTGGATACTTTTTCAGTGCCTCTATTAAACAAATCAGTGCTTCTTTTAGTTCACTTTTGTTAAGCACATAGGCGAGCCTCACTTCCTGTTTTCCCAATCCCGGCGTGGCGTAAAAGCCGGATGCCGGTGCTAACATGACCGTGGCGCCATGGTGCGAAAATTCTTCCAGTAACCACTGACAGAATCTTTCGGCGTCATCCACGGGAAGCTTAGCCATAGCGTAAAAAGCGCCTAAGGGCATGGGACATTCCACGCCTTCGACCTGTTGTAAAGTATGTACCAAGAGGTCACGGCGGTCCTTGTATTCTTTTTTGACCTTTTCAAAGTAGGATTCCGGCACGTCGACAGCGGCCTCTGCAAGAATTTGCGCAAAAGTCGGCGGACTGAGCCGGGCCTGGGCAAACTTCATGGCCGAGGTCAGGATGTTTTCGTTTCTGCTGAGCAATGCGCCTATGCGGGCACCGCACGCGCTATAACGTTTAGAAATAGTATCCATTACTACTACATAGTCTTCCATACCTTCCAGTTCCAAGGCGGAAAAGTGTTTTCCTTCATAGCAGAATTCCCGGTAGGCTTCATCGGAGAATAAAAAAAGATCGTGCTTTTGACACAACTGTTTTAGTTGATGAAGCTCCTCTTTACTGTATAAATAGCCTGTTGGATTATTAGGATTGCAGATAAGAATGGCGCGTGTACGCGGACCAATCAATGCTTCCATCTCTTTCGATCCAGGCAATGCGTAAGCTTGATCAATACGGGAAGTCACCGGTTTAACGGATACTTGGGCGGAATTGGCAAAGCCATTATAATTGGCGTAAAAGGGTTCGGGTATCAGCACCTCATCGCCGCTGTCCAGACAGCTCATAAAAGCAAACAGGATTGCCTCCGACCCACCGGTCGTTACAATTATTTGCGAGGAGGCAAGGGTGATGTTGTTTCGGCTATAATATTCCGTGAGCTTTTGCCTGTAGCTTTCAATCCCCGCGCTCGGGCTATATTCCAAGGTGTGAAAAGTAGTCTCCCGGACGGCATTCAGGGCTTGTGCAGGGGTTTCAATATCGGGCTGGCCGATATTGAGATGATATACCCGCTTCCCTCGTTTTTTTGCGGCATCCGCGAAGGGAGTAAGTTTTCGAATGGGAGAAGGCGGCATTTTTAGCCCCCTGTTACTAATGGTAGGCATAATCTGATGATTTATAATGCAAGATGATTGCGCCTGTACAACCTATGCGGTTTTTTGCCGTGTGTTACGATTATTTCTTTACGGTTCCCTTGAGGTGCAATTCCAAGGTTTGTGGAATCCCCTGGAAATTAACAAAGACGGTTTTATTTACCTGACCTAATGCGGCGGCGTTGTAGGTGGCTTTCACTTCGCCTTTTTTACCGGGTAGGACAGGCTTTTTTGTCCAGGAAGGGGTAGTACATCCACAACTGGGTTGCGCATCCTTGATGATGACCGGTTTGTCGCTTATATTTTTAAATTTATAGGTAACCGTTACCGGGTGATTCAATTTGGCTTCACCAAAGTCAATGGTTTCTTTTTCAAATTTAATCACTCCGTCAAACGGAGATTTCTTTTGTTCCTGTTGGGTAGCGCTACTAGCGGACTGTGCATAGGTTGCGCTGCTGAAGAAGAAGGTAGCGGCGACTATACAGATCAGTATTTTTTTCATAACAGACAGAGGTTTTAAAAAAATGATTAATTTACGGCCAATTACGCGTTTGCTCCAATGAGCTGCGTAAACTCAATTTCAGCAGGCAAGTTACAAATTATTTGCTAACTCATTTTTACTTTTAACCTGTTTAGGCTTTTGTTAACAATAGAATATCCATTTGGATTTTCTCTTTGAATGCTCAGGGATTTTCCCTATAATTACTTACATTTGTAACCTAATTGCGAAGAATGGACGTTTATAATCATCCTGAATCTGAAATGCTTGGCGGTGCTTTATCCTTCGAGGAATTTAAGAAGGAAGTGCTGGATGACTATCGACTGGCCTGCCTGAGCAGGCAGACAAGTATCATAGGAAGGAGAGAGGTGCTCACAGGTAAAGCTAAATTTGGCATCTTTGGGGATGGGAAAGAACTTCCGCAGATCGCTTGGGCCAAGTTTTTCAAGCCTGGTGACTGGCGTTCAGGTTATTACCGGGATCAAACGTTTGCTTTTGCGACGGGACTGGCGACGGTATCACAATATTTTTCCCAATTATATGGTGATCCGGATGCTGAAAATGACCCCAATTCCGCAGGAAGGCAAATGAATGCCCATTTTACCACCCAAAACATTGACGAAAACGGTCTTTACCTTAATCTGGCGGAAATAAAGAATACGGCTGCCGATCTGGCTCCTACCTCTTCTCAAATGCCCCGGTCGCTGGGCCTGGCATTTGCTTCAAAGCTTTTCAGAAACGTAGAGGGGCTGCAGCATCTGTCCCACCTTTCACACCATGGTGATGAAGTCTGTTTTGCCACTATTGGCGACGCCAGTACTTCCGAAGGACATTTTTGGGAAACGGTAAATGCAGCCGCTGTGCTGCAGGTGCCGTTGGCTATCCTCGTCTGGGACGACGGTTACGGGATTTCGGTCCCGCGTAAATTCCAGACGGCTAAGAATTCCATATCTGAGGCTTTACGAGGTTTTGAAAAGAAAAATGACGCGACAGGCATCGATATTTATACGGTAAAAGGATGGGACTATGCAGGGCTTTGTGAAACGTTTGAAAAAGGCATAAGCCGCATCCGCACTAAGCATATTCCTGCGATCTTTCATGTACAGGAATTAACGCAGCCGCAAGGCCATTCTACCTCCGGCTCTCACGAGCGGTATAAAAGCAAAAAAAGACTCGAATGGGAAAAACAATGGGATTGCAATTACCAGATGCAACAGTGGATTCTAGAAAATTCGCTGGCTGATGAAGCCGAGCTTGCTGCTATAGAAAAAGCGGCGCATGACGAAGTTGTGAAGGCTAAAAACGAAGCCTACAGAAAGTTTAAAGACCCGATCAAGAAGCAGGTTCGCCATGCTATTCAGTTGTGCAAAGGCCTGCTGAAAGAACAAAAGGAGCATCGGCAACAAATCAGGACACTGGCAAACAAACTGCTCGCCAACAAGGATCCCCTCCGTCGTGACATTTTAAATACCATATCACAACTCATTACACTCCCGGGATTATCAGGCGGAAATGCGCTCAATGAATTAAAAAAATATTATCAATCCTATAAAGAAGAAGGGAAGGATCTTTATAACAGTCATCTTTATGCTTCCGGGGCTAATTCAGCACTTCAGGTGCCGGAGGTAAAGCCGGTGTACAAGGAGGATGCGCCCCGGATCAACGGCTACAAAGTGCTAAACCGGTATTTTGACCAGTTACTAGCTAAGAACGAACGAGTATTTGCTTTCGGCGAAGATGTTGGAAAGATTGGCGATGTAAACCAGGCTTTTGCGGGATTACAGGAAAAACACGGCAGCGAACGTGTTTTCGATACCGGTATTCGAGAACTTACGATTATGGGGCAGGCTATCGGTATGGCGATGCGTGGACTGCGCCCTATAGCTGAAGTACAATACCTGGATTACATGCTATTTGCGTTGGAGCAACTCAGTGATGATGTGGCGACGCTTCAGTATCGTACAAAGGGATTGCAGTTTTGCCCTCTGATTATACGTACGCGCGGTCACCGCCTGGAAGGAATCTGGCATTCGGGATCTCCGATGGGGGTATTGATCAATGCGCTTCGAGGCATGCATATTTGTGTGCCCAGGGACATGGTAAGAGCCGCCGGAATGTACAATACTTTGTTGAAAGCTAACGAGCCTGCTTTATTGATAGAATGCCTCAATGGCTACCGGCTGAAAGAAAGAATGCCGGATAATATCGGAGAATTTACCGTGCCCCTTGGTGTCCCTGAAGTTATTCATCCGGGGGAGGACGTTACTATTGTTTCCTATGGTTCTATTCTCCGTATCGCGCAGGAAGCCATTCAGCGCTTGGAGAACCGCGGTATATCCTGCGAATTGATTGATGTACAAACCCTACTGCCTTTTGATATTCATCATAAGATACTCGATTCTTTGAAGAAAACGAGCAGAATACTGTTTTTGGATGAAGATGTACCCGGGGGAGGGACAGCCTATATGTTTCGCCACGTAATGGAGGAGCAGGGCGGATACCGTTATCTGGATGTAGCGCCTCGTTGCTTGTCATCGGCTGCTCATCGCCCCTCTTACAGCTCTGATGGCGATTACTTTTCCAAACCCAGTGCAGATGCTATCTTTGAGCAGATCGTTCAAATGATGAAAGAATAGTTTATATTATGGCTGAAGAACAACTTATTCCCGTTAATATCGTTGTGGCTGACCGGACCTATCGCCTCCGGATAAAACCCGGTGAAGAAGAAGCGATCCGGAGGGTAATGAAAGAGGTAAATGCTAAAATTGTGGAGTTTAAGACTTCTTTTGCAGGGAAAGACCTGCAGGACTACATTTCCATGTGTCTGATCTGGTATGCTACGCAAAGCGCTACACAGGAGCCGGGCGTTTCTGAAGAGATGACCAGCTTTCTGGAGAATATGGAAAAGCAGATGGAAGCCGTATTGACAGAGACGGAATGAACAGGATACAAGCCGATGTTACCTTGTCGGCGTCCATAAAGGCAGCCTGTATGCGCTTTTGATTATTTTATTTTCGCGCCTCCCAAACAATCGCCCCAACGCCTACTTAAACAGTCGTTTTATAAAACGGAACGTAAAACCCACAGATCTTTAAGTATCAAAAAATGACCTGGTCGGGGAAGAACATTGGCATAAAACCGTCAATGGCTTCTCCTGAGAACCCAAGTCGGGCATATCTCCCGTCTGGTAATCCCGATTAATGCGTTTTGACGCTCTATACTATGAACTGCTATCCACCCACGGCAGAACCGATGGGCTGGGCTTCATAGGTCACAGACTCACCTAATGGTAACGCCTTACTAAGTTTTTATTTGTGTCCGACTGTGTCCCACAACCAGACAAGATGTTTATATCTTGCTTTAGTATATTTTTTGCTGCACTTACATCTCTATCGTGAATTCCACGACAAGATTCGCAAGTCCACGCTCTTATTGTAAGAGTTAAATCTTGTTTCATCCACCGACAACTTGAACAAGTCCTGCTACTTGGAAAGAAGCTATCAAGCTTAATGAATTGCCGGTCATTCCAATTAGATTTGTATTCAAGCATTGTGTAAAACGTACCCAACGAAATATCACTCATTGGCCGTGCTAAACAATGATTTTTCATTATATTTTTTACTGCTAAATCTTCAACTGATATTATGTCGTGGTTTTTAACAATTTCAGCTGATACGTTGTGCAAGTAATCTTTTCTAATGTCTGCGGTTTGTTTAATACTATCGGTATCGTAAAATCTTGTGGTCAGATGGATTCTTT
>CAYRJM010000023.1:0-42247 GCA_964424665.1 uncultured Chitinophagaceae bacterium
TTGCGCTTTGCATTCGTTGTCAGGTTTAAAGCCCGTCCCATCGCTTTAGCGTGGGCGGGTAGTTTACATCATGATTGTTTATTGCCTATATGATGGTTTGCTTTGTATTTGTTACTCCCCGGATTTTTCTTTTATCGTTCAAGAGCCAGACCGATCGGCATCTCCAGGTGGGGTTCGGGCTTTGCCCGTAGTGATATACTCCCCAGGCCTCTCCCTGCATGCTGCTAAAGGAAGGCAGTGGAAGAAATATTTCACTGCTTCGCATGGTCATTACGATCATTCGTCTCCATCCTGGAAGCACGACGATTTACGGGAACATGCTCTTTTTTTTACAGCGCCTTTAAACGAGTTGTTTTTGGTCGTTTAGTTTGCGCTTCTGCAGGCCAATATCCTGGGATGCACTAGAAAATTTCGTATTATCAGTAGATTCCCCGATCAGGAAGAGGGCTTTCCCCGGGGTTTGGCAAAAGCTATCCAGCTATCGCTCCGATAGACTTTCCATCCTATTGAAGTCATATCCATGACAATGGGTACAAGAATAGGCAGGGCTTTTTGAGTGTTTCATAGCAATTAAAACGCAAATTGCGTTGCCTTTCCGGGATATCCAATACGAAAAAGGGATAATTTAGAAAGAAAAAGGGATAAAATATCCCGGGAGGTCAGCCGGAATTACAGGGCCTTATCTTGTCGCCGTGCCCATCAGTTCACATGTTTTTGTATCTTTACTTTAATTTTTCACGTAAGTTTGTGTTATGACGAAAGCGACCGATGGACCGAAAACAATACATCAGGGCCGGAATGTAAAACGATTCCGCGAGCTGTTGGGCGTTAAGCAGGAAGCGCTGGCCTTTGATCTGGGCGATGACTGGAATCAAAAAAAAATTTCTTTGTTGGAGCAAAAGGAAGTGATCGATCCGGCGCTCCTGCAGCAAATTGCTGACGTACTGAAAGTGCCCGCAGAGGCCATAAAAAACTTTGATGAAGAGGCTGCTGTTAATTATTTTAATACTTTTAATGATAACAGTGTAAGTCATGTCATTGGAAACTATGGCACTTACAATTTTAACCCCATTGACAAACTGGTTGAGGCACTGGAAGAAACTAAAAAATTATATGAGGCCTTGCTGAAGAGTGAACGAGAAAAGATTGCCTTACTGGAAAAAATGCTGAGGAATGAAAAAACGAAAAGTTAACAGCCCTATTTTAATTCTTTCGTTCTGGCCAGCCCTCATCCTATGAAGTTCGGGAACGTGTAGCGTGACGGACAAGCATTTCTTTGAACGTATCAACTTATTCTTTCCGGTTTAATGTTCCATTCCCGCCTAAACTTTCCAGGTAGAAATACTGAAAAAAAGATAAAAAATGATTTATGGAAGAAACGCGGGGTTTTGCTGTTAATTTTTTCCTAAAAACCGGGTGAAATCCGTGCTTCACCATACGGAGCTATTACATTTGTGATCTCGGGATTTGACCATAGCATAATTATGTTGAGATTTGAACATAGCACATTTTTATATCTGTTGTTTTTGCTGATCCTCATCGGGTTGGTTTTCATCGCTGTGCTGGCCTGGAAGCGAAGGGCCATAGGGAAAATAGGAGATAAAGACTTAGTCAGGCAGCTCTTTACCGGATACTCCCCTTTCTTTTTCAGGTTAAAATTCTGGCTGTTATTTTTTGGATTTGCTTTTATCGCCCTGGGAGCGGCCAACCTGCAAATGGGAGACAAGTTGCAAAAAGTCACGAAGAAGGGGGTGGATGTGATGATCGCCCTGGACGTAAGCAACAGCATGCTTGCCGAAGATGTACAGCCCAATCGCCTGATAAGAGCCAAGCAACTGATCAGCAAACTGATGCAAAAGATTGCCAATGACCGTATCGGCCTGGTGGTGTTTGCGGGCAACGCCTATCTTCAGATGCCGCTGACGGTGGACTTTAGCGCGGCGAAGATGTACTTGAGTACGGTAGAACCCAGTTTAGTTCCTACACAGGGCACGGCTATTGACAAAGCCATCGCCCGGTGCCGAAAGGCCTTTAACCAGAAGGAGCATCTTCATAAAGCGATCGTCCTGATCTCAGACGGGGAAGACTGGAGCGAGGAGGGAATCGAAGCCGCCAAAGAAGCGCATAAAGCCGGCGTCGTCATCCAGACAATAGGGGTGGGCACGACGAAAGGCGGACCGATCAAAGATCCTAAAACGGGGCAATACATGAAGGACAAGGAAGGGAATCTGGTCGTTACGCATCTAAATGAGGAGGTGCTGCAAGCGATAGCAAAGGCTGGCAACGGCAGCTATCAGCATCTAAACAACACGGATAAAGCGGCGGCCGAATTAGCGGATCAGCTTAATAATATGGAAAAGAAAACCTACGGAGAAAACCTGTTTGCTGATTATAAAAGTTACTTTCAGTATTTTATAGCCTTGGGTTTGTTGCTGTTGCTTATTGAATTTTTTATTCCTGAAACAGCAAGGCCTGGAAAAATAGCGCTAAATGAAGGGAGGTAAAATGAGGAAAAAAGTAAATAGAATATCTGGAAAAGGACTGTTCCTTTTTACCCTGTCGGGCGGCCTGTTGTTGCTGTTTGCCGGTCGGGCTACCGCCCAATCAGCCCACAAGTTGTTGCGGAAGGGCAATCAACTCTATGAACAACAGCATTACGCCGACGCGGAGGCCAGTTATAAAAAAGCGTTGATGAAAGATTCCGTTTCCACTACCGGACTTTTCAACCTGGGCAATACCCTGTATCACCAGCAACGCTACGAAGAAGCCGCGGCGAGATACGCCCAAAGTCTTGAAGCCGAAAAACACAGCGCGCGGGAAGTTGCTTCCTCCCAATACAATATCGGGAATACCTTTATGCAGAAAAAGCAATGGGAGAAAGCCATTGAAGCCTACAAAAAAAGCCTTCTCATTGCCCCTGAAGACGACCAGGCAAGATATAACCTGGCATATGCCAAAGCGATGTTGAAAAAGAAAGAAGGGGGCGGCGGCAAGAACGATAAGAACAATAAGAACAAAAAGAACCAGCAAAACAACAAGCAGGACCAGAAAAAGCAGCAACAAAAAAAAGATCAGAACCAACAGAAAGACCAGGACAAGCAACCTCAGGATCAGCAAAAAAATAAAAACCAGCCCAAGCCCCGGCCCGGGGAGATGGATAAACAACGCGCCAATCAATTGCTGAACGCGGTCGCTCAACAGGAGAAAAAGATCCGGGAGGATAAGGATAAAAAGGAGAAAGGGGTGCAGGTATATAACGGCAAGCAATGGTGATCCGTAAAGACACAAATTTTTGACGGTACGGCGTCGTTTGCGGTAGAGCAGCGCTCATCCGTTAGGTTTACACCATTTTAAGGGCCAGATTTTGCTTCAGCCTTTTTGGAAAACCCCTTTGAGTCATATGGTTATTACGCTTGTTCAATAAGTGGAGGTCCCCGGATACAATTCGCTGGTACAACCTGACACAGGCCTTAGTCGCTTACCCCCACAGCCTAAAGCGCTGCGGGTTTTAGTTTCCATTTTACAAATAAATGGTAATTTTGGTTCATGCCTGAAGCCAGACCTAACACGGTTAGGGCCATAGCCCATTTCGACCTGGATGCTTTTTTTGTATCTGTAGAGCAAAAGCTGAATCCGGCGCTGAAAGGTTGCCCGCTCATTGTCGGCGGGAAAGGCAACCGCGGCGTGGTGGCCGCCTGTAGTTATGAAACGCGTGCTTTTGGCGTCCATTCGGCCATGCCAATGGTAACGGCACTCAGGCTGTGTCCTCAGGCTGTGGTGATTCCGCCGCAGCGATCCCATTATTTGCGGTATTCCGGGAAAGTAACCCAGATCATAGCGGCGCGGGTGCCCCTGTTTGAAAAAGCCAGCATCGATGAGTTCTACATCGATTTTTCCGGCATGGGTGGTTTTACTGACTGCTATGCCATCGCCACTGATCTGCGAAAGGAGATCATGGCGGAAACCGACCTGCCTATTTCTTTTGCCCTGTCTCGGAATAAACTGGTATCAAAGATCGCCGTAGATACGGTCAAACCCAACGGGCAGATTTGCATTGACCCGGGCACGGAAGCAACTTTCCTCGCACCCATGGCGATTGAAAAGATTCCGATGATCGGCAAAGAGACGGCTTCCCGCCTGCATAAAATGGGCATCTTTTCCATCGCTGATCTTGCCGGCTGCTCAAAAGATACCCTGCGGACGTTTTTTGGAAAGCATGGAGAACTGCTGGCTGAAAGGGCGAAGGGGATAGATCATTCCCCCGTATCAGATGAACGAAAACAAAAATCAATATCTGTTGAAACCACTTTCGATAAGGACGTTTCCGATATCCGTATATTGGAAAAAGAACTGTTGCAGCTCAACGCGGAAAATGCCTTCCAACTCCGGAAGTCGGGGTATTTTACCGCCTGCATCGCCCTGAAAATGCGGTTTGACAACTTTGAAACCATTACCCGGCAGATGGCTATCGCCCCCACGACTTCCGAAGAGCAGTTGCGTAAATATATTAAATTATTGCTGCACAAATATTATCCTGAACGACAGCGGGTACGGCTGATCGGCGTCCGCTATTCCCATCTCCTGCAGGAAGGTTTTCAGCTCGACCTCTTTGATAACGACCACAAGCGAACAAAGCTTACGCAGGTGCTCGACGGGTTGAAAATGAAATTCGGAAACGACAGCATCTCCCGCGCGGGGGATTTATAGGTGGTTGACCAGGCGCCCGTTTTCCAGCACGGGCAGAGAAGGAGCCGTGTCAAAAGTAAAACAATAGGTAATGTCTTTTTGCATGCCCAGCCTTCCGAGTCTTTCATAATGAGAGGTCTGCTTCACGATGGTCATGAGGTCATCCTTGTATTGAAGGTAAAGGTTCTCCGCGATAAAGGCCGTATCACATTGAATGGTGAACGCCTCTTTAACCCGGTTGGCTACCGCGCCGGCGAATAAAAGGTCTTCTATGTTAACCCGGTCTTTCCATCCCGCACAGGCCAGGATAACGGGGTGGGGCTGATTCATAATATAGTGGCAAACCGCGGAGAAGTTGGGAAAGGAGCCTGTAATGATCTTTCTGGCGGCCAGCGCCTGGTGTAGCAGACGGGTGCCATTCGTGGTGGTGAGCGCCAGTGTCTTCCCTTCGATAAGTGTGCGGGGAAAGGCAAAGGGTGAATTTCCGTATTGGAGACCGGGAGCGGTTTTGCCGTCGCGCTCCCCGGCCGTCAGCGCCTGATGCTTTTTCCCCGCCGCTATACAGTCCGGGACGGTCGCCACCGGAATTACCGCCGCCGCTCCGTTATACAGCGCGGTGGCTATGGTGGAGGTCGCCCTCAGGACGTCAATGACGACTACGATGCTTTCTGTGAGATTAGTTAAAGGCAATAACGCGGGAGAGGAACAAACTTCCAGATGAGGCTTGGGTAAAACGGGATCGTTCATATCAGAAATGGCAGGTCTTTGTCGTGTTGCAATTAAGAAGGGAGGTTTAAATTACGGATAAACAACCGGTAAACAAGAAAGCGGGCTACAGTTTTTCCTGCTCCAGCATGCGAACGCCGTTCCCATTACTTTGTTTTTTGTTTTCCAGGTCAAGTTCTTCGTAGGAAGAGTTGTTGCTTCTGAACTCAGGGATCACCTGTTTCATCACGCGGACTACTTCCCATCCATGTCCGTCGGAAGCGAGCGCTATCAAATACTGCAATTGATTTTTGATTAGTTCAAAAGGATATTCTCTTACCTTGGCGATCATTATTTTCGGGTGATGGGTGGCTAAGGTATTCTCATCATTGGCCAAAAGCTCTTCATAGAGTTTTTCTCCCGGTCGCAGCCCGGTATATTTTATCTTAACATCTATATCGGGCACCAGGCCGGTAAGCTGGATCATTTTGCGCGCCATATCCGATATTTTAACCGGCTGGCCCATATCAAAAACGAAGATTTCTCCGCCATTGCCCATAATTGCAGCCTCCAGCACCAGTTGGCAGGCCTCCGGTATGGTCATAAAATACCGCACTACATTCGGATGGGTTACAGTGACTGGTCCCCCTTCACTGATTTGACGGGTAAACAAAGGCACAACGGAACCGTTGGAGCCTAAAACATTCCCGAAGCGGGTGGTGATAAAAGAGGTGTGGCGTACCTGTCCGTTGCCGTTGCCATTGCCATTAGCGGACTGGTGATGCAGGTGGGTGTTGTAAGATTGGGTAAAGATCTCCGCGAGGCGTTTGGACGCGCCCATGATATTGGTGGGGTTTACCGCCTTGTCCGTGGAGATCATCACGAATTTTTCCACGTTAAATTTGACCGACAGTTCAGCCAGATAGATGGTGCTCATCACATTATTAAGGATGGCCATTTCCGGGCAGCGTTCCATCATAGGAACGTGCTTATAGGCTGCCGCGTGCAGCACCCAGTCGGGCTGATGCTGACGAAACATCTTGGCCAGCTGGGCTTTGTTTTGCGTATCCGCCAGATAACAAACCATGGATGACTGCGGGAACAGCTTTTGAACTTCCAGCCACAGTTCATGCAACGGGCTTTCCGCCTGATCGCACAGAATGACCTTTTTGGGATGATACCTCCCGATCTGCCGTACCAGTTCGCTGCCGATGGAGCCGGCGGCGCCGGTGATCAGCAGTACCTTGTCTTTTATAGCGCTTTCCACCTGTTTGTTGTGGATATCGATCACGTCCCTGTTGAGCAAGTCTTCGATGCGGATGTCCCGGATCTGCCTGACCTGCAAGTCGTCCTGCAGCCATTCAAAAACCGGCGGGATATGTCTTATCTTTATGCGGTTCTCCAGGCACCAGTTCATCAGCTGATCCCGTTCTTTGGTCATGCCGATCTCTTCTGAGATAATGAGCTGACGGATGCGCCTCCGCTTGTGGAGTTTGATCAGTTCCGGACCGTTGAGCGGGAGTATGGGGATGCCCTGAAGTTGTTTTTTCCAAAGGCTGGAATTGTTGTCTAAAAAGGCGATAACGTTGATCTTTTCACCTTTCCCATTGTTGCTTTGCGATTTTTGCAGGGCTTCCAGCGTGATGAGCCCGGCTTCGTTGGCGCCCATAATAATCACATTGGTGTGCCGCATGCCGCCGTTGGACAGGTATTCAAAAACCGCTTTGATAAATAGGCGATAGCCAAAAAGAAAAATGGCGCAGGTGAAAAAGTAAATAACGGTGATGGAAGCGGGAAGGAAAAAACTCCAGTCGCCGAATTTGGCGAAGAGGTTCCAGGCGAATAATACGATCGTACTCAGCAGTGTCGCACTTAATACCTTACGCGCGTCTTCCAGGGAAGTCTGCCGGATGATGCCTGAATAAACTTTAAAGAAATAAAAAAAGATGCAGTTTAAGCAGAGTACGATGCCCAAAAACTCGAAGAAAGGATATTGACCGATGTCGACCAGGTCAAAATTGAACCGTAATAAAAAAGCAATTCCAAGCGCAAACGCGGAGCAGCCTAAATCCAGGGTGAAAATGATCCAACGGGGCAAACTTCGGGCATTCAGCAGGCGGTCTTTTAGAGAAACGGTAGCAGTACGCATTCTTTAATAATTATTGTTTTCATAAAAAACGCATCGAACATCTCTTCCATTTACTGCAATCGCGTTAATGGCAAAGTGCTCTACTTTGAAAATCAGAATTTTCGTACCCCTTCAATTGCGAAAGTACTACAAAAAAACGACTAAAGTTAAATTCTTTTTAAAGTCACGCCCTCCTACAACAATTTGCGTTCCAAAAATCGTTAATTCGGTATGGGAAATATTTCCTAACTTACACAAAAAACCGACAGGCTATGGCTTTAGCTGAGATAAATTCTTTTCCCGGGGGGGCCTTTTTAATAAAAAATTCATCTGCGGATATTTTTTCTCCCGAAGCATTCACCGAAGAGCAGCAAATGATTCGTGACATGTGTCATGCTTTTATCGCGGCCGAGGTAAAGCCGGTATTAGCGGAGATCGATGCGCAGCAACCCGGGCTGATGGAGTCCCTGTTGGAGAAGAGCGGGGAGCAGGGGTTACTGGGAGCGGCATTTCCCGAAAAGTACGGTGGCCTTGATAAAGATTTTATCACCGCTACGATGATCAATGAGGCGCTGGGCGCCGGTCATTCCTATTCCGTAGCCATGGCCGCTCATACGGGTATAGGGTCGCTGCCGGTATTGTATTTCGGTACCGAAGCACAGAAAGAGAAGTACCTGCCGCGGCTCGCAACCGGCGAAATAAAAGCTTCTTATGCCCTTTCGGAACCCGATGCCGGTTCCGACGCGCTTAGCGTGCGCACGACCGCCACCCTGAGCGAAGACGGTAAATATTACCTCCTCAATGGCCAAAAGTGCTGGATCACCAATTCGGGCTTTGCGGACTTGTTCACCGTGTTCGCCAAAATAGACGGCAAGGAATTCTCGGCTTTTCTGGTAGAAAAGGGACTGGAGGGCTTGTCTTTAGGAGAGGAAGAACATAAAATGGGCATTAAAGGATCCTCCACCAGGCAGGTGTTTTTCGACCAGGTGAAGGTCCCCGTGGAGAACCTGTTGGGAGAAGCGGGGAAGGGACACAAAATCGCTTTCAATATCTTAAATATCGGCCGGCTGAAGCTGTGTGCCGCCGCGTTGGGCGGGGCTAAAAGCGTTGCAGCCACCAGTGTGGCCTACGCTAAGGACAGAAAGCAGTTTGACCAGCCTATCGCGTCCTTTGGGGCGATACAACATAAGCTGGCGGAACAAGCTGTTCGGATTTACACGACAGAATCCGCCCTTTACCGCACCGCGGCCTACATTGATACGATGGAGAAGCAGTTGCTGGAACAGAAGACCCCCTACCAGGAAGCGGCCATGCGATCCGCTGAGGAGTATGCTGTGGAATGTGCCATCCTCAAAGTAGCCGGCAGTGAAGCGCTTGATTACGTCGTGGATGAAGGCGTCCAGATCCATGGCGGCAACGGCTTCATAGACGACTATGAGGTCTCCCGCGCGTACCGGGATTCCCGGATCAACCGGATCTTCGAAGGCACCAATGAAATCAACCGCCTCCTGATCCCGGGAATGTTGGTGAAGCGGGCCTTAAAGGGACGCCTTGAGTTGATGCAACCGGCGATGGAGGTACAAAAAGAACTGCTGGCCATTCCTGACCTGTCACCGGAGATGGATACAACGGACTTTATCCCTGAAAAAAAGCAGATCGCGCAATTGAAAAAGAGCATTTTAATGGTGGCCGGCGCCGCCGTACAAAAACGGGGAGAAAAGCTGGAGCAGGAACAGGAACTGCTGATGAACCTGGCCGATATGCTGATAGAGCTGTATCTGGCCGAAAGCACCTTGCTCCGGGTGATGAAATATAGCGATCCGGTGTCGCTCGACATCTTACGCGTTTACCTCTGTGATGTAGTGGATCATTTTACGCATTACGGCAGGAACGCCATAAACGCTTTTGCCGAAGGGGACGAACAGCGCATGCTGCTGATGGGCCTCAAGCGGTTTTGTAAATTCCATCCCTTTCTGCATCCCTTCGATACGGTGGCCGCAAGGAGAAGGATAGCCGAAAAGGCGCTAAATAAGGCGTAAACGACGCGCCCACGGCTTACCGGTTCATGCGGGCCAGCCAACCCGGGAACGCCTGGCACAACCAAAAAAACAGTCAACCCGCGCGAAAAAGCCGAAAAGTATTTTTGAAATGCTAATTATTTTGGCAAAATAATGCTAATTTTGTTAGCATGATGAATGATCGCCACACTGCCGACAAATTGCAGAAAGGGCGGGGCGCCCAGACCAATCCCGCCAATCGCTTCCTGCCTACCAGCTATGAACGGCTTCATCGGGAAGCCATAGATGAATGGGAAGAGGAGCCTCTTCAAACGACTTTTTACCAGGAAACGCCGAAGACCATTGTCAACAAGGTGGACAGCCCCGACCTGGGGATGGTGTATTCCCTTAATCCTTATCAGGGCTGTGAACACGGGTGTATTTACTGTTATGCCCGGAATTCGCACCAGTACTGGGGCTTCAGTGCGGGCAAAGATTTTGAACAAAAGATCGTCGTGAAGAAAAACGCTCCCGACCTGTTCCGGAAATTTATGGAGAAAAAAAAGCGGGAAGTCCATCCGGTATGCATTTCCGGGAACACGGATTGTTATCAACCCATAGAAAGAAAGTTAAAGCTGACCAGACAGCTCCTGGCGTTGGCGCTGGACTATAACCAGCCTGTAAGCATGATCACTAAGAACGCGCTGATATTAAGGGATAAGGACCTGCTAAAGGCTTTGGCTGAACGAAACCTGGCCATGGTATATGTGTCCATAACGGCCCTGGATGAAACGCTGCGCCGGTTGATGGAGCCCCGTACGGCTGCTTATTCCAAGCGGTTAAAGGTTATCGCCGAGCTGAGCGAAGCGGGTGTCCCCACGGGGGTCATGAACGCGCCCATCATTCCGGGCCTCAACGACCAGGAGATGCCCGGGGTATTGCGGGCCGCCGCGGAAGCGGGCGCGCTCCGGGCGGGCTATACAATGGTCCGGCTAAACGGGGAAATAGGCCCCATCTTTAAAGACTGGTTACAAAAAGCTTTCCCGGACCGGGCCGACAAGGTATGGCACCATATCCAGCGCTGTCATGCCGGCCAGGTAAATGACAGCAGATGGGGAAAACGCATGCGGGGAGAAGGCGGGATGGCCGAGAATGTGGCCCAGCAATTTAAGATTCATTGCAGAAAGAACGGCCTGAATAAACAGCGGGTTATGCTGGATTGTTCGCGCTTCTGTGTTCCGGGCGGGCAATTGCGCTTGTTTTAACGGCCTTTCTGCTTGTGGCTTTCAAGGTTAACGGTGGCGAATATTCGTTATTAAAAGGACGACTGTGCTGACTCCCCAAAAGAATTCCTTTAGGGCCGGAAGTAAAATTTAAGGCCGTGTCCGGTGAAAAACTAGGTTTTTAGTTCACCTGTGAGACGATACCCGTCAAAGTTTATCGCCAACCATTTTTTTTAACCGGGACAGCACCTTTCTCAATTCTTCATTTTGATGACGGAGCAGCTCCAGTTCCGATTGGCTGTTTTTTACCCTGTTGCGGTAATGGATCAAATCCGCCTGCGCCTGTCTGACCAGCGAAAGCGCCTTTATCAGGATGTTGGTTGATTCATCTGTAAAAGGCACAGGGGAGGTATTTTCTTTTTCAGATTCCTTCATAACGCCGTATTTTCCCGTTTATGTCTGGGATTATCGTACTTATTGTAACAAGCAGAAAGGGCAACCGGGGATATTCCACATAAAGGCAGAAACGAGCGGTTGTTAACGCAAGCCGGGAGGGGTATTATATACATCGTTCGCTACTTTATTGAAATAAGGAGACAAAAATATTTAAGGGAATGAAAATGAAATTGTATAAAAGGGACAAAATGACCGTCAATCCACCGGAATGTCTCTCCGCTTGCGTTGGTCTGCAACTAATTGGAGATACTCGCTGGGCGTTTGTCGGGAGAACCTTTTAAAGTCACGGGTAAAATGCGCCTGATCAAAATACCCCAGCTGATAGGCCAGATCCGTTAAACTGGTCCGGAGCCCCTGCTCCAGTCTGTTTCTCGCCGCGTTATAACGCACAATCCGAAGATACATTTTCGGATTCATCCCATGGAAATCCATGAAAGCGCGTTGCAGGGTCTTTTTCCCGGTATTGGTCAGGTCTTGCAGCCTTTTACAGGAAATGTTGCCCTGGCGCCCTTCCATCAGGGCAATCGCCTGCGCGACATTCCTCAGGCGGGAAGGCGGCGCTGTCTTCCGCCGTTGCTTCTTTAAGAAGTCCTCCAGCACCCCTATGGCCCCCGCTATGTTTATGGCTTCCTGCATGGCTTGGCCTAACGATTCCAGTTGGCTGCCCCACACGGCTTCGGCGTCGATGGCCGTGTTCGCCAGATGCATCATATTGAGGCCGGTAAGCCTTACCAGGCCCAGTGGCCTGAACCGCACTCCGATAATGTACCCGTCGTTTTCCGGACATCCCCACATGGTGGTATAACTCTTTGCTTGTCCAAAAAGATAGGCGGTTTTCGTCAGCAGAATGGTTTTACCGTCACGCTGCACATATTCTTTGAGCCGGGTAAAATTGAATATCAATCCTTCAAATAATGGGGTCGCATATTGTTGCTCGGCATAACAATTCCGTTTTATGCGTGCATACCAATAGGAGATTACCACATCGGCAAGCTCAGGGGTAGGGGTAAACAGGCGGTACGACATAGGGCATAAAGATACAATATGTATCTTTAGTTTCATAATTAATTGCAAAAGGGACGTTGGGCCTTAGCCGTTATAATGTTCCCTTACCCGCCTAAGTAAATAGCTTTGGGTACGCGGGCGTTTTCGGCGGGAACCGAAACACTCCCCCGGGCGTCGCTTTCATTATGCAGGCGGTCCATAGCGGTAATCTCGTAGCGGTAATGTTCTCCCGCGATGGCGGTAGTATCGAGGTACGACTGGACATAGCGCGGATTTTTTGAAAATTGCTTATTAACGATCGCCAGGATGTATTTGGGGTTGCTCCGGTCTGCGACCGTTCCTTGGGGAAACCGGTAGATCACAAACTGGGTAGTTTGAAAAGTGGTGTCTTCATCCCGCCACTGTACCAGGTAGCCTTCCTGCGTTCTGAGAATGCCTTCCGGGCTGGGCGCGGCCGGCGCGACGCTGTCAATCCAGGGCATGCGCGGGGGAATGGCGGGATAGCGGTAATAATGATTGATCAGGCTGTCGCTAAATCCAAGCGGATCGTCATAAAAAACCGAAGCGCTGAAGTACATGCTGCCTTTTACGGTCTGGTATGTTCTGTTGGCCGTGATCTGGCGCGGCATTTCACTGGGGTCGTTCCAGGCGCCGCTCGTGCCGATGCGATAAAGGCCCTGGCCAATATAAAGTTGTTTTCCATAGGTGTGATCCGCCCACCACTTCAGCAGAACGCCATAGGGCGCGGCCGGCTGGTCGAAGTCCCAGTATATCTGCGGGCACACGTAGTCTATCCAGTCCTTTTTCAGCCACAGCAAAACATCCGCGTAAAGGTCATCATAGTTGGTTTGTCCCGCACGGGTGAGGGACCCTTCCGGATCATCGGCCTGGTTCCGCCAGACGCCGAATGGGCTGATGCCGAATTTTACCCAGGGCTTGGTGGATTTAATGGCGGTGGACAGCATTTGTATGATGGTATCCACGTTATGGCGGCGCCAGTCCGCACGGCTCCTGCCGTCACCATATTTTTTGTAAGCGGCCAGGTCTGGGAACTCCTTGCCGGCTATGCGGTAAGGATAAAAATAGTCGTCAAAGTGAACCGCATCGACATCGTATCGACTTACAATGTCTTCGATCACTTTTACCAGAAAATCCCTTACTTCCGGCAAGCCGGGATTGAAATATTTTTTGCTTCCATATCTGACAAACCATTCCGGGTGTATGCGTACCGGGCTGCCTTTCGCCAGTTCATCTTCTTTTTTTACATTGAAAACAGCGCGATAGGGGTTGCACCAGGCATGAAATTCCATGCCTCTTTCATGGGCGGCTTTGATCATAAATTTTAGCGGATCGTAGTAGGGAGCCGGTTGCTTTCCCTGCCTGCCGGTCAGCCAGTAGCTCCAGGGCTCGAGTGCCGATGGATAAAACGCATCCGCGGCGGGTCTTATCTGCACCACCACCGCGTTCATGCCCACTTTTTTCAGTTCATCCAGCAGCCGGATGTACTCGGCTTTCTGGGTCGCCGACGGCAGTCCCGGCTTTGACGGCCAGTCTATATTGGCAACAGTCGCTATCCAGGCTGCGCGCAGTTCCCGTTTGGGGGCCTGCTGCCCGTAGCTTTCCGGAGCAGTTGCGGACAAACACACCAGTAAAATAAAGACGATAAGGTTCTTTGATCTTTGCTGCACGATGAAGGGTTTCCGATTAAATGGTTGCAATTTAGCTGAAAACGGGATTATGAGCAAACCACTTGTACCGGAAAATCAATATGTACGGTGGTGCCGTGGCCCGGCTGGCTTTCAATCTTCATTTCCCCGCCCTGTTTTTCAAGGAGTTGCCGGCTGACCAGAATACCCAGCCCGGTGCCTTTTTCATCGGCGGTACCCGGTCGGCTGATCAACGCGTCACCCTGCCGGAACCGTTCCAGCATTTTTTCGTCCATACCTACGCCCGTGTCAGAAACCGACAGGCGGATCTTGTTTCCTTTGTCTTTAATCCGGATGGAAATGCGGCCGCCCTCCGGCGTAAACTTAACGGCATTGGTGAGCACGTTTCGCAGCACCAATTTGAGCATCTCGGGATCGGAAAACAGGTTCACCTCGCCATTTTCGGGATTGGATATGACGATGTTTTTTCTTTCCGCGTTTGGAGCGACGGTGGGTAATACTTCGTTCAATATATCGGAAAGAACTAAGTTTTTAGGATTTAGCTGCCACCCCTTCATTTGATGGGAAGCCCAGTAAAGTAAATTATCGGCCATGTTGCGGGTGTGGTTAAAATGATGTTCCAGTTCCCCCGCCAGCGAACTGACCTCGTCCCTGCTGAGCTTTTTATTATGCAGGAGCTTAAGATAAAAGAGGAGCGATTGCATCGGACTTTTGAGGTCGTGTGAAATAATGGAGAAAAGCCGGTCTTTTACGTGATTGACCTCCTCCAGTTTTTCCTGTTGTATGGAGATCTTTTTGTTTTTCTCCATCAGCAGGCGGTTGTTGTTTTTACGCTTGCGATTGCTGATGAATAAAGTGATCGCTAACAACAGCAAAAGGATCAACCCGGCAAGTACGGCTATAATGAGATTCCGCCTTTGTTTAAGTTCCTGGCTTTGGGCCGACAGCATGGCTTCCTTCTTTCCCAGGTCATATTGTATGCGGAGCGTGGTGAATTGACGGTCTTTTCTTTCCTGCTGAATGGAATCTTTAAGCGCCCAGCTTTTTTTATACCAGTCCAGCGCTTTTTTATAATCCAGCTTCGCGGTATAATAGTTTCCCAGATTATTGAAGATGTCTTCGTTGACATAATCGCTCTGGACTTTTTCTCCCAGGACCAGCGCGGTATCGAATTTGGCGCCCGCCTGCTGGAATCTTTTCATGGCGGTCAGAAGGGAGCCCATATTGTTATACCATATGGTCAGCAGGAACGTATCGGTGGTATGTTGCATTAACCGCCGGGCATTCAGCAGGTAAGCCAGTGCGTTATCGTACAAATGTTGTCGTTTCTGGTTGAGGGCGAGGTTGTTGTAATAATTCATGGAATCCATCTTGCTCCCGACGCCGTTTGAAAGGTACTTTAATACTTCCAGGTTAAGCCGGTAGGCTTCGTCGAGTTTTCCGGTTTTGTCCATCACAATCGCCTTATTGCCCAGGGTATAGGCCAGGTAGAGCGAATCCGCCGACTTGGTCGCCTTCTTTTCCGCTTTCCCATACCAGTCGAGGGCTTCCGGATATTCTTTTTTCCGGTCATACAACTGACCGATTAAAAGGTAGAAGCGGATTACCTGCCGGTGGTCGGCAATTTGTTGAGCGGCCTGCAGGCCGGTAAAGTAATACGATAAAGCCTTCGGGTAGTTGGTCCAGTCCCTCATCTGTTGTCCGAGGTAGTTAGCCGCATCGATTATGCCGTTTGTGTAGTTGAGCTGGTTGGCGGTCTGATAAGCGGTCTGTGCGTAAACATAAGCTTCTTTCATCTTCCGGTACCTGTTTTGCCAGGCAAGCCGGATCAACGAGTCCACATAGACGGAGTCCGCGGACGTTTTGAAATGCGGTGTCTCCACCTGACCGGAAATCGTTTGTGAAAAAACAGCTGGCGTGAAACAAAAGAAAAGAACAAGGAACAGGAGGCCTTTGTTTTTGACGTTGGTTTTGCGTGCGTGCCGGGGGGTGACCATGGTAGAATAATTTCAATAATTGTCAGTTGTTTGTTTGGGTTAGGGGAAGTGCGATCTCTTTCCCTATAAGGCTTCTGGTTTTTTTCGGGCATCGGTCCGGCAGGCGGATGCAAGCCGTTCGGAACGGCCATAAACGTACAAAATAGTCCTTTACCGTGCAATAGGAAGCAGCGACGCCCCGGAAAAAATAAAGCCGGGGGCGCCCGGGGAATGCGACCGGGTTTTTGGCAGCTACCGGCCACCGGCCCACCCGGAAAAAAGTATCCGGGAAAATGGCCGCAGGCCGGGTTTATTATCCGGTTATTATCGGTGAAAAAGCGAAATTTGCGCCCAGTTGTTGAGGGAGGTCCCTTATTTTATGGATTGGATTCATTTTTGTACCTTCCCATCTCAAGAAGGGAATCATGAAACAGCAAGGCATAATCGTTTATCTCATTATTTTCATGTCAATGATCAGTTTACAAGCTCCGGCGCAAATAAATAAAGATGTAACCAAAGAACTCATTCACCGCATTGTACCCGGAGCAGCCGACCACTTCAAAATACAGCGGATCCCTCAGGAGAACGGAAAAGACGTGTTCGAAATAGAAAGTAAAGGAGATAAGATTATCCTTAGCGGCAACAACGGCGTCTCCGTCGCCTCCGCGCTCAATTATTACCTGGAGCATTTCTGCGGATGCAATATCACCTGGAATGGCACGAACCTTAACCTGCCGGACCCTTTGCCGGAAGTGAAAGAAAAAATACACAAGGTAACGCCGTATAAATACCGCTACTACATCAATTATTGCACCTTTAATTATACCATGGCCTGGTGGGATTGGGAACGCTGGCAAAAAGAGATCGACTGGATGGCGCTCAACGGGATTAACATGCCGCTGGCCCTTACCGGGGAGGCTGCCATCTGGCAGGAGGTCTACCAAAAGCTCGGTTTTAAGAAAGAGCAGCTTAAAGATTTTTTCAGCGGACCGGCTTATTTTGCCTGGCTGTGGATGGGTAACCTGGACGGCTGGGGCGGCCCGTTGCCGCAACACTGGATAGACAGCCATAAAGCGTTACAGAAAAAGATCCTGGAATATGAGCGTGCTTTGGGGATGACACCCATACTTCCTGCTTTTACCGGCCACGTCCCCCCCGCTTTTAAAAAGAAATTTCCCGAAGCGGAGCTGAAGAAAACCAACTGGGGGTGGGGCTTTAAGGATGTTTACATACTGGACGCCAACGATCCTTTATTCGAAAGAATAGGGAAGCTGTTTATTGAAACGCAGACCGAAGAATATGGCACGGACCATCTGTATTCCGCCGATACGTTTAACGAGAATATCCCCCCCACTGACGACTCCACTTACCTTGACGCGATGAGCAAAAAAGTATACAACTCCATGGCGATCGCCGATCCGAAAGCCGTATGGGTTATGCAGGGCTGGATGTTTTCCTATAATGTCCGGTTTTGGCAGCCCACGCAGATACAGGCGTTGCTCAATGCCGTCCCGGACGATAAAATGATCATTTTGGATCTTTGGAGCGAAGCCCATCCGGTATGGAACAGGACCGAGGCCTATTATGGCAAGCCCTGGGTATGGAACATGCTGCAAAACTTCGGGGGCAACATCAGCTTGTTCGGACGTATGCGCCACGTGGCCTACGACCCGGCCATCGCCCTGCACGATCCGGATGCCGGAAATATGGCCGGCATTGGCCTCAGCCCCGAAGGCATTGAACAAAACCCCGCCTTGTTTCAGTTGATGACGGAAAACGTGTGGCGTTCAGAGCCGATCAAACTGGACAGGTGGCTGCATAACTATGCAAAGCGCAGGTACGGAGGAACCGGAGCGGCCATTGACGAAGCCTGGCAGATATTAAAGAATACCGTTTACAGCGGCGGGAAGACCGAAGGCGGCCCGGAATCCATCGTCACCGGCCGGCCTACCTTTCAGAAAAATACCGCATGGACCAACACCACCCTGACCTACGACCCGATGGAACTGGTAAAGGCCTGGGACCTGTTTATCCAGTCGGCGGACAAGTATAAAACCAGCGACGGGTTTCAGTATGATCTGGTGGACATTACCCGTCAGGTGCTGGCTAACTATGCCACCCCCTTGCAGCAGCAATTTGTCGTAGCCTGGGAAGAACGGGACAAGCAAGCCTTTGACAAGTACAGCCAGGCCTTTTTAGCGCTTATCAGCGATATGGACGCGCTGCTGGCCACACGAAAAGACTTTCTGCTGGGCCCCTGGCTGGCTGACGCCCGCGCATGGGGCGCAACGGAAAAAGAAAGCGACCTGTACGAATTCAACGCCCGGGATCTTATTACGCTCTGGGGCGGGAAGAACTGCCCCCTGCATGAATATTCGTGCCGGCAGTGGTCCGGTTTGCTCAACGGGTTTTATAAACCGCGGTGGGAAATGTTCTTCGCGGCAATAGACAGCGCGCTTCAACATCACAACCGCTTTGATATTCAAGCGTTTTATGAAAAAATAAAAGCCTGGGAATGGGACTGGGTCCACCGGCAGGAAGCCTATCCCACGGAGCCCGCCGGCGATCCGGTAAAAAAGGCCAAAGCCATTTATGAAAAATACCGGGACCGCATAGCAGCAGCCTACAGCTGAAATGGTGTGCCGGATACATTTTTTAACAGCGTCATCAATTTTGTAAACTTTAAATACTTTTAAATGGAAGAATGGAAAAAATACCTGGCAGCAAACAAAGACCGTTTCCTGGAAGAATTATTGGATTTGTTGCGGATCCCTTCTGTAAGCGCCGACAGCGGTCATGATAAGGATGTCAGGCGATGTGCCGAAAGGGTAAGCCAGCGACTGAAAGAGGCCGGGGCGGAAAATGTGGAAGTGTGCGAGACCGAGGGACACCCCATCGTTTTTGGCGAAAAAATAAAAGGGGAAAATCTGCCGACGGTTTTGGTTTACGGGCATTACGATGTTCAGCCGCCCGATCCGCTGGAACTGTGGAACAGCGGTCCGTTCGATCCGGTGATCAAGAATGAAAAAGTCTACGCGCGTGGCGCTGCCGACGACAAGGGGCAGTTTTACATGCATGTTAAAGCGTTGGAAACGATGGTAAAGACCGATACGCTTCCCTGCAATATCAAGTTTATGATCGAAGGAGAGGAAGAAGTGGGTTCTTCTAACCTGGAGGCTTTCGTCAAAGCGAACAGCGAGCGGCTTGCCGCCGACGTGGTGCTCATTTCCGATACGGCCATGTTAAGCATGGAGCATCCTTCCATTGAAACGGGTTTGCGTGGCCTGGCCTACATGGAGGTAGAAGTGACCGGCCCTAACCGGGATTTGCACAGCGGCGTCTATGGCGGAGCGGTCGCCAACCCGGCTACGATGCTTTGTAAACTGATCGCTTCCCTGCATGATGAAAACAACCACGTTACCGTCCCGGGATTTTACGATGAAGTCGTCAACCTGAGTGAGGACGAACGGGCCGCCATAAATACCGCGCCCTTCGACGAAAAGGCGTATAAGGAAGACCTCGGTATAAAGGCCCTTTGGGGAGAGAAAGGCTACACGACGTTTGAGCGTACCGGAACGCGGCCGACCCTGGAGGTCAACGGCATCTGGGGCGGATATACCGGAGAAGGGGCCAAAACCGTATTGCCGGCAAAGGCTACGGCCAAGATCTCCATGCGGCTGGTTCCGAATCAAAAGTCAAAAACGATTGAAAAGCTTTTTACCGCCTATCTCCAAAAATTAGCGCCGGAAGAAGTAACCGTAAAGGTAACGGCGCTGCATGGGGGCGAAGCGGCGGTAACCCCGACGGATTCCGTGGCTTATAAAGCCGCGCAAAAGGCTATTGAGACCACCTTTAATAAAAAGCCCATTCCCACCAGGGGAGGCGGCAGCATCCCCATAGTGGCCCTGTTTGAGGAAGCCCTGGGATTAAAAACCGTCTTACTGGGCTTTGGCCTGGACAACGATAACCTGCATTCGCCCAACGAGAAGTATGACCTCTTTAATTATTACAAGGGCATAGAGACCATTCCTTATTTCCATAAATATTTTGCGGAAATGAAAGGGTAGCAGGGCTCCGGCCATACAAAATAGCCCGAAAAAACGTACCTTTACTCCTTGCCAAGCCGTGATGCATGGCTTCGGCCCCCGTGTAGGACTAAAGAAAGGTTTTCAAATGAGGCGATTACTAGTTTTTCTCTTCCTGGCTGCCGTTCCGCTTCTGTCAAGGGCGGATGGGGAACATGGGGCCGGAAATGACGATAAGGCGCAATGTGAAAAAAAGCAATCTTGCCATCCGCACATTCAGAGCGTGGAAGAATTCGGGTTTATGGTGCCCCCTCCCACTTCCGGCAAAAATTGCCGGGACCACGAGCTGTATCACCAGGCGATCATCAATTTCTATCAATGGTATCTGAACAACCGCTACGCGATTGCCGCCGGGCTTTCCAATCCCGATAAGCAAAAAGACCTGATCCCGCCTTTTCAGGTCTCCTATGAAACCCTGTACCGGTTTTATCAACTTATCCGGGAGAAGTATCCGGAGTGGATCAGTGACCTGGTGCCGGATACCGATACATCGCCGCCTGCCCCTGCAGTACTGCCCTCGGCCGTAACGGTCAAGGACTCCATACCCTCGGGTCATGCGGCACAAATAATCGCTGATTCCCTTTCCGCTACTTAATTTTTTTTCCATATGGACGTTCACTTTCAGTATAAAAGGCAGGAAGTAATTGATGCCCTGCGCTTTCATTTTTTGAACCGACCTGAAATGAAGCTCTTTAAGACCATATTGATCGTCATGGTCGTATTCGCCTTCGTCGGTTACTTTGGCCGCTTTGTTACCCTGCAGATGCTGATCTGGATCTTTCTTCTTTTTGTGGTTGTAGCGCTTTTCTTCTGGTATATTTTGCCTTACTCGGTCTATCGCAAAGCCAAGACCTTCCAGGAGCCGGAGATCACTTTGCGGTGGAATAAGGACCATCTGCTCATCGGCACCAAACGGGGAGAAAGTACGTTGCCCTGGCGCAGATTAAGCAATGTGATAGAAACCAAACATTTTTTTTACTTGTACAGTTCCGGTAAATCCTTCTTCCTTATTCCTGCGCACGCGTTTTCCGACACCGAAGAGCGGGTAGCTTTCAGCGAGATGCTACAAAACCAATGTACTGATTATGCGTTTAAGTAGAACACAAAAGTTGTCGGTATGTCCTGGCTAAAGCATTTCTCCTACACCAACACCCAATCGGCAGTGCTCAAGATCATGGGATTGCTGGCGCTGATACCGCTGGGCCCTTTTATCAACCGGTTCATCCCGCCTATCCAGGTGGGGGAATGGAACCTGGACCTCGCCTTGTCGTTGTTGTTCGCCTTTCTGGTGATCTGGCTGATACTGCGTATTTTTAAGCCGCTTATCATTCCTATCCTGTTGGTTGTAATAGGCATTCTCACCTGGAACGCTTTCACCGGAAGTTTTTCTTATGCCGAGATGGTAGACGCCTACAAAAGCCTGGTAAAACGGAATTGGATCATGCGGGAGAAAAAACAACTCGACATCTTAAGCCTGGCCCCCGGGGAGGTGGACAACCAGTTGACAAAAGTAGCCAAAAGGCTGCGCAGCCGGATGGCCTATAAAGATTCGGTGGTCCGCAACTTTGCCGTAAAAGCCTCGCTCACTTATTTTAAAGACTATTATGAGAAGTACGGCAGCAACGCCCGTTTCCTTTCTGTATTTAAGTACATCCGGTATCATTTTCAATATGTGCCGGATGCCAAAAGGGATGAGTATTTTGCCACACCGCGCGAAACGATCTTAAACGGCCTGGGCGGGGATTGCGACGATCACGCGATACTGATGGCGTCGTGTTTACGGGCTATCGGAGGGATTACCCGGATAGTGATCATCCGGGGGCATGCTTATCCGGAACTGTACTGCGGCGATAAAAAAGCCTTTGAAGAGATGCAGTCCGCCATTGTGCAGTTGTTTTCAGACCAATCCATCAAACGGATCTATTTCCATGAACACGATGGAGAGTACTGGATCAACATGGACTATACCGCCTTGCATCCCGGCGGTCCCTACCTGAATAATGACGTGCTTACGGTGGTGGACTGGTAGCCGGTTATTTTTCGAGGTACATTACTTCTTTCACCAGCTTCACCGTGCGCGCTACATCCGGTAGATACTGTTTGACCAGATTCGGGGCGTAGTGCATGGGCGCGTCGGCAGAAGTGATGCGGCGAACGGGCGCGTCCAGGTAATCAAATCCTTCTTTTTGTATGCGGTAGGCGATTTCCGAAGAGACGCCGCACATCGGCCATTGCTCCTCTACGATCACCAGCCGGTTGGTTTTCTTTACGGATTCCAAAATGGTATGCCAGTCCAGCGGGCGGATGGTGCGCAGGTCGATGACTTCGGCTTCAATATCTTCCTTGGCCAGTTCCTCCGCGGCGCCCATGGCCACTTTCATCATTTTATTGAACGACACGATCGTCACGTCTTTGCCCTCGCGCTTGATATCGGCTTCCCCGATCGGGATCAGGTATTCTTCCTCCGGTACCTCGCCCTTGTCGATGTACATTAATTCGCTTTCCATGAAGATAACCGGATTGTCGTCCCGGATGGCGGATTTGAGCAGGCCCTTCGCGTCGTAGGGATTAGAAACGGAGATGACCTTCAGCCCGGGGATGTTGGCGTAAATGTTTTCAAATGCCGTGGAATGTTGCGCGCCGAGTTGCCCGGCGGATCCGTTGGGGCCCCTAAAGACAATAGGGCAACCTACCTGTCCGCCGCTCATGGCAAGCATCTTGGATGCCGTATTGAGTATTTGATCCATGGCGAGTACGGCGAAGTTCCAGGTCATAAATTCGATAATCGGACGCAGGCCGTTTTGCGCAGCGCCTACGCCGATGCCGGCAAAGCCCAGCTCCGTGATCGGGGTATCTATTATCCGTCGCTCGCCAAATTCATCCAGCATTCCCTGGCTTACCTTGTAAGCGCCATTGTATTCGGCTACTTCCTCTCCCATAAGGAAAACGCTTTCGTCGCGCCGCATTTCTTCCTGCATGGCTTCCCGGAGCGCGTCCCTGAAGGCTATTTCTCGCATCTTTATAAGTTTTCTAAAAAATTATTTTTGAATCAACATGCAAAAATATCGTTTAAAGCCGAAAAAGCCAACGATAATATTTTAAATCCGGTTTTTACGGAAATAAAGGAAACCAAAGGTGTTTTTTACGGCGCCCGCCTGGGAAATTTTCCGGTTATCGCTTCGACTACTGCAAAAAACAACAACACTATTAACTGATTGATTATCAATTTCTTGACAAATCTCAAAAAGCAGTTATCCCCAAAAATAAACCCTGTTTTAACAGGTTATCCACCTTATAATGAATTAACCGCATAGGGATAAACAACAAACGGCTTGTAAGCCTTTGAGCGCCAGTATTTTGGGCTGTGGATAAAAGCAGTAAATATTTTTTTGGGTAAGAAGTGGAAAAATGTGTTATTTTGTGGTAATTATTTAATTTCAGGAAATTGATCGCTTGCAGATGACAGGTTTTTTGGGAGAATATGAATCGAAGTTGGACGCTAAAGGGCGCTTTCTTTTTCCGGCAGGTTTTCGCAGACAACTGCCGGGAGGAGATGCTGCATCCGAAAAGCCCGCCAGCGGACAATTTATCCTGAATCGCGGATTTGAAAAATGTCTGACTCTCTATCCAATACATGCCTGGCAACCTATTTTTGACCGTATTACCCAACTCAATGATTTTGATCCAAAGGTAAGAGCTTTTCGGCGCTATTTTTTAAATGGGGCCATTACCCTGGAAATGGACACGGCCGGAAGACTGCTTATTCCTAAAAACCTGGCCGCCTATGCGGGCCTGGACAAGGAAATCGTTTTGGCGGCGGCGGTGAACAAGATCGAAATATGGGATAAAAAGCGATATCAGCAGTTCTTTGAATCTTATTCTCCCGAATCTTTCAGCGAGCTTGCAAGTCAGGTTATGGGGGCTACTAACGAAGAGTAAAAGATGGAAAAGGGGCCTTTCTATCACCAGCCTGTTTTGCTTAAGGAAGCCATTGATGCGTTGAACATCGACCCTTCCGGCGTGTATGTGGACGCCACGTTTGGTGGTGGCGGTCATTCCGACGCGATATTGAAAAGACTGGACGCCGGCCGACTCATCGGTTTTGATCAGGATGAAGACGCCCGGCGAAATACCCCCGATGATGACAGGTTCCGGTTAGTCGCTGAAAATTTTCGGTACCTCGAACGGTTTCTGCGGTTGGAACGCGCCTTACCGGTTTTTGGCATACTTGCGGACCTGGGCGTTTCCTCCCATCAGTTCGATACGGCGGAAAGGGGATTTTCCATCCGGATGAACGCGCCGCTAGATATGCGGATGGACCGGAGACAAGAGAAGACCGCCGCGGGTATTTTAAAAACATATGACGTGGCCGGTTTGTGGCGCATATTCGAGGCTTATGGTGAGGTGCGCAACGCCAGAAGCCTGGCCGAACACCTGGAAAAAATGCGTCACCGGTTTCCGCTAAAGACGGTGGGAGAATTGAAAACGCTGATAGGCCCCTTGGTAATGGGCAATGAAAGGCGGTACCTGGCACAGGTGTTCCAGGCTTTGCGCATAGAAGTAAATGATGAGTTAGGCGCGTTGCGGGAATTTCTCCAGCAGGCGGCCGCGGCATTGAAGCCGGGCGGAAGATTGGTGGTCATCACCTTTCATTCCGTAGAAGACCGCCTGGTGAAGCGCTTTATGAAAGAAGGCCGCTGGGACGGCCCCGAACAGGAGCCTCTGGAAAAGCCGCGGCTGCGCCCGGTGTTTAAAAAGCCGGTGGTGCCGACAAGGGAAGAGGTCAAAAACAATAAGCGAGCGGCCAGCGCGAAGATGCGCGTGGCCGAAAGGATTTGAAAAAGGATTAAAGAAAGCAGGTAATACTATGTGGTGGAAGCGGACAAAACAGCGGGCCTTCGTAGAGGTACAGGATAAAAAAAAGGACTGGCGTCCGAGGATAAACTATTCCTGGATTGTCAATAACATTCCTTTTCTGCTGTTCTTGTTTCTGCTGGCGCTGCTCTATATCGCTAACGGGCATTATGCGGTGAAAACCATCCGGGAGATCAACAGCCTGCAAACCGAAGTAAAAGAACTGCACTGGCATTACCTGGACCAAAAGACCGAATTGATGTTCCGGAGCAAAATGAGTGAAGTATCCGATAAGGTGGAACCCTATGGGTTGAAGGTAGCGGAAACGCCGCCATTAATTATAAAAGAAGAGAAAACCGACGAGTAAGGCCCTCGCTTATTGGACGGCGGACAAAAGCGGCGGGGAAGCGCTCGGCCTGAGCTTTAAAAGTAGAAAATAAAGACGTGCCGTAGTGAGTTAACGGCTCACCATTGTACCAAACGGGTTGAAATAAGAATGGATGTAAAAAAAGACATACTGTGGCGGGTGTACCTCTGTTTCCTGGGGATGGCGTTGATTGGAATAGTCATCGCGATAAAGGTATTTTATATCCAGGACGTGGAGGGCGGCTATTGGAGAAGCATGGCCAATAACCTGCACGACCGCTACATCACTATTGACGCGGAGCGGGGAACGATTTATTCGGCCGATGGACGCATGTTGTCCACTACCATCCCGACCTTCACGCTGCATATGGATTTTCGCGCCGACGGCCTGGTAACGGATAAAGGCAATAAGTTTTATAAAAATGTAGACTCGCTTTCTTATTACCTCTCTAAATTATTTGGAGACAAAAGCGCGGCGGCCTACGAAAGAACGCTGAAAAGAGAATATAAAAAAGGCAGCCGTTACTATTTATTGAAAAAAGAGATCTCTTTCGAAAAGTATAAAAAGCTGCGGAACTTTCCGTTGTTCCGCCTGGGCAGAAACACCAGCGGACTGATCGTCAAGCAGGTGAACAAACGGGTTAATCCCTTTGGCTTGCTGGCCAACCGGAGCATCGGGCTGTACCGCAAGAACTCCCCTAATATAGGTATAGAAGCGGCGTATAATGAGTACCTCAAGGGTACGGACGGCAAAATGCTTGTTCAGCGCATCTCCGGCGGCGGTTTTATGCCGGTAGAAGGCTATCGGATAGAACCCGTGAACGGGAAAGATGTGATCACGACGCTCAATATAAACATACAGGATGTGGTAGAACACGCTTTAATGAAAATGCTGGCATACAACGAAGCGCAATATGGCACCTGCATAGTCATGGATGTCAAGACCGGCCAGATAAAAGCTATCGCCAACCTCGGACGCCAACCCGATGGCAGCTATTATGAAGACTTTAATTACGGCATAGGAAAAGCTACCGAGCCCGGCTCGGTGTTTAAACTCGGTACGATGATCTCCCTGTTGGAGAAGACCGACCTTCAGCTAACCGATAAAGTAAACCTGGGCAATGGCACTTATCGCTTTAGCAACCGGACGATGTACGATGCCGAAGGAGAAGCCACCGGCATTGTATCGGTAGCGCAGGCGTTTGAAATGAGTTCCAACGTCGGCATGTCAAAGCTGGCCTATAAGTATTTTAGAAAAGAACCGCAGGTGTTCGTAGACCAACTCAGTGCGCTCCGGCTCAATAAAAGAACCGGCATAGACCTGCTGGGGGAAGCAAAACCGTTAATTAAGAATCCGGAAAGTAAAACCTGGAGCTCAACCACCTTGCCCTGGATGAGCATCGGTTATGAGGTACTCGAAACGCCTATTAACCTGCTTACCCTTTATAACGCCGTGGCGAATGATGGCAAAATGATGAAACCCTACCTGGTATCCGCCATCGAAAGCTATGGAAAAGTAGTTAAGAAATTTGAACCTACGGTTTTAGTTGACAAGATATGTTCGGATAAAACCTTAAAAGAGGTGCAGCAATTACTGAATGGTGTAGTAAAGTCGGATCATGGAACCGGCCATCGTGCATTAAAAAATCCGTATTTTAAGATTTCCGGTAAAACGGGTACCGCGCAGGTAGCCAACGGTAAATACGGGTATTCCCAGCATATTTATCAATCTACCTTTATCGGGTTTTTCCCCTCGGACGCGCCAAAATATTCCTGCATTGTAACGGTCATGAACAAGCCGCACTCGCGGTTGATTTATGGCGCTTCCGTGGCGGCGCCGGTGTTTAAGGAGGTAGCGCATAAACTCTACGCGTTGAACCATAAAGACGCCGTTCCCGACATGAAGCGTCCCCGCATGGACGACAAACTGGAAATAAAATCCGGCAACGCGAAAGACATACAAACGATATTGGCCACGCTGAACCTTCCGGTTCAACGGCTGGCGGGGCACAGTGCTTATGTGGATCCGGCGGTGGAAAATCATACGATCCAACTAAAAAACATCAAAAGGCAAAATGGCGTGGTGCCGGATGTGCGGGGTATGGGATTGAAAGACGCGCTTTACCTGTTGGAAAACTGCGGTTTACAGGTGGAAGTCGAAGGCAGCGGAAAGGTCGTGCGGCAATCCTTGACGCCGGGGCAAAAATTAACGGATAGAGGACAAATAACCATTCAACTGAGCTGATGGCGATATTACAGAACATATTATACAAGGTACGCAACATCGGGCTGCATGGAAGTACTTCCGTGGCGGTAGGCAACCTTTGTATAGACTCCCGCAAGGTGGAAAAGGGAGATGTTTTTATCGCCATAAGAGGGGTGGCCTCCGATGGCCATCAGTTTATTGAACAAGCCATTGAGCGTGGCGCCGCGGCTGTAGTTTGTGAAGCGATGCCGGGCTGGTTCTATCCGGAGGTTACCTATGTGAAAGTGGGAGATTCCGCGGAAGCCTGCGGTATCATGGCGGCGAATTTTTATGATGAACCTTCCACGAAATTGAGCCTGACCGGTGTAACGGGAACAAACGGCAAAACGACCATCGCGACGCTGCTTTTTAAACTCTTCAGACAGTTGGGGTATTCCTGCGGGTTGCTTTCAACGGTACAAAACCAGATCAATGAACAGGTTGTCGCCGCTACCCATACGACGCCCGATGCTATTCATATCAATGGACTGCTGGCGGAGATGGTCAAGGCCAAGTGCGAACATGTTTTTATGGAGGTAAGTTCACATGCGATACATCAACAGCGTATAGCGGGGTTGAAATTCGCCGGAGGGATTTTTACCAATATCACACACGACCACCTGGATTATCATAAAACCTTTGATGAATATATCCGTGTAAAAAAGTCCTTCTTTGATCACCTGCCCAAAGCGGCTTTTGCGCTGACTAATGTAGATGATAAACGCGGAATGGTGATGTTGCAGAATACCGCGGCGCGCAAGGTGACTTACGGGCTGAAAAACGCGGCGGATTATAAAGGAAAGATCCTGGAAAACAGCTTTAATGGATTGATGATGGATATTGATAAGGAAGAAGTACATTTTAGCATGCCGGGGGTCTTTAACGCCTACAACCTGCTTGCGGTGTATGGAACGGCCGCGGAACTGGGACAGGAAAAAAGAACGGTCTTGGAAAAGCTCAGCGGACTGTCCGGCGCGGAAGGCCGTTTCGAGTTGTTGCTTTCTCCGAAAACACATGTGATTGCCATAGTCGATTACGCCCATACGCCGGATGCCTTATTGAATGTACTGGCGACGATAAATGATTTAAGAAGCGGGGAGGAAAAATTAACGACCGTGGTGGGATGTGGTGGTGACCGCGATAAAACCAAGCGCCCGGAGATGGCACAGGTAGCGGTACAATACAGTGATAAAGTAATCCTTACCGCCGACAATCCGCGCGGTGAAGCCCCGGCAGCCATTATTAAAGAAATGGAAGACGGGATTGTCATGGGTAAAAGATATAAAGTATTAACCATTACCGATAGAAAAGAAGCGATTAAGACAGCTTGCAGCTATGCGCAACCGAACGATATCGTATTAATAGCAGGAAAGGGACATGAAAAATACCAGGAGATAAAAGGCGTAAAACATCCTTTTGATGACAAAGCCGTAGTAGCTGAAATGTTTAAAATGCTAAATAAGTAAAATGCTCTATTACCTTTTTAATTATCTGAAAGCGCAGTTTGATCTGACCGGAGCGGGAGTGTTTCAATACATTTCCTTCCGGGTGGCTATGGCGGTGATAATTTCTTTGGTAATATCTTTATTGTTTGGCAAAAGCCTGGTCAGGTTCCTGCAAAAAAAGCAAATTGGGGAGACCGTTCGTGACCTGGGGCTCGCGGGGGAGGAAAGTAAAAAAGGTACGCCTACGATGGGCGGGCTGATAATCTTGTCCGCTATCCTTATTCCTACCTTGCTGTTTGCCAACATCACGAACGTATACGTTATTTTAATTTTGATCAGCACGGTATGGCTGGGAGTGATCGGTTTTTTGGATGATTACATAAAAGTATTCAGGAAAAATAAGGAGGGCCTTGCCGGGAAGTTTAAAATAATCGGCCAGGTGGGTTTGGGCATTATCGTAGGGACCGTTTTGTACTTTAATAACGATGTCGTTATTCAGCGAGAGATCATCCGCCCCCCGCAGGAAGCGGTACAGATCGCTAAGCAGGTGCAGGAAAAGGGTTCCAAAGAGGAGATAACGGCATTAAAGAAAAATTATGTCAATGTCAGAACGCCCATAACGACCATACCCTTTGTCAAGAGCCACGAATTTAACTACGCCCGTTTGATCTCCTGGATAGGCCCGGGGGCCAAGGACTTTACCTGGCTGCTCTATATCATTATTGTCATCTTTATTATCACCGCGGTATCCAACGGTGCAAACATGACCGACGGGCTGGACGGGCTGGCCACCGGCGTCTCCGCGGTCATCGGCATCGGCATAGGTATTTTCGCTTATGTGTCGGGGAACATCAAGTTCGCGAGTTATTTAAACATCATGTACATACCGAATATAGGCGAGCTTTCCATTTTTATCGCTGCTTTCGTGGGGGCGTGTATTGGCTTCTTGTGGTACAACGCTTACCCGGCACAGGTGTTCATGGGGGATACGGGCAGCCTGGCCATTGGTGGCATTATTGCCGCGCTGGCGATTATGGTAAGAAAAGAACTGCTTATACCGATTTTTTGCGGCGTCTTCCTCGTCGAGAATATTTCGGTGATGATGCAGGTGGGCTATTTTAAATATACCAAGCGGAAGTATGGAGAAGGCAGGCGGATATTTCGGATGGCGCCTCTGCATCACCATTACCAGAAGCTGGGTTATCACGAAAGTAAAATAGCCGTTCGTTTTTGGATCGTCACCATCATGTGTGTGGTGTTTTCGATCGCGACGTTAAAGATGAGATAGTAAAAGAAGAAAAGAAGAATAACATACTTTGAACAACAACAAACATATCGTTATCCTGGGCGCCGGTGAAAGCGGCGCCGGAGCTGCCTTGCTCGCGAAACAGCAGGGATATGAAGTGTTTGTATCTGATAGCAAGCCCATAAAACCGGACTATAAGCGCGAGCTGGAAAAAGCCGGCGTGCCCTTCGAAGAAGCCGGGCATACTTTAAGCAAGATCACCCGGGCGGAGGAGATCATCAAGAGCCCCGGTATTCCGGAGGGGTGTGATTTGATGCGGGCGATCCGTAAAGCGGGGATTCCGGTCATTTCTGAAATAGAACTGGCCTACCGTTTTTGCGGCGGTAAAAAAATCGTGGCCATCACCGGCACGAACGGAAAGACGACAACGACCACATTGACCGGTTATATTTTTAACCGGGCGGGGCGCAAAGCTGCCGCGGTAGGCAACATCGGATCGAGCTTTGCCAGGCAGGTCGCTACCGATCCGGTAGATTATTATATAGTGGAAGTGAGCAGTTTTCAACTGGACGATATCCAAACCTTCCGCCCGGACGTAGCCGTATTATTGAATATTACGGCTGATCACCTGGACAGGTATGAAAATAAAATCGAAAACTATGCCGCATCGAAATTCAAAATCGCAGTTAACCAGACGACAAATGATTACTTCATCTATTGTAAAGATGATGTACTGACGCGTAAATATTTATCTGATAAACCTATTCAATCCAAAAAAATACCTTTCTCTATTATGGAATCATTACAACAAGGAGGCTTTTTAGAAAATGAAGACATGCACATCAAGCTGGACGATGACTTTAGCATACCGCTGTTTGAGTTAGCATTAAAAGGCCGTCATAATATTTATAACTCCATGGCTGCAAGTATTTCATCAAGAACAATGGGGATACGTAATTCGACGATCCGGGAATGCCTGACTTCCTTTGAAGGGGTGCCCCACCGGCTGGAATTTGTGGCCGCCGTAAAGGGCGTGCTGTACATAAATGACAGCAAAGCCACCAACATCAACTCCGTATGGTTTGCCCTGGAGAGCATGGAAGCTCCCGTGGTATTAATACTCGGCGGCGTAGATAAAGGAAACGATTACAGCATCATTAAAGAACTGGTGCGGGAAAAAGTAAAGGCGATTATCTGCCTGGGAAAAGACAACACGCGCATTCATGAGGCGCTGGCCGAAGACGTGCAGGTGATCGTAGATACTTCCTCTATGAAAGACGCGGTATACGCCGCTTATATGTTATCGGTGAAGGGCGATGTGGTGCTTTTGTCGCCGGCGTGTGCCAGCTTTGACTTATTCAATAACTATGAAGACCGGGGAAACCAGTTTAAGGCGACGGTAAAAGATTTATAAAAAGCGTTTTAAAAACAATAAAGTGCATAAGCTGATCAGTAACATAAAAGGAGATAAAGTGATCTGGGCGATAGTCGTCATACTTTCGTTGGTGAGCGTATTGGCGGTTTACAGTTCCACCGGCACACTGGCTTATCGCATGCGGCAGGGACATACCGAATATTATTTGTTTAAGCAGCTTTCCGTACTGGCGTTAGGCTTGGGGATCATTTATATTGCCCACCGGGTTAACTATGTTATTTATTCCCGGATGGCGGTTATCTTTTATCTGATCGTCATCCCGTTGCTGGTATATACGCTCTTTTTTGGCGCGACGATCAATGACGCGAGCCGGTGGATAAAATTGCCCGTCATCAACCTCACCTTCCAGACTTCGGATATGGCCAAGCTGGCTTTGTTCATGTATGTCTCCCGCCAGCTTTCAAGAAAACAAAAAGTAATCAAGGATTTTAAAAAAGGGTTCCTGCCCATCCTTATTCCGGTTTGCCTGGTTTGTTTGCTGATCATGCCCGCTAATTTATCCACCGCTGTATTGCTTGGGGGCAGTTGTCTGCTGCTTTGTTTTATCGGCAGGGTAAGAACAAGGCATCTGCTGGGTTTTATAGGCGCCGGAATTCTGGTGACCGCGATGGTGGTTGGCGTCGTGTTGCTAACCGGGGTAGGCGGTGGCCGCGTGACGACCTGGAAGCACCGGATGGAACACTTTACCAAAGAAGACCAGGTGGGAGAAGGACCCTACCAGGTGAAACAGGCTAAGATAGCTATTGCCAACGGGGGAACATTCGGCCGGGGCCCCGGCAACAGTGAACAACGCAACTTCCTGCCGCATCCTTATTCTGATTTTATTTTTGCCATCATATTGGAAGAGTATGGCCTGGTGGGCGGATGTGTGTTGATTCTTTGTTACCTGATCTTTTTGTTGAGAAGCATACGGATCTTTCGACGATGTCCTTATGCGTTTGGCGCGTTTTTATGTGTTGGCTTAAGCTTTACCCTGGTGATCCAGGCATTCGCCAACATGGCGGTAGCCGTCAACCTGATGCCGGTGACCGGCATCACCCTTCCCCTGGTCAGCATGGGGGGGACGTCTATCTGGTTTACGAGCTTATCGATTGGAATCATTCTAAGCGTAAGCCGAAACGTGGAAATTATGGAAGAGCGGCTCAAGGCGAAAGAACAGGAGGAAGAAGAGGAAGCTATAGCGGAAAATAACGAAACGAACCTGGCTGTACAGCCGGGATAAAAGTATAAAATGAGTAACGGGCATAAAATAATAATAGCAGGAGGAGGTACCGGGGGACATATTTTCCCCGCGATCGCCATCGCCCGTGCTTTGGTGAGAAAAGAACCGGGTATCGACATACTATTCGTCGGTGCAAAAGGTAAAATGGAGATGGAAAAAGTACCGGAAGCGGGATTTAAGATCATCGGATTGAATATTGCAGGCATGAACAGGTCTTCCTGGTTAAAGAACATTACGCTGCCCTTTAAGGTGGTCGGGAGCCTGCTGCAGGCCAAAAAAATCATAAGGGCTTTCCAGCCCGATGTGGCGGTCGGGGTAGGCGGCTATGCGAGTTTTCCCGTATTGAATGTAGCGCAGTCCAAAGGCATTCCGACGGTGATACAGGAACAAAATTCTTTTGCCGGGAAGACCAATATCTTATTGGGTAAAAAGGCGTTTAAGGTATGCGTTGCGGTGAAGGGGATGGAGGTGTTCTTTCCTAAAAACAGCATTGTCGTAACCGGTAATCCGGTGCGTGAAACGATTGTTGCGGCGAACGTCAACGCCCGTAAAGCAAAGGAAGCTTTTGGGTTGCAACCGGATAAAAAGACGGTGTTTATAGTGGGGGGAAGCCTGGGAGCGAGATCGGTAAATCTTGCTTTGCTGGCCCACCTGGATGAACTGATTGACAACGACGTTCAGCTTATCTGGCAAACCGGGAAGTCTTCCTATCCCGCGGTTCAAGAGGCGGTAAAAGGATATGAGCATAGCATTAAGCCGTTTAAGTTTATCAGTAACATTGAAACGGCCTACGGCGCTGCCGACGTAATTGTTTCCCGTGCAGGCGCGTTGGCTTTGGCCGAATTAAGCGTCGTGGGAAAACCCGTGATTTTTGTTCCTTTTCCCTTTGCGGCGGAGGACCATCAAACAAAAAACGCGCAGTCTTTTGTGAAGAACAACGCGGCCGTAATGGTCAAAGACGAGGAGGCGAAAGAGCGGCTCGTAACCGAGTTGATAACGCTCTTAAAAGATGAATCACTACAACGACAACTGGCAAAAAATATAAAAAAACGGGCAATTACAAATGCGGATGAACGCATTGCAAACGAAATTTTAAAATTGGTATGACCGGTCTTTTAAACATACAAAAGGTGTTTCTCATCGGAATAGGGGGCATAGGCATGTCGGCCTTGGCCCGCTATTTTAAGGAACGGGGTTGCCAGGTAGCCGGTTATGACCGTACGCGTTCCCCGCTTACAAACCAGTTGGCAACGAGCGGTATAGCCGTTTGTTATAGCGATGAAATAACGCAGGAGGCAAAGGAGGCGGAGCTGATTATTTATACCCCGGCCATCCCTGAAGACAACGCGGTTTATCGCTATGCGCTGCTGGCGGGTAAACCGCTCTATAAGAGAAGTGAAGTGCTGCAGGAAATATTAAAGCAGATGGATACGATCGCTGTCGCGGGCTCCCACGGGAAAACCACTATCTCCTGCATGATCGCGCATATCCTGCGGGACAGCGGCCTGGGGTGCCATGCTTTTCTGGGAGGAATAGCGGCAAACTATAATACGAACTATTGGTCGGATAAAGGAGCGCTGGCGGTAGTGGAGGCCGATGAATACGACCGGTCCTTCTTGCGGCTGTCTCCCGATAAAGCCGTGTTGACCGCCATGGACCCGGATCATCTTGACATTTACGGTTCCGCGGAAAACATGCGGCAGGCTTTTACCGCCTTTACCCATAACATTAACCCGCAAGGGTTGTTGGTCTATAAAAAACAATTGGCGGGATCCTTCGGCGGAGACAGGAAGTTAACCTACGATTTAAAAGATCCGGAGGCCGGGATCTACGCGCGTAATCTCCGTGTAGCGGGTGGCGGCTACAGCTTCGATGTGGTTATCAGGGGCGGGGAAGTGATGCGGGACGCCCGCCTTCCGGTAGGGGGACGCCACAACGTGGAAAACGCGTTAGCCGCCATGGCCATTTGTTATGACGCTGGCGTCGCCCCCGGGGAAATAAAAAAAGCGCTGGCTACTTTCAAAGGCGTCAAGCGCCGTTTTGAATACGTGATCAGACGGCCGGATATCGTTTATATAGACGATTACGCGCATCATCCGGAAGAATTGAAAATGTTGTTAACGGGAGTAAAGGAGTTGTACCCAAACGATCCGTGTGTGATTGTTTTTCAGCCGCACTTGTATAGTCGTACAAAAGAACTGGCTGCGGATTTTGCAAGTGCGCTGAACCTGGCCGATAAGGTAATTTTATTACCCGTTTATCCGGCGCGGGAAGTACCTGTCGAAGGCGTGAGCAGCAAGCTTATCGCGGACCTGATGCCTGGTGACAAGGTAGCGCTTTGTGAGAAGGAATCGCTTTGCGATCAATTAAAGCACCACCCGAATAAGATAGTTATTACGGCCGGAGCGGGGGACATCGGCACTATGGTGGAAGAGGTAGAAACGTGTTTAATGAAAATGGAGAATAACATAACGCATGTCAGCTAACAGAAAAATATCAACGAAAAAGGTTTGGATCGCCCTCCTGAGTGTGGTGATGATAGGCGGTTTTATTGTCCTGTTCGTAGCTGCTTCCAAGGATAAAAAAGAAGGAAGTTGTAAAGGAATCGTTATCGCGCTGGATAAAGAAAGTGGTACAGTATATGTAGATACAGCGCGTATCAGAAAACAACTTCTGGCCCAAAAGCAGCTGAACCCGATCGGAAAATCTTTAGCGCAGTTGGATATTCCTTTATTGGAACAAGCGGTGGATAGTAACGATTGGGTAAAACATGCGGAAGTGTACTTGGGAAATCACGATCTGTTGTATATAAATATCGAACAAAGAATGCCGGTGGCGCGTGTGTTTACCAAAGAAGGGAAAAGCTTTTACCTGGATACGTCCGGAGAGCGGATACCCGCCCTGGGTAAATTCACCATAAAGCTTCCGGTCTTTACGGGATTCCATAAAGATAACGAGGACAGCACCTTGCTTACGCAGATCAAAGCGGTAAGCCGGTTTATAGTAAAGGATACCTTTTGGATGGCCCAGATTGAACAAATCGCCATTGATAAAGACCTTGGTTTTGAAATGATCCCTCAACTGGGGGATGCGTTGATTGTCTTTGGCCGCGGCGTAGATGTCGCAGACAAGTTTAACAAGCTGATGGTTTTTTATAAAGAAGGGTTGAACAATGTGGGGTGGGGATATTATGACACACTTGATTTGCGTTTTGCCGGGCAGGTGGTGGCCAGCCGGAAAAAAGAAAAAGGCAATCCGGTCATCACCGCGCTTGTTACACATAACGACCCGGAACATCTGCAGGATATAAGAAAACAAATAGCAGAAAATAAAAAATCAACACAAAACAATAAAGCCTTGGCATCGGCAGAAACAAATTAAAAAGCAATAAAAATTTCATATTTAATAAAACAAACACATCATGAGTAAGGAAGCGCCCATTATCGTTGGCCTTGACATAGGCACCACTAAGATCGCCGCGATTGCCGGAAGAAAAAACGAGTTCGGGAAACTGGAAATTCTCGGCTTTGGCAGGGCCGATTCTTTTGGTGTTCAGCACGGTATGGTATTGAACATTGACCAGACCATCAAAGCCATAAGGATGGCTTTGCAAAATTGTTACGCCACCAATCCCGAACTGGAGATCCGGGAAGTATATGTAGGTATCGCGGGTCACCACATCAAGAGCCTGCAAACCCGGGGAGATATTGTCCGGGGAGATACGGAAACGGAAATCTCAAAAGAAGAGATTAACCAGCTGATCCAGAATCAATACAAAACGTATGTTCCCGCCGGTGATCAGATCATTGACGTGATCCCGCAGGTTTATACGGTGGACAGCATTCCTAACATTACTTATCCCATAGGCATGGCCGGGGTAAAGATCGGTGCGGATTTCCATATCATCACCGGCGACAAAAACGCCATACGCAACATTAACCGCAGTGTCCAAAAGTCCGAATTAAAGATCAAGGATCTGGTATTGCAGCCGCTGGCTTCCGCTGCGGCCGTAATGTGTGACCAGGATCTGGAAGCCGGCGTAGCCATAGTAGATATTGGCGGCGGCACCACCGACGTAGCGGTGTTTTATGAAGGGATATTGAAACATACCGCGGTTGTTCCTTACGGAGGGGAGAACATTACCAACGACATTAAAAACGGATTGGGCGTATTAAAAGCGCAGGCCGAACAAATGAAGATCCAGTTTGGCTCCGCGCTCTCTGCGGAAACTTTATCCAATGCTTATATAACAATTCCGGGGTTGAGAGGGCAACAGGCAAGGGAAATTTCCGTTAAAAACTTAAGTCATATTATTCAGGCGCGTATGCAGGAAATATTGGATTTTGTCGTATATAGTTTAAAACAGGCAGGCCTCGATAATAAGCTGTTGAACGGAGGCATTATCCTTACCGGCGGAGGTTCACAACTTAAACATTTAGTTCAACTCACTGAATATACCACAGGTATCCACGCGCGCATTGGCTACCCCAACGAACACCTTGCCAAAGGCTATATTGACGAGTTGTCCAAACCCGTGTATTCTACCTGTATCGGACTGATCTTAAAAGGCTACAATGATTATGAGAACATGCTAAAAGGTGCCGAGGAGGAGGAATTCCATATACACCGCCAGCCGCGTAAGGCAAGCCGGCCCGTAGCAGAACATAAGGAAGCAGAAGAGGCTTTTGCTGTTGAGCCCGGGTTGGCGCCAAAAGAAAAACGCAAGACTAAACGTAAAGATAAAAGTATAGATATCGGTCCCAGGAAAACCATTAAAGAATTTATGGATTCCATGAAGCGGGGATTGATCGATTTATTTCGAGAAGAAGAAGACGCAAAATTTTAAATTTTTTTGACAGACTAATCCCAAAAATCACAAAAACCAACTGTTATGATTCATTTTGATCTCCCGAAGGAACAGTCGTCCATCATTAAAGTCATTGGAATGGGTGGAGGCGGAAGCAATGCCGTTAACTTTATGTATTCACAGGATATTGAAGGCGTTGACTTTATTATTTGTAATACCGATTCGCAGGCGCTGGCCGACAGCCCGATCCCGAATAAGGTACATCTGGGTCCGCATCTTACGCAGGGTTTGGGCGCGGGAGCGAACCCGGATATCGGACGTCAGGCTACTGAGGAATCAATGGAGGAACTCAAAAAGATCCTCGAAGTAAATACCAAGATGGCCTTTATAACGGCCGGCATGGGCGGAGGTACCGGCACCGGCGGCGCGCCCATTGTGGCGAAGATTTGTAAAGACCTGGGCATCCTGACCGTCGGTATTGTTACTTCTCCTTTTTCTTATGAAGGCAGGCGCCGGATGAAGCAAGCGGAGGAAGGGATTAAAAACCTGAAAGAATATGTGGATACGCTCCTGGTGATCTCCAACGACAAACTAAGAATGCAGTTTGGCAATCTGCCCTTCAAGGCCGCCTTCGCCAAAGCGGATAATATCCTCGCTACCGCGGCCAAATGTATTACCGACGTCATTAATATCCATGGGGTGGTCAATGTGGATTTCGCTGATGTGTGTACCGCCATGCGGAGCGGCGGAGTGGCCATATTGGGGTCCGCGACAGCCGATGGGGAAAACCGTTCCCAGAAAGCCATTGACGATGCCCTTTCTTCTCCCTTGCTCAACGACAGCGAGATCAACGGCGCCAAATGGATCTTGCTGAACATTACCTCGGCGGAGGGCGAACATGAACACACCATTGATGAGATGGATACCATTCAGGCCTACGTACAACAGCAGGCCGGCGACGAGTGTGATGTCATTCTCGGTATGGGCCATGATAATACGCTGGGAGAAAAACTGGGCGTAACGATTATCGCTACCGGTTTTGAACAAAGACCTATTGAGCAAATCGTGCGGGCTAAAAAGCCGGAAGCAAAAAAAGTGGATCAGCCCAAAATTACCGTGGAACTTGGGAAGAAAGGAGAAGAGAAGAAACTTTACGACCAAAACACCCTTCCCTTTGAAGAAGAAAAAGAAGAAGAGGCCGATCCCATGGCGCCCACGCTTGTAGAGCCTGAACCTGCCCGGGAAGCACCCGCGCCGCCACCTCCACCGCCCGCCGCCCCGGTAGCGGAGGAAAAGCAGCTCTTTGAACTGGACGCGCCGGAGGAAGAGCCGCCTGTGGAACCGAAGCCGGCGCCGGCGCCTGAGCAGCAGCCAACCCACCATTCGGAATCCGGGGGATACCTTTCGCGGCCCAAACACATTTATGCGGAGGAGCCCGCCAGGGATACGGACGATTCACCGGAACCTGCCCAGGAGGAGAAACCCAAGGAGGAAATGAAACTGGTTTATAAAGAAGAACCACAACCGCCAAAAAAAGAAGAACCACAACCGGCCAGACCGGCCTATAAACCGGAACATAAACCCCGCACCTACGCCCGGCCGGAAGATAATCCATTTATTGCCCGTACCGTTTATCCTGATCCCGATCCCACGCCCGAACCGGAAGAAAACAAACCGGTGTCGAACTTCCGGCAGGACGAACAGCCTGGCCCTCCTGCACCCGGACCGGAGCAGGAAGTCCCCGGGCAGCCATCCTTCGGGCAGGACGAAGAAAGAGCGCAATGGCTCAGGCAGCAGAAGACAGCCGCGGAGAGAACCGCACGGCTACGCCAGCTGAGCTTTGACGTGAATAAAATGGAAGATCCTTATGAAGTAGAAAACGTGCCGGCGTATATCCGCAAGAACGTTTCCCTCCAGCAGGATCAGGATGCTTCTGCCGAAAACCCCTATTCGGGTTATCATGTAAAAAAAACTGCTGATGGCAAGCAGACTGAAATCAGTACGATCAACACTTTTCTTGACGGTAAAAAACCCGATTGAGAAGGCTGAGATTCAGTAGTAATAAAGTCTTCCGGTTTACGGAAGACTTTATTTTCCTTTTGTAGGCTTTCTTTGCGTACTTTTAAACCCAACGAAACACCGGTTACGGCACCACTCCGGGGAATCCCGATCTGCTTTACCGGGAAAGATACCCGGCCGATAATGGTCAGATGATTTTGTTTAGCCCGCTGGCCCCGTTCACAGATTAAAAGGCAATAGGAAAAAAGCATTCATGACTAGCACATTTTTTCATCCCTCCAAAATCTTCGATGGACAAAAGTTTTTAACCGATACGGCCATTGAAGTGATCAATGGGAAAGTAAAATCACTCCTTCCGATTGAGGCTGTTCCCGCAACAGCGCAAATAACCGCCTGGCCGGGCTACCTGGCAGCGCCCGCCTACAAAGACCTTCAGATTTATGGCGGGCATGGGCAGATGTTTTCTCTTTTCCCTTCCGTAGAATCCCTTAAAGCCACTTACGCCTACAGCAAAGAAGGAGGGGCTTCCCAGTTTATGGCTACGGTGCCTACCAGCAGCATGGCGTTGATGGAAAAGGCGATGGACGCGGTGTACGAATATTGGCAGCAGGGGCTTCCCGGTTTGCTGGGGTTGCACCTGGAAGGGCCTTACCTTAATCCGGTAAAAAAAGGGGCTCATATTGAACGGTTTTTGCAGGTACCCGACCCGGATAAAGTAAAGCAACTGATTGACCGGGGCAGGGGAACAGTGAAAATGATGACTGTAGCGCCGGAATGTTGCCCCGATGAGGTCATCGATTATCTTCTCAAAAAAGGGGTGATCCTTTCGGCCGGTCACAGCAATGCGACCTATGAAGAGGCCATGCACGGATTTGACGTGGGAATTACCACCTGTACCCATTTGTATAATGCCATGTCTTCCTTTCAACACCGGGATCCGGGCCTGGTCGGCGCTATCTTTGACAGCGGGGTATACGCCAGCATCATACCCGATGGGGTACATGTCCATGAAGCGGCCCTGCGCATCGCTACAGCCGTCATGAAGGATCGCTTGTTTTTTATTACCGACGCCATTACCGAAGCCCGTACCGATTCTTATCAATACATCTTTAAGGGAGACCGTTACGTGACGGAAAAAGGTGTCCTTGCAGGCTCCTGTCTGACCCTGGGTGCGGCAGTTCGAAAAGCCCTTCGAATGGACTTGGATGCCGGAGCGGCCTTGAGAAAAGCAGCTACGCTGCCGGCAGCGGTAATCGGAAAAGAAAAATCCTGGGGAAGGATCGCCCCCGGCTACCTTGTGGACTGGGTGTTGCTGGATCAGAACTTCCAAGTGAAACAGGTAATCTCACACTAACAAGTCGAGTTTTAACATTCGACAACATAATTATTAGATATCTTCAATAGCTCTGAAACCAAATATCCAGGAACAGACTTGACGCTTTTTTATAAAACCACGATGGCGAAAACTACGACAGGTCAGGAGCTCTGATCCTATAGTATTCAATCCAATCCGTGCTAATAAGTCAAACCGAAGTTCCAAAGCGGGATTGTATTAAAAAAGCCCTCTTCGATATCATCTTTTACCACAAAAGCACTTTCGGTTGATTTTATTTGTTTTTGGCTTTTATTTTTACCGCCCACTTCAAAAGTCCTGCCTTCAATCAGGAAATCCGCTACCGGAGAAGCATACACTTTGTGTTTCACCCTCATCTGGTTTAGAAAAAAGGTTTCTCTGATATTTCCTTTTTCAGATAATTTATTGGCCAGGGTGTAAATCAGATTTGTATTGTCCAAATAGATTTTATTGACTTTTCCCAATGCTCTCAGCCCTTTGACCTGCTCTCTTAATTGAGCTATCAAACCGGCTTCTTCAATATAAAGACAATAGTCCGCAATATTGTTTCGACTGGCCATAAGCATTTCTCCTATTTTGCTCCTATTCGGCTTAAAGGGTACACTCTTAGCAATGATGGTCAACAGGTGCTTTAGCTTTCTGCCGGTAGCCACATTCATATCGGCATACATGGGGATATCATTTTCCAGGGTTTGGTTTATGATCTGCTGAAGACGCCGGTCAAAATCATCCTCTATTGAAAAAGGGTAATACCCATGGATCAGGTAGTCGGTAAAGAACGGGAGCGGATGCGATAACTCCGGTAAACTGACCTTGTGTTGTAATATATCTTCCAGGGAGTAACTATTCACAGTAATATGATGAAATAAGCGTAAATATTCCCTAAAAGACAACCCCTGCATATTGTACATCACGGCTCTGCGGCTTAGATCGGCTGTTCCCTTTTTAATATCCAATACAGAGGAACCTGTAAATACTACCTGCAATTCTTTGTGATAATCATAAATCAGCTTGAGCTCTTTAGCCCACTCTTTATATTTGTGAATTTCATCAATAAATAGATATTTGCCCCCCAATTTAACGAAATGATCCGCCAGGTCTGTTAACCTGTTCTCTACCAGATAGAAATCCTCTGCTGATATATAGAGCGTTTTATCAGGATCTAAATGCTGTTTTATATGCTGAAGGATCAAGGTCGTTTTCCCTACTCCCCGGGGGCCTGTCAGGCCCAACATTCGATTTCCCTGATAACAGAAAGATTTGGTAACTTGCAACCATCATTCGTTCCTATAAATTGGCCGTAACAAAACACGCCAACCGGTTGGG
>CAYRJM010000024.1:0-42240 GCA_964424665.1 uncultured Chitinophagaceae bacterium
GTGGACTTTAACATCGCTTTAAAGAATGACCAGAGTGTTTTGGGCATATTCCACAGTGCTTTAGCTGTTTCTTTGGCAGTAAAGTACTTATACCCGCTGAGAATAAGGCTGAGTATACTACCTACAAACAATGCCCCCCATGCAAACAATCCCGGATATAGACCTACTCCCGTGACCAGGTAAAGCAGGCATGCAAACAATAGCAGAAGTAGAGATACTGCAATCAACATTACACGTGGCAAAAGCAAGGTTTGCACAGCATAGTCGAAGTAATGAATATTATGGGAAAACGTCCTAAAGGGCTCTTTTATCCAAAACCTTTTCGCATATTGCAACTGCGCCGATAACCACCGGGTACGTTGTTTTTCCAAGACGACGTTGGATTGTACCTTTTCATCATATACCAATGCGTCCTCTATATATTCGCATATTTCTCCCCTTCTAAGCATTTCCAGATAGATCTCCCGGTCCTCACCCGGGTTGTTTTCTATATCGGTCTGTTGCATTAACGTATTGAAAAAAGAAAAATCAAAAGCCATGCCCGAGCCAATCAATGCGGAGGATATCCCTAAGGCCCGGTGGCCCTTTCTAAAAATATGGTTATTGATCTCTTCACTTAACGCATCCATAACAGCCGTCGAAGTATTTTTATTTTTAGCCGTACGGTGCAGCTGAACCATACGAAATCCTCTGTCAAAAGCGGTATTCACCCTTTCCAGGCAGTCAGGTCCCATAATATTATCGGCGTCAAGGATCATAACGATATCGAAATGGTCATCTTTCAGCGTTGCAAGCGCAGCCTTCAATGACTTTGCCTTTGTACTATTTGAAAACGATACTTTCACTAAACGAATAGGGAGCCGGGATAACGCAACCAGAGTTTCCGGTTTTAAACCGTCGGCGATAACGACCACTTCAAAGAACGTAGATGGATAATTATGCTTAACGGCATTTTGTGCTGTATCAATGATCACACTATCCTCCTGATACGCCGGAATCAGCACGGCAATTTTCTTTTTATCAGGAATAACCGGATATTGAATCCTTCTACGAAAAACTCCGGCAACGGCAAATAAAAGCAGATAGCCTGTATTAAATACGAGGTAGATAAATAAAAGGGATAGTATAATGAATAATATGATCATATCGTACTGAGTGAGTGATTTAGGGATAATTCCGGCGCGGACACCTGATTGTACACGGACAATACTTCTTTAGCTGCTATGGACCATTTAAAAGAAGCCGCACGCTGAAGTCCTTCTTTCTTATACTTCGCATACAATAGCTCATCATTAAGCACCCTTTGAATGGCTTTAACCAGATCTTCCGGATCTCGGGGATCGATCAACTCGGCGGCACCACCTGCCACTTCCGACATAGCGGTACAATTGGAAGTAATAACAGGAGTGCCACACGACATGGCTTCCAGAATTGGAATACCAAAGCTTTCGTAAAACGACGGATAAAGAAATAAAGTGGCCAGATTATACAGATAGACCAGTTCCTGGTTCGGGACATAACCGGTAAGATGAATGGCGGTACGGAGTTCCGGCGCTTTTATCTCATTTAGACTCCGGGTCAAAAAACCGAGATCTATATCCGGCATAACAAGTTTATAAGTGGTCTCTCCTTTTAGGTGAAGCAGGTGCAGCGCCTTTAGAGTGTTTTTTAAATTTTTATTAGGATGCGTATTTCCCAGGTAGAGGATAAACTGATCAGGGAGGGCATATTTTTGTTTAAATAATTGCAGAGCTGCCGTGTCGGTTACCTGTGTAAATCCCGGATTTTGTGCATTGTAGATTGTCCGTACCTTCTCTGACGAAGGATGAAAACCAAAGTAATCCTCTATTTCCTTTTTCTCAAAATCGGATACGGTAATTACTTTATGACAACGACCAACTATCCTGGGCACTACGATCTTCCGGTAGAGATTTCCCAACCTTTGATACCAGGTGCCACGGGTAAAATCAATTTTCTCCATGTAGAGAATGTCATGCAAAGTAAGTACAAGTTTCGTCTTCGTAAACAAGGGGGCGGTATTACTGGTACAGTGGAGAACATCAGGTTTAATCCTTTTTATCTCCCGGGGTAAATAAAATTGTTCCCAAATCGGATAGGGGGCTGAAGGTATTTCTACAATATGAAAATTCTTTGTCTCAGAAATTACGCCGTTGTCTTTGTCAGGCTTGACTAAAATAAAGTATTCATTAACCGTATCAGCCTTCTGCAGTGCACGAATAAGTTGTAAGGCCACGATGTCCATGCCATGCTTTTTCTCCCGAAATAGTCTTTGTGCTTCAATAGCTATCTTCATCATTGTATAGTTTTACCTTTACCCTACAGCCTTTCACAGTTTTCTCACACCTCCGAATAAGAAGACATCGCCAGATTATCCTTTATTCCTCTATAAAAGGCAAACAGAAATTTGAAATCTCCTTTTATCAGGTATTTTACAGTTGTCTTTGGGAAAGTAAACAAAATAAAAAAAGCGGAAAAGGCCAGGAGACCTTGCCGGTCCGCATTCCTGCGCATATAAAGAATCCGGTTTCTGGTCAGATAATATTCTTTCATTGGATTTCGCTTCCCCACGCTCATGGATTCTTTATGATAAACCACCGCATGCCCCTGCAAATAGATTTTATATCCTGCTTTTAGTATCCGCGTTGACCAGTCCCATTCTTCATAATAGAGAAAAAATTTTTTCGGGAACCGGCCTACCGTATCAATAACTTCTCTTTTGACCATCATGGCCGCGCCGTGTGCGCCAAAGGTCGTCTGTATATAATCGTACTGCCCCTCATCTTTTTCCTGGTGACCAATGGCCCAGGTTCTGCCGGTCGTCAGGTTCATGGGTTTAAAGCCCGCATATTGAATCCTGTTTTTCTGATCAAAATAATTGATCTTCGGACAAACAACTCCCGCTAAAGGATCCATCTGAAAAGGGGTGAGTAGCTTTTCAATGAGATCGGCCGGAACCTCGGTATCATTATTCAATAGGAGAAAATACGTTCCTCCCGCCTTTTGCATGCCCCAGTTGTTTCCTCCGGCGAAGCCAAGGTTCTCATCACTAAAGCAAAAAGTGGCCTTCGGATAATCCTCCATCCGGATCACTTCTCTCAGGTTTTCGGAAGAAGCCATATCACAGACCAGTATTTCATAATTCGGGTAAGTCAGCGCCTTACACGATTCGAGAAATTCCCCCGTGACCTTTGCCTGATTATAATTCAGCGTAATAATGGATACGAGCGGAAATTCCTTCATTCCTGTCATTTTACACATTGTCCTTTTGCGTTAAGGCTTTGGGCGTACCCAACATGATTTTCATATCCAGCAGAAACGAATGCTTCCGGGCATAAATGATATCCAGTTTGATCCTCTCCTCAGCAGACATCTCCTTTTGGCCGCGTTTTTTGACCTGCCAAAGGCCGGTAATACCCGCCGGGGCATCGAACCTTTGCACATACCGGTCTGTTGTTAAGGTTTTAGCTTCGTACAGCGGCAACGGCCGGTTTCCCACCAAAGACATGTCCCCTTTTAATACATTAATGAGCTGAGGCAATTCATCCAGGCTGGTATTTCTTAAAAATTTACCAAACTTTGTGGTTCTCGGATCATTGCTGATCTTGTAAAAGACCCCTTCTTTGGCTTTGGAATCTCCATATTGATTATTCCCACTTAGCGCAGCTAATTCTTTATCGGCGTTCACGACCATGCTCCGGAATTTTATAAATTTAAATATGCGATAGTTAGATCCCGAACGGTAAGCAGTGTAAAACACCGGTCCTTTGGATTCCAGCTTAATAATCAGCGCTATCAAAAGCATAAATGGTAGCGCGCAACATAACAACAGCAAGGATACAACAACATCAAGGCAACGTTTAAAAAAACTTCCGGCTATATATTTTGTAGATAAACTGTCTTCATTTTCTAAGAAGGGGAGCTCTCCTCTTTTGTCAATTTTCAGCTGTTTGAGTTTCTTAATTAATTTGATTTTTATGTCAATCTCTTCGGCGGTTATGGTTGATCTTACCAGATCATCCACACCGGGGATGGCTCTTGCTTCATTTACATCAACCGGAGGCGGTTCGTCCCGGATCAATATAAAAGGGATGGGCGATAACTTTTCATCCTGCAGCAGCGCACTACCGAAGCGCTCTACTTCTGTCATATAGTCTTTTCCGCAGTATCCCAGTATCGCTTCGGGAAGCGGCTGATTTTTAGAAGGATTCTTCAGCCGGAAAATGGCTTCATAAAAGTTTTCGATAACGGTGCAGGAAAACAAATCGGATTCCTTTGCAACAGCCGGTATCCTCTCTTTATTTTTTACGATAAAAAGAACCGTAGAAGGTTCCGTATTGTGCTCCCTTTCTTGAATAAGGGAAGCTAATCCGGATTCAACAGTAATAACATGATTTGTATTAGGTTGTTCCATAGCAAATAGATTTTAGACCGTTCTTTACACTATGCACACTACGTTGTTTTCAAAACACCATTTTTTGTCAAAATTTCATTGATCGACTCTTTTAACTGGATGGGGTCAAAAGGTTTGGTAATGTATCCGGCAATCTTTAACTTCTGACAACGCTCGCTGATCTCCTCATCATCATAGCCGGACAAAATAAGAATAGGAATATCACTATAGTAGGAACTGTTTTCCAAATGAGAGATAAATTCTACCCCATCGATACTCGGCATTTGAATGTCCGTTATGATCAAATCGGGAGTATTATTATCATGCAACCAGTTTAGCGCGGTCAATACACTTGATGCGGCAAAGACTTCGTACTTTTTATTTAAAAGAACTTCTAACAAGCGAAGGATAGGCCTGCTGTCATCAACGAGTAAGATTTTTGGCTTTTTCACGGATTTAGATTTTTAATTAGAAAAGAGATCATTTTCGCTGCCATTTATTTCAAAAATTTGAGGTGAATACATACTAAAAGCAGTGCTAAATTAGGATGGAGTTCCTGAACAACTCCGCCAGGATTCGTAAACGCCCCATTTTTAATAGGGAATGTCCGGTTTAGTGTATTGAACAGGCAGGTTAAAATGGCCGAAATGTACGGCTCCACGTAGTAAAAGCGGAGAATAGGAAAGTATATAAACTACTTCAAAGGCTCCTTAGTTCAGGCCACTTTCTTGGCAATCTCTAAAGAAAAAGAAAACGCGTCGGCTCAAAATATACCCAATATACCTTCCAGTCCTACTTCCTTCCGATATATCAACTGATTAACTAAAAAAAAGTATTCACAGAGATTACGCTTTCTGACCGTTATTATACCTTTTACTATTGAAGCTATGCATTTGCAGTTTTCTATATCATATAATACAGGGCAGTTTTATTTAACTTTGACAGGATCAACATCATCTTTTGTTGACAACACATATTAGGTATTAATGGCTACGAAAACAATTAAAGCCATCTCCCAATAACCCTTTCTTCCCTCCAAATCCACGTTTGTTTTACCAAAAAGAAATCAGCGTAAACCCATTAAATAGGGCAGTTTACTGAATATCAAGATTTCATGCGGGGATGTACCCTAATTTTGGGGAGGATTGACCCTTAAACGAATGCCATAAATGACAATTCTTTATACCGTTTTCTGGATTGCTTTCTTTATCATATTTTATAACTATATCGGATATGGTGTCCTCCTTTGGATTGTTGCGGGATTAAAAAACATCTTCCGCAAATCCCTCCCCTTATACTCGGACATCATAAATGATGAAGCGCTACCGAATGTGACACTGGTGGTGGCTGCCTATAATGAAGCGGAAGTAATCGAAACCAAAATAGCGGATTGTCTTCAACTTGATTATCCCCGGGAAAAACTGGATCTGCTTTTCGTAACAGACGGCTCTGATGACGGAACGCCGGACCTAGTGAGAAAGTTCCCGGGCATCAGGTTGCTCCATACCCCGGTCCGTTCCGGTAAAACGGCCGCGTTGAACAGGGCCCTAAATCACGTAAAAACACCCATTACCGTATTCTGCGACGCCAATACCCTGCTGGGTAAAAGGTCCATCCGAAAGATCGTATCTCATTACCAGGACCCTGAAACCGGCGGCGTATCGGGAGAAAAACGGGTATTTGTGCGGGGCAACAAAACGGCGGTCGCCAGTGAAGGATTGTACTGGCGGTATGAATCCTTCCTGAAAAAGCTGGACGCGCAACTTTACACGGTTATTGGCGCGGCAGGAGAATTGTTTTCAATAAGGACGGCGCTCTGGGAACCGCTGGAGCCGGAGGTTATACTGGACGACTTTGTCATCTCTCTGCGCATTAATTTAAAAGGCTACCGGATGGCTTATGAGCCGGAGGCTTACGCCATGGAGTTACCTTCGGCCTCCATGGTTGAAGAGGGGAAACGCAAAGTGCGGATCGCGGCAGGCGCCTTCCAGGCCATGAGCCTGCTAAGGCCGGTATTCAACTTTTTTAAGTACCCGGTTTTGTTTTTCCAGTTTTTTTCCCACCGGTTTCTCCGCTGGACGCTGACTCCGCTCAGCATCCCGCTGTTGGTGTTGTCGAACCTGCTGATCGTATTCTACGATCCGGCAAACGCTTTCTTCCTGGCCTGCTTGCTTGCACAGGTGGTTTTTTACCTGCTGGCGCTCCTGGGCGTCTATCCCAAAGCAAAGGGCGGAATTTTTAAACTGGGGAAGATATGCCGGTATATCTTGTTTATGAACTATGCCGTTTACCTGGGATTAATCCGCTACCTCAAAGGAGCTCATTCGGTAATCTGGCAGAAGGCAGAAAGAGAAATGCTTATTAAAGAATCGATAAACTGATCACTATAAACCAATATTAACCGCTTAAAAGACAAAAGATGAAAATAACAATTGTAGGAACAGGCTATGTCGGGTTAGTAACCGGCACCTGCTTTTCTGAGACTGGCAATCATGTTACCTGCGTGGATATTGATGAAAATAAAGTCAATAAATTAAAAGCCGGGCAAATTCCTATTTACGAACCCGGACTGGACAAATTGTTCGAAAGAAACCTAAGTGACCACCGGCTGACCTTTACCACTAAGCTCGAGGAAAGCATCAGGACCGCTGATGTTGTCTTCATGGCGCTGCCTACGCCCCCCGGAGAAGATGGCTCCGCTGACCTGTCCTACATCCTGAATGTAGCCAAGCAAATAGGTCCCTATATCGATACATACAAAGTAATTGTCAACAAAAGCACGGTACCTGTGGGTACGGCAGAAAAAGTAAGAAAGGCCATCGGCAAAAGCGCTACCGCTCCTTTCGACGTCGTTTCAAATCCTGAATTTTTGCGGGAAGGCGTGGCGGTGAACGACTTCATGAAGCCGGAAAGGGTGATTATCGGCTCCCGTTCGGCAAGAGCCCGAGAAGTAATGCGTATCCTGTATGATCCTTTTGTACGTCAGGGCAATCCGGTGCTGTTCATGGATGAGAGATCCGCTGAATTAACGAAATATGCCGCCAATTCTTTTTTGGCTACCAAAATTTCTTTCATGAATGAAATCGCCAACATTTGCGAAAAGCTCGGCGCGGATATCGACATGGTAAGACGAGGAATAGGTACCGATAGCCGGATAGGAAAGCGGTTTTTATTCGCAGGCATTGGCTACGGAGGCAGTTGCTTCCCGAAAGACGTACAGGCCTTAGTGCGTTCAGCAGCGGATGTTGATTACGATTTCAGGATACTGGAATCTGTAATGGCCGTCAACCTGGCGCAAAAAACTTCGCTTATCCCTAAGATACAGGACTACTATGGCGGCGATCTGAAAGGCAAGCATTTCGCGCTGTGGGGGCTGGCCTTCAAACCCAATACCGATGATATACGGGAGGCCCCTTCCTTGTATATGATCGAGGCTTTGCTGCAGGCCGGAGCAAGCGTTACCGCCTTTGATCCGGAAGCGACGGCTAACGTCAAGCAGGTAATCGGAGATGCCATTGCCTATGCCGATAATGAATACACCTGCCTGGAAGGCGCCGATGCACTCATCATCGCCACGGAATGGAGCTCTTTTAGGACGCCGGACTTTGAGAAGATAAAAACATTGCTGGCAGAAAAGGTCATCTTTGACGGAAGGAATCTCTTCAGCCTCGATGTGATGGAAAACCTGGGGTTTCATTACGAAAGCGTGGGCAGGAAAAAAGTGGAGCGACTGACCCGGGTCGACATGGAAGATATGGAGGTGGAGAACCTTTCGGTCAATTAAATTAAAAAATGGAGTCTTTTTTGTAGCAGACTCTTTAATACTATATTTTTATACGTATGTCAAAAAAACGCATTCTCATAGCCGGAGCAGCGGGATTTATAGGCTCGCATCTTTGTGACCGTTTCGTCAATGAAGACTACCAGGTAATCGGTATGGATAACCTTTTGACGGGTAATTTAGCGAACATCGCCCATCTGTTTAAACTGCCCAACTTCGAATTTCATCGCTATGATGTCACCAAGTTCGTGCACATACCGGGAGAACTGGATTATATCCTGCATTTCGCCTCTCCCGCCAGCCCGATAGATTACCTGAAGATGCCGATTCAGACCCTGAAAGTAGGAGCGCTGGGGACGCATAACCTGCTGGGACTTGCCAAGGAAAAGGGAGCAAGGATACTGGTCGCTTCCACTTCGGAAGTATATGGAGACCCTAACATTCACCCGCAAACCGAAAATTACTGGGGGAACGTCAATCCCATCGGCCCCCGGGGAGTATACGATGAAGCCAAGCGTTTTATGGAATCGATCACGATGGCTTACCATCGGTTTCATAACGTAGATACCCGTATTGTCCGGATCTTTAACACCTACGGACCGCGGATGCGGTTGCACGATGGCCGGGCGCTTCCGGCGTTTATGGGGCAGGCGCTGCGTGGAGAAGACCTGACCGTTTTTGGCGATGGCTCCCAAACACGATCTTTTTGTTATATAACGGATCTGTTGGAGGGGATCTATCGTTTATTATTCAGCGATTACGCCCTTCCCGTCAATATCGGCAATCCCGATGAGATATCCCTGAAAGACTTTGCCGAGGAAATCATCAAGATTACAGGGAGCAGGTCGGGCATCGTCTATAAGCCATTGCCGACCGACGATCCGCAGAAGCGGCAGCCTGACATCAGCCAGGCCAAAGCACTGCTGGGCTGGGCGCCCCGTATACCCCGCAACGAGGGCCTAAGGAAGACGTTAACCTATTTCCAGGATATTCACACCAAAGCACCTGAAACCATTTAAAATTACTGCCTGATGCCTTTTTCTCAAACCCGTTTCCCGGGTCTGACCATCTGGGAGCCCGTCTTGTACAATGACGAGCGGGGCTACTTCTTTGAAAGCTACAACGCCAATACTTTAAAAGCGGCGGGGATCAACCTTGATTTTGTGCAGGACAACCAGGCCCGTTCCGTATACGGGGTTATACGGGGATTGCATTACCAGCAGAATCCCCACGCGCAGACAAAGTTTATCCGCGTACTGGAGGGTATGATCCTGGACGTCGCATTAGACCTCCGAATAGGCTCCCCTACATACGGAGAAGTCTTTAAGATCATATTATCGGCCGTGAACAAAAAACAAGTGCTCATCCCAAAAGGATTCGCCCACGGCTATGCGGTGCTTTCCCCGACCGCGGAAATTTTATACAAATGCGATGCCTTTTATCATAAACCCAGTGAGGCAGGCGTTATATATAACGACCCGGATCTGGATATCGACTGGGGAATTCCCGTCGATGAAGCCATCATTTCCGCTAAGGATCAACAGTTGCAGCTTTTTTCCGACGCACCGAACAACTTTGAATTTGTTGAAACTGCGCACAAAAAAGAGAAAACCATAACGAATCCCGTTTAAAAGCCATCGTTCACGAATTATTATATGGTATTCCCGCTTTTTCAACAAATAGAAGAAAACGCTCAACTATCTTTGAACCCGACTTGGTACTTTAACAGGGTTCCGGTTAAACACGGCTTTGGGGATTTTCCCCGCTCGGATAAATGCCTTGAGGGGGGGCATTTTCCGAGTTTGCCGTTTTTTGAATGTCAAAACAAAGTATAGCTCGTACGTATCCTTTAGCTATTATCCCCTTTTTGGGCTCGCTCCAAACAGCCCGTTTTCAAATCTGTCAACCGCATTTTTCAGGGCAACCCACGCCCATGAAACAGGTTTTTATTGCCCCAAAAAAAATCACAATATTATGCTGTAATTCGAAATTGTAGTATATTGCAGCGGTTGAGAAGGATGGTTTTTTCAGCAGGATGGGTCCCCAGCCGGGCCATTTTAAAAAATGAACAATCAGGCCTTCGTTATGATTTCATAATCATAGCCAAACATATTATTGTATTATGACATATTGAAAGTTTTAACTACTCCATAGGTGTTTTCTAATGGACTGCATTGGTCAGGATGAAGTAAGAAAGATAACCCCCTTATTATAATTTTTAACTATGGATACCATTAAAGTTGCAATTGCAGAAGACCAGCCTAGAAATATTGAGATCCTTGAAACGATACTTGAAGAGCACTGTGAAAACGTAGAGATCGTCGGAGCGGAAAAGACCGTTGAAGCAGCTGTTAAAATGATCAAGAAGACGAGGCCGGACGTACTTTTTCTCGATGTCGAGATGCCTCCGCATAAAGGATTTGACATACTGGACCAATTCCCTGAAGTTTTTTTTGACGTTATCTTTATTACCGCCCATGAAGAATATGCCATTCAGGCGATCAAGTTCGCCGCACTGGATTATCTGCTCAAGCCATTGAATATCGATGAAGTCAAGACGGCCCTGTCGAAAGTCCGGAAGCGCCAAAGCGGCAATACCAATGAGTTGATCGGCGTCTTAAAGGAATACATGCAGAACAAGGAGCAGGGTTTTTCTAAAATAGTGATCCCTTCTAACGACGGTTATCGCCTGGTCAACCTCAATGACATCATTTATTGCGAAGCTTGCGACAGCTACACAAAAATCCACATTGAAGGAGAAAAAGTTCAGATCATTTCCAAATCCCTTAAGGAATATGACAAGCTATTGTCGGATAAAGGCTTCTTCAGGGTACACAAGTCGTACCTGATTAACATGAATCATATCCAGAAAATAATAAAAGGGGTGGGAGCCGCGGTAATCATGAGCGACAAGAAAACGATTCCTATTTCTTTACGCAAGAAAGACAGCTTCTTCCAAAATCTGAAAGGCGTAATCCACGTCTGAAAAAGGAGGTTAGAAAGATTCGGTTTGGGTTCTTCAGTCTGGATGAATATCGGAACTAGTGAAATCGGTAATAAATGGATGAGCATAAAAAATACTCAGGTTATGAGGTTATTGGGAAGAACGATGACGGGGCGGACACCGACCCGTTGAAGGGGTTCTTTGAGCTCCCTTTTCGGGAGTTTATGGACAACTCACGGCTGGGGTTCCTTATTACTGATGACCAGGACACACTGCTTTGGATAAACGATATTTTCTTCGGCCACCCGCTGATAGGGCCGGAACTAAAGCTGCTGTTAAACCGTCCGGCGGTACACGGCATCGACTACCTGCGGGGATATATGAGGTATCCGGAAACCTTTTCCCATAAGATGCACGCGCTGCTGAAAAAGCGGGAGCCCCAATTTGACACCAAGGTCTACCTGATTGACGATACCATCCTGAAAATCGATTACATTCCTATCTTTCAGGCCGACCAGTTCTCCGGGGCTATCTGGCAATTCACCCTTTGCCTGGAACAGCAAACCCAATGGAAGGCCCTGAAAAATTCCGATACTTCTTTTGTTGAGACCTTCGACAAGTTTAACATCTCTTATTGCGAAATAAAAGAAGATGGAAGCATCGCCAGGGTATCTCCTTTCTTTTGTAAGTTTATCGGCTTCTCCGAAGAAGAACTGGAACGGATAAACTTTCTCAGCCTCTGCATATCGGGTAAGCAGCATGTAGAAGCCTGCCTGCAAAATCGAAACTCCAGCATACTGACCAGGAACACCAGCTCATTTGAACTGGAGCTGAAGGTACGCGAAGACACCAAATGGGTGCAATGCCATACATTCGCTAATGTAAGCGCAATAGGCCTGCCCCTGGGATGCATGCTGTTTATGACAGAGATCACGGAGCAAAAAAACATTCAGCGCGAGCTGGAAAATGCCAAAAAGAATGCGGAAGACGCGCAGATAGCGCAGCAACAGTTTCTGGCCAGCGTCGCCCATGATATCCGCACGCCACTAAACGCCATTATCGGAATGACGCTGCTCATGGCCGACACCTCCCTGGATAAGGAACAACGGGAATACATCAAAGTGCTGAAGAACGCCTCTAACATCTTGCTGGACCTGTTAAACGGCATCTTGGATTTCGCCAAGATAGAATCCGGCCGGCAGGAAATCCATCAAAAAGAATTTGACCTGCCCCTGCTGCTGAGTTCGCTGATAGACACCTTTAGCTTTAAGCTTAATGAAAAACCGGTCGAACTGCATTGTGACATCGATCCCGAGATCGATCGCTTTCTTGTCGGGGACCATGTGCTTTTGAATCAGATCCTGATGAACCTGCTGGCCAACGCGGAGAAGTTCACCACCAAAGGAACCATCACGCTGAAAGCAAGTATTGTAAAAAAATACGAAAATACGGTCTGGATCCGGTTCAGGGTAGAAGATACCGGCATTGGCATCTCCAAGGAGGACATGGAGAAGATCTTTCAGGATTTCATGCAGGCGGATGAAGACATAAGGATAAATTACGGCGGTTCGGGCCTGGGTTTGTTTATTTGCAAAAGGCTGGTGGAGATGATGGGAGGAAGGGTTACCGTGGAAAGCACCAAGGGCAAGGGCACGGTATTTAATTTTTCCCTTCCCTTCGAAGCTACCGACAAGCCCACCGGAAAAGTCCGTACCCAGGCTGTCTCCAGTGAGCTTTTGATAAAAGACGACATCCAGATCCTGGTAGTTGAGGACAACCCGATGAACCTGGCCTACCTGTCGAGCCTGTTGAAAAAACACGATATTGCATTTGATACCGCCACGGATGGTAAGATCGCGCTGGAGTACGCCAAGCGCAATTATTACAATCTTATCCTCATGGATATGAAACTGCCAAAAATGGGGGGCATGAAAGTAACTTCTACTATCCGGCAAACGCAAAATCCCAATACGGCGACCCCTATAATCCTACTGTCCGCCACCACTTCCCAAAACACCTTTGAGCAGGCCCAGAAAGCCGGCGTTAACGATATGCTTACCAAGCCCTATACGCCCGAACAGCTTTTAAACCTACTGCAGAAATACCTTAACGATGACGAACCCGAAGAGGATATGAAAAATAAAAGAAATGACGTCTTTGAGTTTAATGAAAAGTTAGATACCGAATACCTGCATAAGCTGTATTCCGGCAACTGTAGCTACGCCAAGAGCTTGTTCGATATATTTTTGGAATGCACCGAAGACGATTGGGCGGAGATAAAGCAACAGATCCAGGAGAGCGAATGGGAAAATTTGAAAGATCTGGTCCACAAAATCAAACCCAACTTCTCCATGGTAGGCCTTACCTGGATAACGGAGATGATTCAAAATGCCTATAACGAATTAAAGGAAGGCAACCACGATGCCGCTGTCCGGCTCCTGCAGGACGTACAGGAAGAACTGGATCAATACATGCCCCTGATACGGGAAGAATACCAACGTATGCAACAATACGTTTTAAGCCGGAAATTTCCCGAATAAGCCCCGACCCGGCAAGTACTGCCACCTTTACCGGTACCTTCTCTCCTTCGTTCGGCCCGACAAAAAGCCGGGAGGTCAGGAGGTCTTATCCAGCAAACCCACCAGTTTGGCTATCTGCAACGGCTTTGGCAAAAAATCTTCAACCAGCGGATGCGACTTACAGCGGTTAATGACGGCGGGATCACGGGTAGAAGAAACGCAAAATACACGGATGTGTTGAAGGACAGCCCGGGGCACCGACTTAAGATGCGCTAAAAAAGCCAGGCCATCCATCACGGGCATCTGAAGGTCTAAGAGAATGACTATTTTATTTTCTATCGTTTCTTCACGCAAAGAATTTAAATAGGTCAGGGCCAGCGTGGCATCTGAAAAAGTAGTAATGTTTGTGGAAATGCTTTCGTGCCTGATGAGCTTTTCATGGTACAACAGGTCAACCTTATTATCGTCTATTAGAATAAAATGCGTCTCTGATTTCATCATTTTGATTAGGGATTGTTATGGTAAATGTGGTCCCCTCCCCAGGTCTGGAAGAGACCAGAATTTTTCCCTCCAGTCTTGCTATAGCCTCCTTTACAACAAACAACCCAATGCCCGGGCCGGAGTTTTTTATATTCTTCGAATGAAAAAACAAGTTAAAGATCTTATCCAGGTGATCGTCCAATATCCCTAAACCATTGTCCTCAATTTGAATTTCCACCTGTTCATCATCCGTAGCCACGGATAACCGGACAAACGGATCGGCCGACTTAGGATTTCTAAATTTAACCGCATTGGAGATCAGGTTATCCAGAATTATCCCTATCCGGTAAAAGTCGCCAAAAAACGGTTGCCGCTGCTCTACTTCTACCTGAAAAGAAACGGCCACATGCTGACTTTTACAGGCTTCTATGCATTCATGGATAAGTACCCGAAAATTAATCTTATCATTGATCGTATGATGATTGGTGTTTTTATAATATTCAACCATCCGCTGAAAGGCCATATCCACATGCACCAGGTTTTCTTCGATTATTTTGATGTACCCATTGGGATCTTCAACCGATTGATCCGACTTAGACAGGTTGATGATTCCCAGGGCCGACAAAATAGGCTTCCTCAGATCATTAGATAAACACGTAATAAAACGGCCCAGTTCACTATTTGTTTTGCCCAGTTCTATAATTTTTTTCTCCAGGTCTTTCTTCGTCAGGTAGCTGTCGTACGCATTTGCTATGGTATTTTGCAGGTCAAAATAATCCCAGGGTTTTTTAAGAAACCGGTATATCTGCCCCTTGTTTATGGCATCAATCAGCGATTCTACTTCCGTATACGCGGTGATCAATATCCGGACAGAATTGGGATAGGCCGATTTTATCGAATTAAAAAAACCGATGCCCGTCGTTCCCGGCATGCGCTGATCGGCAATAATGATCGGTATTTCCAGCTGTTCCAGGATCTTTCGCGCTTCCAGTGTTCCCGTGGCAGTATATATTTCATACTTGCGTCTGAAAGCTGCCCTAAATGCATTTAGGTTATGAACCTCATCATCAATATAAAGTACACGTATTTTCGTCATTTTGGGGGGTATTCATGAGGGGAAAACCAGGCTTAACGATACAGGCCTGGCTGAATAGATAGATAAGATAGTCTCCTTTTTTATTTTCTGCTAAATTAGATCAAATTTTACACATAATCACCAGCCGCCACCGGCACCGCCGCCGCCAAAGCTTCCGCCACCAAATCCACCGAATCCGCCACCGCCGAATCCGCCGCCGCCGCCAAAACCACCCCGGGAACCGCCCCCCAGCATGCTGCCCAGGAACATTCCTCCGAGAAACGGTCCCAGGCCGTATCCCCTGCCTCTGCGGTTGTAACCACCGCCGCCATGACCGCCGCCACCTCTGCTGCTCAAGAAGATGACCAGCACGATGATGCCGATAAAAATGAGGAAGAACCATCCGCCACCGCCCTTTTGTTTTCGCCCGGCTTGCGCGGGCGCTTCATACTCTCCTGCAGCCGCCTTGATGATGTCCGTGGTCGCCAGGTCCAGCCCACGATAAAAATTTCCACCGCGAAAATTGGGGACGATGGAATGATCTATGATCTGTTGGGCGGTGATATCCGGCACCGCGCCCTCCATACCATAGCCTGTGGCGATAAACACTTTGTGGTCCTGCGCCGCCACCAGGATAACGATCCCGTTATCGAATTTCTTACCGCCTATCCCCCATTGCCGTCCCAGCTTTACCGCATAATCCACCATGGCATAGCCCCCGGTTGTGCCAATAGTCACAATAGCGATCTGGGTGGAGGTAGTGTCGTCGTAAGCCACCAACTTGCGTTCTAAGGTCGCCTCTTCCTGCGGCGACAGGATATTGGCAAAGTCATTGACCAGCCGGGGCGGCTGGGGCTGGGCCGGAATATCCTGCGCAACGCTACCGATAGCGATACCGGAAAACAGCAAGGCGGCGATAAGCGAAAGACGCAGGCTGCGTTGAAAAAAAAGAAAGTGCCGGATGGAATGACGATGTTGAAACAAAATACGCGATTTTAATGATTTAAAGAATCTCAACCGAAAATAATATCATCCGATAATTCATTCCGGTCGTCGGACTCATAAGGGAAGAAGGCCTTTAAGGAGGCGCCTATAGAACGAACGGCGGTGGTTATGCCGGTTACGTATGCCCCTTCGCGGAAGGCCTTTCGCATTTGCGCCGCTTGTTGTTGCCAGTACCCGTCTCCTACCTTCCGGTGAATTCCCTCGTCTCCTAAAATGGCAAACTGTTTGTCATTGAGCGCTACGTACACCAAAACGCCATTGCGCGCTTGGGTGCGATCCATTTTAAGCAGAAAAAACAGCTCTTTCGCCCGTTCCATCGGATCGACGTATTTGCACTTTAGTTCAACATAGACACGAATCTCCCCCGAAGTCATTTTTTCCGCATCCTGAATGGCTTGGGTTACCTCTTTGTTCTGGGCATCGCTGAATATGTTTTTTTTCTTAAATAGGCTCACGAAAACATTTTTTTGCGGGTCAATTGCCACTGGTATCAGAATTACTCCCAAAATCTACGGTAGGCGCCTGTTCGGCTCCTTCTTCCGCCTGGAACATGCCTTTTTTCTCAAAGCCGAACATACCGGCATACATTACGGTCGGGAAGCGACGGATCGTTTTATTGTAGGAGGCGACCGCATTGTTAAAATCACGCCTGGCTACCGTTATCCGGTTTTCCGTGCCCTCCAGCTGGGCCTGGAGGCCCTTAAAGTTTTCGGTAGCCCGCAACTGCGGATACCGCTCGGACACCACCATCAACCGGCCCAGCGCCTGCGACAACTGGCCCTGGCTGGCCTGAAACTTCTGGATAGCCGCCGGAGAAAGGTCGCTGGGGTCCACTTTTATCTGTGTGGCCGAAGCTCTGGCCTGTATGACATCCGTCAGGGTAGATTTTTCAAAATTGGCGGCTCCTTTTACCGTATTGACCAGGTTGGGAATCAGATCAGCCCGGCGCTGGTACTGGTTTTCCACATTGGCCCACATGTTTTCGACCTCTGTTTCCAAGTTTACCAGCTTGTTGTAACCGCTTTTAAGGCTGCAACCGCCTATTAATACGATTACCAAGATTACTATTAATACGATCCATCCTTTTTTCATATAAATCAGGTTAAATTTTTTAAGCGATTCAAAGATAATATTTTATCGTAATTAGCGAAATTTCTTTCGGTTATTTTCTCTGTTGATATCGGCCATCCTTTCTGAAGGGTCAATTTCAACGTCTTGAAGCGCATTTTTGTTGACCGGAAGGGTTAATTTATACGCCGGATTCGTCCAGGGCCAGGCCTTGCAGACGGTTCTTTTCCGGTCGGGATGCTCGTTCGGCTTTTCCCCAAACATCAGGTAGGTGGGGATGTAATAGGTTTCCTGATGACCGTCTTTAAAGGTCACCACCACATCGAGCGGCATCGGCATCTCTCCGTAACGGCGCAAGGTTAATGTGGTCTCATCGCCACTTGCCGCCACCGACGCAATGCCATAGTCGATGACCTTCGTGGTATTGATCCAGAACTCTTTATACCAGTCCAGGTTCATGTTACTCACCGCTTCGGCCACCCGTATGAAATCATCCGGTGTAGGATGCTTAAACCGCCACTGCCGGTAATAGGCCAGCAGGAGGCTGTCCATATTTCGTTGTCCGACGATATAGCTCAGCTGCTCCATAAACACCGCTCCCTTGGAGTACGCGTTTTGGCCATAGGCGTAATTGGTGCTGTAGTGGTCGGCGAAAACCGTCATCGGCTCGGCCAGTCCGCTTTTCATCAGGTGGTAGTAGCCCCGGTAAGAACCGGATTCTCCTTCCGGCAACGCGGCGAGCCGCTTCATCACGCTTTCACGCGCTTCCGGCTTGCCCTTAAAGATGGAATCGGCGAAATGATGGTAATAGTAATAAGATACTTTTCCCTCGGCGTAGGTAGTAAACCCTTCGTCCATCCAGGGGCTGTGGGATTCGTTGGTCCCCAGCATCATCTGGTACCAGCTGTGCATCCATTCATGAAAAGCGGTTCCCAGGCTGGGGCCTTTGACCAACGTAGCCATAGGATATTCCATACCGCCATCGCCGCCCTGGATGAACGAATATTGCTTATAAGGATAAGGGCCAAAATGTTCCTCTATAAAAGGCAGCACGCGCACGGCCGCCTTCAACAGGTTGTGCCAGGCCTCTTCTTTTTCAGGGTCGGCTTTATAGATGACATGAATGACCGTTCGGGCAGCGTTATCCGCTACCGCGGAAATATGTTTGTACTGGGGATCGGCCGCCCAGACAAAGTCGTGCACATTCGGCGCCACAAAGTGCCAGGTAAGCCGGTCTTTTCCGGCAGGCCGCGCCCCGGCGCCGGCTTGTCCGTAGCCGAAACCGATTTCCTGGGGGTTCTGCAGGTAGCCGGTAGCCCCGATCATGTACGCGCTGTCTAGCGTAATCCGCACGTCATAGTCGCCCCAGACGCCGTAAAACTCCCTGGCTACATATGGCGTAGGATGCCATCCCTGAAAATCGTATTCACACAGTTTAGGGTACCACTGGCTCATGGAATAGCGGACGCCTTCGGCGTTGTCGCGGCCGCTGCGCCGTATCTGTACCGGCACCTGGCATTTAAAAGCGGTCGAGAAGACCACCTTGCCGCCGGGCGGGATCGGCTCATCCAGGGGCACTTCCAGGATGGTCTCATGATAGATCATTTTTTGGGGACGGCCGTCCATTTTTATATACAGCACGCTGTCGTATCCGATCTCATCGGGCGACAAATGCGCGATGCGGTCCCGAACCCGCCGGTCCCAGTCCCGCACGGTATCCCCGTCGGCGGTTACGCCTAAAACGGTTTTCCCCAGCTCCCGGCTACGCACATCCATCATGCTTCCGGGCTGGAACGCATTCCAGTAGAGGTGAAAAAAAACGCGGTGTAAAGTATCGGGAGAATTGTTCCAGTAGGTGAGTTGCTGTGTGCCTTTCAGCCGGTTGGTTTTCACATTCATGTTCACATCCATCTTATAATGGACCTTCTGCTGCCAGTAACCGTCTTGTTGCGCAAAAGCCGCCGCAGGGAAGCACATCAATAAAAACAATGCGGCGAGGCGTGTGAGGTTTTGGGTGTTTTTCATAGAACCAGGTTCATTTTGTTATCGGGTTCAAAGTAAAGGAAAATTTAGCATTCCCCCGGTTCTCCCCCAAAAATACCAGAACCGGCCTTTCTTTTAACCCGGGAGCAGCGTCAAGGACCGGCTGTTCTTGAGGCAGCAGCCTTAAAAACGGCCTTGCCGTTCATCGTATCCGCCCTGCCTGCCGCGCAACAGATGCGTTAAGCTTTTCCTGGCGCCTCCTCCCTGAGCGGGCACTGCAAAAATCATCCGAACAAGTCGCTGCTGAGGTAGCGATCGCCCCGGTCGCACACGATAAAGACAATCAGGCCGGCATCCAGCTCTTCGGCCAGGCGCAGGGCGGCAGCGGCGGCGCCGCCGCTGCTCATGCCGGCGAACACCCCTTCGGCCTTAGCCAGCTTTCTGGCCATTTCCGAGGCTTCCGTCTCGGATACGTCCATAATGCGATCTACGCGGGAAGGTTCGAAGATCTTGGGCAGATAGGCCTCGGGCCAGCGCCGGATCCCCGGAATGCTGGACCCTTCGGTCGGCTGGCAGCCGACGATCTGAATAGCGGGGTCTTGTTCTTTCAAAAAGCGCGAAACCCCCATAATCGTCCCTGTGGTGCCCATAGCGCTGACGAAATGGGTTATCTTCCCGTCGGTGCCGTCCCAGATCTCGGGACCGGTAGTCTTATAATGGGCTTTGTAGTTATCCGGGTTGGCAAATTGGTTGATCACAAAATAACCTTCCTGCCGGCCTTTTTCCTCCGCGTAATCCCGGCATTTTTCGATCCCCTCCAGCAGGGTGACCTTCGCGCCGTAGGCCTGCATGGTGTGCACCCGCTCCCGGGTGGCCGATTCGGGCATGACCAGCTCTATGTCTAAGTGAAACAATCCGGCGATCATGGCCAGGGCGATGCCCGTATTGCCACTGGTCGCTTCCACGAGCCGGGTGTCGGAGAGGATATCGCCCCGCTCCATCGCGCTTTTTATCATGTTAAAGGCCGGGCGGTCCTTTACGCTGCCCGCCGGGTTATTGCCTTCCAGCTTGGCGAATACTTTTACGCCGGGATTCCGGTTCAGGTTATTTATTTCTACCAAAGGCGTCTGGCCAATCAGTTGGGTGATCGTGGACATGACAGTTGTTGTTAAAATGATCGTTGAATAACTTCAATATGTGGTTTATGAAATACTTTGGAGTAGGGCGGCACGCTTTTAATCAGCCATACGTTCCCGCCGATGATGCTGTGGTGGCCGATGACGGTAGTGCCGCCCAGTATCGTCGCGCCGGAGTAGATCACCACATCGTCTTCCACCGTGGGATGCCGCTTTTCGGACTGCATGCTTTTTTCCACACTCAAAGCGCCGAGGTTTACGCCCTGGTAGAGCTTCACCCTGTCGCCAATGCTGGTCGTCTCTCCGATGACAATGCCCGTGCCGTGGTCGATAAAAAAATAGGCGCCTATCGTCGCCGCGGGATGAATGTCGATACCCGTTTTGGAGTGTGCGTATTCGGTCAGAATACGCGGTAGCAACGGCACCTTTAAAACCAACAGTTCATGGGCGATACGGTAAAAGGTGATGGCCAAAAAGCCGGGATACGTCCGCACTACTTCGAACTCATTAATCGCTGCCGGATCCCCTTCCAAAATAGCCTGCGCATCTTTATTAAGCATGGCGTACAAGGCGGGGATACGGCTAAAGAAAGTCGCTACTATCGCCTCGTTGTTACACCCCTCGCAGGCTTTGGTGGCGTTTAAGATATCCAGCAGTCTTTCCGAGGAGTTATTGAAGGCTTCCTCGATCTGCGCCGTACTGTCATAGTTCTTTTTAGCCTGCTGCGGATATAAAAGCCGGATAAGGCGCACGGCCCACGAAGCGATGACTTCATTGGGCGGAACCGCCTCCACCTTTTGTTGTTTTTCCAATATATGCTGATAAAACCGTTGATCCATTATTGTGCTGTTCTGAAAAATGTAAAATTAGGCAAAACAGCTTTAGGATTAAAGTTTTCGTCCATTTCTCCTCCGCTATTTCTTTAGCTCATCCAGTATGGGATGAGCTATGGCGGAGATGGCTTGTTTCCCGTTTTTCAGCTGTTCGAAAACAACAAGGGTGTTTTTTCCTTTATGCAACCAGCAGCCGGGCAGGTATAAGGTTTGTTGCGGCCCGATCTGCCAATAGCGGCCCAGGTTGTGCCCGTTGACGAAGACGATCCCCTTGCCCCAGGTACGCATGTCCAAAAAAGTATCGCCCGTCTCTTGCAATGTAAACGTCCCTTTATAAACAACCGGCCCGGTTATCTTTCCGGTATTCTTTTTAAAGGCGATGCCTTTGGTGTCCTTAAAAGGCAGGCTGTACATGCGCCAGTTTTTTAAGGTATTGCCGTTGAACGCTACGCTGCCTATAATTCCTTTCCGGTTATGCATCAACTCCCGGCCATAGTTGATCCGGCCGAGGTTTTCCACCAGAATATCCAGCCGGGCCCCGGCGGGTGCATTTATTTCCAGGTCTTTTTCGTCATACATCCGGTTTAGGGTACCGGCCGGTTTGCCGTTGATAAAGACCTGTGCGTAGTCCCGCAACCCATCAATATGCAAGGTGCCTGTTCCTCCCTGGGCCAGCGTAGTGCGATAAAGCACATAACCATAGCCCTGATCCAGGTCTTCCATGGACAGCGGCTGTTCACTCCTTACCGCCTTGGGCAGGTTGCTGAAAAGCGCGGCGGATTGGGACAACCGGATGTCGTTGATGCGGATAAACTCCGGCGGAGCGGGTACCGCGGGGACGTCGGTTCCTTCCGGCAGATAGTTCAGGATCAGCTTACGCAATGCCTGGTACTTTTCCGTCGGCACACCCGCTTCACTTAAGGGGGCGTCATAGTCATAGCTGGTGATATCCGGCTGAATGGGCTGTTTTCCGTTGTAGTTGGCTCCGTTCATGAAAGCGAAATTCGTTCCCCCGTGCCACATGTAAAAGTTAATGGAAACACCGGCGTCCAACAAGCTTTTTATCTTCCCTATAATTCTATCGGTCGGGACCCGCTGAAATTTTTCGCCCCAGTGATCCAGCCAGCCGGGGTAGAACTCAGGAATAAAATAAGGCCCCTTACCGCCGTTAAAATCATTGACCAGTTTTTTCAAGGCTTTCGGGGAAGGGGAGCCGTTGGCGCCCGGAAGGATACCCGGCAGCACGGAATTTTTAAAATATCCCGGACCGGCACCGTCGGCAGTAAAGAAGGGAACCGTAAATCCCGCTTCTTTCACATAGTGGGCGATCTGTCTTTCGTAAGCCGTATCTTTCCCGAAAGAGCCGTATTCGTTTTCCACCTGCACCATAATGATCGGCCCGCCATTGGAAATCTGCAGGTCGGCCACCTGCTCGCCCAGGTGCATAAGGTAATCCTTCGCTGCTTGCATAAACGCCGGATCATCCGTACGGACTTTGATGTCCTTGTCTTTCATAAGCCACCAGGGGAATCCGCCGAATTCCCATTCCGCGCAGACATAAGGACCGGGACGTAAGATCACGTACAGCCCTTCCTGTTGGGCGAGTTCAATAAAATGGCGCACGTCTTCCCGGCCGGTAAAATCCCACTTCCCCGGCTCCGGTTCGTGGACATTCCACATGCAATACACCCCGACGGCGTTCAGCCCCATGGCCTTTGCCTTGTGCAACCGGTCTTTCCAGTATGGTTCGGGAATACGGCAATAATGAAGCTCTCCGGAAATAATCTGGAAAGGTTTTCCATCGAGTAAAAATACACTGTCGCCGAGCGCGAAAGTATGCGGCTGCTGCGCAACCGATTGAGCAGGACACAGGAGGGCCACTACAACGGCCGTCGCTATTGTATAGAGGACTTTTCTCATGATAATTGGGTTGATTTTAAGCGGGGATAAAGGTAGTTATTCTGCGATAATCCATCAAACACAAGGCTGCAGACGACAAAAAAACACAACCCCCGGTTGATAACCGCGCCCGCCGGGCGGACGGTAAAAGGCCTGCCTGATCCGATCCGCCGTACACGGGGACCGCCCGGCATCCGGCCTGTTATTTCACCACCATGCCATAAAGCTCTTCTCTGCTTTCTTTCACCCGCGGATCCGCCAGGTATTCATCGAAGCTCATCAGTTTGTCGATCATGCCGTTGGGCGTCAGTTCGATAATCCGGTTGGCGACGGACTGCATAAACTGGTGATCGTGTGTAGTAAATAAAACCACGCCGTTAAAATCAACGACGCCGTTATTGAAGGCCTGTATAGACTCCAGGTCGAGGTGGTTGGTGGGCTCATCCATGATGATCACATTGGGATTTTGTAACATCATCCGGGACACCATACAACGTACTTTCTCCCCGCCACTGAGTACACTCGTCTTCTTCAGGGTTTCCTCTCCGCTGAACAGCATTTTCCCTAAAAAGCCCCGCAGGAAAGGCTCGTCCACATCGGTAACCGCAGGCGGTACATATTGCCGCAGCCAGTCCATAAGCGTCAGGTCGTCTTCAAAATAACGGCTGTTGTCGTTGGGCAGGTAAGCTTTCGTAACGGTCGTGCCCCATTCTATGCTGCCGCTGTCGGCTGTCATGCAGTCATTGATGATCTCAAAAAACGTGGTCAGCGCCACGTGGTTCTTCGAAAGAAAAGCGATCTTGTCGCCTTTATTGACCTCAAAGCTGACCTGGCTGAAAAGCGGTGTTCCATCCAGCGCCTTGGACAGGTTTTTTACTTCCAGCACCTTGTTGCCCACCTCCCGGTTTTGCTGGAAGATAATCCCGGGGTATTTGCGGTTCGAGGGCTTGATGTCTTCGATCACAATCTTTTCCAGCGCTTTTTTACGGCTCGTGGCCTGGCGGGATTTGGAGGCGTTGGCGCTAAAGCGCGCGATAAAATCCAGCAGGTCCTTTTTCTTGTCTTCCATCTTCTTATTGCGGTCGGCGAGCTGGCGCGCGGCAAGCTGGCTGGATTCATACCAGAACGTGTAGTTGCCGGTGTAGATCTGTATCTTGCCAAAGTCAATATCCGCTACATGGGTACAGATGGTGTCTAAAAAATGCCGGTCGTGGGAAACGACAATGACAATATTTTCATAGTCGGCCAGAAAGTCTTCCAGCCAGTTGATGGTTTCGATGTCCAGGTTGTTGGTGGGCTCATCGAGCAATAATATATCCGGGTTGCCGAACAAGGCCTGCGCCAGCAGCACACGCACTTTCTCATTACCGCCCAGCTCACGCATCTGCTTCAGATGCAACGCGTCTTTTATGTCCAGGTTGTTGAGCAAGGTAGCGGCGTCGCTCTCTGCGGTATAACCGCCCATTTGCCCGAACTCATCTTCGAGATGGCCCGCTTTAATGCCATCTTCCTCGGTAAAATCCGCTTTGGCGTAAATAGCGTCCCGCTCCTGAGAAACCGCCCACAGGGGCGCATTTCCCATGATGACCGTATCCAAGACCGAGTAATCATCAAAGGCAAACTGGTCTTGTTTCAAAACACTCATTCTTTCCCCGGGAGAAATGGAAACGGATCCTTTGTTGGGTTCTATTTCTCCTGAGAGGATCTTTAAAAAGGTAGATTTTCCGGCACCGTTTGCCCCGATAACACCATAACAATTTCCCTTGGTGAAGTTAAGATTAACCTCATCGAACAATACGCGTTTTCCAAAAGAAAGGGTCACATTCTGAACACTTAACATAGCAATTTCCTCTTTATTTTTAATCTGTGGCAAAGGTAGGCAAAGCCCCGGTCATTTCGATGATATCTGAGTTAAATTCCCCGGCTAAAAAATCAATTTTACCGGCCGGATCAATGCGGTGCCGTTTTAGAAAATAAATTGATGACGATTACCCCGGCGATGATCAGCAACAGGCCGATAACCGCGGGCCAGTCGGGGATCTCTTTAAACTCCAGCATGCCGACCAGGGAAATCAGCACGATGCCCACCCCTGACCAGATGGCGTAGGATATGCCTACCGGAATGGTCTTCAGCGTTAAGCTTAAGAAGTAGAAGGCGGCAATATAACAAACCCCCATTACGGCTGTCGGCACCAGCCGGGTAAACTGTTGAGAAAATTTCAGTGCGGAAGTTCCTATAACCTCTAAAACAATCGCAATCGCTAAAAACAAATAACCCTTCATATAAGAAGATTTAATCCCTGCGTTTCTGCAGTTCTACATACACTTTTTCAGGATTTTCTCCAGCGTATTTACGTTCCTGTTGGTCATAAGATATCTGGCGGCCGCTTTACCCATATATTTCCCAAACGCACTGTCCAGGGTATTCCCTTTCAATACCCGCCAGTACACGACTCCTTTACCCGCCTCTACGGCTTCAAGGGCGGCGTCCAGTTCACCGGCCTGCTCAACTAATTCCTTTTCAAATCCTTCTTCGACAAAGACAGCGTAACGGTGGAACTGGGGCCCGTCCCCTTTGAAGGGGTAGTTGTGAACGACCGTTTTTATCTTTTCGGGGGCCAGTACGAACACCTGCGCCGGATAAGCAAAGGTCTTGGCGAGCAAAGCTTCAATTTTTGTCCTGAGCTTACCGGCGTCTTTTTCCCGGCTTTCCAAGATAACGTTTCCGGTTTGCAGGACGGTAATCACTTTTTTGTATCCGTTTTTTTCAAAGCACGCTTTGAGCTCCGCCATCCGGATTTTTCGCCCGCCTACATTAACGCCACGAAGCAGAATAACATACATCATAACTACATTTTTTTAATCAAAACGATAAGAAAAACCAACGGTTATATACCGGTTCTCCATAGCGGTTCTAAACAGGCTTGTACCGGCGGCGAGATCCAGTTGCAGGTTATCTTTTAACAACCATAAGATGCCCGCGTCCGCATTGTGATCCGGCGGGACGCCTCCGGCATAGGTCGCGAAATATTCCAGGAAAAGCGCCACTTGGGCTACAGGCGCATAACCGATATTGGTCGTTACCAGCCAGTTCGGACGATCCCTTTCTCCATCTGCAAAAGCACCGACATTATAGGTGAGGGAGAAATGATCGGACAGTTCATTTTCAAAAGCCAGTGTTAATCCTGCGGGCAGGTTAGCCGGCCTGAAGGGATCGGAAGCAAGGAAGGGAAGGCTGAGGTCAGCTATAGCGGTAATCGCGGGCAGTACACCGTTTTGCGCTACGAGTGCCTGTTTAACGCTCAGGTTAACCGGTAAAATTCCGGTCGCACCGAACTGTCTGCCGTAATCCAGCGATACCCGCACCTCTGTTTTTTTAAACAGGCCGTAGCGCAGCATGGTATTATGCAACAAATAGTCGCTGGCAGATACGCCGCCATAAAGCAGCCCGGTTTCCAATTGAAAAGCATTTTTAGCTAAGGTATAAACACCGGTACTCTGATCCGGCCGGTCGGTATTGATCGGACCCTGGCCATAGCTAGCGGCTGCCGGAAGCAATAACCATAAAAACAACAGCTTTTTGACAAGTGTTTGGGCGTCGGGTGCGCCCTGGGGTATTTTCCTGTGTTGATGCATCGGGTAGTTTTGAGGGTTAACGGGTGGTTGGTCATCCCGTTGTAAAGATAGCACCTCTTTGGCATTATTTTGATTTGTTCATCAATTCTATTAACCGCCGAAAAGCCCGTTGGTTGCTTTCCTTGTTGATGGCATCTGCAATATCGGTTTTTTCTTGTTCGGTAAGGTGCCAGTTAAGGGCGGCTGCTTTATTTTTTTCCCTGGGTACATATTGAAATATAATGCGGTGAAAGGGCACTTGTACAAAATGAGCGGCGTAGGCTACCAGGTCGTTTTGTTCATAATCCTGCAAGGTGGACCAGTTGTGCTGCATCGTAAACAAGGGTTCGATAATGCGATCCGCAAAGCCTTTATTTTTTTCAATATTATCCGTTTTGTTCTTCTGCTTTCCCCGTATCTGAATAAAGATAACCGAGCTCGTATTGTCGTTGATCCAGTCGCGGAAGACATGGATAAAACGCAAGCTTGTTTCTTTGCCGTAATTGTCCCTTAAACCCGCATCCATCACTTCTATAATCGGGTCCGAAGGCAAAAAGACATTAGGTAATACATAGGGGAAGGTCGCGTTCATTCTGATCGCCGTTGTAAACAAGAGGTTCATCGGGTCCTGCGCAGCAAAAAAAGTGGCAAAGTCGATGCCGTCGATATCGCGTACCGGCCTGTCCATACGCTCGTACACAGGAAAGGTAAGGTAACTCACTTTTTGGGGCGAAATAAGCAGTTTACGGCCGTCGGCCGTAATGGTCGGTGTTAAGATCATCATGGGGATGAGGGCCTTTTGCTCCGGTTCTTTATACGTGCCCAGTGTTTTATTCAGGACGTTCCCCAGGTTGATATTGAGTTGTTGTTCAAAGGCATATCCCCGGTCCTTTGGATAAACATTCCCATTGAATTTAAAGTTCCTAAAGGGGGTAAAGAAATCATTGACCGCAAAGGAAGACATCACAGAATTAAGGAGGTCTTTGGACACATTGTTTACATATTTTTCGTCTTGCAAATTGATGGAATCTCCTTTGACTTTTTCCAGGTAGAGTTCTCGGTAATAAGCCGCCGCGATCATTCCCCCCGAAGCGCCGGTCATCAACACGGTATGCTTCAGCAACTGCCCCTGCAGGAGGCTGTCCGCCGTTTGTAAAACATCCATACACCAGGTAGCCGAACGGCTGCCCCCGCCACTTACATTGATAAAGACCAGCGGTTGCCTGCCACGGGAAGGAAACTTGTTTTTCCACCGGTTAAGGATCTTAAGGGTGTTTTCCTTGTCTTTTTGAAAACGTTCGGGAGTAAACAACGCCTGCAGGTGCCGCATGTCATAGCGGGGCCGTTGATCCGCCGGCGTATAGTCGAGACCGGTGGCCTTGCTCCTGACGTCAATAAAGTGGTTTTTAACGCCGATATTCAAAACGAAAATAAGCAGGGCTAAAACAACAATGGTCCAGTCTTTAAAAAGATAAACAAACGCGCCCGACAGGGCGATTAAAACCGAAATAAATATCAGGACGCTGGCTCCCGCGGGAATGCGAAAAGCGGCGAATTGCGTCAGGTAGCTGACGAGGATCAAAAAAACAAAAGCCAGGGCGATCATTAAGACGGCAGCGGAATGGTGCTTTTGAAAAATGCTGTCTAAGAAATGCCGGTCGTAATGGGCGACGTTTCTGGCCCTTTTAACGTGAAAAAAATAATCGAGGTAATTATCCACCTTTACGGAGTAGTCATCCGGCTGCAGATCTCTCGTTTTTACCTGTTGCAGCAGTTTCCGCAAATTGCCCCCCTGTTTGCGAATCGCGCGGGTGATGTTCCGGTCGGTGCCGAAAAAGTACGTATAACTGATAAAAAGAACCAGAAGGAACCCCAACAAAAAGCCGGATTCCAGGATCAGTATCCGCGCTGTAGTGTTCAATTCATTGAGCCTTTGAAACTCAAATAGCCGGTACATGAAATACAACAAAAAAGCCAGGGGAATAACAAAGTTATTTAAACTGAACCTGGCGAAGGGGTTGCTGGTCGTGGCCAAAAACCGAAAGCGCTTGCTGTTTAATATAAAAGTGGTGATCTGCCAGGACATCATAAAGATCCCGTAGGCGCCGCCAAGGATAAAGGTAGCATAGAAGCTTACTTCTCCTAAATATTCCGGCGCCAGCAAAAGCGATACCGCGCCGAATATTTTTCCAAAACTGCCCTCAACGGTCACAAACAACAATATCCAGAACAGCAACAATACCTGATAACGCCGTAAATGCAGAAAAAACAACTGCACCGGCATGGAATGGATAAACTTATACAGGAAAGTCTTCATGGTATATTACGGCTTTTCAAACCTACGGTAAAGAACGGTATTTTCAAAAAGCCGGCCAGAAATCCCACGGAGCTAAAGGCAGTCCGCGGGCAAGAGCAGTTTTGCAAGAAAGCGGTGTTTTAGGCTTTGGCTTTTGCCGTTGCCGTACTGCACAAAAACAGCATCAAAAACAGCGCTACCAGGTAAAGCATCCCCACAAACTGATGGGTAACGGCTAAATCAACCGGAATGTGAATGCGGCTGCCCAGTACCGTCAGTACACCGAGCAGCACCTGAAGAAGAACCAGGGAAAGCGGCAACCAGGACAGCCGATATAACCGTTTACGCTGCGTTGTCCGCCGCGCCTTCAGATACCAGATAATGGTCAGCGCGGTTAGCAGGTAGGCCAGTCCGCGGTGGATAAACTGTACGGTAATGGCATTGCCCGTGATATTCCGCCAGAAGGAATCGAACCGGAACATGCCGGAGGGAACGGCCATCCCATTAATATCCGGCCAGGTATGGGCCGCTAACGCGGCGTGCAGGCCCGCCATAAAGCCGCCGTAAACAAGTTGCAGGCCGAGTATAATGACCATCCAAAGCGTAAGCGTGCGCAGTTTCGGGGCAAAAGTCCTTTCTTGATCTTTGATCAACAGGCGCAAAGCGAACCACAGGGTATAACACAACAGCACCATCGCGGAAATAAAATGAATGGCCAGCTTGATATGGTTTACCCGGATATTGTCGCCCGTAAGTCCGCTTTTGACCATGATCCAGCCAACCAGCCCCTGCAAGCCGCCGAGCAGAAATAAAACGATCATCGAATTGACCATGCCCCTGACAAACCGTTTCTGGATCAGAAAAATAATAAAAGGAATCAGAAACACTACGCCCAATAAACGGGCCCAGAACCGGTGAAACCATTCCCAAAAGAAGATAAATTTAAAATTCTGCAACGTAAAGTCCGCGTTGATCAGCCGGTACTGCGGCGTCTGCTGGTACTGATGGAAAGCCTCCATCCAGTCGTGATGGTTGAGCGGTGGAATGGCACCCATGATGGGATCCCAGTCGGTAATGGAGAGCCCGGAGCCTGTAAGCCGCGTAATTCCCCCCAGCAATACCTGGATCATGATCATAAAAACACCTACCAAAAGCCAGATGGCCACCGGGCGGGTACGCTTGGAAACCAGAGAATCGTTCATGGGAAGCAAAGATACGGGAGAAAAGCATAGATCCCGAAATGGAAAAACGTTTTCAAAAAACAATTACTCATTGGGATTCCGCATTTACTCACCGATACGGGGAAAATACTCATTCACCGTCCTTTTCAAAAAGCCCGCCCGGTATCTTAGCCAAAAATTAGCGATCATGATCACAGACGTTATCGGGAAGATTAAGCAAATGAAAGAACAGCTGAAGGAAGACAGCTGCGTACAAAAAGAACCCTTCATCAAACTGGGTTCGGGCAAGGCCCCCGCATTGAATTACAATATCCCTCAATCGGCCTGCTTCAACACCTACGGGAACCAATTCGTAAAAGGCGTCAGCCAGGAGGCGTTCCTTCCCCATACCCGAAAAAAGCCGGCGCACAATTATTTCGACGCGGTGAAAAAATTACCTGAGGCCCAGCTGGTCCAGCGCTTTGCCGACTTGATACGTTTCCAACAAACCGATGATATCGTTTTTCACAACAGCGCCTTGCTGGCTAAACACCTCAAGCCCAATTACCAAAAATTAAAGGTCGACCTTCCGGAGATAGCATCCTTCGGGGAAGCCAAGCAAGCAGACAAAATAAAGACAGCAGCGCAAAGCCAACGCAACCAGGCCCGTCTCGCGGAAAAAAAAGAGCCGGACGAAACATACCTGGCGGGCCTGGCGAAGAAAGGGCTACGGCCTATGCTCATGGAGAAACTGGGCGGATACGAAATGCTGGTAAAGTTCGTCAAAGAACCGGAGCAGGCGGTGCCTTACTTTACCGTAATAGAAGAATACACCACCTGTTCTTTTCTGGGAGATTATGGCGCAGGCAAAACCCTTAAAACGTTTTCGCTGTTGCCCGGAGAGAAAACCACGATTACCGTCCGGTCGTTTCAGGAAAATTCCGCTACCAGAAGCCGTTCGGAAAATGTTTTGGACAGCTTCAGCGAAAGCAGCACCAATGCCTTGCAACAGGAGATTGAAAACGAAACAGCATTAAGCAATACCAACCATATGGAAGGCAGCGAGTCGGCCTCGGAAAGCAGCGGAGGAAAAGTGGGGGGCAGCGCCGGAGTAAACATTTTCGGAATCGTCAAATTCGGGGCGGAGGGCGGCTACAATACCGCCTCGGCATCTACCCGTACCAACGCTACATCCGCTACCAGGGCCAGCAACGTACGTTCGGTGAACAAAGCACTAAGCAAACATGTGGCTAACTCAAATGCCAATCGCAGCATCGACATCAACACAAGTACCACAGCAAACTATAAAGCGGAAGAAGAAACCACTAACGTCAGAGAAATAGCCAACATCAACAAAAGCCGCGTATTGAATTTTGTCTTCCGGCAGTTGTTACAACAGTATGTTACCATTACCTACCTGAGCAATATTAAGGTGGCCTATTGTAACGGGTATGAAGAAAGCCTGCGGGTGGTGGACCTGGAGGAACTCGATATCCTGCTGGAGGATACGATACAGCCCGACCGGATAGATCAGACGCGCCAGGCCATCTTAAAACCCTACTGTACCGTCTTCAACTACCTCGATAAGCCGGTATCTTTCGTGGAGGAAATTAAATATCCGGTGGGCGAATGTGTCGGCCTGAAGGAAGAGGAATCTTTTTGGCGTATCCGCAAGGAGGCGGGCGATGTGTGGCAGCCGGCAGCGGGCGGGCTGGAAATAAAAGTGAAGGGCCCCATACTGAATGTAACGGCGCATACTTTAAAAACAAGCAGTACGGTGGCAGATGCTTTCCTCGGCCAGGGAGAAGCGTTGGATTGTTTCAACGCGAAAGCCCAGGACGCGGTCATTGTGGGAGAGCAGTTGAAGAACGTGGCGGCATTCCAGCAACTGGAGACCATCGACAACATTAAAGACGCCGGGCAGCGGGCTGAACTGTACCCGAAGGTATTCGGCCGTTGCGAAAAGGATGAACAGCAAAAACAGCAGCCATAACTTTTTTATTCAACCGGTGAAAAGGGGGATTACCCCCTTTTTGCCTGTAAAAGTATTTCCGTGTTATGCCCGAAGGTAAAAAAATAACGATAACCGACATGTGGGAAGCTGTTGTCAGCGGCCTGAAAGCGGACTTTATGCGGATCACTGACAGCAGCGAAGCGACGACTGTCGAGCCGGGGACAGATGCGCCGGCCGGTGGCCGCCAAGGCCCGAACTTCAGTCTGCGGCCGCGATGGGACGATGTATTTGAAGGGTACCCCAAAATAATAAGGGGCGGCAGCTACGATGATCAGCCGGCCCGTGACGTGTTTACCTATGTCCTGGGCGCAGATTATGACCGCAACAAATACGACAATGCCTGCGCCACCCGGGTATCGCTCGGATTGATCAACGGGGGCGTGGATATCACGCATGTATCTTTTTATGTGCAGGAGGGCGAATTGAAAGGCAAAGCCATCATCGGCAATGCAAGGGTGCTTAAAAACTGGCTGGTCAAGGTCTGGGGAGCGCCCGACGAAAAGATCGCTTATTACCAGGGAAGAGGGCTCGACCCCGTCGCCCAAACCATTAAAGACCGAAACGGGATCTATATTATCCTCGGCGGCTTCGGAGGTGGTGTTACGGGCCACGCCACCCTGTGGATAGGCAGCCAAAGGGATGTCATCGGTGGACACAACTATGCGACCTTCGAAGGCACCATCTATTTTTGGGAATTACGGTAGGGACATTCGGGGGTACCGAAGGCCGGGAACCCGGGGCACGTGCAGCCCGAAGGACGAGCGGTCGACGGGCCGGCTTATGCCGTCTCCTTGCCGAGCAGCCTGCGGCGTGTTTTCACGACCGTTTTTTTCTCCAAAAAGTTTTACTTTCGTAGGTAATTACCGGCTGTCAGGGCAAACAAACCGTTTACGGGGCATGTAAAATGCCGCGGCGACCTTGCTCCGGGCAGGCCGGCCTGAACGCCTCCGGCGTTCGGCCACGAAAAGAAAAAACATGTTACAGTCATTTTTACAAGAGGACCGGGTAGAGGCCGGCTGCGATGAAGCCGGCAGGGGCTGTCTGGCGGGCCCTGTCTTTGCCGCCGCGGTCATCCTTCCCGCGGCTTTCCGGCATCCGCTGCTCAATGACTCCAAGCAGCTTAGCGAAAAAGACCGGGATATGCTGCGGGTAGTCATAGAAAAAACGGCTGTCGCCTACGGCGTGGCCATGATCACCCCCGAAGAAATTGACCGCATTAATATTCTCAAGGCCTCGTTTAAGGCGATGCACCTGGCCGTGAGCAAGCTGACGGTAAAACCCGGCTTCTTGTTAATTGACGGCAACCGCTTTACGCCTTACCCGGATATTCCGCACGAGTGCGTTATCAAAGGCGACGGGAAGTTCGCCTCCATCGCCGCTGCCAGCATCCTTGCGAAAACATACCGTGATGCTTATATGAAAGAACTGCATGAGCGCTTCCCTCATTACGGCTGGTTCAGCAACAAGGGCTATCCGACCGCTTTTCACCGGGAAGCCATCCAGGCGCACGGAGCCTCGGTTTATCACCGGCGGTCTTTTCGGTTGTTGCCGGAGCAGTTATCGCTGTTTTAAAGGCCAATCATTCGTCAGAAAATATCCTTCGGGATGCTTTCTTCTATCAATTAAAACATTTCGTTATTTTCCAACAGCAGCTCGCCTTCCCGGCCAGCTCGGAATATGCTTATCAGCGCCGCTGCCGGCCTGCCCCACAATCTTATCTACCAACAGCTGCAGGCCCAGGAAGAGGTAGACGGCAGGAGAAAAGGACCAAACCGGCTCAGCACCCGCAGTATGGGTTTACGCGCAGGAATGTTCAGGGTTAAAAGATTTTCACCGTTTTCAGCTGACGGAAGAAAGCGGCTGCTATTCATGATAGACCAGCGGTCGGGAAATCCGCAAAACCAAAGCAGGTAAGAAGAAAAATATATACCCCATATAGGGTATATTTGATATATCTTAGGCCGCAAATTGGAAAAATTACGACTATGGAAAAACTTGTACGCGATCACGCCCGGCGGATCTGGACGGAAATAGGTCAACACAAGACCGCCGGAGAACTCAGGCTGGAAGTAGCCCTTTATAAAAAACTGCTCAACCTCTTCCAGGTGGGGGATTACTATTATTTCGTGTTTAACCCTCCTGAGATGGTGATCGAATACGCGAGTGAATCCCTTACGTCTATTTTGGGGTACCGGCCGGAAGAGCTGACGCTGAACAAACTTATGCAATTCATCCATCCGGACGACCTGCCTCATTTCATCAATTTTGAAGCCACTGTGACTGAATTCTGGCGGCAGCTGCCCCCGGAAAAAGTGATGAAGTATAAAAGCCGCTACGATTACCGGATAAAAAAGAAAGACGGCAGCTATCTGCGCATACTGCAGCAAATCGTGACCATACAGAGCGATGAAGAGGGAGCCGTCTTACGCACTTTCGTGGTGCATACGGATATTTCGCACTTAAAGAAAGACAACAAAATGGTCCTTTCGTTCATCGGGCTGGAAGGCGAACCATCCTATTATGACGTGAAACCTGTTGAAGCGCTTCGGCCATCCAAAGGCCTTCTTTCCCGGAGGGAGATGGAGATCCTCCAGCTCATCGCCCGGAACTACACCTCGAAGGCGATAGCCGGGGAGTTACACATCAGCTATGAAACCGTATCCACCCACCGCAAGAACATCTATCGCAAAACAAAAACGTCTTCGGCACTGGAACTGGTTCAACTGGCTTTACAAAAGGGTTGGATCTAAGAGGACGATGAGACCAGGCATGCCTTTCAAAGGCATAAAGGCGGCTAGCGCAGCAATTCACAGGGCTTCAGGCCGGTGTGCTTTTTAAACGCCGTACTGAAGTGCGAAATACAGGAGTAGCCCATCATCACCGCCACTTCCGATACCGGCAGGCCTTTTTCATGCAGCAGGAAACGGGCGCGTTCCATGCGCTCCTTTTGAAAATAGTCGTAGATGGTGGTGCCAAACATGGCTTTGAAGCCCTTCTTCAGGTAACATTCGTTCATGGCCACCATACGGGCGAGTTCTTTGATGGTTACCGGGGAATCCAGCCGGCCCATCAGGATATTTCGGGCTTTCACAATTTTATCCCGGTCCTTTTCCTGGGTGAGGAAACGGCAGCCATAGCGCTCTTCGGGATTGCTGGCAATAAATTGATCCGAGCTGTACAGCAGCAGTTCCATCCCTTTGCTTTGCAGAAAAATATTTTTCAGCACGCCCTTGTAGGAATGATGAATCATCTGCTCCAGGGCGACTTTCGTCTTCGTACCGGGAGACAGCTGCTTCATGTACTGCCCGCCTTCGGTTTCAAATATCTGGGCCAGTTCGGTGGTGTCAAAATGCTTCAGCATGGCGGGATGGTAACTCACATGGATGACTTCCATTACCGGCGCGGGTTTGTTCCTTTTGTATTTCCGGGAAAGCTCACAACCGGAATTCTGACAGGAAGGGCTGTGGCAGTAGCGGTCCCCCACAATGCAGTAACGCAGCTCTATGGCCGGTTTTTTATCGGAGGGTTCCGTATTATAATACACCAGGCCCACGTCTTCCACGGGCCATGCCTGGGGGAAGGCGTAACGCTTTACCCGAACTTGCAACTGCTTCTCCACGCCTGCTTCTTCGTCTTCGATCAATTTTAATTCTTCGGAAAGACAGGATTGTGGTAAGGCAATAGCTAATATATCGGCGGGTGTTTCACTCCCCAGACTCTTGGTAAACATAATGGGCAAAGATACTACTTTATTCGATTGGACCTATCCGGGGCGTGGGTTTTACACTAAAGTGACAATCGCGTTAAAGGCGAAATAAAGAGGAATTCAGACAAAAGGGTTATTTGTGGTAGGTATTGCTAATTTTGGACAAACACCTTGAAAATCGCTTAAAAATGCGTATTTTTGCATTTGTACACGTATAAAAATCAACAGCCAAATTTAAAACTCAATGAGTGAAGAAAATGTTCAGGCAGCATCGCTGTCTTTAGCCGATCAAAACGGCTATGGCGCAGACAGTATTCAGGTATTGGAAGGTCTGGAAGCGGTGCGGAAAAGGCCTGCTATGTATATTGGTGATGTAGGAACCAAAGGATTGCACCATTTGGTATACGAAGTTGTAGACAACTCTATCGATGAAGCCCTTGCAGGCTACTGTTCCAATATTCAGGTAAGCATAGAAGAAGACAATTCCATCATCGTAACCGATGACGGGCGCGGTATTCCCACCGGCATTATGGCCAAGGAAAAGCGGTCGGCACTGGAGGTGGTCATGACGGTTCTTCACGCGGGGGGAAAATTCGATAAAAGCACCTATAAAGTATCCGGAGGATTGCACGGCGTGGGGGTCAGTTGCGTGAACGCGTTATCCCAGACCTTCCACGTGACGGTAAGGCGCAAGGGCAAGGTCTTTGAGCAGGAATACGAAAGGGGGATTCCCAAAGAGCCGGTGAAAGTAACCGGTGAGACGGAAGAAACCGGTACACAGATTCAATTCTGGCCGGATGACACCATTTTCAATGAGGTCGTGTACAACCGGGAAATACTGGCGTCCCGCTTGCGGGAGCTGTCTTTTTTAAACAAAAGGATCCGCATCGAACTGATCGACCGCCGGGAAAAAGAAGAAAACGGCGAACCGTTCTCGGAAAGCTTTTATTCGGAAGGCGGCATCAAGGAGTTTGTAAAGCTTCTGGACAACCGGGCTAAACGCCATCCCCTGCTGGAAGCGCCTATCCACGTGGAAACGCTCGATGAATCCACTTCTGTTTCCGTAGAGGTGGCCATGCAATACAACGATTCTTTTAGCGAAAATATTTTTTCCTACGTCAACAACATCAATACGATTGAAGGGGGCACCCATGTCTCGGGCTTTCGCCGGGCCATCACCCGCGTATTCAAGGCGTATGGAGAAAAAAACAAGCTTTTTGAGAAAGTAAAATTTGACATCAGCGGGGATGACTTCCGGGAAGGGTTGAGCGCAATCCTTTCGGTGAAAGTTCCTGAGCCGCAGTTTGAAGGACAAACCAAGACCAAGCTGGGGAACTCCGAGGTGATGGGCGTGGTAGACAGCGCCGTAAGTACCGTACTGACCAACTACCTGGAAGAACATCCCAAGCAGGCCAAAACCATCATCAGCAAAGTCATCCTGGCCGCCCAGGCGAGGCACGCGGCCCGGAAAGCCCGGGAGCTGGTACAGCGTAAAAGCGTCCTCAGCGGAGGCGGGTTGCCGGGAAAACTGGCCGACTGCCAGGACAAAGATCCCGAAAGAAGCGAAATATTCCTGGTAGAGGGAGATTCAGCCGGCGGAACGGCCAAGCAAGGCCGTGACCGGGAATTTCAGGCCATCCTTCCGTTGCGGGGAAAAATTCTGAATGTAGAAAAAGCGCTGGAACATAAGATATACGAGAACGATGAGATCAAAAACATGTACACCGCTTTTGGGGTAACCGTGGGCACGGAAGATGACGAAAAAGCGCTTAACCTCGAAAAGCTCCGTTACCACAAGATCATCATTATGACCGATGCCGATGTGGACGGCTCGCATATCGCCACCCTCATTTTGACCCTCTTTTTCCGGAAGATGAAAGCCCTTATCGAACAAGGCTATGTTTACCTGGCCCAACCGCCGCTCTATAAGGTAAGCAAAGGCAAGGAGTTTATTTACTGCTGGACGGAGTCACAACGCCGTGAAGCCGTGACCAAGATCGCCAAAGGCGGAAAGGAAGAGAGTGTAGCGGTTCAGCGCTATAAAGGGCTGGGGGAAATGAACGCGGAGCAATTATGGGAAACGACCATGAACCCCGATACACGCATCCTTAAACAGGTAACCATCGAGAGCGCCGCAGAGGCGGACCTGGTCTTCAGCATGCTTATGGGAGAGGAAGTGCCACCCCGCCGGGAGTTTATCGAAAAGCACGCCCAGTACGCTAAACTGGACGTCTGATAGGCTACAAGTCCGGCGCCCTGACCCGTAAATGGCCTGTCTTTTCTTGCTACGAATTGCTCGCCGGTGTATCCTTAAACGCGATTGTCGGAATATCTGTTGCTTGATGGTTAGTTCACCATTCAAAGATGCTTTGAAAGTTGTGGGGTACGGGTCCCCTATCAATCGCTTTGTAACGTAAATTTTCGGTTCGTCTACCTCTGAATCAATTTGACATTGGCCACACCAGGCGTTTCGCCCGCTTCGTATTGGCGGTAACTGTTTACGCCAAATCCTGTAACTTCCGACAGTGTGGTGGCCCCTATTTTCTGTGAATTCTAGCGATTTCGTCCGGGAACGGAATGTTGAATTTATCACGGTATCGACTATATACCTGATTCATATTCAATTCGTCTAACGCCGTTGTGGTAAATTGTTCTTTGCTGTCCTCGCATATGTAATAATGGAAAACAATTTCAACTGTTTCCTTTCTAAAGTTCATTGATCTGTGTGCTTTGATCAATTTCATTTCTTTACCCGTGATTGGGCTTTTCATATTTATTATTTTAAGGGATAGTTCATTTTGTGCCGTACCCAGTGGAGGGAAAACTTTAAAGTACAATACTTTTAAATATTCTCCCGCGTGTCCTGTTTTTTTTGTTTGAAGCTTTCTGTTTGGTGAGGCGGTCTCTCAGCAGGTTTTTTCTGCGGCGCCTGTTATTTTTTCCCGCCCTGAGCTTCCGGCACTTTCAGGTTAAGCGCGAACGCTTCGTTAAGCTTTTTAATAAAATAAGCGGATAACAAGGGAGATTCTTTTTCAATATTCTGATGCACAAAAAAGTGCAAGGATTGCAGGCCTTCCTTTCTCCATTTTTTGATCCGTTTTAACCAGTCGTCCAGCCGGCTGTAATCGGTAACATGATTGGCCCCCACATAGCGGATAAAGGCCTGAGGGGAAGTAAGCCGCATGTGAAGGATATCCCTTCTTCCCGCGGTGTCCACGACAATAGCTGTTTTATTTTTCTGCCGCATGAGCTGAAAAAAGGCTTCGCTTTCTTCACCACCGGTAAACCATTCTTTATTTCTCAGCTCCACGGCGAGCGGGATATCGTCTGGATATTGCTCAATAAACTTTTTTAAGCGGTCAAAATCCTTCGGCTTAAAATTATCATGCAGCTGCAGAAAGGACAAGCCGAGTTTTTGGTCAAAATGACGAATCGCGTCACAAAAATCACGGACAGGTCGCTCTACACCCATCAGCCGCTTGAAATGACTGATGGTATTGGGTACCTTGGGGTAAAACTTGAAACCTTCGGGTGTTTTGTTTTTCCAGGTCTTTACCTGTCGTTCCTCCGGGGAGTGATAAAAAGTAGCATTGAGCTCGATGGAATTAAACTGCGTGGCGTAGTAGCTCAGCTCGTCTTTTGTACCCCTGGGGTAGAATCCTTTTAAGTCTTTGCGATTCCACTTGGCACAACCCACATGTACCTGAAACGGCTTCGTGTTTTTAGCCGCTGCTAATACCTGCTTCGTTTGGGGATGATCAGCCGGAAGGGTAAAATCAATGATTTCCGGGTTTTCTGTTTGTCCAAATTTCATGGCTTAAAATTAATACTCCTTTTCCAAACAACCACAAAAAGCCCCATACAGTTCAGCCGCATTCCGGTTCGCCCCCCGGGATCAAAGGGTTTGCCGGCACGGCCCGGGGTGTACCGGAAAAGCAATTTTTGTGCCCCGCAGGGAAATATGCCCTGAAGCACGGCAAGTATGGCTGGCAGCCGCCCCCCGGCGAATCACGACAAGCGCCGCGTTTTCCGCTTTTCGCTTTGCGCATTCAGCTTAATATACTACCTTTGCACCCTTAAATTTTTTAACAAACAAAAATACAGGGAATCATGAACGATTATGAATTGATGGTGATCTTTACCCCTGTGCTTTCTGAGGAAGATTTTAAAGCTGCTCAGAAAAATGTTTCCGCCTTTATCAAAGACAATGGCGGCAAAACCGTGCACACCAATCCCTGGGGGCTTAGATCACTGGCGTATCCGATCCAGAAAAAGACGACCGGTCTTTACTGGGTACTGGAATATCAAGCGCCATCCGACCTCAATGACAAATTGAAAGTACAACTGAACAGGGATGAAAACGTGATGCGTTACCTCGTCACCCGGCTCGACAAATACGCCGTGGAATACAACGAGAAGAAACGCAACAAACCCAAATCTGAGAACCCTAAACCAATTGAAGCTTAAGTTATGGCAAGACAAGAGATCAGATACCTGGCTTCCGCCCGCGTACAAAAGCATCAGAAGAAATACTGCCGCTTCAAGAAGATGGGTATCAAGTATGTAGACTACAAAGACGCGGAATTTTTAAAGAAATTTCTGAACGAGCAAGGCAAGCTTTTGCCCCGGCGCATCACCGGCAATTCGCTCAAATTTCAACGTAAAGTAGCTCAGGCGGTGAAAAAAGCCCGTCAGATGTCTTTACTTCCTTATGTTACGGACCTTTTAAAGTAATACAATCATGCAAGTCATTCTCATAAAAGATGTAGACAACCTGGGGGCCGATAATGAACTGGTAAACGTCAAAGACGGCTATGCGCGTAATTTCCTGATCCCGCGTAAAATGGCGGTTGAGGCCAGCCATGCCAACCTTAAAAGGATGGAAGAACGCACGAAAGTACAACAGCAGAAAGAACAAAAGATGCTGGAAGAAATCGCGAAGGTCAGGGAGGCTTTAGCTTCCGCTCCGCTAACCATTGGCGCCAAAACAGGCACCTCCGGTAAAATATTTGGCTCGGTAACGACCCTGCAGCTTTCACAAGCCATCAAGGCGCAAAAAGGCTACGAAATCAACCGCCGCCACATTGAAGTACTGGATGAAGTAAAAACCCTGGGCACCTACAAAGCAAAAATCACTTTCCCCAACAAACAGGAAATTGATCTGGACTTTGAAGTAGTAGGCGAATAATTACCTTACTTCCAATAGCTCTGAGCCCGCAGCTGCAAGTTGCGGGCTTTTTTTATTTTTTTCTTTTCCACATGCCCTTTTGGTTGTGCATGAATATCTGTAATTTTACAGTTTCTCATTAATCGACTGTACCATTAAGAGCCGCTCAAAGGCTTCGCAAAATCATCAAGAGAACATGGACTATTTAGCAGGACTCAACCCTCCACAACGAGAAGCGGTATTGCATCAAGACGGGCCGCTGATCATCATCGCCGGCGCGGGGTCGGGCAAGACAAAAGTACTCACCACCCGCATTGCCCATCTGCTCAACAGTGGTGTAGACGCTTTCAATATACTCGCCCTCACCTTTACCAACAAAGCGGCCCGGGAGATGAAAGAGCGCGTGGAGAAGATGTTGGGAGGAACGGAGGCCCGCAACCTGTATATCGGCACCTTTCATTCGGTCTTCGCACGCATCCTGCGCAGCGAAGCCCCCCGAATGGGATATCCCTCCAGTTTTACAATTTATGATACCGATGACGCCAAGAACCTGATCAAGGCAATTGTCAAAGAGCATAACCTGGATGAGAAGATATACAAGCCCAAAAGTGTCCTCAACCGGATCTCCGCCGCAAAAAATGCGTTGATCCACCCGGAGCAATACGAGCAGGATTTTGAGCTGCGGGAGGAAGACCGGCGCGCCAACCGCCCCCTGATCCATAAACTATACTACACCTATAAGGACCGCTGTTTTAAAAATGGCGCGATGGACTTCGATGACCTGCTCCTCAAGATGCACGATCTGCTCACCGGGTTTCCGGAAGCCCTGGTAAAATATCAGCATAAATTTCAATACATCCTCATTGACGAGTACCAGGACACCAATCCGGCTCAATATGCGATCATCAAACTGCTGGGAGATGTTCATGAAAACATCTGCGTGGTAGGCGATGACGCCCAGAGCATCTATTCCTTCCGGGGGGCCACCATTCAAAATATCCTGCAGTTCGAAAAAGATTACGATAATGTCAAAGTCGTCAAGCTGGAACAAAACTACCGCAGCACCAAAACGATTATCGAGGTAGCCAATCATGTGATCGCCCGCAACAAAAAACAAATCAAGAAACAGTTGTGGACCGACAACCTGG
>CAYRJM010000025.1:0-39841 GCA_964424665.1 uncultured Chitinophagaceae bacterium
GCTATGCTAAAATCTTTAAAGGACCGCAAGTCGCCATCCACCACCTGCACCGCCGTTACTTTTGCTGCGGGAGGTCCTTTCTTGCACCATTCAATAAACTGCTTTACGTCCAGGTCGTTTCCTTCGGATTCGATATATACGCTTCCATCCGGTTCATTTCTGACAAAACCGCTAACTCGCATATCCCGCGCCTTTTGCTGGGCGGAGGCTCTGTAAAAGACACCCTGGACCCGGCCTTTAATCCGAATATTTTTATGCACTTTTGCCACGAAACTAAATTACAAACATTTAGCGATAGCCACAAAACTATCTGCTTTCAGGGAAGCGCCCCCAATCAAAGCACCATCCACATCGGGGCATGAAAACAACTCTGCGGCGTTTTCCGGTTTACAGCTTCCTCCATAGAGCAGCGTGGTATGAAGCGCAGTCTCATTGCCATATTTTTCCGCTATCCGGGAACGAATGAAAGCGTGCATTTCTTCGGCCTGCTGCGGAGAGGCGGTTCTTCCCGTGCCAATCGCCCAGATCGGTTCATAAGCGATTACCAGTTGTTTAAAGTCCGTTTCCGCTAATGCAAAAAGGCTATCCTGCAGCTGCTTTTCGACATAGGCATTTTGTTCCTCTTTCTCTCTGATTTCCAGGGGTTCACCACAACAAAAGATGGGTTTCAGCTTGTGCGCCAGCGCGAGGGTAACTTTATCCTTCAGCATACTATGGGTCTCCCCATAATAACTCCGGCGTTCTGAATGGCCAATGATAACATAATCAGCATCTACCGATTGCAGCATGGCAGCAGAGGTCTCTCCCGTATAGGCGCCCGAAGCATGATCGGCTACGTTTTGCGCACCCACGGAGATATGCGGGTAGTTTTTCACCATTTTTTTTACTTCTGCCAGGTAAGGCATAGGCACACATAAGATCATCTCCTGATGATCCGACAAACGGATGCCGGACTCGACAATTCCCCGTACCAATTGTTTCCCTTCTTCCAGCGTCAAGTTCATTTTCCAATTTGCGGCTGCAATTTTTTTTCTCATACGTTTCGTTTAGTGGTTTAAGGATTAAAAGCAAACAGCATCAGGACATCCCGTCAATACTGCTCATTTTTATAAATAAAGCGCAATAAGTCTGCTACTTCATCTGTTAACGTTTTTCCCTTGAGCTGCATCCAGCTGGCTGCATCTCTTAATGCTTTTTCTAACAGGTATTTTTCATTTCGATTCCAAAAAAAGGAGGGAATATTTTTAAGCGGAAAGTCTGTCTCAGCTATATGTGCGGAAACGCCGATAATACTACCGGAATTTATCTTCGTCTGAACAGCCGTACGGGAAAAATCGCCCATCATGACGCCACATTTTTTTCCTACGTTGATCGTCTGTCCTCCTGTCTTAATTTGGATATCCTGGGCACTGTTCTTTAGATTCGAACACGTAGTTCCCGCTCCCCAATTACACCATTCCCCCAAAACAGAATCTCCGATATAGCCATCGTGTGCTTTGTTGGAATACCCGAAGAAAATGCTGTTATTGATCTCTCCGCCGGCCATGGAAAAAGGACCGATCGTAGTCGCACCATAAATCCGTGTCCCCATCTTTACCACCGCTCCTTCTCCAAGAGCAAAAGGTCCCCTGATGTGGCAACCTTCCATGACGAGCGCATTCTTTCCGATATAAACCGGGCCGGTAGACGCATTTATCGTGGAGCAAAGGACAGAAGCGCCCTTTTCTATAAAGACATTTTCTCTCCCGATCAGGCGAACGTCCGTCCCTAATACCGGCGGCGCTTCCCGTCGGGCGATCAAGGCGTAATCCCGTTGCAAGGCTTCCCGGTTGTTTTGAAACAATTCCCAGGGATAACGAATAAGCAGACAGGCTTCCGTATAGTTTTCCATAGCCCCTTTACCACTTAAAGAAAAGTGTTTACTTCTGGCCATAATCACTTGTCCGTCAATGGATAGTGAGGTTTCTTTTGGCAAAGACTTTAAAGCTGCTAACAAGTTTTCATCCGGTAGAAGACCACCATAGATCCAGTAGTTGTCCTCTTCTTTTTTTAAGGGATAAAGCCCGCTTAAAGCCGCTGTGGTGTAAGTGGAGGTGGTTTCGCCAAGCATTCGTTCCCATTTTTCCCTTATGGTCATGATACCTATCCGACAGTCAGCCACAGGTCTGGTCAGGGTAAAGGGATATAGCTTTTCCCGCTCATCGGTATCGTATAAAATATAGGCAGCCACCGGGCAAAAATAGAAAAGGTCTTCCACAATAAGAAGACCTTTTTAAAAAGTTGTGTTTGAAAAGCTACGGAAGACTATTTAGGCTGTTTGGCCTTCTGCCCATAGCGCCTGCGGAACTTGTCAATACGTCCTGCGGTATCTACCAACACGTTCTTGCCGGTATAAAAAGGATGTGATGTATTTGAAATTTCCAGCTTGATCAAGGGATATTCGTTTCCATCCTCCCACTGAATAGTTTCCTTCGTAGGCGTAGTAGAACGACTTAAAAACGCTTCACCATTGGACATGTCCTTAAACACTACAAAGCGATAATCTTTAGGATGAATGTCTTTTTTCATGAGTATCTGTCATTTTAGAGGTGCAAATGTACGATAATCTGTGAGAAAGCTCAAAATTAAATTAAAACTCCGGAAAACAACACCCTAACGAATCCGACGATTTCAAAGAACTTGTAAAAATCCGATAACAGCTGCCCCACGCGTCCATTTTCCAATAACAGCCCCCGGATCGTATGATCGGTCCACCCCCTCTTTGGGGGCATTTTTAACTTAATTTTTAGATCGGCAACGAAATTCCTGTCATTACAATCACGTTCTTTCAACAAGATGGGTTAAACGCCACCGTTTAGCTACCTTTGCGTTAAATTTTTTCCACCTGAAACGAGTGCTTAAAATATTGTTCATTTGCCTGTTGTCCGTCCTCGGACTACTGGTCCTCATTTCTATTCTCATCAACGTTACACCGGTACAGAATTTCCTGGTCCGGCAGGTTTCCAACAAGCTCTCCCAGCAACTGCATACCGAGGTAACGGTGGACCATGTTAAATTCAGACTTTTCAATCGCTTCCTTATAGAGGGCGCCTATGTGGCCGACCAACAAGGCGATACCTTGCTTTATACCGATAAACTTACTGTCAACGTCACCAACTTTTTCTTTTTAAAAAACCGGACGGTACTCTATTACGTCGGAATGGAGGACGCGATCGTGAATTTAGAACGAGCACCGGAGGACAGCACCTGGAATTTTCAGTTTATCATCGATGCATTTGCAAAGCCGGGGAAAAAGAAAGAAAAGGGGCTTCCCAACATCGCCTTAAGGAAATTGGACCTGAAAGACATCCGGGTGAACCAATCGGATGGCTGGAATGGAAAAGACATGCACATTTCAGCGGAAAGGATCAAGATTGATGCCCAATCAATCGATCTCAAAAAACACAAAATCCGGATAAACAGCATCCGGCTGACCGATCCGCTTTTTGTTTTAGAGAAATATGACCGCGCTGCTCCGGAAGATACCGCACAGGCATTGGCGGCCCCCTCTGCTATTACCCCTCCCAACGGAGATTCAGGGGCGCTTCGATGGAACAGCGAGCACTGGCAGATCCGGGTAGACAAAATAAACCTCGAGGAGGGGGCATTCGCATTGACCAACAGGGGGCAAAAAACGTTACAGCCCTATTTCGACCCGCAGCACATCAACTTTTACGACATCAATGGCACATTAACCGATACGCACTTTGACAAAGATTCGATCATCAGCCATCTGGACCTGACTGCGAAAGAAAGAAGCGGATTGGTCGTGAAAAAATTACAGGGACGATTCAAGATGTCCCCGGTAACAATTGAAGTAGCTGATCTAGACCTGGTAACCAACCAAAGCCATCTGACCAATTATTTTGCTTTACAATTTGACCAATTTGATGACCTGTCCGATTTCGTGGACAAGGTGACCATGCGTGGACATTTTACCAATGCCGTTGTTTCTTCAGACGACATCGGTTTTTTTGCGCCTCCGCTCAGGGAATGGGATAAAAACATACGGATAGACGGTTTGGCATACGGAACCCTTGACCAATTAACCGGCGAGGACTTACAAATTCAGGCGGGAGCTTCCACCAGCCTTATTGGCACGATCAGCATGACCGGCCTGCCGGACATCAATAATACTTTTATCGATTTTCAGGCAAAAAAACTTGTAACAACGGGAAAAGATATTCAGCAGTTCATTCCAACCCTGAAACAAAACGACAAAGTTAATCTGGATTCGCTTACGTACCTCGAGTTTCAGGGCAACTATGTGGGCTTCATTTATGACTTCGTTGCCTATGGCACTTTTACAACCAATCTGGGCGCTGTTCATTCTGATTTAAACCTAAAATTCGGTCCCCGCCATAAAGTTCCGGTTTACTCCGGCAGCCTTTCCTCCGACGGATTCGACATTGGCGCATTTATCGATGCTAAAAACCTGGGAAATATTGCTTTCCGTACCCAAATAAACGGATCCGGATTTTCCCTGGAAGAACTCAATGCCAGTGTAAAAGGAACGATCCGGAAACTGACGTTTAAAAACTACACTTATAACCATATTCAATTGGCGGGAGACCTGAGACAAAAATTATTCCAGGGGAAAATAGCCATTGCAGATTCCAACCTGGTGCTCAATTTTCAGGGAGGGATTGATTTTAACGACAGCATTCCCCGTTTCAACTTTACCTCGGAAATACAAAAGAGTAATTTAAGAGCGCTGCACCTTACAGAAGATTCCATCCTGTTCGCCGGAAAACTGAACTTGAACTTCAGGGGCAGCAATTTGAATAATTTTCTCGGCGAGGCACGATTGTACGACATTCATCTGTTTAAGGACCAAAAAAGGATAGCCTTTGATACGCTGGTCGTCAATTCTTCAAAGGATAATAAAGGGGGAAAATGGTTGACACTCAGGGGTAACGAGATCAGCGGTTATGTACACGGCAACTATGATCTGACACAACTTCCCGATGCAGCGCTTCTCTTTTTAAACAACTATTTCCCGGGTAAGATCAAACCGCCCTCGAATACCAATATTCGGGAAGATTTTGAATTTGCATTGGAGTTTGGGAATATCGACAGCGTTTTATTCTATTTTATCCCGGCGTTAACAAGCCTGAATGGCGGGCACGTATCAGGAAGAATAAATACACTGAAGGACTCTTTGGCACTGAACCTGGACCTTACCCATGCCGGTTATAATAGCTACGCTTTCAACGACATCCGTATAAACGCTGTTGGAACACTTCAGGGGTTGAAAACCGAAAATTCTGTGGGCGAGGTATATCTGAAAGACAGCCTGATTTTGCCTGAAACAACTATCGAAACTTATTCCCATCAGGACACTTCCCTGATCACCCTTCATACCATGGGAAACACCGCCTTGAATAAGGCCAATCTGAAGGTGAAGTTCGTTACGCCAAAAGAAGGGTATTACATAAAGGTACTGGAATCTGCGCTCTTCATCAACAACAAAGACTGGCATATCTCTCCCGACAACGAGATCAGGTTAAAGAAGAACGACATAACCATTCATCATTTCAATATCTTTCATGACAACCAACGCATTACCCTTACCTCTACGGATACATCAGCGCAAAAAAATACCTTTATCGTCCGCCTGAACGACCTGTATATTGCTGATTTCGCCCAGTTTTTTTTACCGAATCTGTTACTGGAAGGGGTAGCAAACGGACAATTTCAGATTACCGACCCGCTTCAAGCATTGCATATATCCGGAGATCTAACGGCTACGTACCTACGGATCAACAACGATTCCATCGGTACCGTTATTGCTTCCTCCGCTTATGATGAGAAAAAACAAACTATTCAATGGGACCTCCATAAAGCAGATAGTCAAGAAAAAAACTTTACGATGGGAGGAACTGTTGGGCTGGGAAGCAATAAAACGCTCGCGGCTACTTTTAAGCTGCAAAACACCAATATTAGCGTGTTGAATAGTTTTGTTAAAGGCTACGTTTCTGACCTCAATGGATTTGCCACAGGGGAGGTTCGGCTCGGCGGGAGCAGGACAAACCCAGAAGTCGTAGGGGCAATAAAGCTTAATAATGTTGATTTCTTGGTAGATTATACACAGGTGCATTATACCCTTAATAATGAAACCATCACCTTCACTCCCGGGAAGATTGATCTAGGTTCCATTACGCTAAAAGACGAAAAGGGCCGCAACGGCATCCTAAGCGGCACAATCACGCATAAGAATTTCGATGATCTTTTCTTTAATCTGAACGTCAACACGCCGGACCTGCTCCTGATGAATACAGCGGCAAAGAACAACCCTGATTATTACGGGAAAGTAATTGCTTCGGCAAAGATTGATTTTTCAGGTCCTCTGCGGGACATGCAAATGGTAATCAATGCCACTCCGCAGGAGGGTACACATATATACCTGCCGTTATCGGATGAAGAAGACATCGGTGAACACGATTTCATTGTATTTAAACAATATGGTAAAAAATTATCTGAGCAGGATCTGCAGAAAAAGAAAGTAAACCTCACGGTAAAGCTAAATGCCAATATGAATCCTCAAGCGCAGATCGATGTAATTGTAGACGCCACAAGTGGAGATCATATTACCGCCCGGGGCAACGGGGCGTTACAGATCAATGTAAACCTACAGGGTGATTTTCAGATGTTCGGCAATTATGCGATCACGGAAGGATATTATATTTTTTCCTTTAAAGGATTATTATCCAGGAAATTCGCAATAAATCAGGGAAGTACGATTTCCTGGAATGGCGACCCATCCAATGCGAATATCAATATCACTGCAATCTACCATGTTCCGGGCGGCGCCAACCTTTACAACCTCATATCGGGCGAGGCCGCTTCCATGACCGGGCTAACTAAAGACGACAAACGGCTGTTGCGGCAACGCGAAAGAATAGACGTGTATTTGTTTTTGAAAAACTCCTTGATGCATCCGGATATCAGCTACGACATTCGTATTCCGGAAGCGAGTATCAGCGCCAGCAGCCTGGCGATGACTAAACTACAGCAGATACGCCAAAACCCCAATATCCTGATCAACCAGGTGGCTGCACTGCTCGCCGCGGGACAGTTTATTCCTGTTAACTCCGCCAATGCCTCCTCCGGTATTCTCCGTAGTAGTGGGCTTAGCAGCGCGGGACAATGGGTGTCTTCCCAACTTACAGGCGTGCTTAACAATTTATTCGGCAACCAACTCAACGATCTGGGCCTGAGTTTTAGCATGAATTACAACACCTATTCCGCCTCGGGAAATTACGGCGACATCCAGCGCAATGACGTACAATTCAACCTGAGCAAAAACCTTTTTAATAACCGGGTGCAATTAGAAGTCGGCCCTTCAATTAACTGGGGCAGAAGCAATACGCCCCACGCCGCGAATACGAGCTATTTTGCCGGTGATTTCCGGCTCGAGTACTTAATTACCCCCGACGGCAGGGTACGATTTTTTGCTTTCAGCCGCAGCAATTATAATGTATTACTCAACCAGAATCTAACCCGTGCGGGCGTAGGCATTTCCTACAGCCGACAGTTTGACCGGTTGCATGAGCTATTTAGAACCAAACAGGAAAAGAAAAGATTGGATTCCATCCGCAACGCTCGTTTTGAGAAATACCTCGAGGAAAACCAGGAAGACATATTGCCTGACTCCGCCCCGGTTCCTACGGATACTGGTTCAACTGTTGTCCCTCCAAAGCACCCTGCTATTAAGGAAGATTAGTTGTGTCCTGCTGCCGCTAACAGCGATTTTTTTCCCTGAGTTAATCAACTTGGTTTTATGACGCGGCTTTGTTAATCAAAAAATAGCTATATTTGTATAAGCACTTATATAATTTAACCATGCAGTTTTATCAAAATCTGGGATTTCTCATACTTGGCAGTAGATTGAGGCGAATGAGCGAATACTATCTCTCGGAAGTCAATAAAGTTTACCTGGCCAAAAATATCCCGTTTGACGCAAGTTGGTTTCCCGTTTTTTATGTCTTGACACGGGAAAAATCGGCCAGTCTAAAGGCTATTGCCACCGAATTGATGGTTTCCCATTCCGCTATCAGCCAACTGGTAAAAAGCCTGAAAGAAAAAGGCCTGGTATCTACTTTCCCGTCGGAAAAAGATAAACGCCACCAGATGGTTACATTAAGTAAAAACGGAATCGACCTGCTTGAGCAATTAAAGCCTGTTTGGGAAGAAATTACCGGTAGCTTTGAACGCATCTGCGAAGCGGAAAAAGAGGCTGGCTCCCTCCTGCCCGCCCTCCTGGCGTTGGAACGTTTTTTTGAAGAAAAGTCGCTTTCAAAAACAATCTTAAAAAACACAAAATAATGGCATTCAAATATGGCATAGACCAGCTAACTTTAGATAAAGCCATTGACCTGGTGCATGGCCGGCTAACAGGCGCCATAACGGAACAAGCATTTGAAAAAATTGAGCGAAGCCGCAGTCATGTCAAAGAAATTGTGGCCGCACAAAAAATAGTGTATGGCATCAATACAGGTTTTGGGCCGCTTTGCGACACCCTTATCACACCGGAAGAGACCTCCCATCTGCAACACAATCTCTTAAAAAGCCATTCGGTTGGTGTCGGAAGCCTGATCGACCCCATGTACGCAAAGCTCATGTTAATCCTCAAATTGCATGCACTGTGTCAGGGGTATTCCGGCATAAGCAAACCTGTGGTCGTACGCATTTTATGGATGATAGACAATGAAGTTTTACCTTGTGTGCCTGAACAGGGTTCGGCCGGCGCTTCCGGAGATCTCGCTCCACTGGCGCATTTGTTTTTACCCTTGATCGGTTTAGGAGAAGTCTTTTATGCTGGCGATAAAGTAGATACCAGCGCAGTCTTGTCAGAAAATAATTTAGCCCCTTTAACCCTCGGGCCAAAAGAAGGATTGGCGCTAATCAATGGCACCCAGTTTATTGCTGCACACGCGCTATGGGCTTTGCACCGGATGAAAAACACTTTGGATGCTGCCGATATTATTGGCGCCCTTTCGCTGGAGGGGCTGATGGGTTCGTCCAAGCCATTTGATAAACGCCTCCATACCATCAGGCCATTCCTAGGCAATCAGCAGGTAGCACATCGGTTAACGGTATTACTGGAACATTCGGAGATTCACGACGCGCATATCGATTGCAGTCGTGTGCAGGACCCCTACTCGCTTCGCTGCATGCCACAGGTACATGGCGCCGCTCGTACAGCCTGGGCGCATTTGAAAGAGTTGGCGGAAATTGAAATAAACGCGGTTACGGACAATCCTATTATTCTGGATTCCTTCGAGATCATCAGCGGTGGAAATTTTCATGGCGAGCCGCTGGCTATCCCGTTGGATTATGCTACGATAGCCGCATCAGAACTGGGCAGTATCTCCGAAAGAAGGAGTTATTTAATTATCGAGGGCCGCTACGGCTTACCCAAACTCCTGATTGAAAACGCCGGGCTAAATTCGGGTTTTATGATACCACAATACGCCGCGGCAGCGTTGGTTTCAGAAAATAAGACCCTCTGCTTTCCGGCGAGTGCCGACAGCATCCCTACGTCTCTTGGCCAGGAAGACCACGTCTCCATGGGCTCGATCAGTGGCCGGAAAATCAACCAGGTCATCGGTAATGTAGAAAACATATTGGCTATCGAATTGCTTTATGCCGCCCAAGCCATAGACTTCAGAAGGCCCTTAAAGTCTTCTGCCATACTGGAAGAAATACATGCGTTAGTAAGAAGCAAAGTATCATTTGCTAAAGAAGACCGGATATTTTCCAAGGATATCAACAGGTTAAGAGATATGATCGCTGCGGGACACCTGGTAAAAACAGCAAACGATTTTGCTAAAAAGCACGACTTAAGGCTGACCGCATAAAGGACAAAAGTTCGGCTAAGAGAGGATAGAGAGGAATAAATCGCTAACTAAAAGTCAAAGAAGGATGGATTACAAAACATTTTTGGAGAAATACGCTGCACACCCCCATTATTTTGCGCCGCGGGGCAAGGAATTACACGCTAAAAGCTGGCAAACGGAAGCTCCTTTGCGTATGCTTTTAAACAACCTGGACGGTGATGTAGCAGAAAATCCGAATGAATTAGTTGTGTACGGCGGAATCGGACAAGCTGCCCGCGATAAACGGTCTTTGCGAAAGATCATTAAAATATTGCTTACGCTTGATGAACAACATTCCCTGTTGGTCCAGTCGGGCAAACCGGTGGGTATAGTACGTTCACATCCGCAGGCTCCGCGGGTGTTGATCGCCAACAGCAATCTTGTTCCCAAGTGGGCGACCTGGGAACATTTTAACGGCCTTAAAGAAAGAGGACTTATGATGTTTGGCCAGATGACTGCAGGCAGTTGGATTTATATCGGCACACAAGGCATTTTACAAGGCACCTATGAGACCTTCGCCGCCTGCGGGAGAAAACATTTCAATGGTTCACTTCATGGGAAGCTGATTGTAACGGCCGGACTTGGCGGAATGGGCGGTGCGCAACCGCTTGCAGCAACGATGAATGGCGCCGTGTTTTTAGGGGCTGACGTAGATAAGACGCGAATAAAAAAACGTCTGTTGACAAAATATCTGGACCGGATGACCACCAGCTACGACGAAGCAAGACGCTGGATACTGGAAGCCATGGAAAACAAAACGCCTTTATCTGTTGGTCTGGTAAGCGATGCAGGCGACATGTTGCAAAAGTTACTGGACGATGGGCTTATTCCGGATATATTAACCGACCAGACGTCCGCCCATGACCCGCTGAACGGTTACATACCAGATGGGTTGAGTCTCGCGGTGGCAGGGCAATTGCGAAAAGAAAAACCTCAGGAATATAAATCCCGTTCTTTAAAAAGCATGGCGCGCCACGTAGGATTGATGCTGCGGCTAAAAGATAAGGGTGCGGTTACTTTTGACTATGGCAATAATCTGAGAGCCTTTGCCCTTGAGGGCGGAGAAAAGAATGCTTTTGCCTATCCGGGCTTTACGCCAGCCTATATCCGCCCTTTGTTTTGTGAGGGTAAAGGTCCTTTCAGATGGGTGGCTCTATCCGGTGATCCGGAAGACATTTACAGAACAGACCGGGCGCTCATGGAAGCGTTTCCAAAAAACACCCATTTGATCAACTGGCTGAAAATGGCCAAAGAGCGGGTAGCGTTCCAAGGGCTGCCGGCACGCATCTGCTGGCTGGGCATGGGAGAACGGGAAAAAGCTGGACTGCTGTTTAATAAACTGGTAAAGGAGGGGAAAGTAAAGGCGCCCATCGTGATCGGACGGGATCATCTGGATTGCGGTTCCGTAGCCTCCCCCAACAGAGAGACAGAAGCGATGAAAGACGGCAGCGACGCGGTCTCTGACTGGCCATTGCTGAACCTCATGAGCAACACGTCAGGCGGTGCCACCTGGGTTTCTTTTCACCATGGGGGTGGTGTCGGCATGGGCTATGCACAACATGCGGGAATGGTTATTCTCGCCGATGGCACGGAACGCGCTGACGCCTGCCTGAAACGCGTATTGTTCAATGATCCGGCAATGGGAATTTTCCGGCATAAAGACGCGGGTTATGAAAAAGCGCAGCAATGGTCGGAAAAGTTCCGATTAGGTACTTAATTTGCAAACTTATTCACCCTAAGGTTATGGACAACCGTTTTCAATATTGTACCGTGCGCTTTCCATTGCCCAGCGAGGAATATACAGAGAAAATAACCGGTTTAACTAGCTAAGATATTAACAATAAAATCCTTTACTTATCATGCGACTCATCGGCCCTTTTAACCAAATACTGACGATGGATGGGCTTCCTTTCAAGGGAAGTATTCCCGATGAAGCTTTACAGATTATCCCCAGTGCAGGAGTTTTGGTCAATAATGGAATCGTAATGGCCATCGGATCAATGGAAACCATACAGCAACAATGTCCGCGGGCGGAGCTGGAATGGCAGGATAAACCACAGGTTTTAATGCCAGGTTTTATTGACGCCCACACGCACATTTGCTTTGCCGGAAGCCGGGCAAAGGATTTCGCCCTGCGCAATGCCGGAAAATCCTATTTAGAGATTGCCCGTACGGGGGGAGGCATACAGGATACCGTCAAACATACACGAGAAGCCACGCAGGACGACCTGCAGCTCCTCATGGCTACAAGAATTCAACGGATGATCCGTTCAGGAATAACCACCATAGAAGTCAAAAGCGGATATGGATTGAATACGGAAGAAGAGCTTAAAATCCTCAGGGCTATCCGGGCAGTCAATGAGACCGAAAAAGCCGATATTATATCTACTTGCCTCGCCGCGCATATGAAACCAGCGGACTTTCCCGCCAACGAAGAAACTTATCTCGCCAATATTGCCGAAAACCTGTTTAGATACATCAAACGGGAAGATCTGACCAATCGAATAGACATTTTTGTAGAAGAAACGGCTTTCTCCCCTGTTTTGGCGGTCCCGTTCCTGCAGCAAGCCAATGCATTGGGATTTGACTGTACCGTACATGCCGATCAATTTACTACAGGAGGATCGGTAGTAGCCGTGGATTGTGGCGCCGTTTCTGCTGACCATCTTGAGGTAAGTACGGATAAAGAAATTGAATTACTGGCCAAGTCCGACACTGTTGCCACCGTACTTCCCGGTGCTTCACTGGGACTGGGAATGCCGTTTGCTCCTGCACGAAAACTATTAGATGCCGGGTGCTGCCTGGCTATTGCAAGCGATTGGAACCCGGGATCTGCCCCCATGGGCGACTTGCTGACCCAGGCTTCCATTATCAGCACCTATGAAAGATTGACGGCTGCAGAATGTCTGGCAGCCCTGACCTATAGAGCCGCCAAAGCCCTGAAATTAAACAATAAGGGGAAAATCAAACGGGGAATCTCCGCCGATATGCAATCCTTTCCTGTCGCCGATTACAGAGAAATCTTATATTTTCAGGGTACGTTAAGACCCAATCAAGTGTGGAAAAACGGCAAGCTAATATGAATAGAGGTTATTATCAGGCGCCCCATCAAAGCTGGTGGACCGGCAGAAAGGATGGAGCGGCCATCGAACAAAAGCGCTGGTGGCAGATTATAGAGTTCACCGCACCGGATTTCCTTCCCGCCGATTTGACCAACGCTTTTGTGCTGCTTGGTTTTGCCTGCGATGAGGGCGTAAGGAGAAACCTGGGACGGACCGGCGCGGTCAATGGTCCGGCGGTGATCCGCGGAGCCTGTCGTAACCTTCCGAATCATTTTTCCTCCATCCAAAGAGTATACGACGCAGGAAATATCCTGTGTCGCAACCAAAGTCTTGAAGAAGCTCAAGCGCAACTTGCACTCGCGGTGTCCGGGGTTTTAAAAAATAATGGATTCCCGGTTTTGCTAGGCGGCGGACATGAAATATTATATCCGCACTACTGCGGTGTTCGAAAAAATTTCCCAAACAAGAAAATCGGGATTATCAACTTTGACGCGCATTTTGATCTCAGGCGACCGGGTGAAAACGGAATTTCATCGGGGACCGGATTCCATCAGGTAGCGGAAGATTGCCAGGCAAACAACGACGCATTTATATACCTGGCTCTGGGCATACAGGAATCCGGCAATACACGCGAACTATTTGATTATGCAGATCGGTTAAAGGCGCAATATCTCTTAGCCCGGGACCTGGATTATTTTTCCCTCGAAAAAGCAAAAGCGACCCTTCAATCTTTTGTTGAAAAGACCGATATTATTTGTGTAACCATTGATATGGACGTTTTTTCCGCTTCTGTTGCCCCCGGCGTAAGCGCGCCTACTGCAGGCGGGCTTTTTTACGATCCTGTTTTCAGGGATATCATGCGGGCCCTTGCAAAAAGCGGGAAAGTTGTTTCTCTGGATATTGCAGAAGTTAATCCCGTTTATGACCTAAACGGACATACGGCAAAGCTGGCGGCTCAAATACTCTTTGACTCAATGAGAATGTACTAAAAGAACCTTCGCTCAAACAATTGCCCGCTTTTTCGTGTTAAAATACGCAATAGACCCTAAAATATTGCCGTTTATCTAAAAAGTTCCAATTATGCAGGCTACCTTGGAAAAATCAAAAAATCATCAGGCGCTTCAAAACGACTTACTTAGCGCTTACCAGACTGTTCGCGCTCATTCGGCCAAAATCTGCGCGCCCCTGAAAACTGAGGATTATGTTGTTCAGCCTATTGTAGATGTGAGTCCGCCCAAGTGGCATCTGGCCCATACCACCTGGTTTTTTGAGATGTTTATTTTAAAGGATTTTGCGAGTGGCTACGCCGCATTCGATCCGGAGTACGGCTATTTGTTCAACAGCTATTATGAACATTTTGGGGAAAGAGTCTTGCGCGTAAACCGTGGTAATATGACCCGTCCGACAGTCCAGGAAATATACGCCTACAGGGCCCATGTTGACGACGCCATGGAAAAGTTGTTGCAGCGAGATGACTTGCCGGAAGCCTGTAAAAATTTTGTGGTTTTAGGATTAAACCACGAGCAGCAACACCAGGAATTATTGCTCTCTGACATAAAATATATCCTGGGTAATAATCCCTTATTTCCTCCGTACAGGGACGGCGCTCATCAAGCGGACATAAATAAGCAGACGCCGGCATACCGGAGCATACCGGAGGGCGTATATGAAATCGGATTTTCCGGGGAAGGATTTTGTTATGACAATGAGTTAGGAAGGCATAAAGTATACCTGCAGACCTATCAAATCTCAGATCAGCTGGTTACCAACCAGGCGTTTTTGGCATTTATTGAGAACGGTGGTTATGAAAACTTTCGTTACTGGCATGCTGACGGATGGGCATGGGTGAAGGAGCAACAAATACGCGCGCCCATGTATTGGCATAATATAAAGGGGGAATGGTTTACCTATACCCTGAACGGCTTGACACCACTGCAACTACAGGCTCCGGTCTGTCATATCAGCTATTATGAGGCCGCCGCTTATGCCGCCTGGCGCGGAATGCGGCTTCCCACCGAATTTGAATGGGAAGCAGCACAGCATCTTTTTGCATGGGGACAACGCTGGGAATGGACCGAAAGTGCTTACCTGCCTTATCCCGGGTTTAAAAAAGTCCCCGGTGCGGCAGGAGAATACAATGGAAAGTTTATGGTCAACCAGAAAGTACTTCGTGGTGCATCCGTAGCCACCCCCCAAGGCCACAGCCGACCTACCTACCGAAATTTTTTTCAACCCAACTTAAGGTGGCAGTTTACCGGCATCCGGCTGGCACAATAATGCTTTAAATAGAAGATATGTCGCATCACAAAAATGCAAAGAATGGCGATGTACAAGCCTTCTTTGCATCCCGACAGGAAGAGAATCACAAACCGTCCGGTGCCTTTGCCGAAGATGTACTTACAGGGTTGACTGCGCTTCCCAAACATTTATCTTCCAAATATTTTTATAATGAAAAAGGAAATGCATTGTTCCAAAAGATCATGCACTCCGAAGAATATTACCTGACGAACTGTGAAAAAGAAATATTTGAAACCCAATCGGATAAAATCATAAATTCAATATTGGCATACCTGCCCGACTTTGACATTGTTGAACTTGGCCCGGGCGACTGTTATAAATCCATTCATTTGCTAAAAGCCCTTCAGCAACGCCGTCTATCTTCCACCTATTATCCTGTTGACATATCCTCTGATGTAATACAAAAGTTAGCCGCCGGCCTGCCTGCACAGTTAGATGGGTTACAAATAAATGGCATGACCGGCGAATATATAGCTATGTTGAAGAAGGTTAATCAGTCTTCGGCGAACAACAAATTAGTTCTCTTCCTGGGTTCCAGTATTGGAAATATTCCGCCAGGCGAAGACGTAGGGTTCTTCAGGGCTATCCGCCAACAATTAAAAGCGAACGACCTGATGCTTACGGGTTTTGATCTGCAGAAAAACCCAAAAACTATTCTAGCCGCCTATAATGACAAGCAAGGCTTTACCCGTGCTTTTAATCTAAATCTGCTGCAACGTATTAATGATGAATTGCACGCTCGTTTTAATCTGGACCATTTTGAGCATTATCCCATTTATGATCCTGGAACCGGTGCCTGTAAAAGCTATCTGATCAGTCTCCTGCAACAGGAAGTTTATATTGAAGCGTTAGCCCTAAAGGTCACATTTGAAAAAGACGAACCTATCCTTATGGAAAGGTCGCAAAAATATACTTCCGGCCAAATAGATTCCTTTGCGAGGCAAACAGGCTTTGAACCGGTTAATCATTTTAAGGATTCCAGGGGATGGTTTACTGATACTCTGTGGCGGGCTATCCCTTGAACAAAGCAGCAAAAGAAGGTTATCGCACTTTGAACCACAAGGGTTCTTCGTCGTCCAGATCACCATTATAGTTAATACAAAGCTCTTCTCCGGCTTTGATGTCCCGTAAGGTCATCACACTCATCGTATCCTTTTCAAAATCCATCTCATTTTCACAATTAGGTTTATACGAATGGTTATAAACCGAGCAATACCCTAACGCTATGCATCCTTTAACCTGCCGTTCTCCCCACAAAAAAGTATAGTCTCTGAGGATAGTATCATCTGCCAGGTCCGATTCCTTTTTGGATAAGACGATTACAGGGGAAACTTCCACAACTGTTCCCTTCGGTATTGGCTCCTTTGTAAAAACACCATTTCCTTTTCCTTTAACCGCTTTAACGTAAAGGCATGATCTGATCTCCATTGATTGAAAATTAAATTAGGGGTTACAAACAAACGGCAAAGATAATAAATAAATTGTTCCTTTTATCAGGATGCAGTAAATTGCAGCCTCGTTTAGGTATTATTAATATTTTTAGAAATGGACAATGGAAAACCAGGCCCTGAAAGAACAGTTCCAGGGCGAAGTTGCGACCCTGGACGATGCCGCATTGCAAGCCCTGCTGGATGATCAACTGATCATGGACGTCGCCGAGCTCATTGAAGAGTATCCGGAAGAGGACGTTAATATCATTAATCACCTGTCTATCCAAAGAGCAGTAAGTGTTTTTAAAATTCTCGATTTCTCCCTGCAGGAAAAATTAATCGAAAAGCTTCCCAGAAATAAAGTAGGCCAGATCATAAATGAGCTCCCTCCCGATGATCGGACTTCCCTCTTCGAAGAATTACCTGGAAATATAGTTAAAGAATTACTCAAGCTGCTTAGTTTCGACGAATTAAAGGTCACGCTCCGTCTATTGGGTTATCCCGAAGACAGCGTTGGACGTCGCATGACCCCCGATTACCTGGATGTAAAAGAAGAATGGACCGTACAGGAAGGATTGGACCACATCCGGGCGTTTGGGAAAGACAGTGAAACCATTGATGTGGTCTATGTCATCGATAAAAATGGCAAGCTGGTGGATGATCTGCGTATCCGGGAGTTTTTGCTGGTAGATCCGGATGTGAAAATCACTGATCTTACCGACGGCCGGTATACCTCTTTAAGTGTAACCGATACACAGGAAGAAGCACTCGTAATTTTCCGGAAGGAGAATAGGGTGGCCTTGCCGGTGATCGATGAGCACCATACGTTACTGGGTATCGTTACCATTGACGACATGCTCGATGTGGCCAACGAGGAATATACGGAAGACCTGCAAAAAATGGGAGGGTCCGAGGTGCTCGACGAGCCTTATCTGGATATCAATTTATTTAAACTGTTTCGTAAACGGGGCGGCGTACTGGTTATCCTTTTCATAGGAGAAATGCTTACGGCCACTGCCATGCAGCACTATCAGGACGCGGGTATTTTTATCAACTTCGCCGACCTGATCCTGTTTATCCCACTTATTCTTTCTTGTGGTGGCAATAGCGGTTCTCAGGCGACTACACTCATCGTTCAGGCTATTGCCCTGGGGGAGGTGACCCTTAAGGACTGGTGGCAGATCATGAAGCGGGAATTTATTTCAGGTCTCCTTCTGGGGACGCTGTTGGGTGTCATCGGTTTTGTGAGGATCAGCATCTGGCAATTAGCTGGCATTTACGATTATGGTCCCCACTGGATACTGATGGCCTTTACTATCTTTTTTGCATTGATTGGTGTCATTCTTTGGGGAAGTATGATGGGCTCCATGCTGCCGATAGTTCTAAAAAAGTTTAAGATCGACCCGGCAACTTCGTCGGCGCCTTTTGTGGCTACCATCGTGGATGTAACCGGGATTATCATCTATCTGTCCGTAGCAATCATCGTCCTGGGCAACTTGCTTTTTTAAACCTATCAATCCTTCGATGACGTATCGGGTACTGGCCTCGGTGCCTTGCCGAAAATTTTTCGGCTGATTGTCGCTTTGCCATGGTCATTTATTAGGAGATAAATCACATTAAACTGATTTTTATGGTTAGGTTGATCAAACGAATCAACACCAAGTTTTTTCACTATCGCATCTATCTCCCCCGGCGGAGAGACTATAAGTATATTCCTGCCAAAATCTTCATTCTGGCGGAGCAGTCTATATATATTGTCTGCTACAGAATCAATATCATAGACAATCACATCAATCTTCTGAAGAGCCTGTAAAGAATCAACCGTTTCAATAGCACGTGAAAAAGCGCTCCGGTATATTCTATAGATATTGGAATCTTTCAAAAAACGCATGAGGTCGCCTGACCGCATCCGTCCGTACCAATTAAGGTGTCCATTGAAAGCATGAAAATGTTCAGCAGGCTGTATCACATAAAACGTACTTGTCGTCTTATTAATCTCCGAGTGGTTGGCACAGGCACTAGTCAGCATAATACCCGCAGATAATAGAAAGTATAATAAAAATTCTCGCTTCATAAGGTGAATTATTTTAACTTTACTCGTTGTAATTCAAATTTTTCCTTGCTATGAAAAAGTGTTTGTTCCTGCTATTGTTTTTTTATCCGTTTTTTCTTTCCGCTCAACAACTTGCCCCGCTAACCGTCGATAAGATCATGCGCGATCCTTCGTGGATTGGCTCCTCTCCTTCTCAGCCTTTCTGGAGTCCGGACGGACAAAGGTTATATTTTTTTTGGAATCCCGACGAATCTCCGTCAGATTCTTTATATTTTGTTTCGCTCCCGGACACTAAGCCGCAAAAGGCCACTCCCCGTCAAAGGCTACTGGCGCTTGCGGAAAGATCAGGTGTTTTCAATACGGAGCGCGATAAGATTGTTTTTCAACAGAACAATTCGCTTAAGGTACTTGATATTCCATCGGGACGTATAAAAACGCTACTCCGGACATCCAGAGACATTCGATACCCCCATTTCGGCTTTCATGATAGCGATGTTGTATTCCGGATGGGAGATAATTTATATGCCAGCAGTTTATCTTCAGGGGGTATCATACAGCTAACTAATTTTAACAAGGGCCGTAAACCGCGAAAAGAAAATTTAAGTCCGCAAGAACAATTTTTAAGAACTGACGCGTTGGAAAATTCACTGGTACTTCGGCGGCACAAAGCGAAGGAAAAAGCCGCGAAGCAGGCAGAAAAACTGGCTCCCAAACAGGCGTTTCCAAAGGCTATTTATCTGGGTGATAAAGATTTGCAAAATCTGATCATTAGCCCTGACGGGCGGTTTATAACTTACACATTAGTTGACGAAGCTGAAAATATAAGATTTACTGAAGTACCTAATTATGTAACAGTATCCGGCTATACGGAAAACATTCAGTCCAGGCCGGTTGTAGGATCTCCTAATGGAAACACTGCTTTTTACATCTATGACAGAAAAAAAGATTCCTCCTACCCGCTTTCAATAAAACAGATTCCGGGAATAAGAGATGTTCCATCTTTTTATAAAAATTATCCCGAAGTATACGATTCATTAAAAGAAAAAAAACCACTAAGAAAAGTCGTGATTAATGGGCCGTTATGGAATGAAGAGGGTACTAAATCTTTAGTTGTAGTGCGCTCCTTAGACCACAAAGACCGATGGATTATGTTACTGAATGCAGAAACGGCAGAACTCAAATTACTGAACCGGCAGCATGATAGCGCATGGATCGGCGGGCCGGGGATCGGGTATACCTATAGTATGGGAAGTATGGGCTGGGTTGATAAAAACACCTACTGGTTTCAGTCGGAAAAAACCGGTTATTCGCATATCTATCTTCAAAACGTAGTCAACCGGAAAATAACCGCTTTAACGCATGGAAAATATGAAGTACAGCAAGCGTTAATTTCCCCCGATAAGACCTTTTTATATATTACCACTAATCGGGTGGAACCGGGTCAAACACAATTTTATAAATTAAACCTGAAAACTAAAAAACAAACCCGCATTACCCGGATGATGGGAGGAAACAATGTAACTGTCTCACCAGACGGAAAGCATCTGGCTATACTGCATTCCACAGCTGTTCACCCATGGGAATTGTATGTACAATCCAATACAGCGGGCACATCAGCCCAACAGATAACAGATAAAGCCGAAAGCGAAGAATATAAGTCCTATGACTGGCAGAAGCCCGATATCATCACCTTTACCGACAGAGACGGATTTTCCGTGTATGCCAGTATCTATCAACCAACGAAACCGGCTAAAACAAGACCTGGCGTTATCTTCGTCCATGGCGCCGGATATTTGCAAGACGTAAAACATTATTGGAGTTACTACTTCCGGGAACATCTGTTTATTAACCTTTTAACCGCACAGGGTTATACCGTGATGGATATTGATTACCGCGGCAGCGCCGGCTATGGCCGCGACTGGCGAACGGCCATTTACCGGCATATGGGCGGAAATGATCTGGAAGACATTATAGATGGGGCGCAATATATGATCGATAGCCTGGGGGTAAACCCGGACCGCATCGGTCTATGGGGCGGCTCTTACGGCGGCTTTCTAACCTTGATGGCCTTGTTTAAAACGGATGTTTTCGCCTGCGGGGCGGCACTGCGTTCGGTAACCGATTGGGGACATTACAACCACGGCTATACCTCCAACATTTTAAACCTCCCTCAAAACGACAGTACGGCCTACATCCGTAGTTCTCCTATTTATTTTGCCAAAGGATTACAAGGACATTTGTTGATGTGCCATGGAATGATAGACACCAATGTGCATTTTCAGGATATCGTACGCCTGACCCAAAAACTCATAGAATTAAAAAAAGACCATTGGGAATTGGCTGTTTACCCGTTGGAAAGCCACGCCTTTGAGGAGCCCGAAAGCTGGCGTGACGAATATACGCGTATCTATCAACTGTTCGAAACACATTTGAAATAGCGGGCTGAACATTCTGTCGAAGGATGTTGTTCATTAAAAGGATATACTTTACAGTAAAGGTTGTTACTTTTTATGAACCTTAAACCCAAAAAAGAACTTACAGATGCTGAAGTAAAAAGAGGATTAGATCTGGTAATTGGAGACGGACTTGCATCTGAAGCGATGACCGTTTTTACGAGCGGTGCTTTCCTGGTTGCTCTGGCGCTGCTTCTGGGCGCAAGTAATTTTCAGATTGGATTTTTAGCTGCGCTGCCGACTGTCGTCCAGCTTTTCCAGTTAGTATCGATATGGTTGGTACACAAATATAATAATCGACGGGCCATAGCTGTTTTTTGCAGTTTTTTGGCTCGCGCCCCACTGCTATTGATAGGCACGCTCCTCTTGTTGTTTTCTTTTTCAGTCACGATAGAAGTACTTATTTTCCTGCTGTTTTTCTATTATTTGTTCGGATCGATTGCCGGACCGAGCTGGAATTCGTGGATGAAAGACCTTGTACCCGAAAAGTCATTGGGGTCTTATTTCTCACGCCGGAGCAGGTTAAATCAGATGCTCAACGTTGGCTTAAGTATTTTAACCGCGCTTGTGTTAGATTATATCACGAATAATCAGCCTGGCGCGCAGCTATACGCCTATGCAGGCATGTTTACGCTCGCTGGCGTCATTGGCCTTAGCGGGGCAATCATCTTGTCGCGAACACCGGAGCCTGAGGCTGCTCCGTTACGCGACAATGTATTTAAGTTGATCAAAAAGCCCTTAAAGGACCCTAATTTCAGGAAACTGTTGATTTTTAATTCTGCATGGACTTTCGCCATTAACATAGGCACCCCTTTTTTTACGGTCTTTCTGTTAAAAAAGATGCAGTTCTCTTTATCTTATATCATCCTGTTGGGCATCATAAGTCAGATCAGCAGCATCTTTACTATCCGGTTATGGGGAACCTTTGCAGACCGATACAGCAACAAAACTATTATCGCCATATGCGCGCCTCTTTATATAGGATGCTTTATAGCCTGGTGTTTTGTCGGGCTTTATACACACCAATATATAAATATTCTCCTGCTCGTATTGATCTACGTTTTTATGGGAATCTCTACCGCAGGTATTAACCTGTCACTGACAAATATCGGCTTGAAGCTTGCTCCCAAAGCCGAGTCCATCGTCTATTTATCCGCTAAAAATATCATAGCGTCTCTGTTCTCTTCCTTCGCTCCGTTAATCGGCGGACTCCTGGCGGATTACTTCAGTAACAGGCATTTGAATATTGATATTGAATGGGGGGGACCTAACCTGACCAAAGTCATTCACTTGGCCCGGCTTGAAAGCTGGACCTTTTTGTTTCTCATTACAGCGTTGCTGGCCGTTTTAACGCTGCAACTGCTGATGCAAGTAAAAGAATCCGGGGAAGTAAACAAAGAGGATGTGCGCAGAATATTACAAAAACATCTGCGAGGGTCTTTTCGCGAATATTTCCTGATCGGGCAATTGATCGGCTGGCGAGAATACCTTTGGAAGAGAATCCGGGAAAAGTGGATAACCTAGTCCACCGTCTCCTTACTTCTTGATTTCAAAAGTCACTACAACCGGCAAATGATCAGACCACTGAACCCCTTTGAGTACTTTCTGCCCGATGGGATCCAACAGACTGTCGCCTTTGTAGAAAATAAAATCAATCTTTTCCCGGGGATGATCGTAAGGTATGGTCGGATCGCAGCCTGTCGTACAACTCTGTTTAAGCACTGAAGATAATTTATTGATGGTTTCACTACCCGGGGAAGCATTAAAGTCCCCTCCAATGATGACGGGAGCCGAAAGTTTATTAATAATGGTGATTATACTATCTGCCTGCAACAGGCGGGTATTTTTAGATAAACCAAGATGTGTAGAAGCGAAATAGACCGGCTGTCCTGCAGAGAGGTGAACTTTAACCAGGCAAAGCCCTCTGGTTTCCTCTTGAGTACCCGGTTCTTTCGGCAATAAATAGCCTGTGGAATCCTTTATTGGAAATCGGGAGAGTACCGCTATACCATACGCGCCGCCTTCATAATCAAGCGTCTTAGTAAAAAAAGACTGCATGCCTGTTAACGCTGCAAGCTTTTTTGCTTCGTCCAGAGCCTTACCGGAACGGCGGGTATGCACGTCAATCTCCTGTAAAGCCACCAGATCCGGATCCACCCGGTTGATAACGGCCGCAATACTGTCAATATTAATTACGCCCGCTCCATTAGCCGGCGGATTGGCGTGATGAATATTATAAGTCATGACGACCAGGGTATCCAACGGGCTGTCGCCACTGGAAGCATTAGGCTTACATCCGACAATACAGACAAAGACAATGAGAGATAACGTAAGCAACCAATAAGCGCGTTTCATGCTGTATTTTTAAACTATTACGAATTGATAAGACCGAGCATCCGGTCACGGGATTTGTTAAATATCTTCTGACCGTTTTGTTTTCCCTTTCTCAGTACTTTCCGCTGTTCTTCCGGAAGTTCCAGCGTATGTTTACATTCAGCGCTACAACAACCCTTATATTTCTCTGCACATTCCTGACATTGGATAAATAGAAGATGGCAGCCTTCGTTTCTGCAATTGACATGTGAATCACAGGGCTTTCCACATTGGTGGCAACGACTGATGATGTCTTCAGAGACCCGCTCCCCTAACCGTTCATCAAAGACAAAGTTCTTTCCGCGAAATTTCAGCGGCAGGTTTTGCTCCCTGGCTTTGTGTACATAATTGATGATCCCTCCTTCCAGATGGAAAACGTTTTTAAATCCATTGTGCTTCATCCAGGCGCTGGCTTTTTCACACCGTATGCCACCGGTGCAATACATGACAATATTCTTGTCCTTTTTATCCTTCAACATATCCACCGCCATGGGCAGCTGCTCCCGGAAAGTATCGGAGGGTACCTCGATGGCCCGTTCAAAATGGCCCACTTCATATTCATAATGATTACGCATATCAACAATGATTGTTTCCGGATCTTCAGCCAGCTCATTGAATTTTTTAGCATCTACATAACGGCCTTTGTTGGCTACGCTAAAATGAGGATCGTCAAGTCCGTCGGCTACGATTTTTTCCCGTACTTTTATCTTTAGCACCCAAAACGATTTACCATTATCAACAGCAATATTCAGCCGGATATTTTCCAGGAAAGAAAAAGTATTCAGATAATCCCTGAACGGGCCCAGATTAAATTCCGGGACACTGACCTGGGCATTAATTCCTTCACTGGCTACATAAATGCGGCCAAACACTTTCAGGTCGAAAAGCCTTTCGTAAAGCTTGTCCCGGAAAGCCTGTGGGTGGGCAATATCCGCATAACGGTAGAAAGAAATCGTAACCCGGTTGAACGTTTCCTCTTCTAATTGTCTTTTGAGCGCTTCTGCTGATATTTTATTGTGCAAAACCATCAATTGTTCTCCGATTGATCGGGGGCAAAGGTAAATATTTATAAGGGAATACAGAATCTCCTACTTTTTTGCGGGCAAATACACTGATTTAAGGTAGTAAGGCTCAAAATAGGCGGTATCGACAAACCGTTGCTGTTCAAAGGCAGCTTCGCCAAGAGCGACTAAATGAGTGGCATGGTTCTTAAACGGAACAAAGGTCCATGGGTGGTCTTTCAGCAGCTTTTCCGCTTTCCCTCCCCCGCTGCCGGCCACCAGTAGGTGCCGGTCTTCAAACGCCGACAGAAAATCCGTTGTAAGAATAGTAGCGCGTGGTGCCCAAAGTTCATTGAGCTCGTCGTCATATAAAGCCGTAAAAACCTCCATTCTTCTTGCATCGATCATGGGACAAAGCAAGGTTCGGCTTCGTCCGCCTATGAGGGATTTCATCCCGCTGGCCATCGCTTTTAAGGTAGAGACGGCGATCAGGGGAACATCCCAGGCGTAGCAAAGGCCTTTCGCAGTAGAGGTGGCTACCCGCAGCCCGGTATAGGATCCCGGGCCACCACTAATCACGATGGCGTCAATCTGGGACGGCGCAGTATTGGTTTCCAGCATCATTTCCCGGATAAAAGGAAGGAGGATGGCGGCATGATCTTTTTGGGCCGCAGAAGCCTTTTCAGCGAGAACCTGCCCATTTTCAGAAAGACAAACCGATCCGGTCGAAGTCGCTGTTTCTATGTTTAGAAGTAGGGCCATTGTGCGGTAAAAGATAAATTAGGTCACAAAGATAAAGGATGCAAAGGTTTTTTAAATTTTAATTCCATCCCCATGAACGATTATTGTCTTAAATTTATCGCGATTTTAAACAGACAATAAATTATGGAAAAACAAGTGATCAATACAAAAGATGCGCCAGCTCCCATCGGCCCTTATCAACAAGCCATTCTCGCGGGCAATACGCTTTACATTTCGGGGCAAATCCCCATAGACACCCAGACCGATCAGTTGGTTCGAAATGACATACAGGCGGAAACCCATCAGGTCATGAAAAACCTAAAAGCTATCCTGTCTGCGGCCGGCATGGACTTCGGCCATGTGGTTAAAAGCAGCATTTTCGTGACAGACATGAACGACTTCAGCGCTATCAATGAAGTATATGGTAAATATTTTAGCGGGGGAAATTTTCCCGCCAGGGAAACAGTACAGGTAGCCGCACTGCCCAAAGCGGTACATGTGGAAATTTCTATGATCGCCACAAAATAATAAAAGCCGGCTGAACCAATAATATGTTCAGCGGGCTTTTTAACTTTAATAATGATGTCTTACGAAGGCTTCTAAAGCCGCGTATTTGGGTAGTCCCAATTTGTCAAACAATTCCGCGGTCTCCGCGTTTCGTTCCTCTGCACGTTGCCAGAATTCTCGAGAATCAGCACCTTGAAATGGCACAGCGTCCTTTTGACTCTGATGGATAAAGATACCATGCCGTTTCTGAATAACCTGGTCGGGGCTCATGGGAACTGCCATTTCAATATCATAAGGCTCAAACTCCTGCCAAGCGCCGCGGTAGAGCCAGAGCCAGCAATCTTCCATAAACGGTTCCTTCTTCAGACGGTCCAACGCTTCAAAAATCACATCGAGACAAACCTTATGGGTGCCGTGCGGATCGGCCAGGTCTCCGGCAGCATAGATCTGATGAGGTTTAATCTGCCGTATGATGTCCATGACGATCTTTAGATCCTCTTCTCCCGGCGCATTCTTCTCTATTTTACCCGTCTCATAAAACGGCATATTCAGAAAATGTATCTGGTCGTCTTTTAACCCGACATACCGGCAAGTAGCCTTGGCCTCGCAGCGCCGGATCAGGCCTTTTATGGCCCGTATTTCTTTGGAATCAACGTCGCTATATTTTTTTGACCGAAGAAACGCGTTCGCGTCTTCCATGATTTCCGAACTGCGGCTCTTATCAAGGTTAAAAATCTCATCAAAGCCTACCGCAAAGTCTACAAACCGCGTTACGAATTCATCGCCCACCGCAATATTCCCTGACGTCTGGTAAGCCACATGCACATCATGGCCCTGCTCATGCAGTCGTATAAATGTGCCTCCCATTGAAATAATATCGTCATCAGGATGGGGGGAAAAGATTAACACGCGTTTAGGCATTGGCTCCGCCCGTTCCGGATGATCAGGAATAACCACCCCCGGCTTCCCTCCCGGCCATCCTGTAATGGTATTGCGCATGCCATTGAACACCATCAGGTTGATGTCATAAGAATTGCCGTGCTGTACCAGCAGATCACTGAGTCCATTGTTGTTGTAATCATGGTCTGTAAGCATCAACAAGGGCTTATTCACCTTCAAAGCCATCGTACAGACCGCTTTGCGGATCATTTTAAGCGTCCATTCGCATTCACCGGTAAGCCAGGGAGATTTAAAGCGGGTCAATTCCTCGGAAGCCTGCTTGTCCAGGATAAAGACACAATCCCCGTGTTGCTGCAGCAGAGAAGCCGGAATCTGTTCAGTAGAATGCCCTTCAACAGCTTTGCGCACAACGGGTGCTTTGTGTTGTCCCCAGGCCATCAGCACGATCTTTCGCGCTCTCATGATCGTACTTATTCCCACGGTAATGGCCAGGCGGGGAACCTGCGCCATATTGGGAAAGTCAAAAGAATTTGCCAGCCGGGTATTGTTATCCAGAGCAATCAACCGGGTTCGCGAGTTGGCATTCGAACCGGGTTCGTTGAATCCGATATGTCCGTTGGAGCCTATACCCAGTATCTGGAGGTCTATACCGCCGGCTGCTTCGATCTGCTTCTCGTACCCCTCACAATAGTCCTTCATGTTCTCTTTTGGAACTGTCCCATCCGGTATGTGAACATTCTTCTTATCAATATCTACATGGTCAAAAAGCTGCTCATGCATAAAACGATGATAGCTCGGAAGCGCATCCGGATCCATTGGATAATATTCATCCAGATTAAAGGTAACTACATTGCTAAAGCTCAATTTCTCTTCTTGATGCAAGCGCACCAATTCGGTGTACAAAGACTTGGGCGTAGACCCTGTAGCCAGCCCGAGAACACAATTTTGACCAGCTTTCTGTTTTTCCCGGATAAGCGCAGCAATCATTTTAGCTACGGCAACAGCCCCTTGTTTAGCATTATCATAAATCTGTACCGGAATACGCTCAAAACTGTCGGTCAGGTCAATATCCGCTGAAGTGTTTATCATGTTTTTGGAAGTGTTATTTTTTTAGTATCAAAGGTAGTGGACAAAAATAATACTATTCTGTAGAATCCGTAGCGTTGCTATTTGTAGAATCCGTCTTTAACAACGTTTCCTTAAAAGTCTTTGAGTAGCTGACATTCCACAGGTCATACCGGTCATAAGCTTTGCGGATCCGTTTGGAAAAATCTTCCAAGTCCTTATTTGCTACGTTAGTCCAGGCCACTTCTGAAATGGCTTCCATTCTGGGGAAAAGCATAAATTCTACCGAACTTGGCCATTGGAGATACTCGGTCCACATATTAGCTTGTACTCCCTCTACGTATTTCGCAGCTTCGCTGTCCAGTTTTCCTACGGGATTATAACTGTAAACCTTTTCTATCGGGAGATAACCGCCGATGCGCAAAGAGTCATGTTGTTTTGATTGATAATAGTCAAAGTAACAATAAGTGGTAGGCGTCATAATCACTTTATGCTCCATATTGGCTGCTTTTATGCCTCCTTCTTCTCCTCGCCAGCTCATTACCGTAGCATTGGGGGCCAACCCCCCTTGTAGAATTTCATCCCAACCAATTATATCGCGCCCATGCGCATTAAGGTATTTTTCAATGGTATGGATGAAATAGCTTTGCAACCCTTCTTCATCCTTAAGTCCCTTCTCTTTGATAAGCTGTTGGCAAAAAGCCGAGTTTTCCCAGGCGGTTTTTGGCGCTTCATCACCACCTATATGAATGTAGTGGCTGGGGAAAAGCGTCATGACTTCATCAAGTACATTTTTATAAAAATCGAAGGTGTAGGGCGTAGGACAAAGAATAAGTTCCATCACACCCCAAGTATTGGCTACATGAAGATCTGCTTTATAATCATCACGATAATCCCCTGCTAGTTCCGGGTAGGCGGCGATTGCAGCCATCGAATGTCCGGGCATTTCTATTTCCGGAATAACAGTAATGTACCTTTCTTTGGCATATTTTACAATATCTTTGATCTCGTCCTGCGTATAAAATCCACCGTAACGGTGATGGTCATACTTCACCGGTTTATCGCCATAGTGCCCGATAAGCGTAGAATCTCTCCATGCACCCACCTCTGTCAACTTAGGGTATTGTTTAATTTCTATACGCCATCCCTGATCACCCGTGAGGTGCCAGTGGAAAACATTCATCTTATGAAGCGCTATAAAATCAATATATTCTTTAATAAATGCCGTATCAAAAAAATGGCGAGCGCAATCAAGCATCATGCCCCGGTAGCCGTATTCGGGATAGTCCGTGATGTTAACCACACCAATGGCCAGGGATTTAGAAGGGGTAGTTGGCAACAGTTGTATAAGCGACTGTATCCCATAAAAAACGCCCGGTGCATCCTGTCCCATAATGCGCACCCGCTTCTGATCTGAATGTAAAGTATACGCTCCGGCTACCGCCTTATCCATTGAATGGTTACCGAGAATGATCGCGCCGGAAGCGGCCGTATCAGCAGCCGTGCCTTCTTGCACGTCTAAAGTGAACCCATAATATTTGTTAAGATAGCGGTTAAGAAAGTCAGCGCTGTTCTTCAGGCTGTCGCCCAGTAATATAATAGGTGTTTCAGGTGTAATAATAAAAGCACCGCTATTTTGCTCCAGAGAAACAGGTTTAGGGATAATACTCACTTCAGCCGGTTTCTGGTTGGTAGAAGTCTGGCAGGAAGAAAATATTAGCGTGCATAATAACGCTATGCCTGCTAAGGCAGTTAAATAATACTTACGCATACGAGTTAAGTTTTAAAGACAAATATGATTTTTCGAAGCGGTGAATGTACAACGAAAGAAGCTTCGGTCAAAATAAAAAACACCTAATTGGAAAAATATATGCCGTATAAAACAATTCTTGTTTTGCGCAATCGGTTGTCCGCAAATTCAGGCGATAGCGCCTATAAGATTATTAGAAAAAAACCGTCAAAAATTATTTTTGATGATAAAAAACAGACCCGGGATAAACAGCTCTGTAGTATTGCCCATTACATTGAACAATCAACCTGCACGATCTTAAAAAATGGCGTTATGGACCTCCCGCAAGAAGGCTGTTAACACACCGGACAAGAATTCAACCGTTAATGAAGGCTTCCAGCCTAAACAGGCTATTTTTGAGAACGAGCAGGGGTTCCCAAGATCCTAGCGCGCATTTTTGCACCGGATTCCCTATTGTCTGATTTTAAACACAAAAACAATCTCGCCGAATTGGACGACTGGAGCGCTGGAGCTGGCATTAAATTTTACCTCTTGTATCTTTTTCCTGGCAAGTTCACTTATAGTGGGGTTATCCGCACTAATTATGCTGTAACTGGTAATTTTACCTTCCCGGTTTACTTTGATACTCATTTTTACTTTTCCGGCTTCGGAAAAATTACCCGTACGGGACGGATAGGCCACTATCCTTCTTCCTCCTAACCGGTAGCTGAGACTGTTGCCTCCCAAGCCGGAAAAACGGCCATTATGATTGCTGGCGGTAGGATCCCCATTGACAGCCCCCTGATCTCCCGGATTGCCGGTTAAGCCTTCTCCCTCTGAGCTGTTGCTGGCTCCGGCATTATTACCGCTGGATTCATTATCGGTATTTCCGCCGCTATAAATAGCTTTAGGCTTCGGCGGAGCGGGCTTCGGCTCTACCGGGGCGTCCGGCCGGGGTTTTTCTGTCGTATGTGGTGTATTTTCGTCCAGGTTTTTCGAAAAGGTTTCTTCTTTTTTATCCTCACTTAGTTCTTTGATTACCGGGGCGTCGTCGGTATTTTGCGTCATGATTTCCTCCGTACGGTCGCCGGTTTCGTCGCTCGCAGGACTGGCCTGGGCTTCATGCGGCTGAGATGCCTGTACAGCCGAGGGGTTAGGGCTCAACGGCTGGTCAATACCCGTACCTTCTGCTGAAGTACCAAGATTAATAATCATTCCCATATCTTGGTTTGGCAACGGTGGCGGCGAAGAAAAGCCCAGCAAAAGACAAATGCCTATCAGACCGGCATAACAGACCAGTGAATAGACCAGCGCTTTGGTTTTATTTTGTTTTTCCTCGGGCTTCATAAATACCTGTTTTAAGGCTACTCAAAATTAGGATAATATTTCCATTTGTCAAAACCGGGCCACAGGCAGCGGACTTCCGGCATTTCGCCCAAAAGTACAGAAACTGGCTGGCCAAGTTACCCCGTACCAATATTTTGACGTTTTTCTTAAGAATACTACATTTTCCCAAGGTGATAAGATTATCCAAAAACACGTTTTTTTATTGTGCACGCATATTTCATCTATAACGGGATTTTACCTTGAAAATTTCGATAACAGCCGCTCTACCTCATAAAATTTTATTAGCCTTTTATCCTCTATAATATCTTCTTTTTGGACTTTCCTTTTCAACACAATTCCCTCCAGCGAACGACACCGACTTAACGCGGTATATAACTGTCCGTTAACGAAAGCCCCCGTCCCCAAGTCAATGGCAACCTTATCAAAAGTCAGCCCCTGACTTTTATGAATTGTGATGGCCCAGGCCAGTTTGAGCGGATATTGGGTAAACGTTCCGACGACTTCCGATACGATTTCCCTTTTTTTTCGATCATATTTATATTTTCTATTCTCCCACGTCTCTTTTACTACGCTATGTATGCTGCCATCCTGTAATTTTACTTCTATGAGATCATCAGATACAAATTCCACCTTACCAATTGTTCCGTTCACCCAACGTCCACTAAGATCATTTTTTACAAAAATCACCTGGGCGTGCTTTTTTAACCGCAGTCGTATGTCCGTAGGGTATTTCCCGTTGCTAAACTCGCCTTTAATGATTGCCTCAAAATCAAATGGTGTATAATTCAATTCATTAAGTTTTTTGTTATTTTCATTGTTGGCAATATAGTTGGTAGTCGTCAGTGTAATGATAAACTCTTTGGCGGCAGGTACGTATTGCGGATCGTACCTTTTGTTGATGCTATCAAGTTCCCTGTCTTCAGCCCGACACGTTCTTATGTTGTCTAATATTTCAATAAACTGGCGGTCTTTTTGACGGTGAACTTTCGTCAACTCTTTAAAGAAAGGATGCACTGTTTTGTAGATAGGCGCGTCAAAGAAATATTCACTTTTATACACTTCAGAAAACAGTGTACGATGCATTTCATTCCAATTACCCACCACAGGAGGCAGCTGAAAGATGTCGCCGACAAGAATAAGTTGTTTACCACCGAAAGGTTGCTTTACATCTCCTCCATTATGTCTCAATGAATAGTCAATAGCCTCCAACAAATCAGATCGCAGCATAGATACTTCGTCTATTACGATAGTATCTACGCGTTCAATCATCTTTCGCCGCAGGCTGTTCTTATGGAATATTTCTATTTCACGATCCTCCGGCAAAAGCGGTTTGATAGGAAATTTAAAAATTGAATGAAGCGTTTGTCCGCCTATGTTCACCGCCGCAATACCGGTAAAAGCGCACAGCAGCACTTGTTTCTCGGTGTTCTTTGCCAAATAATGGATGAATGTAGATTTACCGGTGCCGGCCTTGCCCGTAAGAAAGAAACAATCCCGGCTGTTTTCTATGTGTTCAAAAAGCGCCTTTACCTCTTTATCTTTTTCATAATTTAGCGGAACGCTTTTGAAATTGCTGTAATAAACCTTTAGCTCTACACCGGTATTCTCAAACAAAGTGATCTGATCACCACCTGTTTCTATTCTGAGCAGGAAATGAATATCTCCGTAGTTGTCTTGATAAGGGCTGGTTATATCTAACTTCTCCCTATAATGTGCTAACATTCTAAAAATGGCAAAACAACTATTCATTAATCTGGGATAGTCGGTTTCATTGTCATCCAAAAAACTAACCAGCTTCCTTTTCGTAATTGTGATCCCAACTAAATGAAGAAATGTAAGCAACCGATCAATAACCTCTTGCTTTGCCATCCTGCCGTAATCCTGGTAAAAAGCCTTGAAATTTTGTGGCAATTTAGCCGAACAACCCGCCTCTTGCCGCCCTCCGTAGAATATTTGAAATGCCAGGTCTGAATCAAATGTTCGGCTGGCCTTATCCACAAGCGGACAGTTCTGGAAATTGTTAATCCATGTTCGTTCTAGTTTTCGCTCTTCGGTTAAAGGCATGGAAATGCTTTATTCTCGTCTTTTTATTTTGATTTTGAACGCCATCATCTTACTTAACCACGTTTAAATTGATAGGGCTATGGTCAAGATCCGACGACACCTGCGTGTTCCTGGATGTATGTTACTTCTTATTCCGTCCTTAGTTTGGGCGCGAACTTGTTTTGTTGCGGCTACTGACCGGAGGAACCCTCGCCGGTATTGTCCGGACGGCCGGAAATAGCCGGCTGATTCTCAACTATTCTTTGGCTGCAAAACATATTGATCTCCTGTACTTTATTTTTATCTGGTATCGCCCGCATCTCCAATTGCATAATACGATTACTGGTCAAATCAAGAGTCAGAATATTGTCTTTAAGAACCACATTATTGAAATTGTGCCAGGGAATCAAAGGGTTCTTAAACGTACCGGGAAACAGTACCCCCCGCTCATTTATGTCAATAATGAAAGGCCTGGCCCACCTTCTTTCAATGATAAAAATCATCACAAAAGCTAAAGCAATCACGAGCATAAAGACAGCAAACAGGGTTTGTCCCTGCTGAAAAAGTAAAATGGCGTACAACAGGAAAGCACAGGAAGTAACGATCCTCACAATGCTATTCACTACCGGAAACCGATGCATCATCCTAAAAGAAAAAAAGGTATAAACAACTTCAAAAAAAGCGATGATCAAAAATACCGTACCCAGTATCGGCATAGCTGTTTGCACATGACTTTCATACCAAGCATTCAGCAACAGGAAGCCGGCCGTAAAATGCAGCAATGCAATAGGAAACTTCTTTTTATAATAATATGGGTTTCGAAGCGCCAGGGAATAATTCATTATTTAAATGAAGATTAAACTACTTTAACTGGTTCCTTTACGACCAAATTGCATAAACGAAATAATATACGCGCTCCCACATTGGAATCCCAATCGGAATGCTGAAAACCCACTTCAACCACGTCAAAACCGATCAGCTGACGACCGCTTTCCAACACCCGGCAGATCAGATAATCGAACTGCCAGAGTTCCAGCCCCCCAGGAACAGGGGTACCGGTGTGCGGGCAAAGTTTCGGATCCAGTCCATCCACATCAAAGCTGAGATATACTTGCTCAGGGAGTTGTTCTACAATCTGATCACAGATGCTTTGCCAGGTAACGCCTTCACAAAGCTGCCTTTTCATATCTCTGTCAAAAAAAATACTGATCCGCTCGCCTTCCGAAGCAGCTTTATCTATTTCTTCCTGGCAGTAATCGCGAACACCTACTGAAACAATTTTTGAGATTGAAGAATGCTGTTCCAACGCATTGTACATGATGGATGCATGCGAATAAGTAAAGTCTTCGAAGTTTTTTCTGAGATCCAGATGCGCATCAATATGCAAGATGCCAAAGGACTCGTATACTTCGCTCAACGCCTTATAGTATCCGAGCGGCGTGCTGTGATCTCCGCCTATCACCCCTACAAATTTTTGTTTTTCCAAAAGGGACCGGGTTTGCTTATACACCCATTGGTTCAGCTCTTCACAGCCTTTATTCACTTCATGAAGGCTATTTTTCATGAAATCATTTTCTTCTATATTGCCCCCTTCTGCGAGAAAATTAATATAAAGCGCTGCCTCTTTTCGCAGATAGTCACTGCGTAAAAGCAGTTCCTTGTCTATTTCAGGCATAAAAAACCCTGATTTCCAGCCCTCAGGCATGTCCGCATCATACAAGTCGATTTGCTGGGAGGCGACAAATATGTACTCCGGAGCACGAGAAGTACCCGTACGATAGGACACCGTTACCTCCCAGGGGACCGGCAACAATACTACACGGGAGTTATCCTCCCTGGAAGGCAAGCCAAAAATATTGTTTGTCACCTGTGCAGGCGCATTCGGATCAAAATCAACAACGTCCATATCCTCTATTTTAAGGTTGTACAATTAGGAAGGTTCACCTGATAATAATTTCCTCAAAGTTCCTGTCTACATTGAAAACAATCAGCTTTCCGGATTTTATATTTTCAATAGATTGCGGCTGTCCGTTGACTACCAATTCTTTGGCATCAAAATTCAATCCGTGTATAGTTATCTTATACTGCTTATAATCTGAATCAAACTGACCAAAGTATTGTTTTTTAAGATGGAAATGTCCCTCATGCATGAATGTCTTAAAGCGGATGAAATTGTATTCATCTTTCAGGTACCCATAGTGGTCGCCGGCATCTTCGTACAGTTCGCTGATCACCCTATCCTCCTTTCCGCAATAAACATGTAACAACATTTCCTCTACCGGCTTCTCTCCAACATATTGCATCACCGGATAGTTCGGAATGACAGCCCCGGCTCGTACAAACAGCGGTATTTCATCCAAAGGGGTGGGTATAGCTATTTCCTGGCGGCCTTCGAAAAGCTCGTCCGTCCAATAGGAATACCAATGACCTGCCGGCAGATATACCTTCTTCTGCTTTTGACCGGGCTGGGCTACCGCACTCACCAGCAAGTGATCGCCGAACAAAAATTCTTCATTACGGTACCAGGCCTCGGGATCGTCCTGAGCGATAAAACATAAGGGCCGCAGCATAGGAGTTCCCTGCTTGGAATATTGCCAGAATGTAGTATAATGATATGGCAGTAGTTTGTAGCGAAGCTCGATAAATTTGCGCACAATCGCTTCACATTCTTCTCCGAAAGACCAGGGATCCTGATCAAATCCTGATTCATTACTGGCTGAATGGGTTCTCATAAAGGTATGAAAAACAGCAAGCTGAATCCAGCGTATATATAGTTCTGCGTCCGGCTCTCCAATAAAACCGCCGATATCCGTTCCCGCAAAAGAAAGCCCCGAAACGGCCAGGCGCTGGCACATCACAGAAGCAAGCCAAAGGTGCTCCCAGGTAGCCATATTATCGCCTGTCCACACGGAGGCCCAACGCTGGGCGCCCGCATAGCAAGAGCGCGTAATGACGAAAGAGCGGTTCGGCATCATGTGTTTTTTCACCCCTTCCTTTGTGGCCATGCTCATCATGTGGCCGTAAATATTATGGGCTTTTCGGTGGCTACAGGGCTCTCCGTCATAGTCATGCCGAACGTCCTCCGGGAAGGTTCCCAGTTCAAATACCGCAGGTTCGTTCATGTCCGTCCATACCGCTTTAATACCCGCTTCGGCAATCACCTTAAAAAGCCCTTTCCACCATTCCCTGACCTCCGGATTAGTGAAATCGGGAAATACGCAGCGGCCGGGCCAGACGTCTCCTACCATGTAGGCACCATCCGCTCTCCTGCAAAAGTAATTGTTCTCAACGCCTTGCTGATAGACCCAATAATCCGGGTCAGCTTTAATACCCGGATCTATGATAGCTACAGTTTTAAACCCTGTTTCTGCCAAGTCATCCGTTAATTGCTTAGGATGAGGAAAATGTTCCTTGCTGAAGGTAAAACAACGAAATCCTTCCATGTAATCAATGTCCAGATGGATCACGTCGCAGGGGATCTGTCGTTTTCTGAATTCGGCTGCTATTTCCTTGACTTTGGTATCCGGATAGTAGCTCCAGCGAGACTGCTGATAGCCCAATGCCCAGAGCGGCGGCAATTCGGGCGTTCCCGTAAGATGGGTATACTGCCGGGCCACATCCATCAACTCCGGTCCATAGATGAAATAATAATTCATTTGCCCCCCGCGGGCCCAAAAGCTGGTTACCGTGTCGCGTTCCTGCCCAAAATCAAAGAGTGTCCGGAAGGTATTGTCAAAGAATATTCCATAGGCCATGCCCTGATGCAACCCGTAATAGAAAGGGATATTTTTATAGAGTGGATCTTCATCCTTATGAAAGCCGTAAGAATCCCGGCCATAGTTTTCAACGCGTTTATGCCTGAGATTCAGGTTCGACGGCTTGTCGCCCAGCCCGTAAAAGCACTCGCCCTTCTGAATTTCTTTACTGCAATACACGATTTTCCCGCCTTTCAGGATGTAATATTGCCAGTGAAAACCTGCTTCATCACGGTTGATTACCCGTCCTTCCAAATCGGTAATCGTAATACGCATGTCTTCCTTGTCGATAAGCACGCGGACTTTGGAAGTACTTACGATGAATTGTTCATTTTCTTCTTTCAAAGACAAAGCCGAAAGGGATTCTTTCAAGTCAGGTCGAACGGCGTAAGAAAAATCCCTTTTAAAATTCCCGTCGGGCGCATAACGGAATCGGACGATACTGTCGGATATTACGCGTACCTCAAGGATAGTTTCCGAAGTGTAAAAATAGAAATAATTGCCTGCCTTTTCATACCGCTGAACGGCGTCAGGAAAATATTTAATAGAGTATTTATTATCAGCAATCGTTGATTGTTGCATAATGATATATTCGGTCTTAAACAAGCAAAATTAAGGTTATTCCTTAATCTTATCAAAATGGCGACAACCGTCCGGCTAATTATGTGGAAAACCTGTGAACCTGGCCACCCTGCCTTCATCGCCTGCCAGATAAACCGCTGTTCCGCTCCGGGCTTTTTGCACCACATAAAATCCCGAATCCGTCAGCCGTTGCCATGTCTTTCCGCCATTGGTCGAAAAGTCCGTGCCGCCTTTGCCCGTTGCAATGAGCGTGTCGCCGCTAACGTATATTACTGCCGAACGATACCCAAGCGGGTTAACAGCAGGCCGCTGCCATGTTTTCCCGCCATCGGCAGTCAAAAAAGCGTTGTTTTCCCGAAGGGTATCAGCCAGGTAATCGCCACCGACACAAATACCTTCCTTTTTATTTTTAAAAGCCAGGGAAAAGATGCCTGTGGAACTTTTACCTTGAGTCACGGGAGTGGGGTAAGCCTCCCATGTCTTTCCGTAATTTCCGGAGAATAACACGCGTGCGACGGCCCCGCCTGTACCCATCCAAACCAGGCCACCAGGCAGGGAAAAGATTGCGGTGCCGCTGGCCGCGAACGAAGCTTCGTCCTTTCGGGCCGGTGGACGGTTCTCAATAGCGCGCATTTCCCAATGTCGTCCTCCGTCTGTGGTCTGAAGAATAACGAAACGTCCGTCCACCGGATCCCCGTAAACCAACCCGCATTTTTCGTTCCAAAAAGTAATACCGTCCAGAAAGAAACGCTTGTCGGGATTTTGGTACACTTTTTCCCAATGCAGCCCCTGATCAGTTGTTAGAAGTATAGTCGCCGGGGCACCGGCACTGACAATCACCGCAGATTGCTCATCGAATGCATAGATCGCCCTAAAGTCAAGGCTGTCCGCGGTCTCCACCTTCTTCCATACCCAGTCTTCCCCGCGATTACAGGAGACCCCTATCCTTCCGTTACTGCCGCTGACCCACAAAACCGAATCATTAACCACACTGAGCCCGCGTATACTGTAATCCGGCCGTTGGGCCACCAATTGCAGCACGTTTTGATCCTGCCCGAAAGCAGAAAGCCCCGGAAAGGCAATCAGATATATTAAAGATACGACCCGGACAACAGACATAGCTTTCTAATATATTTCTTTTTCCAATAATTCGGGCCTTTCTGCTTCTAGTTTCAGCAGCAATTCACCAAATAAGGTATTGGCCCATGCGAACCAGGAGCGGGTAAATTCTTTCGGGTTGTCTTTATCAAACGACTCATGCATAAAGCCCGTGTTCGCGTGTGTATTTTTCAGCCAATGCAGGCATTTTTTGATTTCTTCGTCCTTATCGGAGGTCATAGCCCGCATGATGATACTCATAGGCCAGATGTATTGGTGAGGGGTATGAGGACTGCCATTGCCGGATGCAGCGTCCCCTGTGAAATAATAAGGGTTGCTGTTGCTTTGGACAAATACGCGGGTATTTTTATAGACCGGATCAGTTTTTTTGCTTGCATCCAGGTAGGGTATTGACAGCAAAGCAGGGACATTGCTGTCATCCATGTACAAACGATTGCCATAACCATCCGCTTCAAAGGAATAAATCTTTCCAAACGTCAGATGCTCCTTCACCGCGTAGCCTTGAACTGCCACTTCGACTTCATCCGCCAGCTTGTTGCAGGTAACGGCAAGTTCCTGATCCTTTTTAATCTTTGCGCTCATTTCCGCCAGTTGCCGGAGGGAAACAATTGCAAACAGGTTAGACGGGATCAAAAAAGGGAAAATCGTCGAATCATCTGAAGGTCGGAATACGGAAACGATCAGTCCTACGGGCACAATGGGATTGCCATAACCGCCGCCTGGCACCGTATCGGTAGCGCGGGTGGTTTTTCGTAAAAAAGAATAGGGTCCCCTCCCCTCTTTCCTTTGCTGTACCTTCATGGTTTGTACCGCAAGTTTCATGGCCTGTAGCCATTTCTCATCAAAAGGGCCGGTATCCCCGGTTTCCTTCCAATAGCCATAAGCCAGGCGAATAGGATAGCAAAGGGAATCCAGCTCGTATTTTCTCTCATGGAGCCACGGATTCATTTTGGTAACATCACTGTCCCATTCGCTTCCCGTGGGTTCGTCATTAAACGCATTAGCGTATGGATCAATCAGTATGCATTTTGTCTGCCTGTTTATAACCCCTGCAATTAATCGCTGTAGTCGGGGGTCCTTCTTTATCAGGGGCAAATAAGGCCAGACCTGCGCACTGCTGTCTCTGAGCCACATGGCATGAATATCGCCGGTAATGACGAACGTATCGGGCCGCCCATTCTCTTCCTTAAAAAAAACAGTAGTATCCAAAGTATTCGGAAAGCAATTGCCAAACATCCAGGCCAACTCTTTGTCTTTGATGGTATCCTGCATGCGCTGTATGGTTTTTTCTACCACTGCGCTACTGAACCGTCGTTTATCTTTCGGTGTTCTTACTACCGGAAAGTCCTGCCGGGGTATCGAGGCACGCAGGATCTCCGGTACGCCTAACGCTGCGCTCGCTAAGGCGCCTTGTTGAATAAATTTCCTTCTTTGCATAATTCAGATTTTGGGCCTAAAATAAG
>CAYRJM010000026.1:0-39386 GCA_964424665.1 uncultured Chitinophagaceae bacterium
CCATATTATGAACAAGAAACTTGTCAGTCGGATTGCAGGCCCTGTTTTATTTATAGTAATACTCACTCTTCCGCTGGAGGGGCTGTCCAAACCGGGCCAGGCGGTGTTAGCTACCACCTGTTGGGTAGCGATATGGTGGATTGGAGAGGCAGTAGAGCTGGCCGTCACCTCCTTACTTCCCATTCTGCTTTTGCCTTTGACCGGGGGATTGACTATTGAAAAAACAACCGCTGCTTACGGACACCCCTATATTTTTCTGTTTATGGGGGGATTTATCATGGGACTGGCCATCGAACGTTGGAATCTGCACAGAAGGATCGCCTACTCCATTATTTCTGTTATAGGCAAGAGTGAAAAAAAGGTCATTGTAGGGTTTATGGTTGCCACGGCTTTTTTGTCCATGTGGATCTCCAATACGGCTACCGCCGTTATGATGTTCCCGATTGGCCTCTCGGTGATTGACCAATTCAAGACCGGCCACAAATTTTCTAAAAACCTGATGTTGGGGATTGCGTATTCTGCCTCCATAGGAGGAATGGCTACATTGATCGGGACGCCACCGAATATCATTTTTGCCGGCATTGTAAAAGAGGCGCTGGGTGTGGAAGTATCTTTCTTTCAGTGGATGGTATTCGCCTTTCCTTTTGCTTGTGTCTTACTGACGGCAACCGCTTTTTACCTGACAAGATATAAAAGCGTGGAAAACGAACAGCATGACGTAGCGTTTTCGCTGGCGGACCTGGGCAAGATTTCCGTACCTGAAAAGCGGGTTTTGGTGATCTTTTGCATAGTCGCGTTTTTCTGGATCACCCGTTCGTTCATCTGGAGCCACTTTATTCCCAAAATTAACGATACGATTATCGCAATAGCGGGGGCTGTACTCATGTTTCTTGTTCCCGCCGGCAAGGGCAGCAAGGGCGGACTAATGAATTGGGAATCGGCTAAGAAACTGCCCTGGGGGGTCTTATTGATCTTCGGCGCGGGTCTGGCTATTGCCGCCGGATTCTCTAAAACGGATCTGAGTGCCTGGCTTGCCGGACAGTTTTTGGCTCTTAAGTTGATCCCCGCCTTCCTTATTTTGTTGATTGTCGTGGCAGGAATCAACTTCCTTACGGAGATTACTTCCAATACGGCAACCGCCAGCATGGCATTACCGCTAATGGCGACGCTGGGTATTTCTTTAGGCGTCTCGTCGGTGCCTTTAATGATTGGCACTGCGCTTGCCGCGTCCTGCGCCTACATGCTGCCCGTATCCACGCCTCCCAATGCCATTGTCTTTGGCTCCGGGAAAATAAAAATAGGAGAAATGGTAACGACGGGATTCTTCTTAAACCTGATCTCCATATTTTTGATTTGCATGTTTGTACAGTTTTGGTGGCCGGTAGTAGCATAAGGAAGATTTTTCGGAACTTTACCACGCTAATGTTAAGGGACGGCGGCTAGTCTTTTAAAAGACATCGCAAAATATTTTTTTAGCCTGAGCCGCCTTTTTTCTTTACTTTCATAACCACTAAAGCGCACTCCGAAATATTTCGGAGAACAATAACAAAAACAAATAAAGCATGAGCAATCAACCCGTTTATCTAAATACGGCAGGCACAGGCCTTCTTTCTCCTCAAGCGATTGGAAAGGCAAAAACATTTATGGATAAAACCCTAACGGATCCCAGCGCGGCTTTTCTCGAATGGATGGCCGAGGACCTTCCACGACTTAGAAAAGACACAGCCCAACTTTTCGATACTACCGCGGAACAGGTAGTATTCACGCCAAACTTTTCCTTTGCTTTGTCGGCCATTGCACAAAGCCTCGAGGGGAGATTAAAAAGGGTATTGCTATACCAATCGGACTATCCCTCTTTGAATCTGCCGTTTGAATTAGGAGATTTTGAGTTGCATTACGTCAAAAGTCACGATGGGTTTCATATTTCCACGGAAGAAATCATCGAAATAATCGATCAGAAAAAAATAGAAGTCGTTGCCCTCAGCCACGTACAATTCCTGACCGGATTCAGGCTCGATATGCAGGCTATCGGGACATATTGTAAAGAGAAGGGGGTTGTCTTCATTGTCGATGGCACACAAAGTATGGGCGCCACAACCGTCAGTTTTGGCAACTTACCGGTAGATGTACTCATTGGCAGCAGCTATAAGTGGCTAAATGGCGGGTTTGGTTCAGCGATCGTTTGTATCCGATCCGCTTTCATCGACAGGTTTCCGCCCCGCATTGCCGGTTTTGGCAGTATAGACAAGTCCAATGCAAGCTGGAACTACCGTCCGTCGTATAAGAGCTTTGAACCGGGCCACATGAACGCGCCGGCACTGCTGCAATTACAGGAAAGCGTTCAACAAAAACGACAAAAAGGACTGGAAAACATCTATGTGCATAATACGGCCCTGACCAAGCAATTGCATGAAGCACTGCTGGACCTTCCCTTTGAAGTGATCGGAAAAGAGGATTCCGAAAATCGTTTACATATCCTGGTTTTTAAGGCGGCCAGGGACATCGCAGACGCGCTTACAGCGGAAGGATTTGCATTCACGTGGCGAAAAGGAACCATCCGGGTAAGCCCGCATATCTACAATACCTCAGACGATATTGACGCCTTCATCGAAGCTTTAAAAAAGAAGGTTTAGCTACGGCCTCAACGGGGGCTGTCGACATTATCAAATTCATTTTCGCAGCATAATGCGAAAAGTCGTCCCTTTGCCTACTTCCGATTCCTTCACATACAGGCGTCCTTTATGGTAGACCTCCATGATTCGTTTGCTCAACGAAAGCCCCAGCCCCCAGCCTCTTTTCTTGGTGCTGTAGCCCGGCTTGAAGATCCGGTCGAGTTCATGAGCCGGTATGCCCTTACCCGTGTCGATAATGTCAATCCAGGTATGCGCTGCATGCGTAGTAATGTCAATGGTGATGCTGCCCTTGCCGCCCATGGCATCCAATGCGTTCTTCAGCAGGTTTTCCAGTACCCAATCGAATAAGAGGGGAGAAATCATCGCCGGAATTTCCTCTTCCCCATGGGCGTTGATGCGAAATCGAATAAGCTTCGGGGCCCGGTGTTTCATATACAACACAACGTTATGTACGTGGGCGATCAATTCATTTTCCTCCAGCTCAGGTGTGCTTCCGATCTTGGAAAACCTTTCGGAGATCATCTTCAACCTTTGCAGATCCCGGTTGAGTTCTTTGACGATCGGTTCATTCTCTTTATTTTCCTTCAGCAGTTCCATCCAGGCTTCCATAGACGACAGGGGGGTGCCCAACTGGTGCGCCGTTTCCTTGGCCAGTCCCGCCCACAACTGGTTCTGGGTGGAACGGTTGGTCATGTTAAGTGCTATTAAGGTAACAATAATAAACAGGACGATCACGCCCAACTGTACGTAGGGGAAATAGCGTATTTGTTGCAGCACATAAGAGTCCCCGTAGTAGATTTTATTGTATTCTGTAGAATCGTCAGGGTTATACTGCAGGATGATGGGTGGATGATGGGTTTTAAATAAATTCAGTTTTTTTTGAAGAAACTTCTGGTGCCGTTGCAACGAATCGGTTATTCCGAGATTGTTCGTACTTAGAATGTGTCCTTCCCGGTCTACCTGGATAATCGGAATGGTGGTATTGCTTGCGATAATTTCGGTAGCCAGATTGATGTTGGCTTCCGGTGAAGCGGTAAGGATTTCGCGGTAAGCCTCTACCCATGCTTTCATCTTCCGCCTTTCTTCCCGCTGCAATTTCCGCGAGAGGTTGTTCACATAAATCAAAGTGGCCGCGATGATTAATATCCCTAAAATAGCCAGGAAAAGCTTCCAGCCCGGTGTTTTTTTTAACATAAGTTCTTCCGCCGATTCTGTTGATAAATGTAACGTTTTTTCAGGATTATTCTTTTTTGGCTTTATGCGTACCTTTGACGCGCTTCAAAATTATAAAATTCAAAGCTATGCAAAGCCCGAAGGTGGCTATCGTCATTCTTAACTGGAATGGCAAAACATTTCTTGAACAATTTCTGCCAACCGTCGTGGCTACCGAATATCCTAATAGGGATATCTATGTTGCTGATAACGCCTCTACAGACGACAGTATTGCCTTTGTAAAAAGCCGGTTTCCCGAGGTAAAGGTCCTCATGAATTCCGGCAACCTGGGTTTTGCGAGCGGATATAACGAAGCCTTGTCGCAGATTGAAGCCGATTATTATGTTTTACTCAACCAGGATGTCGCTGTCGATCCGGGCTGGGTCACTCCGGTCGTTGAACTTATGGAAAGCGATCCGACAATCGGCGCTTGTCAACCGAAAATCAGGGCCTGGCATCACCCGGATTTTTTTGAATATGCGGGAGCCGCCGGGGGCTGGATAGACCGCTATGGGTTTACGTTTTGCCGGGGGCGATTATTCAAAACCGTTGAAAAAGACAAAGGGCAGTATGACGAAGCCCAAAAAATATTCTGGGCCAGCGGGGCCGCTTTGTTTATCCGCGGACGTTTGTATCACGAATCCGGGGGGCTGGACCCGGATTTCTTTGCCCATATGGAGGAAATTGACCTTTGCTGGCGGTTACAACGCCTGGGATACCGGATAATGCTCTGCCCGGACTCCATCATTTTTCACGTGGGCGGTGGAAGCCTGCCGCAGGGAAACCCCAGAAAAGTCTTTCTTAACTTCCGCAACAACCTGATCATGATGTATAAGAACCTGCCGGAGAAAGAAAGGAGAACGACCCTGTTTATCCGCCTGCTACTCGATGGCGTTGCCGCTTTAAAAAGTTTTCTCAGTGGCAACTATACGGAAGTAAAAAGCATCTGGCAGGCCCACCGCAGCTTTTTTAAGTGGAGAGACAAAAATAAACAGAATAGAGATCTGATTCCCCGCCCGCCTTTTCTTGAGTTACCGGGCGTTTATCCCGACAGTATTGTCTGGCAATACTTTGTTGAAAAGAAAAAAACTTTTTCCGCTCTTCCTAAAATTAAAAAATAGTTGGGAACTTTGGCAGCAATGTGTAAATTTGTGCCATAAATGAAACGCGCTATGGAAGATCACGACCTTCAAAAACATGAGTTAAAGGATGTCACAACGAATTGGGCATCTACTTCCCGTTATCTTTTCTATTTAGGTATTGCAGCTACCGTTGCTTTTTGCGTGGCCATGTGTTTCGCCCTCTATATGCACAGGTATAAAGGCAAACCTAATGTAGAAGTACCTTCCAGTACTTTATATAATCCCACTTATAAATAATCTTCAGGCTTCCTGGGACTTGAACTTCCTTTTTACCAGCACCCAGGCCCGCTCATGCAGGTAAAAGAGCGTTAGCTTCGTAAAGACTTCTACGAAGCCTATACTCACCGCCATATGCAGTTTACCGGTTACAAAGTAAGCAATAAGCATGGTGTCCAACGTGCCGATCACCCGCCAGGAAATACTTTTTAATAGGGAAAACAGGTGATTATCGCCTTTGTCTTTTTTCCGGCTTTTACGCGTACTGTGGGGTAAAACGATATCTAACAGCATAGGATTAATTTTCTTTCAAAAGCAAAAATACATAAATCCTATAAAAACAGTAGACTATTAGAAAATTTTTTTTCTACAGGGTTACATCCGGTCGGGAACCCCGATACCCAGCAGACCCATTGCTTTGTTGATCACACGGGCCGTAGCCACGCAGAGTTGCAAGCGCAGGGTTTCCTTGTCTTTACTCTCTGCATTGCTGACGGAGAGCTCATTATAAAAAGCGTTGAAGGTCTTGGCCAGATTATAGCTGTAAACAGCCACGATGGAAGGGTTTCTTGCGTTGCAGGCCTCCTGCAAAATATCCGGGAACAGCTCCAATTGCAGTACTACGGCTTTTTCCAGGGGATGGAAATGCTGTTGATCCGCTTTTTTTTCAGCCACAAACTGATCCGCAACTAGCTTTTTTCTCCTGAAGATCGATTGTATTCGGGCATAGGTATATTGCACAAAGGGTCCTGTAAACCCATGAAAATCAATAGATTCCTCAGGATTAAATACCATTTTCTTTTTCGGATCCACCCGAAGCAGATAAAATTTCATCGCTCCCAGGCCGAGGGTCCTATACAATTCCTGGAGCTCATCGGTCGAAAAGTCCTTCACCTTTCCTAATTCTTCGGTATGCTTTTTCGCGGTATTTATCATAGCATTCATAAGGTCGTCGGCGTCCACGACGGTTCCTTCCCGGCTTTTCATTCGCCCGTGCGGCAGTTCTACCATGCCATAGCTGAGGTGATAAATCCCGTCGGCATAAGGTTTTCCCAGTTTCTGGAGGATCAGTTTAAGCACTTTCATGTGATAGTTCTGTTCGTCTCCGATCACATAAATGCTTTGATCGATGTGATGATCATCGTATTTCAGTTCGGCCGTCCCGAGGTCCTGGGTCATATAAACGGAGGTGCCGTCGGCCCGCAGCAACAACTTTTCATCCAGGCCTTCCCCGGTCAGGTCCACCCATATAGACCCATTTTCTTTCTTATAGAACAAGCCTTTTTTCAGGCCTTCCTTTACAATATTTTTACCCAGCAGATAGGTCTCGCTCTCATAGTAAAACTGGTCAAAAGACACCCCCATCTGCTTGTAGGTTGCGTCAAATCCCGCGTAGACCCAATTGTTCATTTTACTCCATAACGCGAGCGCCTTAGGTACGCGCTGCTCCCATTTCAACAGGAGCTCCACCGCCTCTTTCTGAATAGGCGCCTCTTTCTCCGCGACCTCCCTGTCCATCCCCCCGGCCATTAATTCGGCCACCTGCTGCTGGAAGACCTCATTATATTTCACATAATATTTTCCCACAAAATGATCGCCTTTCATCCCGGCCTTTTCTGGCGTTTCTCCGTTGCCGTAATGCAACCATGCCACCATGGATTTACAAATATGGATGCCTCGGTCATTGACCAAATTGGCTTTGACGACCTCATACCCACAGGCTTCCAGTATGTTTGCATAGGAGTAGCCCAGAAAATTATTGCGCAAATGACCGAGGTGCAACGGCTTGTTGGTATTGGGAGAAGAAAATTCCACCATCACCTTTTGCCCGTTTTTTTGCCGGAGGCCATAATCGGGATCCGCGTACATTTTTTGTAAGAAATTCCCATACAAACGGTCTGCCAGGCTGAGGTTCAAAAACCCTTTAATCACATTGTAGCCCGTGAAGAGGTGAGGAAACTCCTTTGTCAGGTAGTCTCCGATCTCTTTTCCCAAGTCAGCCGGTTTACGGCGTAGTTTCTTCAGCAAGGGGAATAATACCAACGTATAGTCCCCGTCAAACTCCGGTTTGGTCTCATTGACCAATAGTTCGTCCGCGGTCAATTCCACCTGGAACAATTGCTGAATAGCCGTTAAACCCGCCTTTCTGATTTCCTGAATAAAGCCCATAGATCGATTCCTTATAAAACGCTGCAAAAATACATTTCTATTCCTACAAAAACAGCCAAAAAGTCGGCTTTTATGCACCGGACCACGATCATTTTGTAATTTTGCCATCCTTTTGGTATAATTACTGCATGTACAAGTTAATGAGCACACGAGCTATGGGCATATATAAGACGATTTTTCCGGTTCTTTTCTTCACTACGAGTCTATTGTTTTCAATATCTTTAAGCGGTCAGGTTGTCAAACCCGACTCGACTTCCACCTTTGATGATTCCACAGAAAATACGGGTTTCCCCTCCGATACCAGCCAGTTTTTCGGTATAGATACCACTGCCCTTCCCTATAACAGCGATACTGTCCCGCTTTTGAAGCAAAATGAAAATATACAGCAGCCCAGTTTTATCCCGAAAACGAAGAAAGAAAACTACGGAACGGTTACAGAAATAAAAAAGCTGGAAGAATACAACCCGAAAGAAACGTTGAACGCTCTAAAGAAAGGAGATTTCGGCAAACCGGTAAATCTGGAAAAAGACAGCACCAGATGGAAAACAGGAGCCTTTTTTGGCTTGGATGTGAATCAGGGCACCCTGACCAACTGGGCTGCCGGGGGAGATAATTTCTCCTTGTCCCTCCGCATAAAAGGAAATGTTTACGCCAACTATTCCGACGGGCGGAACAGTTGGGATAACAACATCGATATGAGCCTTGGCTTCCTGAAAACCTCCAGCCAGGGTATCCGTAAAAGCGATGATAAACTGGAGATCTATTCCAAGTATAGCTACAAGTTCTCCAAGCGGTGGTTCTTTAGCGTATTGGTTAATTTCAGGAGTCAATTCGCTAATGGTTATAACTATCCGGATGACAGCTCGATTGTTTCGCACTTCCTGGCGCCGGGAAACGTGTTAGGCTCTGTCGGTATCAGCTATGAACCCAATAAACACTTCTCGGTGCTGTTGTCGCCTGTAACGTCCCGTTTCGTCATTGTCAACGACCAGCGACTGGCCAACGAAGGTGCCTTTGGCGTGGATAAAGCCATCTATGTAGAAGTGGACGACGGCTACCGCTATCTGGTACGCCCCGGTGAACAGTTAAGTTACGAACTGGGCGCCTACATGTCCATGTTGTATGAACAGGAAATATTGAAAAACATTAACTGGAAGACCCGCCTGGAACTCTACTCGAACTACCTGGAAAACCCGCAAAACATAGACATACACTGGAACTCCCTGTTTACGTTCAAGGTAAACAAGTTCATTTCAGCCTCCCTGACCACCGAACTTATTTATGACGACAACGTTAAATTCATTACCTACGCCAAAAATGAAGACGGTTCTATCCAAAAGAATCCGGAGACGGGCGAAAAAATCGTCTTGAGCAGCGGCCCGCGCGTCCAGTTTAAAGAACTAATTGGCCTCGGCTTTGCTTACGAACTCTAACCTTGCGCTTCAGGACTGTCGTCCGGCGGAAGCTGCTGATTGAGGTTAATATTGCGGGTCGTGGAGAAGGCAAATTCAACGCCCATATCCTCAAAGAGGTGGCAGATCGCCAGGTTGATGTTTTGCTGCTTGTCCATATATTCCCCGTATCCCGGTTCCATAGAGTAATAAACGGCCTCAAAATAAAGATAATACTCTTTGAATTGCGCAAAATGAACGCGGTCCAGTTCTACTTTATCCTGAGAAAGAATAATTTTTTTCACTTCTTCGGGAATCTTTGCCAGTTTCTCGGCAGGCGTATTGTAGGAAACATTCAGGCCAAACACACACCGCCGCTTTTCCATCCGGGAATAATTGTGAATCCATTGATTCAGCATGTTCTGGTTGGAATAAGAGAGCTCTTCTCCCGACAGGCTTTGTATGCGCGTGGTCTTGATGCCAATGCGCGTAACGGTCCCTAACTCCGTGCCGATGATCAGAAATTCTCCCACTTCGAAAGGCCGGTCAAACAATATCGAAAAGTAGGCGAATATATCACTCAATACATTTTGCGCCGCCAGGGCAATGGCGATACCCCCGATCCCGAGTCCGGCCAGGATAGTGCCGATGTTATAGCCCAGGTTGCCCAGTAAAAAAACCAGGCCCAATACCCACAAGACCACCTGGACAATGATAACCACCCCTTTTGTCGCGTTGATAGCCTGGCTGCGTCCTTGTTTCTCAAAATAATATTCCAGCGTGCTCGTAAAAGCCATAATGAGAATACGTACTACGAAAAACACGGTCACTACCGCCATAGCCACACTGAGCGCTTTATCTAAAAAGGGAGTCAACGTGAGCGTCTTCAATGCGATGTAAATGACGATGACGTATAAAAGCGGCAATACGCCGTTGTTCAGCATGCCGATAAGCAGATCGTCTATATGGGTATTCGTCCTTTCAGCTACCTTGCGCAGTTTTCGCAGCACGATGCCTTTAAAAATCTTAAAGAGGATGATTCCCGCTACGATAATCCCCACAGCGATTGCATAATCCTTTAAACTATTGTGCCAGAAGGTGACCTTTGTCCAATCCATGATGTTCTACTTTTCTTAAGGGGTTCAAAAAAACAAACTGCCCTCTTTTTTAAAAGAAAAGCAGCCTAAAAAACACGGCGCAAAGTTAAAGCTTTATATGGAGGCGCAAAAATCAGTCCTAGAGATATCCCTTGATCCAATGGACGAGTTCCTGACGGGTCAGGGGGATGCCCATGATTTTGTTGTACCCTTGCGCGTCAATCAGAAATTCACTGCGGATGATGCGAACCAGTTGCCCGTTATTGATTTCCGGAATCAGTACCTGATCGTAGTTCCGCAAAAGCGCGTCCAGGTTTTCGGGGAAAGGACGCAGATGACGCAGATGGGCATGGGCGACGGCATGTCCCTGCAGGAGCAGTTCACCGACGGCGCTTTTAATCGCCCCGTAAGTGGAGCCCCAGCCCAATACCAGCACCTTCCCTTTTTCCGGGCCGCTGTCCAGACTTTGCAACGGAATGTCCAGGGCCACTTTATCCACCTTCTCCTGGCGCAGCTTGACCATAAGCTGATGATTCTCCGGGTCATAACTTACATTGCCGGTAATATTTTGTTTTTCCAGGCCCCCGATACGGTGTTCCAGCCCGGCCGTTCCGGGGATCGCCCAGGGTCGGACCAGGTTTTCATCACGCTGGTAAGGCTGGAAGGCCGCTTCCCCGTTATACTGGGCTTTTCTGAACTGCACCTTAATTTCCGGCAAGTCCTTAGTTTGGGGGAACCGCCAGGGTTCTGCGCCATTGGCAATGTATCCGTCGCTCAAAAAAATAACCGGTGTCATGTGCGTGACCGCGATCCGGTAAGCTTCAAATACCGCTTCAAAGCAGTCAGACGGCGTGCGGGCAGCCACAACGGGCATGGGGCATTCGCCGTTTCTTCCATAATAGGCCTGCAGCAAGTCAGATTGTTCCGTTTTCGTGGGTAATCCGGTGGAGGGACCTCCTCTTTGAATATCAATGATGAGTAGCGGCAATTCCAGCATGACGGCCAGGCCCATGGCTTCCGACTTTAAAGCCATGCCGGGACCGGAGGTGGTTGTGATCCCCATATGCCCGCCATAGGAAGCGCCAATGGCTGAACTGATACCGGCAATTTCATCTTCCGCCTGGAACGTCCGTATATCAAAGTTCTTATGCCTGCTTAATTCATGCAGGATATCGGAGGCCGGTGTAATCGGGTAGGAGCCTAAAAACAATGGCAACCCCGACTGCTGAGAAGCGGCGATAAGGCCATAGGTCAGGGCGGTATTTCCGGTAATACTCCGGTAGGTTCCCGGCTCCATTTTGGCCTTATTGACATGAAAACGAATACCAAATGTTTCGGTCGTTTCTCCGAAGTGATACCCGGCTTTTAATACATCCACATTAGCTTTCAGTACTTCTTGGTTTTTGCCGAATTTACGCTGCAGAAAATCAAGGGTCGATTCCATCGTCCGGTCATACATCCAGTACAGGAATCCCAGGACGAACATGTTTTTTGAGCGATCCTTTTCCTTCATTCCCAGGCCGGTATCTTTCAAAATTTCCCTGGTCATGCGGGTCACATCGAGCGGATACACCGTATAGCCTTTCAAGGTATCATCTTCCAGTGGATTCTGCCCGTCGGGATAATCCGCCAGGCGAAGGTTTTTAGCGTCAAAGCCGCCGATATTCGCGATAATCGTCCCGCCTTTCTTGAGGGTTCTCAGGTTGGTTTTTAAAGCGGCCGCGTTCATGGCTACCAAAACATCACAGGTATCCCCGGGGGTATAGATCCGCTGACTGGAAAAGTGCAACTGGAATCCGCTTACGCCCGGAATGGTGCCCTGTGGGGCCCGAATTTCCGCAGGAAAGTCAGGAAAAGTAGAGAGATCGTTGCCTGAGAGCGCTGTATTATTTGTAAACTGAGTACCTGTCAACTGCATTCCGTCACCACTATCCCCTGCAAATTTTATGACTACGTCCTCGACCGTCTGCATGGAATCTTTCTTCATCCTATTTATTTGCTCTTTTAAAATCAAACTGCAAAGTTAATTATAAAATCTGTTGGGTAATAGGCCTCTCCTTCCGGTAAATGTAGGAGACGGTGCTAAATTAACGGGGCGTTTTCAGCCAAAGGCACGGCAGTTACGCCCTTCGGGCGGTATTTTGTTCCCGGGCGCGTGGCCGGACCGGTTTATATTTTCCTGAAAGCGTAAAAGAAATTACGGTTAAGGAAAGGGTATAGCGGGCATTAAAACTTATAGGAAAATCCTACGCCGAGCACCTCTTGTATCTGAAGGTGGGCGACGCTTCTTTCCGGATCATCCTCCGACGGAAATTTCACATCGTCATCATAGATCATATTCAATGACAGCGTCGTAGCCAGGTATTTGGTTACTTTCAGTGTAAGGAGGTTCGTAAAATAGACATCCACGTTCTGCGGATTGTGCTTATAATTGGAAAAAAGATCCACCCTGCTGGTCAGATTGATGGCTTTTCCCAAATCCTTATTGAAGCGGGCGGTAAGAAACGCGCCCAATTCATTGAAGGAGTGGCTGCCCGGACTAACGCCGTATTTTCCATCGGCCGATAAGCTGTCATCCATTACGAAAGTCCATCTTTCGGTTATGGGGGACAGATAAATATTGAAATAGTCGGTGGGCTTAAAATTCATTCCTGCGGAAACAAGGAGGTAGGCCGGGGAAAACAAGTCGGAATTAAACGTTTTATTTCCGTCCGCATCATACAAGTACCCTTTCGTAAACTGCGTCTTGAAATCCAGCAGTGCGCTGTAGTACCATTTTTTATTCTTTGTCGCCTGGTAACCGTACTGGGACGTAAAATAAAAGTGGTCGTCACTTTTCCGGTAGCCGGTGCTGCTTGTTTTTGTATAGCCGTAGGCCACGTCCAGCAGGTTATTCCACAGCGATTTGCCCTTGGTATAAGCAGCATATCCGTTGAAAAGACCGGTTAGAGCGAAAGAAGCTTTGTCGCCCCCTGCAGCCCAATGGGATAAAGCCCCCTGGCTTAAGTTCAGGTGAAAAATTCCACCCAACCGCCAGTCTTTATGACTGGTGTCATCAATTTCGACATTCTTTTGGGCAATATTCGATAAATCCTGCATGGTTTTATCCTGCGCCTGTGACCGGCTCGCAGCAACCATAAACAATACAGCCGTAAGGCCGTAAGCCAACGTTTTCATAAGTAGATCATTTTAAAGTGCAAACATACGACACCTGTCCCAAAATTTGTACTTTGGGACAGGGGGTATGCGCTAAATAGCTCACTTTTGTTTCAGCAGGTCCCTGATCTCGGTTAACAGTGTTTCTTCCGCGGTCGGCGGCGGCGGGGGTGCAGGTGCTTCTTCTTGCTTTTTCTTCATCTTCATAAATCCTTTCACGATAAGAAACAGCACAAAGGCAATGATAATAAAAGTAATTATGGTCTGGATAAGCACGCCATAGGTTATCGCATTTTCCGGAGTGATCACCTTACCGGAGGCATCTACCACCGCTTCAGAAAGAACGACTTTCTTATCGGCAAAGTCTATTCCGCCGGTAAAAATACCGACGATCGGCATGATGATATCATTCACAACCGAATTAACGACATCTTTGAAGGCCACACCCAAAACAAAGGCGACAGCCATATCAAGAACGTTCCCTTTCAGGGCGAATTCTTTAAAATCTTTCAACATTGACATAAGAAAATTTTTAGTTAATAAATAGAAATATGTGTAAGGCTTATCCACCAAATACACTATATATTGTATATATTTATCGAGCGAATATAAACATTTTTTTGCTTTTCTCATGTATAACATTATCGTTCGCTTGTCATTATGCCTTTTTGTCGCCGGGCGGAAATAGCCGTTCAAAAAACTCCGGGGAAGCACAAACGCATATTTACCGGATTTAGTATTTTTGGCTTTTTACCAGGTAAATCAACGACTATGTCTTTTAAAGCAGCCCGCCTTTTTTTATTCTTTTCCATCTTTACTTATTGGACAGCCTCCGCCCAGTCGCTGTATATCCCCAGAAATGTAAAAGCGGCTTACGAAAACGGGACAAGATCCATGGATGGCCGCCCAGGCCCCAACTACTGGCAAAATCACGGTCGTTATCAAATCCGCATTACCGCGCTTCCCCCTGACCGTACTATTAAGGGAGAAGAAAAGATCGTTTATTACAACGAGAGCCCTGATACCTTGCACCAGGTTGTTTTGCGGCTGTGGCTTAATTTTCACAAGCCTGAAGCTCCCCACCTGGGCTATATGAGCCCCCAAAGGCTGAACGATGGTATTCAGATCAACAGCATTAAGGTAAACGGCGAGCCTTTCTCAACTAAAAAACTAGGTGGAGGCATTACCACTAAGTCTATTCCTTTAAGCCAGCCTTTATTGCCTGATGATTCCATCCGGCTCGCTATTGACTGGCAATACGAAATAGCTTTGCAAAGCGGGCGGGAAGGGATGCTGGATTCTACCACCTATTATTTGGCTTATTTCTTTCCGCGGGTAACCGTTTATGACGATTACAACGGATGGGACGAACTGGATTTCACCGGATATCAGGAATTTTACAATGATTTTAATGACTACGTTTTTTCCGTAACGGTTCCGAAGAACTTCATTGTCTGGGCTACAGGTGTTCTGCAAAATCCGGACGAGGTCTTGCAACCGCCTTATGCGGAAAAACTAAAGCTTTCTCATACCTCCGATGAGGTGATCCGGATAGCTACTCAGGAGGATCTACAAAAGCAAAATATCACCCGGCAAAGGCCGACAAATACCTGGAAGTGGAAAGCTGAAAACGTTACAGATATCACCATTGCACTCAGCGATCATTACAATTGGGACGCGGGGAGCGTAGTTGTCGATCAAGCTACCGGCAGGCGCGCCAGCATGCAGGCCGCTTACAGTGACACGGCCAGGGATTTCCCGCATATGGTCGCCTTTGGCAAAGCCGCCCTTAGCTGGTTTTCCGATAACTGGCCGGGAATTCCCTACCCTTATCCCAAGATGACGGCTATTCAGGGTTATGCCGATATGGAATATCCGATGATGATCAACGATGCGTCGGTACGAGACCTGGCTTTTTCGCAATTTGTCGCCAACCATGAAATCGCCCATATGTATTTCCCGTTTTATATGGGCACCAATGAAAGCCGCTATGCCTTCATGGACGAAGGGTGGGCCACTACTTTTGAGTACCTCATCGGAAAAGCGCAGATCGGTTCACAAAGAGCGGACGACTGGTATAAAAAATTCCGGGTTATCCGGTGGATCAGCGACCCGTCACAGGAACAACAGGTCCCTATTATTACGCCGTCGAATATTGAAAGAGGAATGGCCTACGGCAGCAACGCCTATGTGAAACCCTCGCTGGGTTACCTGGCCTTAAAAGACATGCTGGGTGATGCACTTTTTAAAAAATGCCTGCAGGGGTACATAGAGCGCTGGCACGGAAAACATCCCATTCCCTGGGACTTCTTTTACTCTTTCAATGAGCTGTCGGGGCGTGATCTAAACTGGTTTTGGAACAGCTGGTTTTTCTCCCACGGGTATACCGACCTCGCGATTGATTCGGTAAGTAAGAAGAAAGGGAAATATGTTCTTGTCCTCCACAACATAGGAGGATTTCCCAATCCCTTTGACCTTCATATTACCTATACAGACGGCAGCACCGAAACCCGCCATTATACCGCCGAGCGCTGGAAAGACAACCGGGAGAAGATACGAGTAACGCTTCCCGCCAGCAAGGGTATTTCCGGGCTGGAAATCGACAATGGCATATGGATGGATGCTCACCCGGAAGACAATATCTGGAGGAAGTAACAAGACCGCATAGCGGGCCTGTGGCGTGAATTCGCTCATCATCAGGGAAGCTGTCCCCTGCTACGGGAACGCGTTAACCAACAATTCGGCATCCTTCTTGTTTATTAATTAATATGAGGTGTAAAACAAATTCCAGTTTATGTTTTATAGCCGGAGGAGTAATCCTTATGGTGGCTTCCTGTGCTTCTTTTCGTTCTATTTCGGAAGAAAAGAAAATTGCATTGTCACGCGCCATACAGCAGGGAGAATTCGAATTTGAAGCCCGGCGAGCGATTGCCCAAAACGGCTTTACCAAAACCCTAACGTCCGATTACAGGCTGATTGTTTCGGAAGACACGGTAAGGGCCTGGCTTCCTTTCTACGGCAGAGCCTACCGCGCACCCATTGACCCCTCGGAAGGAGGCATCCATTTCATTTCCACCCATTTTTCCTACCATATGGAGGAACGAAGAAAAACCGGCTGGGAGATTCGGATCATTCCGCAGGACCACAAGAACCAGGTAGATAAGATGACCCTCCAGATATCTCCTTCGGGGGATGCCACACTGAATGTGATCAGCACCTACAGAACGCCGATCACATTTTACGGAAAGATTACAAAAAAGAAGTGAGCCACCCACCGGACTCGAACCGACGACCTGCTATTTACGAAACAGCTGCTCTACCAACTGAGCTAGGGTGGCTTGGAGGTGTGCAAAAGTAAGGAGTTTTTGGAATTTGGCACATAATTTCAAAAAAACCCCAGCGATTCAGCGCGAATTTCTTTTTTCTGTTCAGTGTTCCCGGATCAGAAGTGGGCCGACGAGTTCTCCTACCCAGGGGTGTGCCTGGAAATTTCTTGGACCGATATGTGACGTTTTAGATTAATGAATGAGATTCTGAACGGCGAGGTTTCCGGCTTATCCTCCTGCCAGCAGTTTATTCCAGTTGACAGCTCTGGAAGATTAGCCTTATCTGACAGCACTTTTTATCCAGTTTAAGCAGGTCGTAATCCCCCAGATAGTGGCCGATGAAATGGCGTAGCCGGTTCCATAAGTGCTTTATGGTAAGCTTAGGGCTGCTTCAAGCAACCATCTTTCAATACACCTATTTCTCCAATCATTTAGCCCGAAAAATACATTTCAGAAAATCCCGAAACCCGGAACCGGGCTATTTTCTAATTTCACTCTGAATTACTGAAAAACCTCCACTTTTCTGCTGTCCCTGTCCTTGCCTGTACGGCACGGATGAGCAATGTCCATTTTTAATCCTGAAAATTTAATTTTAGTTTTGAGACCACAAACAGATCATAAAAACATTGCTCACCCTGATAATCCAAATTATGAGAATCGACACCTCCACTCTATTTCGTCCCTTTCTGTTCCTCCTTATCCTTTCAATTACGGGTGTATTCTACTCCTGCAATTCACCAAAAGGAGAAAGCAGTCAAACGATAGCCTATAGTGATTCCGTACAGAAAGAAGCGACGGTGCTGGCTAAAAGAATATTTTTTCTGCTCCATGCCCTGGCACACACCAACCCGGTAAAAAAAGTACTGATTAACGACAGTGCTTTAACCCATTGGCAGCAACAGGAACGTAAGGCTTTCCAAAAAGCGATAACCGACTGCCCGGATATGGACTGCATCGTTCAATCCCTGGAAATCACCGATGCGGAAAATGAGGAAATAATCACCCAACTGGGAAACGCTTATCATAATAATAAAGAAACATTTAAAAAATTCATCGACAACAAAATCAGACCCTCCCATGCTTTTATCTTAAGCAATGCCGCTTCTGACTCCGCGTTGCTTATAGCAGCCTGGCAACAGCAAAAAAAGGGAATTAATTATATTTTGCACGGCTACCTGCAGAATAAAGGGTTGCGTTACGCCAGCATTGATTCCGCAAAATATAATGTCCATGATCCGGCTTATCTGGATACCGTAAAAAAGACCGTGCAGGCTATCGTAGAGGGTCGCAAGGGCCAGGCTCTTTTTTTCCAGCCTTTGCTGGATATCAGTATTAAAGTATTGCAACTTAATGACCGGAACGAAGCGGCAAGATTCATCCCTCTTACCGCAGTAAACAAAAACGCTTATTCCGGGATCTCTCAGATTAAATGGGACGATTATCCTTTCTCTGCGATTCTCGTGTTCGGATCAGGTCCCTCAAAGCCAGGGATAGCCATAAGCAAAACGGGCAAGGCAAGATGCAGAATGGGCGCGGCTTTATACAACCAAAACAAAGCGCCTTTCCTGGTCGTTAGCGGCGGGAATGTGCATCCTTTTCAAACAAAGTACAATGAAGCGTTTGAGATGAAAAAATTTCTGATGGACAGCCTCCACGTCCCCGCACAGGTAATCATCATGGAGCCGCATGCCCGGCATACAACCGGCAACGTCAGGAACACAAACCGGATTATTTTAAAACAAAAAATACCTGCCGATAAGCCCATACTGGGCGTCTCCAGCAAAGGACACATTGATTACATCGCCGACGAACGGTTCATATCCGCCTGCAAGCGGGATTTTGACCTGGTGCCTTTTACAAGGATGAAGCGGCTGTCCGACACGACTGTTTCTTATTATCCGGACAGCTCCTCTTTGCAAGTTAACACTACTGCGCCTCTGAATCCTTAGCTTTTTGCGCCCGTTTAAGCTCCCTTTCCGTGAATTCCTTAGGAGAGACTTTGAACTGCTTATTAAAGCATTTGGAAAAATAGGACGGCGAATTAAATCCGGTCATATAACCGATTTCCGAGATGCTGTATTCATTTCGCAACAGCAGCTTTGCCGCATGTTTAAGCCGGATGATCCGGACAAACTCATTAGGCACGTGACCGCTGATCGCTTTGAGCTTTTTATGCAGGCTGGAACGGCTCATCGAAAGTTCATCGCTTAATACTTCTACGGAGAGCTGCGGGTCGTCCATCCGTTGGTTAATAATTTCAATCACCTTGTCCAGGAATTTGCGATCCCCGCTGTTGGTAACCAGGCTTCCGGGTTCCGCGAAAGGCTGTTGGGAAAACTTTTCTTTTAATTTAAGCCTCGATTCCAACAGATTATGGACCACTGCCAATACATGTTTCCATTTAAAGGGTTTTGTGATATAGGCATCTGCGCCGCTTTCAATTCCTTCTATCTCCACTTCCATATTCGCTCTAGCGGTTAAAAGAATAAGCGGAACATGGCTGTAACTCATATCCTCTTTCATATGTTTACAAAACTTAAGGCCGTCCATTTCCGGCATCATCACATCGGAAATGACCAGATCAATGCTGTTTTTATCCAGCAACCCCAGCGCCTCTTTGCCGTTCTTCGCTTTGAAAGGCTTAAACCCTGCCTCTTTTATGCTTCTGCTGATAAAATCAAGCAAGGAAAGGTCATCTTCTACAATTAGAATGGTCTTTGTATCCTTTGAATTCTTTTTATCCGTTTTATTTTCAACAGCTGCCCGCTTTTGTTCCATATCCGGCTTTATCGCGGCAGGCTTTATCGGGACAAAGGGTATATTAACGGTAAAAACCGTCCTGACATTTTGTTCGCTTTCCACCCGTAAAGTCCCCTGGTGTTTCTCAGTTAACGTTTTAGCTAAAGCCAGCCCGATGCCGTTGCCCCCGAGGTTATGATATTCATGGCTACCGGAAGAGACCTGGTAGAATTTTTCAAATACGTGGGTAATATCTTCTTCGGGAATACCGATACCGTCATCTTCTATACTGATCGAAAAAAAAGAACTTCCTTCTTTAATAAATGGAGTATTAATACAGATTCTTACTTTTTTTCTTGTAAATTTAAAAGCATTGATCAGCAGATTACTTAAAATTTTAGTTAATGCCTCAGGATCGGCCTTCACTTCAAGTTTACTGATTTTTGAGTCAATGGAGAAGTTAATACCTTTCTGGTAAGATATGGAAGAGAACCTGGAGAATAAATTATGTACTAAAGAAACGATTTCAATTTTTTCCGTGTGAATTTTATACACATCGCTTTCCAGCCTTCGGAAATCAAGCAACTGATTGGTCAGCGTAAGCAGCCTGTTGGAGTTGTTGTCCATTATGGCAAGTTGTTCTTTTACTTCAGGCTCCCAGTGGTCTATCTGGATAAGTTTTTCCAGCGGCGCAATGATCAGCGACAAAGGCGTTCGTATCTCATGGGCCATAGACGTAAAAAAATCGATCTTTTGTTTATAGAATTGATGTTCCTTTCTGTTTTGCTCACGTTCTATCTTTATCTGGTTTTTCTTTTTTATTCTCCTGATCTCCATCCGTCTAAAAAACCAAACGGCCGTTATGAGCAGCAGCGCATAAATAACATAAGCTAAGGTCGTTTTATAAAAAGGCGGGCGGATAGTAAGCGCTATCGTTGCAGGATCAGCCATCCATTTGCCGTTATTGTCTGTCGCTTTTACTTTAAAGACATAATCCCCTGCCGGTAAATTAGTGTAGGTCGCTTTCCTTTGATTGTCCACATAATTCCAGTGCTCGTCATAGCCTTCCATTTTGTAGGCATAATGTGCTTTATGAGGGGCTATATAATTCAGCGCCGCATACTCAATACTAAACATGGACTGATTGTGAGAAAGCGTAAGATGGTCGGTATAGGTAATGTTGTTATGCAGCGGTGCGTCCGCTGACTTTAGGCTTACATTTTTGTTAAACAACTGGAAATTGGTAAATACGATCTCGGGTTTTGCTTTCAGATAACGGATGCTATCGGGATAAAAAGCATTCAAACCATTCACTCCACCGAAATAAAACTTGCCGTCCGTTGTTTTTAAATACGACTTATAATTAAACTGTTTTCCCTGCAGGTGATCCCACTGCGTATAATGCCTGGTAAGTTTTTGACCGGGGTCGAAAGCAAACAACCCGTTATTGGTGGATAGCCACAGGTCCCCGCCTTTATCCTTCAATATTCCGTAGACAATGTCCGCGTTCAGCCCGTATTTGTCTTTATAGGAAACCGCTTTGCCCGTCTCTTTATTAAACAGGTACAGCCCGCCTCCATCGGTACCCAGCCATAAAGCGCTGGCGGAAGCCGGTTGAATACAAATGATCTTTTCGGAGGTGCGGCGGTTTCTTTCCGAATGTATATTGTAATGACGCCACTTATTGGTTCCAGCATCTTTTTTAAAGAGGCCATTATTATAGGTACCCACCCACAGGTTGTGCTTTTGATCTTCATATATATCATAAACCCAGCTGCCATTCAGGTTCATAACGTTTACCCTTAAAAATTTTTCCTGCTCCGGGTCATAGCGAAATAAACGGCCCACCGTCCCTACCCAGATCGTTCCCTTACTATCCTGGTAAATATCATAGATCATATTGCTGTAGCTGGAAGCGCCGCTATTGCTTCCAAATTTATACACTTTCACCTTGCCTGTTTTCGGATGATATACATTAATACCTCCGGTAAAGGTGCCGATCCAGATATTTCCTGCTCTGTCTTTAATCAGGGCGTGAATATTATGATAAGACAATTTTTCCTGGCCCGGCGTAAAAGGATAATGCTTAAAGGCTTTTGTCTTGGTATTAAAATAATTCAACCCGCCATCTTCCGTTCCGATCCATATATGGGTAGAATCCGCCTGGAGCATGGCGCTGACCGCTTTGCCCGAAATAGATTTTTCGCCCCCGGTAGGATAATACAATTCAAAATTAGTATGCCTTGGATGAAAATAATTGACACCTCCGAAATAGGTGCCTATCCATATCCCGCCCGCCTTGTCCTGAAAGATAGCATACACGGCATTATCACTTAAACTGTAGGGATTGCTGGAGTGATAACTGTAATTGGTAAAATCGCCTGAAGAAACATCTAAAATATCCACGCCTTTTTCCGTTCCTATATATAACTTACCTGGTTCCGGCTGGTAAATATCATGAATGATATTATCGCTGATTGAGTTCTGCTTATCGTGTTGATATAAGGTAAACGTCCTTGACGTCTTATTCCATAAATTAAGCCCGCCTTTCTCCGTTCCTACCCATATACGTCCTGACTTATCTTTATACAGGTCGGTAATAAAGTTGCTGGAGAGGCTGCCCGGCTCTCCTGTCGCCATGAGATGATTAAATAGTCCTGTCGCCGGATCATAAATGTCGATGCCTTTCCAGGCGGTACCCATCCATATTCTCCCCGCATTGTCCAACAACAGCCGCCGGACAAAACTCAGGGATAATGAATTAGGTGTACCCGGGTGATGGACAAACTGTTTGAGTTTTTTACTGCTACAGTCGTATTTAAAAACGCCGCTGCCTGTAGCTACCCATATATTGCCTTTTTTATCCCGGATGATGTCAAAGATGGACCGGACCCCTATGGGTTCAAAAAAGTGAAACTGTTCCTGCTTCATGTCCAGGATATAAATCCCCTTTTCCGTACCAATCCAGCAGCTGTCCGCGGTGTAATTAAATATGGTGGTGATCCAATTGCATCCGATCGAAAGCGAGTCGTCTTCACTGAAGCGATACGATTTGAACTGGTATCCGTCAAAGCGGTTCAGCCCATCTTTCGTGCCGAACCACATATACCCCTGGTCATCCTGGGAGACGGCCCAGACCGTATTGGCACATAAGCCATCAGCAACGGAATAATTCCTGAAAAGGATTTGCTGCGCCCGGGAAGGCTGCCGGATAACAACGATACATAAAAGAAAGAGTCCCCACTTCACTGCCGCATTTCTCATGAATAGCCCGTTAATTTTCCGCTCAATTTATCAAAACTGAATATATGAACCGAAAATTACAACAAAATTTACAGCATTGGCGACAAAAATACCAGATTTCTCCTGCTCATTTCCCATATTTTGCTCCAGACTTCGCATTGATTGTTCACGCCCGCGGGCACCTGTATCAAAAGCTATGAAAAAAATATTATATCCATTTATTTTCTCTCTTTGGTGTTTGCTGCCCTCACTGAGCAGCGCCGGCCAAAGCACGCAACAGCCTAATATTATTATCATCCTTGCCGATGACCTGGGATGGGGTGACGTGGGTTTCCACGGCAGTGAAATACGTACACCCCATCTTGACCGGCTGGCCGGAGAGGGTGTCATTTTAGATCAGTTTTATACCGCACCTGTTTGTTCGCCTACGAGAGCGGGCCTTATGACGGGCCGCTATCCCAACCGTTTCGGACTGCGCAAAACGGTAATCCCGCCCTGGAGCAAGTTCGGTGTGGATACCTCGGAAATTTTTCTTCCCCAAATGCTGGCGGCGGCGGGCTACAGAAACAGAGCCGCCATAGGTAAATGGCATCTAGGGCACGCCCGTAAGATGTATTTGCCCCTGCGCAGGGGTTTTACACATTTTTATGGTTTTTATAATGGCGCACTGGATTATTTCACCCATAAAAGAGAAGGAGAACTGGACTGGCATAACGACAGCGCGGTCTGTTACGATAAAGGCTATACGACGGATCTTATCACTGCAGAAGCTGTAAAATGTATAAAAAAATATGCTGATTCGTCTCCCTTCTTTTTATACGTCGCCTACAATGCGCCACATGGTCCGTTACAAGCCAAAAAAGAAGATCTTCTGGCTTACGGATATGATCCCAACAAACCTTCGTTTGGGAAAGGCCATCATCAAGGCCGTGGCAACACCAAACGCCAAACCTATGCTGCCATGGTAAGTTGCATGGACACCGGTATCGGCAGAATCTTACAGGCCTTAAGAGAACAAAAGATCGAAAACAATACGGTTGTGCTTTTTTTTAGCGACAACGGCGCTGCACCAAATGGCGGTGGCTCCAGCGGCCTGTTACGGGGACACAAATTCCAGGAATGGAATGGAGGCGTACGGGCGCCAGCAATCATCCGCTGGCCCGACGGCATAAAGGAACCCGGTAAAACGACACAGGTAACGGGATACATAGATATCCTGCCAACCTTATTAGCCGTCGCCGGGATAAAAACCAAACCCCTGAAACCGCTTGACGGCATAAACATATTGCCTGTTCTTACCGGAAAACAACAATACATCGATCGCTACTTCTACTTAGGTTATGGCGCTATAATCCATTACCCCTGGAAATTGGTGAAAGCCCATTCCGGCAATAACAGGATGAAAGAAAAGCAGGATGTTTTATTCAATCTGCTAAAAGACCCGGAAGAAAAACACAACATCAAAAGCAAACACGAAAAGATATATAACAGATTAAAAAGAAACGTAATGCATTATGACAATATAAAACCCGCTCGCCAGGTGCCGCCTTATGGCAAAGGAAGAAAAGGTTTTGTGGCACCGGCCAATTGGGTGATCGACAAATAAGGTGCTGGCAACTGCGCCGGTTTAACCGCTCAGGGTAGTGATAACGCCAGATTCTACAAAATTTACAGGATTTACCACATAAGTGACATTATTTTTTTAAAACCATTTATACCATTGTGCTATCAAAATAATATTTAATTTTTCTTTACCTGATTTTATGATAAAAAAAATCCATTCATGCTAAATTTTTATACGCATTCCTTTAAGGTATTTATTTACGGATCGTCTATCTTATTATGCATTGCATTTTGTTCATTACAACATCATGCCCGCGCCTTTTCATCGGAGCATGCTAAAAACAAACCACAAATAACGATCAGCGGTACGATTACCGATTCTGCTTCAGGCCGCGCACTTCCCGGCGCCAATGTCCGGGTGAAAGGAGGAACCACGGGAGCGACAACCAATGCCAAAGGCCAATACCGCCTGGTGGTAAACAGCCTGCAGGACACGCTGATATTTTCCTACCTGGGCTACATTAAAAAAAACATTCCCATCAACGGGCGTACCACCATAGATGTGGGTTTGGTGGCACGAACCTTCACGCAAAGTGAGGTCGTAGTGATCGGCTATGGTACAAAGAAAAAAAGCCACTTAACAGAAGCGGTAAGCACCGTCAGCGGGGAAGAATTAATGAAGTCCGCCGCCATGAACGTGGGAAATATGCTGGCCGGAAAAACAACCGGGCTGCAGATCATTCAGCCTTCCGGCCTGCCCGGCGGAAATAAACCCAGAATTTACCTTCGTGGGGTGCATACCCTTGGCGGAGGGGACAAGCGGCCCAACCAGCAAGGGTCCTCTCAACCGATTTTCATTGTAGATGGTGTGAAACGGGATATCTTCCAGATAGAGCCTAATAACATCAAAAGCATCAGCATATTAAAAGACGCCGCCGCCACAGCAATATATGGCATAGAAGGCGCCAATGGGGTTATCGTCGTGACCACCAAGCGCGGCCATAAGGGGCCGGCTAAGATCTCACTCCGCCTATCAGCCGGGATGCAACAACCCGCCAATCTGCCTGAGATGATCGGCAGCTACCAGTACGCCAAACTTTTTAATGAAGCGCAGATATGGGACGGCATTGATCCGGCTAATGTCCGCTTTTCTGAAGAGGCCTTACAGGCATTCAAGACCGGAAAGTACCCGTTGATCTATCCCAATACCGACTGGATAGGGCAGATCATGAAGCCCGCGGCCTTTATGACCAGAAACAGCATCAGCATCTCCGGGGGAACCAACAAAGTGCTGTATTATGTTTCCGGCGGCTACCTGAACCAACAAGGACTGTTCAGGACCTTTGGTCTTAAAGACAACCTCAATCCCTCCTTTCAAAAATATAACTTTCGTTCCAACCTGGACATTAACATAACATCGACCACAAAAATATCCCTGAGCGGATATGGTCGTCTGGAAAAACGCAGGCGGACCAATGCGCAGGGAAACCTGTGGAAGAACATCTATTTAGGCGCTCCCTTTGCGGGGGCGGGCATAGTAGATGGTAAAATTGTCACCTCTGGCTATGGTGAAAACAACAAATATATTTCGTGTTGCAAGTTTGATCCTATGCTTCGCATTTACGGCAACGGGTTTAAGCTGCATTTCAAAAATGTTTTTAATATCGACCTGGCCGTCAAACAAAAATTGAATTTCATTACCAAGGGCCTGTCCTTCCAGTTCAAAGGAAGTTATAACTCCTCTTTTATACAAAACAGGATCAGGGGCAGGGCGTTTCCGCATTACCTGCCCTACTTCAAAGTAGATGTAGACCCGAATGTACAACCCGGTGATCCGGGCGATTCCTCCATTGTGTATAAAAAGGAGGGATTCCACGGCACCCTGGCCTACAATGAAAACTATCAGAGAGATCAGCACTGGTATATGGAAGCACGGGTGCATTACAACCGGCGCTTCGGTCCGCATCATGTAAGCGGACTTATTTTGGCGAACCAACGAAAAGATTATTATCCGCAGGGAGACTACCGCAGCATCCCCCGAAAGCTCGTAGGATTGGTAGGGCGTATGGATTACAGCTATGATAACCGCTATCTGCTGCAGTTTAATATGGGATACAATGGTTCGGAGAACTTCGCCAAGGGCCGGCGCTTTGGTTTCTTTCCCTCCGTTTCCGGGGGCTGGATACTGACCAACGAATCCTTTATGAAACCTGTTCGCTTTATCGATCATTTAAAACTGACGGCTTCCTATGGAATAGTCGGTAATGACCAGGGAGTAGGCCGGTTCTTGTACCTGCCCACCACCTATCAGTTTGCCGGCTCCGGATATAACTTTGGTTACCTGGTACCACAGAATACCGGTTCCGCCAGAATTGGCGCACTGGGGAATCCCGATGTAAGCTGGGAAACATCACACCAGCAAAATTACGCCATAGACCTGAAGGTGCTGCGCAACAAACTGAGTTTGCATGTGGATTACTTCAGAGAGTACCGGACCAATATTCTCACCAAGCATAACACCCTTCCGATATTTGTCACCTCCCACCTGGACCTGCCCGCCGTAAATATCGGCGAAGTAAAAAACCACGGTTATGAAGCCACGGTAAAATGGCAACAGGCCGTAGGCGATGACTTTTTCTATCACCTGGGCGCTCACGTTACCTTCGCCCGCAATAAGATCGTCTATAAAGATGAAGTTCCGCGCAAGGTACCCTGGTTGCGCCGCACCGGCCAGCCGGTGGGTCAGCCTTTTGGCTATGTTTTCGACGGTTTTTTCACCGAAGAAATTCTGAAGGATCCCAACTCCGGTGTTCCTAAACAGCCCTATCCGGTACGCGCGGGAGATTTTATGTTCCGGGACCTCAATGGCGATGGCATCATCAATTCCTTAGATAAGCGTCCGATCGGTTACCCGAAATATCCGGAATACGTATTCGGGGCCACCATCGGCTTCCAATACAAAAACTTTGACCTCAGCACCAACTGGATGGGAGCCACCCACGTGAGCCGCATATTACAATACAACCCTTTCCGCATGGCTTTCGGACCGGTGGGACAAGGCGGAGAATGGGCCACCTTCAAATGGCAGGTAGCGGATGCCTGGAAACCGGGAGACGGACACGCGCCGGATACGAAGTATCCGTTCCCGCGCTTATCCACAAAGAACTCCAGGCATTACAACGGCGGCATGGACGCTGATGTTTGGACAAAAGACGCATCATATGTACGCCTGAAGAATGCGCAGATCGGCTATAGCTTCAGTCCCGATCTTTTAAAACGCATCGGATTAAAGAAATTAAGAGTCTATGTCAGCGGCTATGATCTTTTGACCTTTTCCCCACTCAAACACTATTCCCTTGACCCGGAAGCCGACACGAAAGCAGGCAGATCGGATTACCCGGTCGTAAAAATATACAAAATGGGAATTGATGTAACCTTTTAATCCGCTGGAATCCCGATAATAAATTTCAACAAAAAATGATATGAATTATACAAAAAAGACATTTAGACCATTACCGGTGGTAGCTGCCTTGCTGTTATTCGTCCTCTTAAATGGCTGTGACGGCCTCAGGGTGGGCAATGATTTCCTCGACAAACCACCGGGAGGAGACGTCACCCTGGACACGGTTTTTTCCCGGGCAAGTGCAGCCAAAAAGTTTTTATGGCATGCGTATTCCTCGCTGCCTTACGGCCTTCCCTTAAGTAGCGGGCCTTATGACGTGAATGTGTTGTATGGAGATGTGTACGCCTGTTTAACCGATATTGACCAGAGCTTTAAATCCAATGGGGGCGCTTCCAATTTTTATTACCTGGGGCAATATAACGCGGGGCTGGAAGCAAATTCTTTTTCCGCACAACACTTTAAATATAACTTTCATAACTCCGGTGCCTGGGCGGGCATCCGCGAGGCCTATATTTTCATTGACAACGCAGACCGGGTACCGGACATGGATGAAGCCACCAAGAGCCGGTTGAAAGCCGAAGCGCGAATGATTATTGCGCTGCATTACGTGGACCTGTTCCGTAACTATGGGGGCATGTTTTGGATAGATCATGCCTATGGACCTAATGAAGAATACCATTTGCCACGACTAACGGCCAGGGCCACCCTGGATTCTATTGTCGCGCTGATAGATAAGGCGATTCCCGACTTACCCTTTGTACTAAGTGATCCCGCGATCAATGCGGGACGCTTTACCCAGGCGGGTGCTATGGGGCTGAAGTGCGCGGTATTGTTATTCGGAGCCAGCCCGTTGTTCAACAGTGACCGGCCCTATATGTCCGGCGAAGCGGCGGCCAAAAAGCTGGTTTGGTATGGCGGCTACGATGCTTCCCTGTGGAAAAAAGCCGCCGATGCCTGTAAAGCCCTGATTGATAAAGTAGAACAGTCCGGCGCTTATCACCTGGTCAATACCGGAACGCCCAGGGAAGATTTTCAATATGGTTATTACAACCGGGAAAGCCCGGAATTGTTAATATCCACCCGCAAAAAATTTAAGACCCCCGATATGGCGGGTAAGTTAGTTAACAGCGGGAGTTATAACACCACGGATAACTATGTAAAACTGTTCCCCATGGCGAACGGAACACCGATCAGCCAACCCGGTTCGGGTTATGACCCTGCGCATCCATACAAAGACAGGGACCCCCGGCTTTATGAAACGGTATTGGTCAACGGCGACACCTACCAAAACAGGGAAGCTGAATTATGGATTGGCGGAAGAGAACGCAAGACGCTGGACGCCAGAAACGCACGCACAGGATACCATGGCCGGAAATTCGTATTGGATATCAAAGACGCCAAGGGCAACCCGGCACAATGGCCCTATCTGCGCTTATCGGAAATTTATCTTTCCTATGCCGAAGCATTAAACGAAGTCAACGGAGGCCCTACACCGGAAGCTTATAAATATGTCAATAAGGTACGTCACCGCGTTGGGCTTGACGACTTGCAGGCGAGCATGGAAAACCCGGCCAGCCAGGAGGAGTTCCGCGAACGACTGCTTACCGAACGGGTTCTTGAACTCGGGTATGAAAACGTCCGGTGGTATGATATGATCCGGTGGAAAATGAAAGCGGTATTTACGCAACAGCTCTACGGCATGAACATTTTTAAAAAGGGGGTGTCCCCCGGACCATATACCGACCATGGCCTGGGGTATCATCAATCGGCGGAATACATTTATTCCCGGTTTAAACTGGACGCCCGGTATTGGCAAAAACATTTTTCTCCCAAATGGTACTTAAGCGCCTTTCCGAAAACGGAAATACAGAAAGGATACGGGCTCATACAAAATCCGGGCTGGTAACCAGCTCTATTAACTGAATGACGAAAATTACACAAGGACATATGATGAAACGAAGCATGACACATCACCGTCACAGGGGAATGATTACATGCGGAGTTCCATCCGGCCATTAAAAACATAAAAAGTAAACGGATGAAACGATACATTACGTACATGACGACCTGCCTGGCGGTGCTGTTCCTAAGCCGGGCCGCATCGTCCCAACAAAAGACAAGTCGGCCTGATGAAACACCTAAAGGCACCCTGCAGGTCAGCGATTCGGCGCAAATACCTATCGGCTATGGACAAACCCGTACTGCGCATACGCTTACCGGGGCAGTCAGCACGGCGGGAGCGGAAACCTTTGACCACCTGGGTTTAGTCAATCCCGAAAACGCGCTGTACGGCAAATTGCCCGGCCTCATTGTCCTGGGCAACGCCGGCACCGCGCCCACCTCCCCGACCCTGTTTATCCGGGGGCAGGGGACTTTTACAAACAACAGCCCGCTTATCTTAGTAGACGGCTTCCAACGCCCGATGGCGCGCCTGGCGCCCGATGCCATAAAAGATATTACGGTTTTAAAAGACGCCGCCGCGCTGGCCATGTACGGCCAACGGGGGGCCAATGGGGTTATCCTGGTGACGACCAAGCGGGGGGAGGCGCACCCGTTACAGGTTCACGCGTCTTTTAACCAGTCTGTGACGCAACCCATCGGCCTGCCCGAACTTGCAGGCGCAGCCGACTACGCCCGCGCCTTGAATGAGGCCCTGGCTAATGACGGGCAGTCGCCCCGCTACAGCGCTAAAGAAATTCAGCTATTTGCCAACGGCAGTTCGCCTTACTTCTACCCGGATGTGAACTGGATGGATGAAGTGCTCCGGGACTACGGCCTGCGCTCTGTTTTTAACGCCAGCTTTGACGGCGGAGGAGCGGTGGCCCGCTATTTCGCCCTGTTAAACTATGAACACAACAGCGGGATTTTCGGGCCCGTCAACACGAACGAAAAGTACAGCACCCAGCAAAAACAGGCGCGGATTAATTTCAGAACCAATATCGACATAAATTTGACGGATGACCTGCTGCTTCGGCTTAATGTCGCAGGCATCATCGACGACAACAACCAACCGCGGGACGGAGGTGGTGTAGGCGCGATTATGAACGCCCTGTATTCCATCCCGTCGGCCGCCTTTCCGGTCAAGACGCCCGATGGCAATTGGGGAGGCACCCAGATATACGGCAATAACCCCGTCGCTATTCTGACTTCTACCGGCCACGGTTTTCCCAACAACCGCTCTTTATTGTTGGATGGGCGTCTCCGCAAGAACTTCGACGGGATAACAAAAGGACTCAGCGCCGAGGTGGCCGTCAGTTATACCAGTTTCGCCAGCTATTACAAAAATAAACACAAAAAGTACCGCTATGCGTCTTTCAGCCCGGTATGGGAAAATGGCGCTATCGTAGATACTATCGTCTCTAAGTATGGGGAAAACACCAACCTGCAGTACGACGAAAGCTTTGGCACCCAGCGACGCCAGACGCACGTTGTGGCGCAAATCAATTACCACAGGTCATTCGGCAACGATGCGCTAAAGGCTGTGGTACTGTTTCATCAAAACGAACGGGTACTCCGGGGTTTTAACAATATCCGCCACCGGCGCAATTTCGCCGCCAACGTGCACTATGGCCTCAACGGCAAATATTACTTTGATGCGGCCGCTTCCTACAGCGGCAATAACTGGCTGCCTGCAGGCAACCGCTACCACTTTTTCCCTGCCTTATCGGCGGCCTGGTTGCTTTCCAGGGAAGGGTTCCTCAGCCACGCCTCCGCGCTGGACTTCCTCAAACTGCGGGCTTCCTGGGGGATTACCGGCAGCGATCGTTTACCCAACTCCGGCAGCGGCCAGGGCTTCCCATACAAACACCACTTCAACAGGGGAGGTAGTGGCTACTGGTTTAAAAGTTCGAACGGCAACCAGCCCGGGTTTGTGGAAAAATACCTTCCTGCTGTTGATTTCACAGATGAGACCTCCTATAAGACCAACATCGGCATTGACGCCCGCATGTTCGGCGGCCTGCATTTGACCGCTGACGTGTTTTATGATCACCGCACCAATATTCTAACGGGAAGCGGAGGGCGCTATTCGGCGGTGTTAGGCATCAGCGGCCCGCGTGTGACCAACGGCGTCGTGGACAACAAAGGATTGGAGGTCTCTCTGCAATGGCGGGACATGGCCGGAGATGTCACCTGGCACATCGGGGGGCAATTTTTATACGCGCGCAACGAAATCGTGAACATGAATGAAACCTACCGGCCTTATCCCTACCTGAAACGTACCGGACAGCAGGTCGGGCAGACCTTCGGCCTGGAGACGCTTGGCTTCTTTAAGGACCAGCAGGACATAGCCGCCAGCCCGGCCCAGGAATTTTCGGACGTTAAACCAGGCGACATCAAGTATAAAGACCAAAATGACGACGGCGTCATCAACCAGTTTGATGAAGTGCCTATCGGTTATCATACGGGGTACCCGAATATGTATTATTCCGCCTTTTTCGGGATCCATTATAAAGGTTTCGGTCTTTCGGCTTTGCTACAGGGAACGGGCCAGTACACCGGTTACCTGAATACGAAGAGCGTATACTGGCCGTTGCGGAAAAACAGTACCATCTCGAACTATTACTATGCGCACCGCTGGACCCCTGAAACAGCGGGTTCGGCCACCCTGCCGCGGCTGACAACAACGGAAAACAGCAATAACTTTCGCATGAACGACCTCTGGCTGGTGGACCGCTCTTACCTTAAGTTACGGAGCCTGCAGATCTCCTACAGCCTGCCGGCATCGCTGGTTGACAAAGTTAAGATGGACGCTATCCGGGTTATCGCCGAAGGACGCAACCTGTTTTCTATCGACGACATTCCCGTAGGCAACCCGGACCGAAATTTTGGGCCCGCCTACCCCATATTGCGTTCTTATTCCCTGGGTGTGGAAGTAGCCTTTTAATGATTAAAAATACCTATTCATGAAATATTATAAACTCATATTCCCGGTCTTTATCGTTTTGCTGGTCGCCGGTTGCGATTACCTCGACTACAACCAGGCGCAACTGCATACGGCAGACGATGTCTTTCAAAGCAGTTCCCCCAGAAGCAAGCAATTCCTGACGGCCATTTATGGCATGCTGCCCGGTGGTTTTAACGATGTAGGCGCCGCCATGCGGGCGTCCGCTTCTGATGACGCCGAAGAAAACAATGATTATGCCGATATACAGAAGATGAATGACGGCAGGTGGGATGCCAAGCTTACCGTTGACGGCAAATGGGGCGCCCTTTATTCCGGGATCCGCGCCGCGAACCTTTTTTTGACCCATTTTGATCTGGACGCCCTGAAAGACCGGAAATACAATGACGACTATCAGGAATTACTGGAGCAATACCGCTTGTACCCTTACCAGGCCCGGTTTCTGCGGGCATTTTTTTACTTTAAACTCATTAAACGCTACGGACATGTGCCGTTGATCACCGAGGTATTAACCCCGGACTCCGCAAACAAAGTCAAACCGTCCAGTTACCAGGAGGTAACCCGCTTTATCGTAGCAGAATGCGACGCCATCATACCGTTTCTGCCTGTTGATTACACGATTATTCCCAACAAAGAGACCGGGCGGGTCACCCGTGGAGCGGCTATGGCTTTAAAAGCCAAGACCTTGTTATACGCCGCCAGTCCGCTGCATAATCCATCCGCCGATAGGGATAAATGGATAGCGGCCGCCAAAGCCGCCAAGGCCATCATCGACGCAGGGTGGTACACCCTGGAGCCCGAATACAGCGACATTTTTAATAACCTGGCGAGCAAGGAACTGATCTTCGGCATACGGCAGGGCAACGCCAATTCCTTTGAACGAAATAACTTCCCGGGTGGCTATCAGGGCGCTAACCTAAACGGAACAAACCCAAGCCAAAATCTCGTCGACGCTTATGAAATGCAGCAAACAGGATTACCGATCAATGCTCCGGGTTCGGGCTATGACTTTGAGCATCCCTATCAGGGCAGGGATCCCCGGCTGAAAGCAACCATTATTGTCAACAATTCCCAGTGGAAGTCGCGGAAGGTGCAAATATGGAATAACGGACTGGACGGGCCACCGGAAGACCAGGCGACCGAAACGGGTTATTACCTCAAAAAATACGTCGTAGAAGGCGTAAGCCTGGAACCGACACATACCACCACCGCAAGGCATGTATGGATCGCCTTCCGGTATGGGGAGATCTTGCTGGACTATGCCGAAGCCATGAACGAAGCGTACGGCCCTGATGACCCGGGTAATCTGGCGATGACCGCCCGCCAAGCCGTGAATAAAATACGCGAACGCTCGGCCATGCCTGATTTCCCCGCCGGGATGAGCAAAGAGGATTTTCGCGAGAAGTTGCGCAACGAGCGCCGGGTGGAGATGGCTTTTGAAGACCAGCGCTTCTGGGACATCCGCCGTTGGAAGATCGGCCCTTCAACCACAGCCATTTATGGCGTGGAGGTCGTCAAAGAAAGCGACGATTCCTTTACGTACACCAGCAGATTGGTAGAGCAGCGTGTGTGGAATGACAAAATGTATTTCTATCCCATTCCACAGGGGGAGATTTTTAAGAATAAAGACTTAAAGCAAAACCCCGGATGGTGAGTGTCCTTAAACCAGTTAAAGAAGAAATTATGAAAGCAATTTTAAACAAACCAGCCTTCCTGTTTAGCCTGGGAGTCGCCGTTATGATGATTTTTAATGGTTGCGAGGTGGACCATTCGCTCGATCCGTATAAATACGGAAAAGTCTATATGCCGCAAGCTATAAATAACCCGGTTAAGGTTTCGGCTATTTTTGATTTTGACACCACGCAGACCGTTGTTTATGGTGCCGCCTATGGCGGTCCTAAAAGGCCGGCGGTCAGCATTCCGGTACGCTTCAGCGTCAATGCCTCCTTGGTAGACAGCTTTAATAACGTGCACCTGACGGACTATCCCCTTCTTCCGGAAGGCAGCTATAGGCTGGGGAAGACGCAGGCGGTTATTCCCGCAGGCAAAAAAGCGACGCCCGCCCTGCAGTTGGCGTTAAATAACAAAACCGACCTCCCCAATGGCCAGTACCTGCTTCCGGTTACAATGGAAGTCGCCGGCACTGGCGCAAAAGAAGCGGACAAAAAATTCCAGGTCAACGGGGCCCTGCAAACCACCTATTTTCTGATCAACGCGCACGGATTTGTAAACCTGCCTGCTGGCCATAATTACGCGGCTGTGTTTTCCGATCATCCGCTGAATCCCGCTTATATTTTCTTTGTTGGCATCCCGTCCAATAAAACCGATCAATGGGTATGGAAATATGATATCGAGAACGATACTTTAGTGACCGGATTCCCGAAAAAGGCAACCGCTGTTTTTTCTTTCCCCTATGCGCAGATACAAGAGGTCACATCAGCAGGCTGGTACCGGGGTAATCCTTTTACCAGTTTAAACTTCTATGGCAACGGTCATTTCTACCATGTCTTATTGCAGGAAGGAAACGGCCAGGCGGCGGTAAAGCAAGAAACCGGGCCACTGCACGCCCTCGAGGAGCTTTCCGATCAGCCATGGCCGGCTAACTTCCCCCAACACATAGACTGTACAATGTGGATATCCAACAGAATCAGGAACTTTCTTTTTTCAGGAGACATTTTCGGGGTGACGCGTGTAAACGCAAAAAATCAATGGCGTGCGCGCACAGGGACTTCCGGCGTCGGAGGACCTGAGGCGCCCTGGCCGGGCGTTCCGGAGTCTTTTACCCAACAAGGGCTTAGCGGATGCTATTACGACAAGGCCTCCCAACAGGTGTACTTTTTCAGTGGAAATGAGTTCGTCATTTATGAAATAGGCGCGCCGGCATCTGACGGCAAGCGGTTGGGGGAAGTGCGGAAGATAGCGGACTACTACAACGGACTATAACGATAATAGAATGATCAGTCGATTAAACTTTTTTTGCCTGTTATTTTTTCTGGCGACCTTATTATCCTGTCATGAGAAAGACGGGGTGGCGCCCACGCCTTCTCCCCCTTCCCCAGACATGGACCAGGGTCAGGATTCAACGCCGCCGCATAAAAATGACTATCCCACTGTCGACAACAGCCTTCCCGCCACTACCATTACCTGGGAAAGCACGGCAAAAAAGATATCACATGACGTAGGGTATGCCGAATACGGAAGAGTCTACAGGTTAAATGGCGATACTTTATTGTTGACTTACCATTGCGGACCCAATAAAAATGTCCGCGCCGGCGCCGGCGTAGATATCGCCATCCGCCAGAGTACAGACAACGGGAAATCATGGTCGCCGGCGCGTATTCTTGTCGATGGTCCCCGCCCGGACTACCATGGCTTTCAAAATCCGGAGCTGTTGTGTTTAAAAAACGGGTGGATCATTATGGCTTTTGTTGGCAGAGGGATCCCGGATGACAACTTTCATGACAATGTACAAATATGTATCAGCAAAGACAGGGGAACTACCTGGAGTGATCCGAACGTCATAGCCCGCGGTCGTTCCTGGGAGCCGGACCTGATCCAATTGCCCGATGGCACCATTGACCTGTTTTTTTCCAGTCAGGCCGCCTGGTGGCCGGAAAAAGACAAAGCGAAACGGCTACAGAACATCTTGCTGATCACCTCTTCGGATAACGGCAGCACATGGACTTCTCCAAAGGAGGTATCATTCAGTTACGGTAACCGTGACGGCATGGCCGTACCTTTGCTGCTGGCCGGTGGCAAAGGCATCGTCTTTTCCATAGAATCGGTACGCAACAGGCAATCTCCCTGGATCGTGTGGTCCTCCCTGGAAGCCAATTTTAATTATAGCGGCTATGGCACGCCGCAAAACAAGAGGCGCTGGCCGGTAACTACCCGACAGCACATGCATGGCGGTGCGCCATTTTTAATCCAGCTGCCAACGGGAGAGACGGTACTCTCCTGTCAGTACGACGGAGGACGGAACATCGGTTACTGGAAAAAAAGTACGATGGCCGTATACGTAGGTAACGGTATGGCCACCCATTTTAGGCATGTTTCCTATCCATGGCCCGATCTTCCAACAGATGAAGGCGCCTATTTCAGCGCTTTATTTTTAAAGGACGATAAAACGATTGTTTTAGTTACAACCCGTAACTTCCCCGACGACCACAGTGAAATCTGGTGGAAAGAAGGGCACCTGAATTACGAATACAAATGATCTTAGTTAAGAAATAAGATATGCTTAATGGTAACCTTAAAAAAAAACAGCAACATGTTAATCGCGCAGCTCAATTACGTATTACTGATCATGCTTACCTCGGTCATGTCCGTGACGGGATGCAAGCATAAAGAAGCCCCGGCCCCGGCGGAGCACCAGGATTCGACAAAATACAATGTATTGTTTATAGCCGTTGATGACCTCAACGATTATGTAACTTTACTCAGGGACTTCCCGGGCGTTAAGATGCCACACCTGGACCAGTTCGCGCAAACTGCTGTAAACTTTACCCATGCTTACGCGGCCGCCCCCGTGTGCAATCCGTCCCGTATTGCCGTACTGACCGGCTTAAAGCCGATACGGACAGGTTGCATGAACAACGGGAAGACAGGCTGGTTTCAGGATTCTCCCGAGGCGGTAGCCGCGACCCTGCTGCCTGAAACCTTCCATAAAAACGGCTATACTACCCTGTGGTCGGGAAAGATTTTTCATACCGGGGCGCACCGGGCGCAATCCAGGCCTAAGTTGGCCCGGATCGAGGCCATGTGGGATGACCGGACGGGACATGATGGCGGTTACGGGCCTTTCCCTAAAACGGAGCTTAAACATACCCACTTAAAATGGTGGGACTGGCAGGCTTGGACCGGGTCCGAACTCAAGTTACCCGACGCCCGCAATACCAACATCACCATCAAACGCCTGCAACAAGACTATGACAAGCCTTTCTTCATGGCTTTAGGGCTTTATCGCCCGCATACCCCCTGGGTGCTTCCCAAACGATTTTTAGCTATGCATCCTCCAGGGCAGATCCGCCATCCCCAGGTGCCGGAAAACGACATGGAAGACATCCCCGCCATAGGCAAAGCATGGGCCGGCAAAGGGCCTGAGCTGGAAAACATAAAAAAAAGGAAGGAATGGAAAACAATGATGCGCGGCTACTTGTCCGCGATTTCCTACACGGATTACAATATAGGACGCGTTCTGGATGCCCTGGACAACAGTCCCTATAAGCATAATACGATCGTGGTGTTGTGGGCTGATAATGGGCTGCACCTGGGGGAAAAACATCATTTTGGCAAGAACGCTTTATGGGAACAGGACACGCATGTCATGATGATGATCCGCGTACCGGGCATGAAGCAGGGTGGCAACAGAACCCAGCCGGTAAGTTTGTTGGACCTTTATCCCACCCTGGTGGAACTTTGTGGTTTGCCGCAGCCTGCACAAAAGCTAGATGGTCTATCCCTGGTTCCTCTGATTAAAGATAAAAATTACGACCGGAAGCAACCGGCAATTTCTTATTATCATCGGGACGATGATCCCGCCAGCACTTCAATTCGTACCAAGGCGTGGCGATACATCCGCTACCATGACGGTACCGAAGAACTGTATAATGAGCAGGAGGATCCGAATGAGTGGAATAATTTAGCCGGCCAGCCCCAATATGGCGCAGTAATAGAAAGGTTATCAAAATGGTTGCCGGAGTAAACCGACTGTTTTCGAACATGATTAAAAATATAGCGTCTTTATGTCTGTATTAAAAAGCATGCTGTTCCTGCTGCTGTTGACGACCTGGGTATCCTGTTCAAAAGATACCGGAGAGGTGCCGTCCGCGCCCGAGGAAGATAATGATCCGTCGCCACAACCAGAGCCGCAAACCCTGGCGATTCATCCGGCCTCCACGGCTTATTTCTCCGACCCCTTTCCGGTCCAGCCTTGGATAACGGGAGATACCAAGTTCTTTTATGGTACAAAAGGCAATATTCTTTCCGGCAAAGGCCCGGTAAGAGAGAATAGTTTTTCCCTTTCCGGTAAAATAAATATATCAAGTGGTATACTGGCCCCTTACCTCAAAGACAGCGGCATCAAGGTTAAAGGTTATTGGGCGAAAAATGTGTTCAGGGATAAAAACAGCAATTGGCATATGGTGGTCTCGGCCCGGATTAAGAAAGGCGCTGAAAAGTGGACTACGCTGGTTCATTTAAAACCCACAACAGATGAAAAATGGGTTGAAGCGAATCCGATCACACATTGGACAGTTGACAGGATGTTGGTGGGTTCGCCCATGGAGCCACAACTGGCCAACTACGCCGGAAAATATTATATAGACGGCACAGATTTATGGCTCATTTACGTGCGGCGCACTCCGGGCACGAAAAAAAATGGCATTTACGCCCAAAAAATGATTAACTTTAAAGCAATCGACAAAAGTACGCCTCCCCGGTTGTTGCTGGGTCCGGGTTGTTGTTTCAATTCCGAGTACCGCAACGGGACAACCGGACTAAAACTCATTGAGACCGGTAATTTGGTGAAAATAAAAAATAAATATATCCTTGCTTATACCGTGGGGGACTATGCAGATGACAATTATAAATTAGGTATCGCGTTTTCCGACCGTTTTCTCGGCCCCTACAAGAAGATATTAAAAAGAGACGAGGATAATATTTGGGGAAACGGAGCGGGAGAACCGGAAGTAGAATATTTATTGCAGGCACAAAAAACGCGCTGGCCGCATTACATAAGAGACCAGGTCAAAGCGCCGGGCGTGCCTTCGCTTAACCAGGACAAGTCGGGAAACTGGTACTTGTTTTTCGCCGGATACAATCCCTCCGAACCTTTTACAGCAAAGCACAAATACAGGCCCGGGCACCGCAGGCCGTTCTTTGTAAGACTTCGCGTGAACATTCCGGATAAGCCGGTTAAAAGTACTTCGCCCTATACATTAGACGAATGGATCAAACCCCTTAAAAACCATACCAAATGAAAAGATTAGTTCAATTATTATTTATTGCTTTTTTAATGCAAGGATGCGCTTCCGCTCCATCCGTCAAACATGTCGTACTCATCTCGCTTGATGGGTCGCGGCCGGAATTTTATATGGACACCTCCTGGCCGGCTCCGCATTTACAAAAGTTAAAAAGCGAAGGCGTATATGCAGCCAAGGGAATTGAAAGTGTTTTCCCTTCGGTAACCTATC
>CAYRJM010000027.1:0-39164 GCA_964424665.1 uncultured Chitinophagaceae bacterium
GTATTGCGCTTTGCATTCGTTGTCAGGTTTAAAGCCCGTCCCATCGCTTTAGCGTTGGGGGTAGTTTACCAAGTAAATATACAAAACACGGGGGTAAGCGAAAACCAACGAACAAAAGCGTTAAACAAGTTACTATACCAAACGATAACCGCGGTTTCATTATATTACGCTACCCTGAGGCACGATACTATGAGGAGGTCTAAAGCCGGTTTTGCCTATCAGATCCCGTTACAACCTGCTTCTTTCCGACTCATTGCTTGTTTGCGACGAAGTATTTTTATTTTCTTGTCTACCAAAGTACCAGGCCGCGGAAAACCTGAGCTGGCTATTTAGCTGAAAGTTGGTATAACGATTCTTAAGGCCACCTACAGTCGTAGTTACGCCGAAAGCGCTGGACTGAAATATATCGTTGAAATTCAAAGCCAGATGCAACGTCTTTTTAAGTGCCATCCACTCTATCCCTGCATCTACGCTGTAATAATCATCCGATCTGCCAAAATGATCAATCTCCGAAAACTGATACCAAAAGCCCAGGGAGGCGTTTAGCGTTTTATCCCTATTCAAATAAAATGTATTGTTCGTCTCTACGTAAGCGCCCAGCCCCTCTATTCCATTTATAAAAGCCAATGCTGAGCTTACGCGGGTATAATATCCACTGACAAGGGTCCTGTTTTCAAACCATTTAAAAGGATGAAAGGTCACTGATTCAGATAAACCGTAACGAAAACTCTTTATAAAATTAAGCATGGTCGTGGTATGCAAATAATCGCCTTTGTCATGCGTTTGTATCACCCTGGCGAACCCGTTGTCAATAACCCGAACGAATAAAGACGATGTTAGTTGGCTTTTATAGCGGTGCATCAACTCCATATTAGTAACATATTCCGGTTCCAGGTAGGGGTTGCCTTCCACGTAGGTATACGCACTCATAAAAGTAAGATAAGGATTCATGTTCCAAAAAGTCGGACGATGGATCCGCTCGTTAAACGTAAAAGACCAATGGTGCGTTTCGCTGGGCGTGAAGGCTACCGATAACGCTGGGAACAATTTCAAATAATGTTCTTTTACGTCGAGGTCCTCAAAATAGGAAATGGCCTTCGTCTGGGTTACTTCGGCGCGCAGTCCTGCACTTAGCTGCCAATTATTAATCTGTTTAGCGGCATCGGCGTAAAGAGATTGCGTGTTTTCGATATACCTGAATTCATTGCTCAAGCGCTCCTCTAATGTTCTTTTCTCCCCGTCCACATGGTAGTAATAGATATTGCTATAATTATTGATAAAGCTCGTTTTACCTCCAAAAGTCCATTTCGCAAAAGGAGTAGGAATATGCAGGTCGGCTTTAAAAGTGTATATTCTTATGTTTTGCATGGTCGTATCATACAGTCTGCTGACACCCGCATCGCTTATTGTTCCATCGTTAAGATAACTCCCGGTTTTTAAATTAGATTTATCAGTACGATAATAATTAAAATAATCCGCATTGAGGTTAAGCTTTGCTCCCGATCCATTTAATTTTTGGACCAGATGAAGGTTAAAAGCGTTTCCTTTGGACACAGGATAGTAAGTGGCAAATGTCTTGATCAGAGAATCACGTTCGCCTTTATTATTATAAACAGGCGTACGCACGTAATCAGCACCATCTTCTAAATGGAAGCTATAGTTATAAGAAAGGCCGATCGTCGTATTCCGGCCAACTTTATAATCCGTTCCCGCTAAGAGGTTAAAGGTCGCGATCCTGTATTCGCCGGTATCTTTCATCGCCCAGTGCATATCCTTATAAAACACATCAATGCCATATCCCCAAAGTTCGCGTCCCGCCGTATAATTCGCTTGCGTATAGAATGACCATCTTTGGCTGTTATAATATAAGCCGGCGCTTCCGTCTATATCACCATAATTTTTAATTCCTTTATAATTGGGTTGGTTTCTATAAAAGAACCGCTTAATGGATCCCGTCAGATTTCCACTCCATCCTATCTTATCACTTCCTTTCGTGATAATATTAACCAATCCCGCCAGGCCTTCCGCATCGTACTTTGCAGATGGATGCGTAATAATCTCGACTTGCTCAATGTTCGCCGATGGGAAAGCCCGCAAATAACCAATCAGCGCTTTACCGGACAAGTGGAGCAGGCGACCATTAAGCATTACGCCCATTGCTCCTTTTCCGGCCAACGAAATATTGCTGCCGCTAACCTTTACTCCCGGCGCCTTTTCCAGCACTTCCATCCCGTTAGTGCCCGCGGCGCTTATGCTGTTAGCTACATTGAAAATAATACGATCTCCTTTGCGTTCAATAACGGGCTTTTTGCCCGCAACGGTAAATGCCTGCAAAGACTGGTGTAATGGGTTTAAAGGGATATGAACGAGGGTATCATCTTTCAAAAACAGGCTTATTTTTTCAGCAGCGTGGTTTATGGAATAAACTGCGATAACATACTGGTCTTCTTTGAGATTATCAAATATAAAAGCCCCATCGACATCGCTTGCAGCGATCTGAGATGATTCGGAACTAGTCAATAAGACAGTAGCTTCCGACAGCGGATGGCCGGCGGTGTCCGTTATCCGGCCCCTTAACTTAAATTGGGCAAAGCCACAATCCGCAACGGCTGTCAGCATACAAAACAAACCTAAAAAAATAGCACTTGCTTTCATTACAATAAAATACTTGACTGAATCAAAGAATCGGCGAAGGTATTAATCTCTATATGCTTTTATAGTGGCAAATGGTCACAGGTAATTATCCAGTATAAACGGTAATCAGGCGGGTTTGGTCACCCTGCCCATAAACGGATCCGTATAAGATCCCCGCCCTGTTTCTACGTGTCCGGCAAAGCGCCTGACGTATTGTGGAAAGCCCTTTATTTGAAAAGAAAAATCATACCAGCCGTAATGGTCTTTCAGATCCAGGGTTATGGTGTTGGAGGATCCGCCTATCTTTTGCTGTACCGCCTTTTGATGGTAGGCATTATCGGTTATTAGGACTAAATACTCCTCCCGGACTTCTGAAAAATGTAGTTCAATATTACCTGTTGGCTTTTTCCTGTTCAGCCGCCTGCGTTCGTACGCGCATCGCACCTGTAAACCAGGCTTCTCAGCGATATTGCCTTTGAATTCGCGGAAAAAACCGTTCGGGCCATAGAGCTTAAAATGATAATTCTCTTTGACAGGTAAAAGATCCGTCAGTTTATCGCCAGCTCTAACCGCATAATTTCTTACGGCAAAATTATTGATATCATAGATGTAAAATGGCGCTCCGGCTGCAAGTCTACCAAAGCAGGAATCCGCCGCTTCAAGCTGAAGTTCAAATTCGCTGTCATTTATTAAGCCTCCATAAGCATATAACTCATAGGGCAACGCACAGGAGGAGCGAATGCCTTGTTCTTGCCTTGGCATCACGGTCACCTCCAGGTGCCCCTCATTGATTTGTGTGATCTCTTGTTTGGAGAGCTTCCGGTAGCCGGAAGGAAAGCCTTTAAATTGCGCGTTATAAATATTTTCCACAAAAGGCTGCTGGTCAATGAAGTCGGGAAGCTTTATTTCTTCGCCGTTATAAGGCGTAAAAACGGAGGTAAGGTCGCCACAAATAGTTCGGCGCCACTCGCTGATGTTTTCTTCTTTGACTGGTCTTCCTGTTTTTTTCGTTAAGAATTTCTCCAGAAACATCAGCACCGAAGTGCTGTCGAAAACCTGTGAATTAATTTTTCCGCCGCGGCTCCAGGGAGAGGCCACGACAAAGGGAACCCGATAACCGAGGCCAATAGGACTTACGCGCTTTGGATCTTTATAGGTCCCTTTGAATGCATCCACCTGTCTTTGGGTCACATAATCCACCGTCGTGTCTATGCCCTCCGAACAAATGCCTGTTGTAGGGTCATCGGGGTCAGGAGCAGTAAAAGGAGGGAGGTGGTCGAAATAGCCGTCGTTTTCATCATAGGTCAAAATAAAGACGGTTTTTTTCCATACCTCCGGATTTTGGGTTAAAATATCCAGTACCTCAGAGACATACCACGCGCCGTACCAAGGCGAACTTGGGTGATCAGAAAATCGCTGCGGGCCTACCAGCCAAGACACCGTCGGCAGCCTGCCATTTTTTACATCTTCTCTAAACTGGTAAAGGATGTCGCCTTTGGGCAGTTGCATCGTTCTGCTTTTACCGTCTTCCTCATACGCTAAGGTGGTTAGTTTATGATAGTCTGGGTCTTTTTTATTGGTTGTAAACGCTTTTTTATGAATGCTTTGTTCTTTTGGTGACAGCTTCTCAAAATTTTCCGCATTGTACTTTTCCAGCCCTTTAAGAATATAACGGAGCAGTCGCTGTTTTTTTTCTTTTTCTTTGGCGTCTTTTAACCGAGGGATTTCCTTTCGAAGCGCTGCAGCCCGCTGCTTCATATAACGTATATGCGCAGGGGAGAAGCGCACATGGTATTGGGAAAACCATTCGATCGGATTATCGGTGAAGTTGCCCAGCCAGCTTTCTTCTTCTCCCTTAAATCCGACACCGACGCTCAGCTCGTTTTGGTAGATTTTCCAGGAGATATCATGATCTTCCAACCGTTCGGGAAAGGTTTTCCAATGCGCCGGATGACTGTAGTTTATAAAAGCGTTTTCCACATTCGCCGGAGACGCTCCGTTTTGTTCTTCCCTTAGGGTTCCCGACCAGTAATAAAGCCTGTTGGGCGTGGTTCCTGTCAGAGAAGAGCAGAAATGGTGGTCACAAACCGTAAAAGCATCTGCCAACGCATAATAAAAAGGAAGATCTTCCCTGGTGTAGTGGCCTAACGTAAAAGGCATATCGTCATAACCGGAACGTTTTACTTCCAGCCAGCGGTCATATTTCCCTTGGTTTCGCGCTTCCACCTGGTTGCCCCAAGAATGCGGCAGCGAGCCCATCCAGGTAACTTTTGAATCTTTTATATCCAAACGAAAAGGTGCATAGGTACCGCTTTTGTCTGATTGAAGCCAGACCAGGTTGTTGTCCGGAAGCCTGATCGCACGGGGATCATTAAAGCCACGAACCCCTTGCAAGCAGCCATACAGGTGATCGAAAGACCGATTTTCCTGCATCAACAGCACAACATGTTCAGCATCATAAAAAGTAGTCCCGGGGTCGGGGTTGATGGCCATGGCTTTTTGGATCGAAAGTGGAAGTGTTTGGATCATCCCGGTCCCGCCGGCCAGCATAGCACTTTTTTTCAAGAAATCACGTCTGGAACGATTCATAGCGACAAAAGTAGATAAAAAAATACCAATAAAAACGGCAATTTACGTAGAATTACAATGGATTAACTTAAATATTTTAGAGATTATTCATTATTATTCGATATTTTTGCCTAAATATCTAATCTATTTTGAATTATCAATAATAGCGCTAAATATGAATATCACAAAAGAACAAAACAAAGCCGAAGCTTTTATGCGTACGCTTAAACAGCGTAATGAGAACGAAACGGAGTTTTTGCAGGCCGTATCCGACGTAGCTGAGGTGATTATCCCGTTTATAGAGCGAAATCCCAAATACCAAAAGCACAACCTGCTTGAACGGATTACTGAGCCGGAAAGAGTGATCATGTTTCGTGTACCCTGGATCAATGACCAGGGGGAGGTAGAAGTTAACCGTGGGTTCCGGATCCAGATGAGTAACGCAATCGGCCCTTATAAAGGCGGACTCCGGTTTCATCCAAGCGTAAATCTGAGTATTTTAAAGTTCTTAGCTTTTGAACAGGTATTCAAAAACAGCCTGACCGGCCTGCCTATGGGCGGGGCTAAAGGCGGTGCTGACTTTGATGGTCGGGGACGTTCAGACGCTGAGGTGATGCGCTTTTGTCAAAGTTTTATGACAACGCTTTTTCGCCACATCGGGCCGGATCGCGACATTCCGGCCGGAGATATAGGGGTGGGCGCCAGAGAGATCGGTTACCTTTTCGGACAATACAAACGCCTCACCGCCGCTTTCACCGGCGTACTAACAGGTAAAGGAGGGTCGTACGGGGGCAGCCTGATCCGTCCGGAAGCTACCGGGTACGGAGCGGTTTATTTTGCAGAGGAAATGCTTCAAACCCGTGGCCAACAACTAAAAGGAAAAACCATTGTGTTGTCGGGATCGGGAAACGTAGCGCAATATACGATTGAAAAATGTATTGACGTAGGAGGGAAGGTCATTACCGTTTCAGATTCGGGCGGATTTGTCTATGATCCTGAAGGAATTAATAAAGAAAAGCTGGCCTATATCTTTGACTTGAAAAACAACAGGAGAGGACGTATTCACGAATACGCCGAAGCTTTTGGCCTGGAATATTTCGAAGGACAACGTCCCTGGAAAGTGAAATGCGATATTGCCTTCCCCGATGCAACCCAGAATGAGGTGGATGAAGAAGATGCAAAGACGCTGATCAGCAACGGCTGTTTATGTGTAGCAGAAGGAGCAAATATGCCGTGTACGCCCGGAGCAATACACGCTTTTGAAAACAGCGGAATTTTGTATGCACCCGGGAAGGCCGCCAACGCTGGAGGAGTAGCCGTTTCAGGACTAGAAATGTCACAAAACTCCATCCGGTATGCCTGGAGCCGTGATGAAGTGGATATGCGCCTGAGAAAGATCATGAAACAGATTCACAGTAAATGCGTCAGATACGGGAAAAAGGCGGACGGAAGTATAAGCTACGAACAAGGCGCTAACATTGCAGGCTTTGTAAAAGTTGCGGACGCCATGATCTCGCAAGGGGTAGTCTGAAACAGGGACAACTCCCGGAAAATAAAAACACAGAAAGCGCGGTTAATAACATGCCAAAAAAACCTGGTTAACAGGAGCGACCAGGAGTCGGAGGCTTTTTGCCCGGACCCTGATATGCATAATTTTAACATTAACGGTAGGAAGCGAACATTATCTCATCCTTAGTTTTAACTAACGAACCGTTTCCGGTAAGCAGGTTTTCAGGCAGCCAAAGGCTGATTTGCCCACCATTGTACTGGATGCAGCGAAGAACGTTTTCATCCGTGCGACTAGTTTTTTCGGGGATTGCTTTATCCTCTTCGTTAGTATAAGAGAATAATCACTCTGTTAATTCAATTTCGATTAAAATGGGAAAATGATCAGAAGGATACTTACCATAATAGGTATCGCTTAGAATGCCCCATCTCTTTACTTTAAAATCGTCACTTGCAAAAATATGATCTATCGCCTCCCGTTGGTCAATTTTCTGTCCAAAATTCTGGTACGTGGGATTAAAATCATACGGATACTTTGCTGCTTTATAGGTATCGCTAAGTAGAGCCGAGTTCGCTATTTCTTTATACCACTCGCTCTGGCGTGTGCCGTTAAGGTCCCCCATAAACAGGACAGGAGAATCCTGACCGGCAATAGTTTTGATCTTCCTTAAAATTAGTTTACTGCTTTCATTACGAGCCAGATCTTTTTGATAGTCGTAATGAGCATTAAAAACATAAAAAGAAGCTCCCGTTTTTCTATCCTTGAGTTTAACCCAGGAACATATCCTGTTGCAACAGGTGGCATCCCAGCCCAGGGACGGCTTTCCTGGTGTTTCTGAAAGCCAAAAATCGCCGGCATCTACTAATATAAATTTGTCTTTCTTATAAAAAATAGCAGAATGTTCCCCGGCCTCTTTTCCATCGTCCCGCCCAATACCGTAACGTGCATATCCGGGCAAATCCGCACTCAGATCTTTCAGCATACCGATCAACCCTTCCTGAGTACCTAATATATCAAAGTCATGGAAACGAATCAGCCCCGCGACAACCGGTTCTCGCTGCTCCCACAGATTGCCTTTATCGTTGGGGTTGGCATAGCGCAAGTTAAAAGTGCCCACGATATAATCTTGCGCAGAAGCAGCGACGGTCATCAATACTAAAGCTGCCACTGCAATAAAGTGTTTACCAGGCATAAGCAATATTTTTTCCAAAATTAAGGGATGTAAAGGATAATGCAAACAAATGATCCCAATTAGATAGGATAATTGCATTTCAGATAGGCTGCTGCCGCGCATCATTGTAATGGTGTTTTCTTTTAAAGATGAGTAATCCCGAAAAAACCCATAAAAGTCTGATAAACCCTTTATTTTTGGCCTTTGATTCGTGATTTATGACTTGGTTTTCTTTTCGTTACTTGGCAAAGCTGTATTTTTTCTGGTTGTTCCTGTTCGCCTTCAACAGAATGGTATTTTTGTTCATACAATTTAATGAATTACAAGACCGTCCTTTTGAAAAGATAGTCGCTTCGTTTTATTATGCATTGCCCTTGGATTCCTCCACCGCCTGCTACAGCCTTGTACTTCCTTTCCTTGTATTGTGGATTGCCTGGTGGTCCAGAAAGAAGGTCTGGTTGAAAATATTAAAGTGGGTCGTAATCTCCTTTATTATATTACATTGTCTGATCGCCTTCGGTGATGCGGTGCTCTATACCCAATGGCATACCAAGTTGAACTGGGACGCGCTGGCACATTTTGCCCATCCCTCTGAGGTGTTTAGCACCGCTACCTGGGGCCTGACATTTTTATTTTTCGGCACTTCGGCCGTCTTGGGTGGCGGCTATATCTTAGCATATAACCGTATAGTACATATCAAAGAAATGCCCAAAGACCATTCTCCCTGGCTTTGGCATGGCGTAGCGGCCTACCTCCTTGCCGGTTTTGTAATCTTCACCGGGATTAGGGGTGGATGGCGCCGTTTTCCCATCAGCCTGAGCCTGGCCTACTACGCGCAAAGCCCGGTGCTTAATGACGCTGCCGTAAGCCCTGCCTGGTACCTGATTAACGATTATACGGAACGCGAGGGAGAGGAGGGCGCCCGTTTTCAGTGGATGCCGGACAAAGTAGCGGATAAAATTGTCGATAGCCTTTATCATTTCAGAAAAGATTCCAGTATTGCCATCCTCACCACCAACCGGCCGAATATAATCTTATTTATTTTAGAAAGCTGGCCTGCAGATATTATACAAGCGCCGCACTCGCCGGAGATAACGCCGGTATTTGACAGCCTGCTAAACAGCGGGATTTACTTTAATAACTGTTATCCTACAGGGTTTGTTTCTGACCAGGGCTTACCGGGTATATTAAGCGCGTTTCCCACCTCAGGAAGCATTTCGATACTTAGCCGGCCGGAACGCACTATTCATCTTCCCGCCATTAATAATGAATTAGAATCCGTCGGATATCAATCGGGATTTATTTACGGTGGCATGCTGGATTTTGGTAACATACAAAGCTATATTTATAACAAAAAATTTGACGTTATAAAATCCGGAAGAGATTTTCCCTCCGCGTATCACAGAGGAGCGCTGGGTATACCCGATGGCGTGATGGTTCAACCCGTTTTGGCGCTTATTGACAAGGCTAAAAGACCATTCTTTTATTGCTGGTATACGCTAAGTACGCATCCGCCATACGACATCCCCGCCCCCAAATGGATACAATACGGCGGCATCCAGCACGATTTTATTAACACGTTACATTACGCAGATTCCAGCTTGGGAGCTTTTTTCAAGGAAGCCAGAACAAAGCCCTGGTATGACAGTACCTTGTTTATTTTCATTTCCGATCATAGCCATGACTCACAATACCAACGTCCCGTGCAGCATAAGGACAGGAATCGCATTCCGTTGCTGTTTTATGGCGATGTGATCAAACCAAAATGGAGGGGGAAAACGATACAAAAAATCACTTCCCAACTGGACCTTGCAGCAACCTTACTGGCCCAGATGGACCTGTCCTATTACAATTATCCGTGGAGCAAAGATGCTTTCAATCCTTTTGCGCCACATTTTGCGGCATATAATTACATGTCCGGCTCCGGATTTATCACGCCCGCCGGATTTGTGGCGCAGGACAACCGTTTCCCTGATTTTTTGTTAACCAATTTGAAGGATAGTGCTGAAATACGCCAACTCATCAGGTTAAATCACGCTTACGCGCAAAAGGCGTATAAGTATTTTTTAAGTTGGTGAACCAAGCCAATAACCATGAAATGCCTAACTTTGGGTAATAGTAATGCACTAAGATCTATTTCCTATTTTTGACTTAGTTCATTTACCTTTTAACCTTTTAACCCATTTTCTGATGAAGAAAAAGTACGTATTGGCGTTGAGTGGAGGCGGCTTCAAAGGAGCTTATCAGATTGGCGCATTGCGCTATCTTGAAGAAAACTGGGAAGCCCTCTCGGGAGAGAAAGAAATGCATTTTGATTTTATTTCCGGCGTTTCGGTGGGGGCGCTCAACGGTTCATTGATCGCCTGCAAAAAGTTCACAGAACTAAAAGGAATCTGGAATCTTGTTCAACAAAACGGTGGAAAAGAAATCTATCATTCTGCCTATATCAAGGAGGATGGGAAGATCCAACTTGATTTCCAGCAATTAAAAAAAGATCTGCTGCCGGGTTTTAAGGTAAATGCCGGTATGCTTGCCAAGGGAACCTGGAACGCTGTCCGCCGTATTTTTGATAAAAATGTTCCCGGCATGCTGGCTACCATTCTGCGCGCTGCGGAGAAAGATTTTGACACTAACTTTCAGCGATTTATTGCATTGGCTACGATCAAGCCGCTGGAGGAAAAGTTGAACCGGTATGTCGATTTGAAAAGCATTCCTTATAATACCACTTATCACTGCGGGACGGTGTCATTGAATGATGGCCTTTTTTATTCCCTGTCCAATAAAAACTTCAGCGATAACAGTAGCTTTATACAAGCCATCCTGGCATCTGCCTCCATGCCGATTATCTGGCCGCCTGTACAGAAGATCGTATTGCCGGCTATCAACGAAACGGTATATAACGCGGTAGATGGCGGGATACGTAACAATTCTCCGTTAAAAGATGTTGTAAATTTCATTAACGCATTTCCGGATGAAACGCCGTTTGAAGTAATCATTATCAATTGCAACAGTGGTTATATTCCACCCATGAAGAGGCACTGGAATATAGGGGACATTGCCCTTCGTGCACTGGCAGAAATTACCCTGGCGGAAATATTTAATGACGACATCCGGGAATTTTTGAAATTAAATGAATTTGTCAAACAGGCTGCAGCCGGTAAAGTACAATTGACGTGGAAGGGTCGGGTAATGAAGCGCGTTGAATACAAGTTGATACAACCTTTTCAGGATCAGTTAGGAGACATGCTCGATAGCAGAGCGGCAAGTATTGCAAGAAGGGAAGAGTTAGGATACGCCCGGGCAAAGACGGTCGTAGAAACAGCAAAATAAAAAATAACGGTACAATGTTCAATATAAGGGTCTATGGCATATGCGTTGATGATGACCACATTCTGGTCTCCGATGAATATATTAAAGGACAATATGTTACTAAATTCCCCGGAGGTGGCCTGGAAGAGGGCGAAGGCACGCGTGATTGTCTGGTAAGAGAATGGCAGGAGGAGTTGTTTCAGAAGATCGAGACCGGCGCTCATATATATACTACAGACTTCTATCAAAAGTCAGGATTCGGCGATGGCAGCCAGGTCATCAGCATTTATTACTGGGTAAAAATACTAGAACCGTTTAAAGTACCCTTGGGTACAAAGCCCTTTGACTTTAAACCCCAGAAAGGAGCACAATCTTTTAGAATGCTCCCGCTATCGGAATTTTCCGCAGAAAGCGTCACCCTGCCCATTGACAAAGTAGTCGCAAAACAAATTGAATTGTAAAACGGTCGTTGAACGTCTCCACGGTTCGCGGACAGTTTAAAAGCACCCCGAGGTGGCAATGGACGCCTGAGGAAAAGTGAGGTTGGTTAACCACGCGTCCTTTTCACCTGTACATAAAAATTCTTACTTACCTTAAAATCCTTTTTGTCGTCAAGATCAACAGGTGTTGATTGCCATTTTTCTTTCGGATAAATGAATTCCATGGTATCCGTTTGCAAGGTAACTTTCACGGGCATATCAAACCCCGGAATCACGTTGTTCCATCTATAATATAAAATGTTCTTTTTAATATAGTATTCAAAGTGCGGGATCTTGGTAGTAGTTAGATATTGCTGAAACACTTTACTAAAGTCAATACCTGATATCCGGTTAATATACGCCTGCACTTGCTTTCCCGTAACGGTCTGATGCCGGAAAGTTTTGTTAAGCCCACGCAGTATCTGCCGGAATGTTGTATCATTATTAATAATCTCACGGATACACAAGATCATATTTCCGCCTTTATAATACATATCTCCGGAACCTTCCTGGTTTACTCCGTAAGTGGCTATGATGGGTTTATCATTCAAAACATTTTTGCGTGTACCGCGGCAATAAGCGTCCCCGGCCTCACGCCCAAAAAGGAATTCGGTATAAAGTGCCTCTGCATAGTTGGCAAAGGCTTCATGTACCCACATATCGGCAAGGTCTTTTGTCGTGATGTTATTACCCCACCACTCGTGTGCGCTCTCATGTATAATAATAAAGTCCCATTTCAGTCCCCAGCCGGTATGAGAGAGATCTCGCCCCAGATACCCGTTTTCATAATGATTGCCATAGGCTACACAGCTTTGATGCTCCATTCCTAAAAAAGGGGCTTCTACCAATTTATACCCATCCTTGTACCAGGGGAACGGACCAAACCAGTATTCAAAACACTTCAGCATGGTCTTAGCTTGTTGAAACTGTTTTTTTGCGTCTTGCAAATGATTGGGGAGTACATAATAATTTAATGTGAGTGGTCCTTCCAAACCAGCATAAACACCTTTAAAATGAGCAAACTTCGCTACATTAACTGCGACATCATAATTATTGATCGGATTGTCTACAAACCATTCATAGGTAGTCGTACCATCCTCATTTTTCACTTTATTTCTTAGCCTTCCATTGGAAATATCCATCAGATGCTCCGGTACGGTGATAGCTGTTCGCTGACTGTCTGGTTCATCCCCCTGATAATCCTTGTTAGGCCACCAAATGCTGGCACCGATTCCCTGACACGCCGTAGCCGCCCAGGGGTGGCCCAGGGAATCTTTTTTAAAAACAAAGCCACCGTCCCAAGGCGGACTTTGGGCAACTCTGGGATGACCATGATAGTATACGGTTATGGTCTGTAAGGTCTTTAAGGGTTGCTTTTGTTTCAGGGTTACAAAAAAGGCGTTACCTTTCCGTTGAAAATCCAGCGATTCTCCGTTTTGCGTAATGCTGTCAATCTGCAGCGGCGTCATCAGGTCAATTTGTAACCTACCGGCCGAAGCATTCGAAGCAGGTGATTTAACCGGGGTATTGGCCAAGACTCCTGTATAAGGGCTGTCTATTACCCTGTAGGTTATCCGGTTGTAGCCGGAAATACTGCTGTCGCTAACATGGATACTTACATGCAGATCGTAAAAGGTTACATCCCACCAGGCTCGCCAGGGGGTATTGCTGCCCCGCAGGGTGTCCGCATAGGTAAATACAGAAGAGCCATTGGGAAACAGTTCACTTGTTTTATCTTGTGCCTGAATAAATGATGAAAATAAAAGAATAAAAACAGAAACGAGAATAATTGCTTTTTTCATTTGGTACTTCATTGAATGCGGAAAGGTAAGGATTTTAAAAAAAACGGGATAAGTGTGTTAAAAAAATTAAATTTTCACTTAGCGACATTGGGTGTTCTGGCGCTCCTTATCAGCGGATGCAGGACGGAAAAGCATCCCAATGCCATGGTCTTTCGCTTTAATCTGGCCGAGGGGCTTGAAACAACCGATCCTGCCTTTGCCAAAAGCCAGACAATCATCTGGATTGATCACTTGCTATACAATACGCTTGTTCAAACGGACAGTAATTTAAACATTGTCCCGTCGCTGGCCAAAAGCTGGGACGTGAGTGACAGCGGAAGAGTATTCACCTTTCACCTACGCACAGACGTGTATTTCCAGGACAACCCGGTATTCCCCGGGGGAAAAGGCAGGAAGATGACTGCTCATGACGTGGTATACAGTTTTCAACGAATCATGGATCCGGAAACAGCTTCTGCGGGCGCCTGGATATTCAATGGCAAAGTAAATCCGGACACCGGTTTTGTAGCTCTGAACGACTCTACCTTCCGATTACAACTGCTGCGTCCGTTCAATCCTATTCTCGGGATTCTTACCATGCCCTATTGCTCGATCGTTCCCCACGAAGCGATAGAAAAGTACGGAAAGGACTTCCGGGCGCATCCCTGTGGTACCGGACCGTTCCAGTTGAAATACTGGAATGAAGGGCAGGTACTTATCCTGGTCAAAAATCCGCATTATTTTGAAAAAGACAGTGCGGGAAACCGCTTGCCCTATCTGGATGCTGTAAAGGTCACTTTTGTCAGCAGCAAGGCCACCGAGTTTTTACTGTTTGTGCAGGGTCAGCTGGATTTTCTTAATGATGTCGATATTTCTTATAAGGACGAGCTTTTAACCAAATCCGGTAAGCTTCAAAAGAATTTTAGAGATAAAATCGTCATGCTCAAAAAACCTTACCTCAATGTAGAATATCTTGGCTTCCTGGTAGATTCGACCAATCCGGTTGTTAAAAACTCACCGGTGACCAACCGGTATTTTCGACTGGCCGTCAACTACGGTTTTGACCGCGAAAAGATTGCCATGTACTTAAAGAATAACATCGTCCAGCCTGCTTACGGCGGATTTATTCCCGATGGTCTACCGGCTTATGATACCGCTGTAGTGCATGGTTACCGATATGATCCCCGAAAAGCCAGCAGGCTATTGGCCAAAGCGGGATATCCCAATGGCGAAGGATTACCTCCGGTTACTTTATATTCTACCGAACAATATGCAGACATCACAAATCTGGTGGCAGCTCAATTGCGACAGATAGGAATCGTAGCTAATGTCAATATACAACAAAAGGGCATGTTACGTGAAATGGCTGCCAAATCGCAGGTACCCTTTTTCCGGGCAGACTGGATAGCGGACTATCCGGACGCCGAAAGCTTCTTGGCCTGTTTTTATTCCAAAAACCCCGCTCCGCCGAATTATACGCGCTTTGCTAACGCCACTTTTGATCGCCTGTATGAAAAAGCTATTTCAGAAGATAACGACAGCGTACGTCATCGGCTTTATCAGCAAATGGACAACATCATGCTTAAATATGCCCCCATAGTCCCACTTTATTATGATGAAAGCGTCATGTTCATTCAGCCTTGGGTAAAAGGGCTGGTCAATAATTCCCTCAGTTTGTTAGAACTGCGGCATGTGAAAATTGAGCCGGAAAAAAAGTAGCGCCCAGTGGCAAATTTGCTTTCGGCTTTTTAGTATCTTGCACGCATGCAAAAGACCTGGTTTATCATATTGCTTTTCTCCGGCGTCCTGACCTTCGCGTTTTTTTCCTGTCAGAAAAAAGGCGATTTCATTGATGAGGACGAATTAGGTACTGGTATTCATTATTATCCTTCGATTTTAAACGATGCTTATTATGATACGGTAACCAGAAAATTCTTCAATGACACTACTTTCTCCCCGGGTCAACGTATATCCTTTCAATTGAAATACGATTCCCAAGATAGCCTCTCTCGGATTGAACTGTGGGCCGCAGAAACCGGCAAAAAAGCGCAAAAGATATGGGACACCGCTTATTCCCCGGATTTTTATTCTCCCTATCAGCAATGTGATACCACCTACATTTCCGTCGAGCTGCCCGTACCAGCGGATACCACCATTGCTTCCCTGACTTTATACCCAAAAGTGGTCACACAAAAAGGGCTGGAAACGCAAAGCAGCGTTGGATTAAAGTTGGCTCCCTAACGGGAGGCGAACCTGTTGGCGGAAGGCGGATAAGGTTCACCAGCCAGCATATAGCTGCGTTTCAGCGTTCATCAAATAATTTTAGCAAAAATTGATGATTACTGGTTGCATATTCCAGATTTTGCGTATATTTACTTCTGACTTAAGCAAAACCCTGAATTATCAGGTATTCATGACCCTTTAAACCTTTGCTTATGAAACGGTTTCTTATCTCCTTTACCATCTTACTATCTCCTTTGTGGCTTTTCGCACAGCAAATACAGGTCAGCGGCACGGTTAACGACGTAAGTGGAACCGCCTTACCGGGTGTAACGATTCTGGTTGAAGGCACGAACACGGGCACAACCACTAATTCAGATGGCCATTATTCGATCAGCGTTTCCAAAGGCAGTAAGCTGACTTTCCAGTTTATCGGCTACCAGTCAAAAACAGTCACGGTTGCAGATCAGCAGGTAATCGATATTACCCTTCAAAGTACACAGAAAGAATTGTCGCAAGTCGTGGTAACCGCTTTGGGTATATCACGACAAAAAAGGGAATTGGGGTATGCGAGCCAGCAGATTAGCGGAGAAGAGCTCACCGAAAGCCACCAGCCTAATATGGTTACAGCCTTACAGGGAAAAATAGCAGGGGTAACCGTATCGAGTTCGGGCGGAGGGCCCGGCCAGGGTACCAGTATATTGATCCGGGGGATTAATTCTCTGGATCCCTCCGCCAACAATCAACCCTTGTTCGTTATCGACGGCGTACCTATTGACAACAGCACCTTTACTACCGGATCCGGCGAGGGGGGAACCAACGCTGCAACCGGCGTCCAAATGCCCAACCGCATCGCTGACATCAATCCCGAGGATATTGCCAGTGTCAACGTGTTACGTGGTGGCGCTGCGACAGCGCTCTATGGACTAAGAGGCGCAAACGGCGTGGTTGTCATCACAACTAAAAAGGGAACGCCCGGGCAAATCAGGGTTAATTATACGGCCACCTATAGCTTTGATGAAGTAAACAAATACCCGGAAGTGCAGGATAAATATACTCAGGGATATGGCGGCGTTTATAACCCAAACGATTTTTGGCCTGAATGGGGGCCTACGGTAGAAGAAGGGCGGAAGCTCGATCCCACTCATCCCGCCGAACTATTTAACCAGTATAAACGCGGTTATGTGCATGGCAACCAATTTAGAAATACCCTGAGCATGTCCGGGGGGTCCGAAAAGGTCATTTTTTCTTCTTCCTTAGGCTATAACAAACAAAACGGCGTACTTCCTTTCACGTGGTACAAAAGCATCGACGCCCGGTTAAACGGGACGTTGAAGGTTAGCGAAAAATTTCAAGTAAGCGCTTCTATGCTTTACTCCAATTCCGACGGGAATTTTTATAGTGCAGACCGCTTCAATGAAACGATGACTTACTGGTCGCCGCGCTGGGATGTCAGGGATTACCTAAAGCCGGATGGGACCCTTAAGAGTTATGGCAATGGGAACGCCTGGTATAAAGCAGCCACCAATAAGTTCTTCGATCAGGTGAACCACGTGATTCCCAGTATAGACTTTAACTTTAAACCATTGGAATGGTTCGAGATAAACTATCGGCTTGGAATGGATTATTATATGGATGCAAGGACGGCTTATGCGCCCGGTCCGAAGGGGGTGCCGGATGAAATGGTAGATGAAGACAACGGAGCGGGTTTTATTAACGAATATCGCCTGGGATACCGCCAGATTAATTCCAATCTCCGGCTTACTTTTGATAAAAAATGGGGGGACAAGTTGAGCACTACGCTAACGGTTGGCCATGATCTTCTGGACCGAAAAATAGACCGGGTAAGCGCTAAGGGAGATACGCTGGCCTACTACAATGAGTTTGCCCTATGGAACGCCGCGCATGTCGCTATTGATCAATATAAAGAGCGCTACCGGATCATTGGCTTGTATAGCCAGTTTGTGGTGGGCTATGATAACTTCCTCTACCTGACATTGACGGGGAGAAACGACTGGACGTCCACTTTAGCAAAAGCCAACCGTTCTTTCTTTTACCCTTCAGCAAGCCTCAGTTATATCCTGTCGGAAACCTGGAACAATAAACCTTCATGGTTGAACAACGCTAAGCTCCGTGCCTCGCTGGCAGCCATTGGTAAAGACGCACCGGTTTATGCCACAAGTAATGTATTTGTCAAGGCTTTTGATCAACCGATTAACGGGGTTGTTGGCTTTACCAGATCCAATGAAAAAGGGTTACCTTCTTTAAGACCTGAACGGACAACTACCTTTGAAGCCGGTACGGACCTCAGTCTATTGGACGACAGGATAGGCTTACATTTTACCTGGTACACCTCACATAGCCGAGATATGATTATCCCGGTGTTCACCCCGCCTACCTCAGGATTTACCGAGTTTTACTTAAATGCCGGAGAGATCCGAAACCGCGGTGTAGAATTGTCTGTAAACGCTACTCCTGTCCAGACAAGCAATTTCAAATGGAACTTATCGCTTAATTTTTCAGCCAACAAAAATAAAATACTGTCTATATATCCGGGCTTAGACGCCATAGTGGTAGGGTCCCAGTTCGGATATGCCGGCTCAACAGTTACCATGAAATATGTTGCCGGACAATCGGCCGGAGATATTTATGGCACTTATTGGAAAAGATACTATGGAGAAAGCGCGCCGGATCCGCTCCACATCGATAAGAGCCGCCCGAGAGTTATTAATAACGACTTTAAAGAAGACGATACGAACTGGCAAGTGTACGGTTTCCCGGAAGAAGGGGACGGGCAAAAAATCCTGGGCAACTCCTATCCGGACTGGATAGCGGGACTGAACAGTTCTTTGACCTGGAAAAACTGGAATCTGTCGTTCCAGATCAACACCCGCCAGGGAATTGAAAAGTACGACCAGCTTAACAACTTCATGGCTGCCTTCGGCATAGCCGAATATACGGAAAACAGGGATGAGACAATTGTATTTGACGGGGTATACGCCAATGGGGAAAAGAATACTATTCCGGTATACCTGGGACAAAATGAAGGACCTGACGGACACGACTACGGAGCAGGCTATTATCGAAATATTTATCGCGGGATCAGTGAAAACTTCGTGGAAGATGCTTCCTGGATCCGGCTGCGTTCTTTAGGACTGACCTACCAGTTTCCCGAAAAGTGGTTGCAAAGTACTTTTATTAAAAACGCGAGTTTAGGCTTTAGTGGATATAACCTTATACTCATTACCGACTACATCGGTTTTGATCCAGAGAGCAGCTCTTCTCCTACGGGAAGCAATGCAAATGGTTGGGCCGGATTTACTTATCCAGCTATCAGAAGTTATATGTTTACGGTCAACGTTTCTTTTTAACCATAAAAGCTTTAAATTATGAAACTGTCGAAATTATTCATCGCGATATTTTCTTTGTTTTGCCTTGCATGGACAGGATGTGAAAAATATCTGGATATCAATGATAACCCCAATGGGGTTCCTGACCCTACGGCTTCCGCCTTGCTGGCCGGTGTAACCAACGGATCAGCCCTGAATGTTTTCCGGGCCGGCAACCAGGTCACCAATTATGTACAGTACACAGCTTCTCCCTCAGAAGCCAGTGATTTTGATACTTATGGAGAAGTAGATGCCAGTAACACCTGGAGCCAGCTTTATAACACCATGAGTGATCTTAAGGTCATGCTGCAGCAAACAGGGCAGGAGGGGATCGCAGCTTATCATGGGGTAGCCGATATTTTGATGGCCTTAAATCTCAATATGGCGCTCAACTTATGGGGGGATGTTCCCTATTCCGAAGCTTTTACAGGAGACAGCCTTAATCCGGCTTTCGACGATCAAAAAGTGCTGTACGACACCTGTATTGCGCTTCTTGATCGTGGTATTGAAACACTTCAAACGACAGACTCAGGGGCATTGAACGCGAAAGCCGATTTTATTCACGCTGGGAATCGAGACAGTTGGATTAAGACCGGCTATGCATTAAAGGCCAGAATGCTTAATCAAGTGAGTAAGACACCGGCTTACGATCCGCAGGCGGTGCTTGACGCCTTAGCGAAGGCATATACAAGTAACGAAGACGATGCACAGATAGCTGCCTTTGACGGCGGAAATCCCTGGTACAACATCGCATACAGCAATAGTCAGCTGGTGTTGGGCGGATGGCTGTCCGCGTATTTCGTCAGCGCCCTGAACGGAGACATCTACGGAGTTTTTGATCCCCGTCTTCCGCTGATTACCAACAAAAGCAAAATGACCGGCAAATATATAGGTACACCCAACGGTGCCGGCTACCAAGGTGCCAACAACACAGATGGCTATGAGTGTTATCTTGACGTCGGAAAATGGTACTCCAGTTCCAATTCGCCCATTCAGATTATAACTTATTCAGAATGTCTTTTTATCAAAGCGGAAGCGGAATTTTACCTGGGGAACAAATCAAAGGCATACGAGGCCTATCTGGACGGAATTAAAACGAACATGAGCAAAATGGGTGTGGCGACTTCAGCCATCAATAGCTATATTAACCAGCCGGAGGTAGGGGTAGGCGCTTCAAACCTTACCCTGTCCCTGATCATGAAAGAGAAGTATGTGGCCTGCTTTCTCAGTCCTGTTACCTGGGACGATATGCGTAGAATGGACTATGCTTATGAGGATTTTCAGCTACCGGTACATGCCCAACTTCCTGTTTTCATTCGCCGCATGAATTACCCGGATATAGAAACCTCCAGAAACGGAAACAATGTTCCAACAGACATTAAGCTAACCGATCACTTATGGTGGGATCAGTAAGGGGTTTAATACTTTCTATTAAAAACATACCGCACGGCAATAAAAATGTGGTGAAGGAAATTGGGGAGGGTGCCATAATGCTTGCTTAGGATTGCATACCGCTCTTTCCAGGAATTCTTTTGATGCTGTTTGGAAGTACCGCCCGTCCTGAATTTACTTATGATCAGATGTGAATTACAGTTTGTCTTCGATAGGCTGATCGCGCGAATCATCCAATCTATATCCGCGCATAGGCGGTATTGCAGATTATATTCACCTGCCAGGTTTCTGCGTACGATAAACGCCTGATGGGAGATTACCATCCCGTAGCGTAAACTCTTCCAGTCTAATTTTTCGGGTACCTTATGAGGGGTATTTTGGGAGCGTAGCCCTATTTCACTGCCATTTTCATCAATAAACATGGCCTCTCCGTATATAATATCGGCCGCTGGCGTACAACGGGCAAACGCTTTGGACAACGTTTCCTTATCGTACAGCAAATCATCTGCATTAAGAAAGTATACATAGTCTCCGGTAGCCAACTTTAGTCCTTTATTCATGGCATCGTACAACCCACGATCTTTTTCAGAAACAACCTTGGCAATCCGGTCACGGTATTGATGAATAATCTGTAAAGTACCATCTATGGAAGCCCCGTCAATAATAATATATTCTACAGCCGGGTACGTTTGTGAAAGAACACTTTCGATGGTCTGCCTGATTGTTTTTTCTGCCTGAAAACAAACGGTGATAATACTGATAGTGGGCGTCATGATAGAAATGGCAATGGAACGCTAGTTTAAACGATTTTTTTACATTACTTACGCTGTGATGAATCAAATCTCCTTTAACAGGATGGTCATAACCGGATTGTAAACTACCTACCCACGTTAAAGCGATGGGACGGGCTTTAAACCTAACAACGAATGCAAAGCGCAATACATTGTCGATTTTTCAGGCCTGTTTACAGATGCCCCGAGCGAAGCGATGTTAAGAGAAGCATTATAATCCGCAGCCAAAACATCCCCTTCGCAATTTTGATTTGTACGCTTAAAGACCTTGTTCGTGCGTTTGCCGATAGGCTTACAGCTGGAACAAGTCTGGCTTGTGTAACCAGGGGCTACAACACCCAATTGAACACCGTTAAGCAAAGACTTGTATTCAAGAAAATTACGCAATTGCCCAAAGTGCCAACCTCCAAGTTTCGTTCTAAACTTTTTGTTTCTACGTTTAGCAGTAAACCTAATGTTAGGCAAGTCCTCAAGAGCAATCCCCTTGTTTTGCGCTTTAGCAGATTGAACAATCTTTCTACAATTCCTTTTAGTGGAACGTTTACAGGTGTCTGCCTTTGCTTGAATAGAACGCCTAACCTTTTGGCGATGTTCCAGATATGTATTAAGCCCATCAGCAGAAAACGCAATATTGTCAGAAGTATGGGCGATTGTGGTAAGACCAAAATCAATCCCTATGAATTTTTCAATATCCTTAACCTCTTCTTCAGGAACATCAACGGCTTGAAAAAGGTAAAACTTGCCTTTTTTGTAAACCAAATCAGCCTCCCCTTTAATGTAGGGAATGTATGCGGGATTATGGCAAACATAGTCAATCTTTTGCCTCCCTCCAATGCACCACAAGGAAACCACATTATTGGGCTTGTAGGTCATTATCCTGCTATCGTAGGCAATACTGCCAAGTGGTCTAAATGTTCGTTTGGTTTTCTTGTCCAGCTTATAGGCATCGGCAACCTTGGCTATCTGTCTTATGAGCATTTGAGCAGAAAGCGCATAAGTAGCTTTGTAATTGTGGTAAACCCTATGATGCAACTTAAAGTTACTGAAAATCTTCTCTTGCCAAGCCACATCAGATATAGCATTACAAACACTGTTAGCTTCCTTCATCGTATCGAGAAGCAAGTTGGCCTGTTCCTCAATAGGCAAAAGTTTGATTTTCAACGTCAGTTTCATCACACCAATTTACAGAGTATTTCTGATACAAGAAAATATTGTTTAACTTTAAACAGCGTTGGCGTGTCGCTTACCTCCCACCGAGCCTATCGGCATCAGTGGGTTTCACGCTCCATATTATGAAGTCAAAAGCAGAGATTGTCGCCAACTGGCTGCCACGCTATACGGGAGAGGCATTGGAAAACTTTGGAAAATATATTTTGTTGTGTAATTTTTCTAATTATGTAGAATTGTTTTCCAAATGGAATGATGTGCCTGTAAAGGGAGAGGATTATCCCATGCAGTGCGCAACCTCCGGGGATGTGACAATTATCAATTTTGGCATGGGCAGTGCGAGCGCCGCCACGGTCATGGATCTGTTAAGCGCAATCAGTCCTAAAGGCGTCCTTTTTTTGGGAAAATGCGGCGGATTAAAGCGCAGCAATCATGTAGGCGATCTGATTCTGCCGATCGCTGCCATAAGAGGAGATGGTGCGTCGGATGATTATTTTCCGCCGGAAGTTCCGGCGCTGCCCGCTTTTGCGCTGCAGAAGGCCATTTCAACTACCATCAGGGAACACAAGCGCGACTATTATACCGGGACCTGTTACAGCACGAATCGACGTGTATGGGAGCATGACAACGCCTTTAAAAAATATTTAAATAAGATCAGGGTAATGGCGGTTGATATGGAAACAGCTACGATTTTCGCCGTCGGGTTTTATAACCATATTTCTACCGGGGCTTTGCTGTTGGTATCTGACAAACCGCTGATCGCTGAAGGGGTAAAAACAGCCGAAAGTGATATACAAGTCACTAAGAACTACGTAAATGAACATCTGCGGATCGGTATAGATTCGCTGAAACAATTGAGCAATAAAGGGTTGACCATTAAGCACCTGAAGTTTTAGAGAAGGGTTGTGTAAAGAGCGAAAATCAATGCAGTAGTCTTGCTACCCAGGTTGCACATAAAACGAACAAAAAGTAATATTTTTCAAGCTTTTCGCGAATGGTTTTTAAAGCCCGGTTCAGGTGGTTTTGTACGGTGGAGACGGATATTTGCATTTGCCGGGCGATATCCTCCTGTTTGAGATGCTGATCACGGCTTAACCTGTAAGCTTTTTGCTGCTGCAAAGGCAGCGTACTGATAATTTCGTTCAGCGCGCTTTCCAGGGCTTTAAATTGTAATTGTTCTTCCGGCGTCTCGCAGTTTGGTTCCGTATTTATTTCTTGCTTTTTTATCAGGGTCTCTTTAGCCATACGTTTCAGCTGGTTAAAAGTATGGTGTTTAGCTACAGTAAAAAGAAAGGCATTAAAGCTGTTTACCTGTGGAAGTTGACCGCGTTTATTCCAGATTTTGAAAAATACATCTTGTAAGATGTCTTCGGACATATGTCTGGAACCGGTTATTCGATAGATGAAAGAATACAGCTTGTCGTTATAGGCATAAAATAAAGTGGCGAAAGCCGCTTTATCTCCCCGGCTGACTTGCTGCAGGAGCTGGTGTTCTTTCTCAGGAGATAAAGGTGACAATTAAATTTTTTTTTCTATTCACTAAATTAGGAAAACTTTTCTTACGGGCGGAATCATCCGATTATTTCCTTCAGAATGGCTGATATTTCTTCTGCTTTATTGAGCACCATTAAATGCGTGCCGCCACTCACAACAAGATCTGCTTTGATAAAACACAGGGGTAGCATATGATCGTGATCCCCATGAATATGAATCAGGTTGTCTGGTATAAATTCATTTTTCCAGCAAGCTACCTTATGCCAGGCCCAGCGAAAATAAGTTTCATCAATATCGTGGATGATCTCTTTTAACAAAAGACTTTCTGCTTTGTTTTGTGTGCCAAATAACCAGTTGCCCAGAAGCAATCCCAGTTGCGTAAGCAGCTTATAACCCAGCCAGTGGTGCACTTTAAAATATTTCAAAAAGCGGAAGTAGAAAGGAACTTCATGATAGGTTTTGGCACTTGAGATGAGAATGGTCTTTTCCACGGAGATGTGTTTATTCATTTCGACAGCTATCATTCCTCCCATAGACATACCGACGAGGATAGGATGGGGTTGGGTTATTTGTTCAAGCATCCGGCGCGTGTAGGAATCCCAGCTTTCTCTTTTTTGGGGAGTGAGCCAATGGATGTAATGAATGCGCATTCCCGGGAGCGCTAGATATTGAAGGAGGCGCTCATCGGCGCCCAAACCACTTATGAAATATACGTCTTTCATGTAACCGGAAAAGATAGCCGAAGGTAAGGTATTTTTAAAGAAACCGGGACTAAAAAAGGTGACACCGTTACGGGTGTCACCTTTCTGGCAGATCAGTTAGTCAATAACTTACTTTTTGTCGTCTTTGGCATCCGCTTTATCCTCGGAATCGTTTTTGCCTTCTTCTTTCTTTTCTTCCTCAGCGTCTTCTTTGGCCTCTTTAGCTTCAGCTTTTATACTTTCCGTATTTTCGGATTCAGGTTCGGTCTTAGCTTGAGCCTGTGCCGTCTCTTCTTCTTCTTTGTTTTTCGGCTTTTCTTCGTCTTTTGATTCTTTAGAAGTCGCTTCGTCTTTTGATGCCGTTTTCCCTTCTTCGGCAGCTTGCGGATTCTTCATCTTCTCTTTAATCTCCGCCAATACTCCCAAGTCGCCAAAGGTGGATTTTTCTACTTTGGACTGGATGTTTTTAACGGCCTTTTTCGTTCTGCCTGCGGCGGCACGTTTTTCTTTATGGGCCGCTTCTTTTTCATTGGCGATTTTTTGTTCCCAGGTTCGGGTATGAGAAACCACAATGCGTTTATCTTCCCGGTCGAATTCGATGATCATCACATCAATAACATCATCGACGTTCAGGGTCTTCTCGTCTTCTGTTCTCAGATGACGGGAAGGTGCGAATGCTTCCACGCCATATTGCAGTTGAACCGTAGCTCCTTTGTCATCTTTACGGATGATCGTTCCCTGATGAACGGATCCGATAGGGAATACGCTTTCAAAAGTATCCCACGGATCTTCTTCTACCTGCTTATGACCGAGAGAAAGTTTGCGGCTCTCTTTATCAATGCTGAGGATCACTACTTCAATTTCTTCTCCTACTTTGGTGAAGTCGTGAGGATGATTGTAGCGTTTGGTCCAACTCAGATCGGATATATGGATCATTCCGCCGATACCGGTTTCCAGCTCTACGAATACGCCGTAAGGCGTGATGTTCTTAACTACGCTTTTGTGACGGCTGTCGAGGGGGTATTTTTCTTCAATGGTGTCCCATGGGTCCTCTGTCATCTGTTTGATAGAGAGGCTCATCTTCCGGTCTTCCTTATTCAAGGTAACGACCTTCGCTTCATATTCTTGCCCCATTTCAAAGAAATCTTTCGCATTGACAGGGGTAGAGGACCAACTGATCTCAGATACATGGATCAGCCCTTCTACGCCCGGCAGGATTTCCAGAAAGGCGCCGTAATCTTCGATATTTACAATCTTACCTTTTACAATAGATCCTTCCTGTATTTCTTCGGGAAGAGTATCCCATGGATGTGGTGTTAATTGTTTCAAACCGAGGCTGATACGTTTTTTCTCATCGTCGAAGTCAAGCACTACCACATTCACCTGCTGGTCAAGTTGCAGGACCTCCATAGGATGGGAAATGCGGCCCCAACTGATATCGGTGATATAAAGCAATCCATCCACACCACCCAGGTCGATAAAGGCGCCGAAGTCGGTGATGTTTTTGATCGTACCCTCCAATACCTGGCCTTTTTCCAGCTTGCCGATGATTTCAGCGCGCTGTTGTTCAAGGTCGCTTTCAATAAGGGCTTTATGAGAAACCACTGCATTACGAATGGCTTCATTAATCTTAACTACTTTGAATTCCATGGTTTTACCCACATACTGGTCGTAGTCCGTTACCGGCTTGACGTCAATCTGTGATCCCGGAAGGAACGTTTCTAATCCGTTGATATCCACGATTAATCCGCCTTTAGTCTTGTTGATAATGGTACCAACGATCACTTCACCGGACTTGTAGGCGTCAACGATGTGTTCCCAGGAACGGATCACGCGAGCCTGTCTGCGGCTAAGATGTAGCTGGCCATTGCGGTCTTCTTTTTCGATGACGAAGACTTCCACGGTATCTCCTAATTTTAAATCGGGGGTATCTCTGAACTCGTTGAGCGAGATTAGACCGTCCGACTTGAAACCAATGTTGATAACCGCGTCTGTTTTGGTCAACCCTACCACATAGCCCTGAATAACCTGCTCTTCTTCTATATCTTTAAAGGTTTGGTCATACAGCTCGTCGTATTTTTCCTGTTCTTCTTTGGAGTACGTAGAAACGTTGCGCTTGTCTACTGACCAGTCGAAGTCATCGTGAGCCGACTCTTTGGATTCTTCAGCCGGAGCCCCCTCTTCCTCTTGTTCAGCTGCCGTTTCTGTGGTTTCTTCCTGCGGTGCTTCCTCGCTGGCCTCTTCTTTAGCAGGGCCTTGGTTTGCAACTCCGCCTTCCTCAGATGTTTCTTCTTTCGGGTTGTTTGCAGCTTCTTCCGTATTTGTTGTCGCTGTTTGTTCAGGCTGCGTTTCAGCGTTTTGAGTGTTTACATTTTTGTTTTCTTCCAAAATTTAATTCCTCCTTTTAAGTGAGATTTGTGGATTCTTTTGTTAAGCCTTTTTCTGCTTCCACATTCGCAGGCAAAGGCGCTTAAAAATGGAGGGCAAAGGTAAGTATTTCGGTATTTATATCAAAAATATCTGATATAGTTTTAAGAAAATGTGATGAATTTAAGTATTTTTGTCCCCTTATCCCCCGAGGTGCATGCGTTCATTCATATTACATATCATTGATTTTTTTTATTTTCCGTTTATTGCCAGGTGGATTCCCAAAAGAACCTTCAGATACCTGGCGTGTGGTAGTACTTCTACTACTTTAGACCTCCTGGTCTTTTACATCAGTTACCATTACATCGTAGATGAGCAGTTGGTACATCTGCCGTTTGTGACGATAAGCGGGTATATCGCCGCCTTCATCATCGCTTTTTGTGTGAGTTTTCCGGTCGGTTTTATGCTTTCCAAGTATGTGGTCTTTCCCGAATCCCACTTGCGGGGAAGGATTCAGTTGATCCGGTATTTTTTGATCGTCGGGTGTTGTATATTATTGAATTATATATTACTTCATTTCTTTGTCGGTGTGGTCCATTTGTTTCCGACTGTCGCCAAGTGCTTTGCCACGGTTGTTGTAGCTTTGTTCAGTTATTTTACGCAGAAGTATTTCACCTTCCGGATGAAATCGGAAATACACGCTGCGGATAAGGCACTGCACCGGAAGAACCGGAATGGTCAATCGGCCGGCTCCCGCTCCAAGCCTTTAAAAAAGCAATCTCTGCACCGGGGTTCATAAAGTTCTTTGGCGCCCAGCCTGAATTGTTCGCTGTCGTTTGACTTTCTATAGGTGAAACTGGCGATATTACCGCATTGCATGCAGATCGCGTGCAATTTGGTGATGTAATCCGCTTTGGCCAGCAAGGCGGGAACCGGTCCATAGGGATTTCCCCTATAATCCATATCCAGGCCGGCGACAATGACGCGGATCCCTTCGGCGGCTAACCGGTCACATACGGCAGGGAGCGCATCATCAAAAAATTGGGCTTCATCTATTCCTGCTACCTGAATTTCTTTACAGTGGGGAGGAATGTCTTCCGCATGACCGACGGTGATAGAAGTGAGCCCGCGCTCGTCATGGGAAACAATACGGTCACTGGCGTAGCGGGTGTCTACAGCCGGTTGAAAGATCGCCACCGGCTGGTTGGCGATCCTGGCGCGCTTCAGGCGGCGGATCAGCTCTTCTGTTTTTCCTGAGAACATGGATCCGCAAATAACTTCTATCCATCCTTTTTTTCCTTCATTAATCAGTGGTTCGATAAACATGGTATTAAATTTGCCTGTGGTAATTAAAATAAATACCTTTACAATTAGGTTTTGATAATATGTATTGTAAACCAAAAATGCAATCTATAGAAAATGAAGGAAAATATTGCAGTGCTGATTGATAAATTGCAGGAATTAAAAAATGAGGACGCAGCGATAAGTGAGTTGTCGCATTATACGAAACAACTCTACGCCGAGTTGATGTGCGCCAAAAGTGAAATCGATAAAAAACAATCCACTAAAAAAGTATCCGTCATTATGCCGGGGTATGACCCACGGCAGGAAACCCAAAACGGGCAACAACCGGTTCAGCAGTCCGTTGCTTCTGAACGGAACGCATACGGGAGCCGGCAACAGGAAGCCGCCCGGAACAATAAACAAGAAAAACCTGCAGAAACATTCGCCTATGCCACAGCGAATGGCAGAAATGCACAGGCTACGTTATTTGAGAATGAGGACCGGCTTGAAGATCGTTCGGAGGATCATGCCGAGACTGAGACTAAGGCGGACGAATCCGACTATTCTCCTAAAGAGTTGAATGACCTGATCGCTGAAAGAAGGCCTTCTTTGAATGATCGCTTAAAAACGGAACGGGAGGAACTCGTCAGCCGGCTGGGTAATGTACCGGTGAGAGACTTAAACCGGGCGATAGGGTTAAACGAAAAATTTGGTTTTATCAACGAACTCTTTCGTGGGGATCAGTCTTTGTATAGCCGTTCTATTAAAACGATTAATGAATGTAAAGACTTAGATCAGGCGCTTTACTGGATTGATCGAGAGTTGAAAATAAAGTTGGGCTGGCAGGATAAAAATAAAACGGTGCAGCATTTCTATGCGTTGATCAGAAAGCGCTTTTCCTGAATATATTCCATGATCTTTTTTGTAGCGCCCAGGTTATCTTCGATATACTCCCCGGCTTTTTCTCCGGCCGCCACCAAAAAGGCCGCGTCGGCAAGTTGATGGAGGAGATGCTCTAATTCGGCTTCATCCTGAATGGTGAAGGCCCCGCCCCGGGCGATTAACGCTCGGGCTTCTTCGAACTTTTGATAGTTTGGACCGAAAATTACGGGAATGTGGTGTACTGCCGCTTCTAAAATATTGTGAATGCCTTTGCCGAATCCGCCGCCGATGTAGGCCACGCGGGCCAGTTTATAGACAGAAGACAGCATACCTATATTATCGATGATCAACACGGCTGCCGCCTTGCCTGCTTCAGGATTTTTTTGCAGGGTGGAATAGCGTATCGTGCCATGGGAAGAAAATAGCTTTTCGATTTCCTGAAGATGGTTGTTATCAATTTCATGAGGCGCGATGATCCATTTAGGTATCCGTTTTATCCCCGTTTTAAGAAGCTGTTCATCGGCAGGCCAGGTGCTTCCGCCGATCCAGCAGGTTTTCCCGTCAATGAAGCGGACGATTTCCGGAAATTCCGGCCCTTTTTGGGCCAGTTGCTGCACCCGGTCCACCCGGGTATCACCGACTACCCGAAAATTAGGGATGCCGGCACGCCTTAGGATTTCCGCGGATTTTTTGTCTTGTAGGAACAAGCAGTCGTATTCTTTCAGCAGTTTTCTGAACAAAAGCCCATAACGCTTGAAAAAAAGCTGTTCTTTTCGGAAAATTCCCGATATGAGTATGACGGCCCGTTGCTGTTTTTGTAATTCCCGGATAAAATGGTACCAAAACTCATATTTTACAAATACGGTGATCTCTGGTTTAAGGAGGCTCACCCACCGCTTGGCCTTTTTGGGCGTGTCAGCCGGCAGGTAGCTCACCAGATCGGCGGCAGGATAGGTTTTTCGTATCTCATAACCGGAGGGGGAAAAGAACGTAAGCAGTATATACAAGTCGGGGTGTTGTTTTCGCAGCGCCTCGATAAGTGGTCTTCCCTGTTCAAATTCCCCCAAAGAGGCGCAGTGTATCCATACATCCACGCCTTTAGGCGGAATATGCCGGGCTAAGCGGTCCATCAGGTTTCTTCTGCCGACTACCCATTTTTTAGCTTTAGTATTAAATATCGCAGCTATGCGGATAAGAAGAACATAGCAACGGATCGCTAAATTATATATGGTTTTTACGATAAGCTCCATCGTTTCTTAGTCCTTAAATTTGTATTTTTGCCGGCTATATAAAAGCATTACAGCTATGACCCCGATAAAAATGGTTGATCTGGATCGCCAATATCAGAAAATAAAACCTGAAATAACAGCTTCATTTCAGGATATCCTCGAAAATACCGCTTTTATTAATGGGCCGCAAGTTCAGGAATTTTGTGGCAAGTTAGTAGATTATCTTGGAGTAAAGCAGGTGATTCCCTGTGCGAATGGTACGGATGCGCTTCAGGTTGCCCTTATGGCGCTGGATTTGCAGCCGGGGGACGAAGTGATCACGCCTTCTTTTACTTTTATCGCTACGGCAGAGGTCGTCGCGCTACTGAGGCTGAAACCGGTGTTTGTCGATGTGGATCCGGTTACCTTCTGTATGGATCCTCAGGCGGTAAGGCAGGCGATTACGCCAAAAACAAAGGTTATTATTCCGGTGCATTTATTTGGACAGAGCGCCCATATGGAGCCGATTATCCAGTTGGCGAATGAAAACAATCTTACCGTCATAGAGGATAACGCCCAGGCAATCGGCAGCGATTATGTTTTTTCAGACGGAGCGAGGCATAAAACCGGCGCCATCGGTGCTATTGGCTGCACCTCTTTTTTCCCTTCCAAAACACTTGGCTGCTATGGGGATGGCGGAGCTATTACGACTAATGATGAACAACTGGCCGAAAAGCTAAAGATGATCGCTAATCACGGACAGCGCACGCGATATTACCATGATATAATCGGATGTAACTCCCGGTTGGACAGCCTGCAGGCTGCTGTGTTGAGTGTTAAAATCGATCATCTTGATGAATATATCGCCGCCCGCAGAAAAGCCGCTGACTATTATGATGCAGCGTTGAGCGGGGTCGCCGGCATTGTGGTTCCGGAAAGAACCTCTTACAGCAAACATACCTTTCATCAATATACCTTAAAGGTGCCAGCCGGTAAAAGAGATGCATTGCATCAATATTTGGCTGAAAAAAATATTCCGACTATGATCTACTATCCGGTACCCGCACATGCGCAAAAGATGTTTGCCGGCGTAAAAGGAATCCCTGATCGTTTGCCGGTAACCGAGCAGTTAAAAGAAGAAGTGTTATCCCTGCCTATGCATACTGAGCTTGATGAAGAACAATTGGCTTATATTGTGTCCGGTATAAAGGCGTTTTTTTAATATATTTTTACTTATCAAAAATAAACCAATGAATAAAACGATTCTAATTACGGGAGGAGCAGGATTTATCGGCTCTCATGTTGTCCGGCTTTTTGTAACCCGGTATCCTGATTATCGGATTGTTAACCTGGATGCATTAACTTATGCCGGCAATCTTGAAAACATCCGGGATATTGAAGAAAAGGAAAATTATGTTTTTGAGAAAGGCGATATTACCGACGCTGAAATGGTGACCGCGCTTTTTGAGCGGTATCAGTTTGATGGCGTCATCCACCTGGCCGCCGAAAGCCATGTAGACCGTTCTATTCTGGATCCGCTTTCTTTTGTGAAAACGAATGTGTTAGGTACCGCTAACTTGTTAAACGCTTGTCGTGCATTTTGGAAAGAAGACATGAAAGATAAGCTTTTTTATCATGTATCTACAGACGAAGTATACGGTTCTTTGGGTAAGGATGGATATTTTACAGAGGAGACCCGGTATGACCCCCGGTCGCCTTATTCTGCCTCCAAAGCCTCCTCTGACCATTTGGTGCGTTCTTATTTTCATACGTTTGGATTGCCGGTTGTGATCTCCAATTGTTCTAACAACTACGGCGCCAACCAATTTCCTGAAAAACTCATTCCGCTGGCTATTCACCACATCAAAACCAATAAACCGGTTCCTGTATATGGTACAGGAGACAATATCCGAGACTGGCTTTGGGTCAATGACCATGCACGCGCTATTGACGATATATTCCACCAGGGTGAAAAAGGGGAGACCTATAACATCGGCGGATTTAATGAATGGAAAAATATTGACCTGATCCGTTTACTCTGCGCTATCATGGATAAAAAGCTGGACCGGGAAGAAGGCGCCTCTGCAAAGTTAATTACGTTTGTAAAAGATCGTGCGGGCCATGATAAACGCTATGCTATAGATGCCGGTAAGATTAACAAAACGCTTGGCTGGGAACCTTCCGTAACCTTTGAGGAAGGGCTGGCAATTACTGTTGATTGGTATCTCGATCACGAGGAATGGCTAAAAAGCGTCAACAGCGGGGATTATCAGAAGTATTATAAAGAACAGTACGAACAGCGATAATAGTGCTTGTTCGATAAGGTGCTCACCGCAATCAGATAAGTCAATCTGAAGTGCTTATACTGCTGCTATAGCTGTCTTTTTCTTTCTTGATCTTAATCTTAGTATGATCGCCCACCAGCGTACGGTATTTTTTATAATACTGCTCTGGTTGTTTTTTGCCATTGACAAATAGCCCTCGATCGTCTAAACGAATTTTATAGGGCTCATTGTTTCGGATCAGGCCGTCTTGTCGCATACGGTTGATCAGACGGTTCACCTGTAGGTTATTATGGGCGTTGTTGTTCCTAATAGTAATGGAAGAGTCCCGTAACAGGGCTACCTGGTTATGCACTTCCGACAGGATAGAGTCCAGGTTGGGCATGTTATTTGAAAGCGCCGTCTGGAAACTATCCATTTTTAACTGCCAGTTCTTACTGGTTAGTTGCTGCCTTAGCGCTTGCGCCTGTTGCTGGATGTTTTCTTTCTGTTGTTGCCATTCATTGCTTTGGAAATACTGGCGGAGGCTGGCGGCGTAGCCTTTTACCGATTGTTTGTAATGTTTCCAATCATCGCTATTGAAGTATTGACGTATAGTAGCGGCAGCATTGGCGACGACAGAATCCAGGCCGTCGGGAAGCGAATCACTAACTGCCGGAGCCGCCGGTGCGGGGGAGTCAGGGCCAGCTGGGGGAGCAGGTGGATCAGGCAGAGGGTTAGCGTCTGGAGATGAAGGCGTTGCCGGAGTGGCTGGTGGCGGTATGGTGGCTGCCCCCGGCGCCGTTTTAGGAGGGGCTGGCAGGGGAGGCGTGGTATCTTTGACTGCCTTTGAGGCGCGTTCAGCGATAGAGTTTTGAGAATGATCCGGAGTGGTTTCCTTTTGAGGTACTAGCCAGGAAATGGAGACAATGGACCCGACGATAAATAAGGTAACCAATAATTTTTGCGCTACGTTCAACTTTCTCTTTTTCATTTCCATAATATTCTTAATGCGTTGATATAATTGTTGCTTTTTAGAAATTGCCGCCAACGTGAATTTTCCCTTGTGCCATCTGTTTTCTTCCAGTGCCAGAAGGCTTTCTGCATATATCTTGGGTTCTTTTTCGGCAATGACCCATTCATCGCAGGCCAGTTCTCTTTCTTTTCTAATATTTTTGGAGAGTAGCCAGACAAACGGGTTAAAGAACAAGAGGGTCTCCATTATCGTCTGTATAATATTGACCAAAAAATCGGCCCGTTTGATATGGGCGAGTTCATGGAGCAGGATGGTTTCTATCTGTTCAGGGGTAAGGTTGTTGACGATGCTGAAAGGTAAGTATATCACGGGCTTAAAATAACCAATGACCACCGGGACATCAATTTTTTCAGACAGGTATAACCCTACGTTTCTGGATATCTGCCAGGCGTTAGCCAGTTTTGACAGATACTTCTCCCAGGCAGGATCAAAAGGAAACGCTCGGGTATGCCGTATGCTTTGCATGAGGTACAGATCACGAAGGACCCGGCCAAGAAAGAAAAGCAGCCCTACTGCATACAGGCTAACGAGATAAATCAACCATCCGCTGGTTGTAGATCCCGGTATACTAGGACCGGAAAAATAGGGGAGGGACACCACATCTGCAGCAGTTAATGTTGCCGGAATGTGGTTGACGGTGATATTCGTCAACGTGTTCTCCCATTGGGCATAAAAGGTGAGAAGAAAACAAATAAAAATACCTGTCAGGGCGGTTGCCGATAGCATGCAGCGTACTCTAGCCGGGGAATTTTTAAAATACTTTAGCAGCGTCTGCAACACCAGGTAGATAACGGCTGCCTGCCACAAAGAGTGAATCAGAGACCAGCCTAAACTATAAATTAATGACGTGAGCATGGCTAAACGATTTTCAGGTTATTTTTCGTTGTGTTGTTCCAGTTTTTTCAAATAGGCTTTAATAGCTTTTAATTCCTCTGCAGAGGCCTGATGGTTACCGAGCGCCTGCATAACGAGAGAAGAAGAAGAGCCTCCAAATAGCGTATGTATCAAACGATCTACCATTAGTTTTTGTGTCGTGTTTTGCGACAAAGCAGCCTGGTAGATATGAGAACGGGTAGAAGTATCGCGCTTTACCAAACCTTTATCATGCATGATCTGCATCAACTTCAAAGTGGTCGTATAACCGGACGTTTTATGCTTTTCCAGGATACCGTGTACCTCCCGGACCGTAGCCGATCCTTTATCCCATAGGATGCGGAGTATTTCCAGTTCGCTCTCGGTAGGTTTTGTCTTTTTCATTTTACGAATGTTTTCGTAGGCAAACGTACGAATATTTTCGTAAATAAAAGCCAGAGCGGGCTTATTAACTATATTTTAACAGTTAAGCGGAATTTCTTTTACCGGCCAGGACGAAGGAAAAGCAAGGCAGGCCTGAAGGGGGTTCCTTACGGGCTGTCCGCGACGTTTGCTGTCCAACAGATCCAGCCCGAGGGCACCGCCTTATAACGCAAAGGCACCGCCGCCGCGGAAAATTGTCTTCCGGCGTGTCTTTTGGCAGATCATTTAGTCGCTTTAAACGGATTTACCCCCATGTTGTACCAGGTGAAGGCATAACGGTCGGTAAGTTCCTGGATAAGTTTTTCGGTATTCATCCCTGTCCCGTGCCCCGCATTGTGTTGAATCTGAATCAAGGTGGGGTGATCACCTGCGTTTGCTGCTTGCAGGGCAGCAGCGAATTTAAAAGAATGTGCAGGCACTACCCGGTCATCATGGTCGGCTGTCCAGACGAGCGTAGCGGGGTACTTGGTACCCTTTTCGACATTTTGTAAAGGCGAATAGCCGAGCAGGTATTCAAACATCTCTTTAGAATCTTCTGCTGTGCCATAGTCGGACGCCCATCCGGCTCCGGCGGTAAAACTGTTGTACCGCAGCATATCCAGTACGCCGGCCCAGGGCAACGCGACCTGCATGAGATCGGGTCGTTGTGTCATTACCGCACCCACCAGTAGTCCACCGTTGGAACCGCCGGCGATTGCCAGGTAAGGGGAGGAGGTGTATTTTTCAGCAATGAGGTATTCGGCCGCTGCAATGAAGTCATCGAAAACATTTTGCTTGTGCATTTTTGTGCCTGCTTCATGCCAGGCTTGGCCATATTCCCCCCCGCCCCGGATATTGGCCTGCGCGTAAATTCCGCCGTGATTCAGCCAAACCATACGTGTGCTGCTGAATGAAGGCATCAGACTGGCATTGAACCCACCATAACCATAAAGATAGGTCGGATTTTTCCCGGTTAATGCTATCCCCTTTTTGTAGACAATATACATTGGGATTTGGGTACCGTCTTTGCTTTTGTAAAAGACCTGTTTGGTGACGTAATCTTCCGGATTGAACTGCAGATCCGGTTGCCAGTATAGAGACGAAGTTCCTTTCTCTATATCGTAATGATAAAGCGTAGATGGGTACGTGAAGGAAGTAAAACCGTAATACAATTCTTTTTGATCTTCACGACCGCCGAACCCCCCTACATTTCCCGACGTGGGCAACTCAACCTCTCTGATCTTGTTTCCCGCCTTATCAAACTGAATTACTTTGTCTTTTACGTCAACCATGTAGGTGCCAAAGAAATACCCGCCAACAGACGATACAGACATCACGTTTTTAGTTTCGGGGATCACATCTTCCCAATGACCCGGCCCGGGGTTTTTTGCATCGACTTTCACCAACCTGTAATTTGGGGCATTGCGATTTGTATAGATATAGAGGGTGCTGCCGTCATTGTCCACGATGCTTTGTTCACTTTCATATCCCTTTACAACGGGTACAATCGGTGTGTTGCGGGTCAGGTCCTTAATGTACAATTCGTTTCCCGTAGTCGTCTCTGCTGCGGAAATAACCAGGTAGCGGTCGTCTTCGGTTACATATCCACCAATGTAACGATGCGGCTGTTGCGCTCCGCCGAAAATGAACTTATCTTCGGATTGCGGTGTACCTAGTTTATGATAAAACAGACTATGATGGATGGTTTTATAGGTTAGTCTGTTTTCCCCTTCCGGCACCTCGTAGGTAGAATAATAAAAGCCTTCGTTTTCTTTCCAGGAAACCCCGCTGAATTTTACGTTTTTGAGCGTGTCTTCAATAATTTCTCCCGTACGGGCATCCATTACCAGCACATCACGCCAGTCTGATCCGCCATGGGATATCAGGTACGCCATGAGGGTGCCATCATTGGTGAAGGAAGTACCCTGTAGTGTTATGCGGCCATTGTCAGAAAAGGCATTAGGGTCCAAAAATACTTCTGCAGAGGCGGTGTCCCCCGGGTCTTTCATACGGTAGAGGACGGATTGATTTTGCAATCCCGAATTCTTATAAAAATAATAATAATCGCCATGTTTACGTGGTGCTGACATGCGCGCGTAATTCAAGTCTGCGGCAATCTCTTTTTTTATCTTAGCGCGGAAGGGTATCCGGGAAAGATATTCGTCGGTCACCGCATTTTGCGCGTCTACCCACGCTTCCACTTCGGTGGCGGTATCATTCTCCAGCCAGCGGTATGGATCCGGGACTTTTACCCCCCAATAGGTGTCAACGGAGTCTACGGTCTTGGTTTCGGGATATTGGATGTTTCCCTCTGTCGTGTTGTTGGAATGGCAAGCAATCATAACTACAAATGAACTTAACAGTAATATTTTTCTCATAACGATACCCTTTGGGGGTAAAAATAAGGAATTTCGGGAGATCCGGCTGACTAACGTATCGTAAATGAAGGGGTATCAGCATCTGAGGGCAGACAACGCGTGTGGATAGGGAGAATGCAAGTAAACGGTCTTGCTCCAATACGACGAAGTGATTGGGGAGAAGAAAACATGCTATTTCTGTAGAGTTCGTCTATAAAACGGAGCGTAAAACCCACAGATCTTTAGGCTGTGGGATGTAAGCGGCTAAAGTTGTGTTAGGATGTACCAGCGAATTGTATTTGGAGTCCCCGCCTATTGAGCAAGCGTAATAATCATCCGACTCAAAGCTGTGTTCTTTCCAAAAGGACTGAAGCAAAATCCGGCCAATAAAATGGTGTAACCGTAACGGACGAGCGCTCTCAGCTGCAAACTGCGCCCTACCGCGAAAAATTCATACCTTAGACACCGGTTTTAAACCGCTTTTATGCTGCTTCGGTTAAATGCTGTGGTAGTGACAGGCAGAGGAAAAGGTACCCTAAAGGGGTCAGGTAAGCGATGCAGACACTAGGCTCCAGCGGATGTAAATTAGAAGAAGCGGTAGCTGCAATCAACCCTCCAAGGATGGATAAGCTATACGGACAATTTAATAAAACTAAACCGGACAATTTTATGCAATTAATCAATGTAAAACTTGCCCGATGGACAAGACGGAAGCAAAAGGGGGTTCGAACGGGTAACAGGAAAGCAATAAGATGGCTGTATGGTATTTGCCTGTGGGTGCCGGAAGGTCCGATTTGATAATAAAAATAAGCAGGAAAAGTAAATAGCTGAATAAACATGAAATCAAAAAATGACTCGTTCTCCCGGAGAAGCTTTTTAAAAAGTTCCGTGCTGTTAGGCTCTTTTTTCCCCGTCATGCAGGGTGATTTGCTTGCTGGATTTTGTAACAGCCTTGAACAACCTTTAAACGTTAGCGTCTTCTCCAAGCATCTTCAGTTTCTAAACTATCAAGACATGGCGGAAGCAGCTGCTGAGATGGGTTTTGATGGTGTAGACCTGACGGTACGGCCAAAGGGCCATGTGTTGCCCGAGCGGGTGGGAGAAGATTTGCCGAGGGCTATAGCTGCTATGAAGAAAGCCAGCCTTTCTCCGCTAATGATGACCACGGCAGTGGAGGATGCCGAAAGTGGGGTGGACAGAAAGGTGCTGGAAACCGCTGCCAGCGAAGGCATGCAGTACTATCGTATGAACTGGTACAATTATATTAAAGGACTGCGCATTCCGGAATCCGTAGCGGTTTTCCGGCAAAAGTTAAAAGCCCTGGGTAAACTCAATGCAGAACTGGGGCTGACAGGCTGTTATCAAAACCATGCGGGCCTGAGGGCGGGCGCTTCAATGTGGGAACTGTGGGAAATGTTGAAAATGGCGGGGGACCACATGGGCGTACAGTATGATATCCGGCATGCTGTGGTAGAAGGCGGGCTGTCCTGGCCAAACGGCCTGCGTTTAATCCATAACAAGATCAAAACATTGGCCGTCAAAGACTTTAAATGGGAGCAGAAAAATGGAAAATGGCAGGTACAAAACGTGCCATTAGGAGAAGGGATGGTTGACTTTAAAAAGTATTTTCAGTTCTTAAAACAATACCGGATACAGGTACCGGTATCTTTGCATTTAGAGTATGCATTAGGGGGAGCAGAACATGGGGCAACAAAACTATCGTGTGATAAACAAATCGTATTTAATGCAATGAAAAGGGATTTACACAAACTCAGAGATTTATGGAAGCAAGCGTAAAGTAAAGAGAGGCCCTAGAAGGTACCCACCGTAATCAAAACCTGGTCCGCCACCAATTTAATGCTCCTATTACAGGGAAACAAGAAAATGACTT
>CAYRJM010000028.1:0-38380 GCA_964424665.1 uncultured Chitinophagaceae bacterium
GTGTGGTGGGCGCCTTCTTTATCAAAGCCCTGGACGAAAAGTGGAATAAATAAGCTTTTGTCAAAGCGTCTTGTCTGATCAATCGATTCAGGAAGGGTAGCGGTTAAGGAATGGATGTAAGAGATTCTCCCTGCCTTTAGTCAATAGCTTAAAAAGGGAAAAGGTCAGGCGGGATTGGGGGGTAAAACCGAACGGATGATTTTTGTCGCATCAATAATAACACACTATGAAGAATCAGTATAGCTTATTGACTGCTGTTGTCCTCATCGGCTCAGTCCTGTCTTTGGTGGCCTGCAATAGCGATTCTGCAAGCACCACTATTCAGCTTACATCGGTAAGCCGTCCCGTTTCCTCCGGGGCCAACGACTTTTACGTGAGCAACCAAAAGCCACTCCACCCTTCATCGCTGGTTAAATTGCCGATTGGCCATATCCAACCTAAAGGATGGTTGCTGGAATGCCTTAAACGCGCAAAAGACGGCATGACCGGTAAGCTGGACCAAGTAAGTGACTGGCTGGTTAAAAAGAACAATGCCTGGCTCGACCCGGCCGGCGAAGGCATTAATGGCTGGGAAGAAGTGCCGTACTGGTTGAAAGGATATGGTGATTTAGCCTACCTGCTGAAAGACAGCAGCATGCTTGCAGAAACCAAAGTGTGGATCAACGGCGCCTTGAATAGCCAGCGGGAAGACGGCTATTTCGGACCCGAACAAAATCGAGCAGGCGGGAAACCGGATTTATGGCCAAACATGGTCATGCTTTGGTGTATCCAGTCTTATTATGATTATAGCCATGATGAGCGGGTTCTTCCGTTTATGACGAAATATTTTAAATGGGAAATGCAGTTGCCTGATTCCGCCTTGCTAGAGGATTATTGGGGAAATAGCCGGGCGGGCGATAACCTGTACAGCGTCTACTGGCTTTATAACCGTACCGGGGAAAAGTGGCTGCTCAACCTGGCGGAAAAAATTCACCGAAATACGGCAAATTGGGAACAGCAACAGAACCTGCCCAACTGGCATAACGTCAATATTGCTCAAGGCTTCCGGGAACCTGCCGTCTATTATCTTCAAAGCGGTGACAGCACAGACCTGCAGGCTGCTTATCATAATTTTCATCTGGTCAGAAGGCTATATGGGCAGGTTCCCGGCGGCATGTATGGTGCAGATGAAAACGCCCGGCCCGGGTACAGCGGACCGCATCAGGCTATAGAAACCTGTGGCATGGTAGAGCAGATGAATTCCGATGAAATGCTGTTGCGGTTTACCGGCGACCCATTTTGGGCAGACAACTGCGAAGATGTTGCTTTTAATACTTACCCCGCTGCCCTCATGCCTAACTTTAAAGCACTTCGCTATTTTACGGCCCCGAATATGGTTACCAGTGATGCAACCAATCATTACCCGGGCATTCAAAACAAAGGTCCGTTTTTTATCATGAATCCCCTCAGTAATCGTTGCTGTCAGCATAACCATACGCAGGGTTGGCCCTATTATGCGGAAAATCTTTGGATGGCTTCGGCGGATAATGGTCTGGCTGCGGTTTTGTATTCAGCCAGCGTAGTGACTGCAAAAGTAGGAAACGGCGCAGAGGTCACTGTAGAGGAGCAGACCTACTATCCGTTTTCAGATAGCGTTAAGTTCATTATACATACCGGTGGACAAGAGGCGTATTTTCCGCTTTATTTGAGAATTCCCGGCTGGTGTAAACAGGCTTCGCTTCTTATAAACGGGCAGAAGCAAAATGCTGATTTAAAACCGGACGCGTATGCGCGGATAGCAAACACATGGCAAGAAGGAGATCAAATTGTCTTGCACCTTCCCAGAGAGATCACGATCAAAGAATGGCCAACGGATAAAAACAGTGTAAGTATTAACTACGGTCCGCTGACTTTTTCCCTAAAGATAAAAGAAAAAATTCAAAAGGTAAACTCCCAAAAAACGGCATTGCACGATTCTCACTGGCAGCCGGATGTAGATATTGAGGCGTGGCCTGCTTATTCAATTTTACCGGGCAGCCCATGGAATTACGGGTTGATTTTAGATCAAAAGAATCCGGTTCATTCTTTTGAAATAGTTAAAAGAAGCTGGCCGGAAAACAATTACCCGTTCACCCCTGCTACCGTACCTGTCCAACTTGTTGCAACTGGTAAACAAATTCTTTCCTGGCAATTGGATGAAAACGGGTTGTGCGGTGCTTTACCGCAAAGCCCCGTAGCGACAACGCAACCCGCAGATACGATAGCGCTTATACCGATGGGAGCCGCCCGGCTGCGTATCTCCGTATTTCCAACAGTCCAGTAATATTCCGTATGCAAGAGCTGTTGTAAAATGACGGCCCGAAAATTCAACTGGCTTATCAAAGTTGAAGGGCGCTTACTCGTGCAAAGGCCCGGTTTTTAACGGTATTCGTATCTAACAGGTCACAATATGTTTACCAACCAGGATTTTGACCCAGGTTGGGGTTTTTAGCCAAGTCCAGCGCGGGTATGGGATGGAAATAAAGCTTATCGTCCCATACGCGTTTTTGGTCTTCCATAAAAACGAGCGTGTGACCATCCTCCCCTAATTGAACTTTGTTGGTTGCCCCGTTTCCCAATTTATCGCCCACGTATAAATAATACACACCGGGTATCTTTGTTGGATCCAGATCTTTAGTAAAGACAACATCCGTATTCCCATCTCCATTCATGTCATAGGGTACATCGAGTTTCGGAATATATATGCCGTCCCAGCGCTTGGTCAATAACGTTCCAACCTTCCAGCGTTGCACGTCCGCCCAGGCAAAGCCTTCGTAACACAGTTCAATACCTCTTTCTCTACGTATCTCCAGTATAGCGGGATCGCTTATGTTAGGGAAAAAACGATCTTGTAAATAGGGATCAATTTCGGTCGGTTTACTATTTAACCCTCCGGTAATGCCGGCTCTTGCCCGTAATACACCTATTGTTTTACTCCAGTCAGCATCCGTCAATGTCCCTAATTCTGCTTTGGCTTCGGCATAATTTAGGAGTACCTCTGCGTAGCGGAACAGGATAACATTATTTTCATTGGCTTGTTTATTGTCCAAAGACTCATCCGACATGGTAAACTTACGGGTTTGATAACCGGTTATAACATAGCCATAGTCGGTAGAAACCTCTATTTTTTGTCCGCCTTCTATTCGGGTAAACCCGGGTGTGCGAACGGTTTGGGAAAGGCGATAATCCCGGTTTTGACATTCATGGACAAAGGACATGGTGTCAGCTCCGGGCTGAGCTGTAAAGGGAGTGCCATCCAACATCAGGTAAGTTTTTACAAAAGAACGGGTTAATCCGGTAACTACTGAGGAGGTAACCGAAGTCCAAACCCGATTCGCCTGATGCGCTACGCCTAAGGCATTGTCGAACGTAACCGCGTAAAGTACCTCCGACGAAACGGGCACTTTACTGGTAAAAAGCGTTCTGTATGATGCTTTGGGTCCGTCACCGGTATAGATGGAGTAACCCGCATCCATTACATACTGCGAAGCCTTAACTGCTTCCTGGAGCCATTGATCAGCTGTAGATGCGAGTCCGGCCTCGTCGTGATATCTTCTAAAGGTCCCTTCCCAGAGACAAAACCTGGATTTTAAGGCAGCAGCTACTGTGGAGGTGATGGTGGAACAGGTTTCGTCTCTTTTGTTCGTAATGTTATTGATGGCAAAGTCAAGGTCTTCTTTGATTTTCTCTGCAATGAAGGCTCGGTCGTTCCGGCCTGAAGTTAGCAGAGAGTCTCCTACGTCCAAGGGATGATCAATCCACGGTAGATCTCCAAACCTTCTCATCATTTCAAAATAAAAATAGGCACGGAAGAATCGAGCGATGCCGATATAGTTATTACGAATGTCTTCGGGAACTTCTTTGCTGTTACAATTAACAATAAAATAGTTGATGTTTCTTAGTGTACTCCAATTCCAACCGGAACTTTCTTCCGCACTATATCCTCCCGGAGTTAAATATTGTATAACACCATTCCAGGCAATATAATAATTCAGAGAGGACAGCAGGCGGGTAGTATTTGGAAAATTATCATAAAAGGAGTTAGTATACATCTTCAATCCTTGTTCAGAATTAAAGACCGGTCCTTTATCTACTTCAGCTTTTGGGACTTCGACCAAGTCACAGGAGAACAGCCCTACCAGAATAAGTGAGCATAAAAATATTAATTTTTTCATGTTTTTAATCTTTAAAATGTTACGGATAAGCCAACGCTAATGCTTTTAAGAATCGGATAATTGTAGGTTTGGGTTCCATTAGCAATACCCCCTTCAATTCCACCGGTAATTCTTGCTGCGGCTTGAGCATCCTGATCCTCACCATAAATATTGGCTACATCAAAACTGTTCTCATGCTTATAAAGCGGAGACCAACTCCATAGGTTCCCTCCTGAAATATAAATATGTGTAGACTGTATACCGACTGCCTTGAGCCAGTCTCCGGAAAAATTATAACCCAGTCGTAAATTCTTTAACCGTATGTAAGCCACGCTTTGTAAATAACGTGTTTGAACAACAGACAGTTCCCGCGAGCTTTGCAGTGCGACATATCCCCTATATCTGGGAAAGTAGGCGTTCGGATTGTCTTCGGACCAAATGTTTCCAAGCATGGATTTTGGTACCATGTCATACGGACGGTTATATTGCCCCCAAAATAATGCATTGTCTGTTCCTGGCCACCAGTCTTGTTGTCCAACTCCTTGGAAGAAGGCCGAGAAAGAAAAGCCATTCCAGTCGGCCCCCAAATTCAGACTAAAGGCGTAACGGGGGTTCATGTTCCCAATGATTTTCCGGTCACCAGGATCATTAACAGTATTGTCTCCATAGGAGATTATCCCATCCCCGTTCAGATCTTTATATTTGATATCTCCAGGGAGCCAGGTCTTGGTACTGGATGGAGAATAAAGATTCTGGTCCGCATGTTTTTGTATGTCCTCTTTCGAAGTAAAGAAGCCTTCCGTCACGTACCCCCATATTTCGCCCAATGTCATTCCTGGATAATAATTAAATCTGGCATCCCAATGGGAGCCGAGGTCTTTCTTGGGGTTCGTATACCGGTCAATCTTTGATAAATAGTCTGACAACGTTGCCCTGATACTATAATGAAAAGGTTTTTCTCCAACGATAAACTGATCCTGCCACCCGAGATTCAACTCCCACCCTTTTGTGGTCATATCTGCATAATTCCCTTTCGGGGGTGTTGCACCAAATACAGCCGGAAGATCTACTCCTACCGCGAACATATTTTTTGTTTTTCGAATGTAGGCATCTCCGGTAAATTTTAACCTGTCTTTTAACGCCGATAAATCCAATCCGAGGTTAGCAGTAGTAGCTGTTTCCCAGGTTAGTCCGTTCGGTATAACTGCAGGATTAGAAGTTTCTTGATTTAAAGTGCCGTTAATCAAACGGTCCATAGTACGGATGTTGAAGAGCTCCTGATAAGTATAAGGAGCAACATTACCATTGCCCAATGATCCGTAGGACAGCCTTAGTTTTACGTTTGATAGCGCTTTATCGCTTACCGTCCAGAAAGGTTCCTCAGAAATACGCCACCCCGCTGAAATGGATGGAAAAAATCCCCATTGTTGGGATACTGGAAATTTAGACGATCCATCCAGACGCCCGTTTACTTCCATCAGGTACCTTTCTTTATAGTTGTAATTGAAACGGAAAAAGCCTCCTGCAATCCGCCACTTATTGTAACTGTTGTCAATAGTAATCCCACCACCGTTGGTCAGACTCAGGCTTTCTGCATCCGGAAATAGCAAACCATTTCGATGCGTTGAGAGCGAGTTGTATTCGGATTGTTCATAGTTGTATCCCAGTAAGCCCTTAAAATAGTGGCCACCATTAAAGGTGTTTTCATACTCTGCATATATATTAGTGGCCAGGTATTTCGTAGCCATATTCCTGACGGTTAAGTCATTTGTAGTACTACCGAGGTAGGAGATAACACCGACTTTTGAACTAAACGGCACCGGGACCCTTTTGGTCTTTTGGTTCACGTCTGTGTTCCGGAAAGTGAAATTTCCATTAATACGGAAACGGTTGTTAAAGAAAGTTGCCTTGAAGGATGTGGTATTGCGAAGTACTTGTTTGCCGGTAGTGATACCACTTTTGCCGTACCAGAGATCACCTACGCTGTAAGCTGCTCCCTCCGTCAGTGTTCCGTCGGGATTGAACATGGGGCTCATAGGCTGGCTGTCATTTTCTAAACCATACCAAATTACGCCACCGCTCACATTCACAGGATAGAAATATTTTTCGTTGGCAAAACTCATATTATTTTTAACTTCCAACCAGTTAAAGATTTGAGCGGATCCTTTGGCTCGTAAATTCAGCATGGAGAAATCGTCACTGTTATATCTAAACAAACCGCCTTGGCTATAGTACCGTCCAGAGACCATAAAGCTTGTCATCTCGCCTCCCCGTTGAATAGAAAGGTTGTGTTCCTGTCCTAATATCCGGTCTTTATACAGCAGGTCCCACCAGTCCGTATCGGCAAAGTATTGGTAATTGCCGTTGTCATCTACGGTTACGTCAGGTAAACTCGGGTTCTCCTGATGTTTGAGTAACTCATTGAACCAATCTTGCGAATAGGGCAGTGCTCTATGAAAACTCACCGGCGTTCTGGAATAGTCGTAATAGGCGGAATAAGCCTCTACAAACATTTTTGAATAAAGTACCGGATCTGTTACTACATCCGGAACCATAGTTGGCGCCTTTACCGAAAAGCTCCCGTTATAGGTCACAGAGAGTCTTCCTTCCTTTGGTTTTTTTGTAGTGATCAATACTACGCCAAACGCACCACGTGCACCATAGATGGCCGAGGAAGCAGCGTCCTTGAGTACCGTTACGCTGGCTATATCATTCGGGTTGAGTAAGGCGGGATCTCCTTCAACACCGTCAATGAGTACCAGGGCATCTCCTCCTTGCCCTATTGAACCAATTCCCCGCACCTGGTAGCTGGCGCTTCGATACGGCTTACCATCGGCTAATGTAATGTTTAAGCTCGGTATGACCCCCTGCAGGCCCTGTGTTACATTAGGCATTGGGCGGTTCTCAAACACCTCTTCTCCTACCTGATCTACTGCGCCGGTTAAGTTGATTTTCTTTTGTGTGCCATAGCCTACTACGATCAATTGATTCAATCCCGTTGTAGCGGGGGCCAGGGTTATTCGTATATTAGTTCTTCCATTTATCGGAATATCCTTCGCAGTATAGCCTAAGTAGGACACTTCCAACACGGCACCATCGGGTACATCGAGGCTAAATTGCCCGTTAGCGTCTGTAACGGTGCCACCCGAGCTTCCTTTCACCTTTATAGTTACTCCGGGGAGTGGTTTACCGGTGGCGGAATCTACGACAACTCCGGTTATTGGAACAGCCGCCAATTGCAGCTCTGCTTTTTGTACAGGTACTTGATACACCTCCCCCGCTCTTATTACAATGTTGTTGTCAACAATGCTATAGGTAAGTTGTTGTCCCTTCAGGCAGGCGGCCATAGCTTCTTCGATAGTTGCATTTTTAAGACTGACATCTATTTTTTTCGCCTGTTGTAACCATTCATTCCTGTAAATGAAAAAGTAGTCACTTTGCTGCTCTATTTGGCTGAATACTTCCTTAAGAGAAACATTTTGTTCACTCAAATTGATTTGTTGTGCCTTTACCTTGGCATTGACCTGTAAACAGCCTACCAGTAACAGGATAGCAATCATCTTCATAGTAAGCAAGGTTTTTAATGAGAAAAGACCTGCTAATAACCGACAGTTCCTTTTTGCATAGAATTGCATATATTTGTGTTATTGGACCGAAGCTTGTACTTCGGAGGGTTAAACGATTGATTTGTATATAGGTTTACAAAGATGAGTTGACCCGCTTATTTGCCGGAAGTGCTACCATCGCTTCCGGCATTTTTCGGTCGATCAATATTTGATACAGTTTATAAAGTCAGGGTTTCATATTTTTCTTTTTAGCCGTTTAGAATAATTACCCTTCTGTCTTCTATCTTAAAATTAACACCGCTTAATTCCATGATCTTCATTATGTTAGACAGGCTGGTGTTCCTTGGTATTTTCCCCGTAATATGCCCGGGTGGAACGCCGTTTTTATATACCACTTCTACATCGTACCACCGGGCCACCTGACGCATGATCATGGCTATGTCCGTATCGGAAAATTGGAACAAGCCATTCTTCCAGGCTGTTATTTCTTCTATGTCGGCTTTGACGATGTCTATCTTTTTTGTGCCGTAAAGTATACTGGCGTTTTGTCCAGGCCGCAGTATTGCCGACTGTTTACCGGAATCTACAGCTACTTTAACAGATCCCTCTACAAGCGTTGTTTTAATGGCTGGTTCGTTCCTGTAGGCCATTATATTGAACGCTGTTCCAAATACTTTTACCTGTACATCATTTGCAGAGACAATAAAGGGCTTTTTTTCGTTTTTAGTAACTTCAAAATAAGCTTCGCCTTTTATAAATACACGTCTGTTCTTGCCCGTAAAAACCGTTGGAAACCGGATCGAGGAGGCGGCATTCAGCCATACCTTACTTCCGTCCGGTAGTATAACTTCATATTGGCCACCGCGAGGCGTTGTAATGGTATTGAATATGTTGTTTGCCCGATCCTTTTTACTTCTTGTTTCATAGCTTAACAATCCGCTTTTTACTTTAATGACTTTTGTCCTTCCCTGAACCGATAGCAATCCGCTTTTCATACTGTCTAAAACGATCGTTTTCCCATTGGCTAATGTTAGTACTGCTTTATTCCCTCCGGGGGGTATGTCGCCTTTTATTTCCTTTGAATCTGACGCAATTATAAGCTGTTCATGTGTCGAGCGTTGTAGACTGTACCACACGCCCAGTCCTAATATCAGCATGATTGTAGCAGCTATTGCAAACCGCTGCCGTTTGATCCGTTTCTGTCTTCGTCCGAATTTCCCGGTGGTCTTGTCGCCAGCGGCTTTTTCAAAAGGATTCCCTGACTCTGGGGAAGCCGTATCGTCTTGTGCTAAAATATGCGTAATAACTGACTCCCACCGAGTCGCCTTATAGCCCGGATCCGCAGTTTGCTGTTCAATAAGTTCTCTGATCACCTGCTCCCATTCAGCGGAGTTGTTTTCTCTGTCCAAAGCGGCAAAAAGACGTGAACATTCCTCCGGTGTTGCTTCGCCGTTTATATACTGATGAAGCAAAAATATAATATCCTTCTTCTTCATAGGCTGTTATGCGGATGAAGGCGTTATCAATTTTTACCACATCCTATATATTAAACGCAGCAAGGAGTGATAAGGACTATTTGAGCAGCAATTTAATTTGAAAAAAGCAGAATTAGGATTGGAATGGTAATGCCGCTGGATTGATAAAGGTAGTCTTTGATGAACTTGAGTGCGTTTACCATTTGATTCTTGATTGTGCTGGTGGAAAGGTGAAGCTGTTCTGCAATCTCTTTATGACTCAGGCCTTGTTCGCGACTAAGCTTATAGATCTGTTTGCGCTTAGGGGGTAATAGGTCAACTGCTTGAGAGATAAGTAATTGTGCTTCTTCTACAGAAAGCTGTTCGATAATCTGTTCGCTTCGGGTGCTATCCTTTATTTTTATACGTTGCAGCTTGCGCGTTTCTGCGGCATGAGCGCGTAGCCACGAAAGCGACAAATTAGAGGCTACCGTGTACAACCACGCAATAGGTCGGTCCATTTCTCCGACTTCGCAACGGTGTACCCACAAACGAAGAAAAGTCTCCTGCACCAAGTCTTCCGCGATTGTCTCAGACCGGGTCAACTTAAGCACAAAAGGAAACAACTTAGCATTGCAATCATGGAAGACCTTCCGGAAAGCCAGTTCATTACCGGTTGCTATTTGCTGAAATAAATGCTTTTTATTGTAAAAAGAATCATCCATTCATTGCTTTTTATATAACCAATCGTAAATCTACAAAAAGTAAACGTGTATTTACAAAATATTATCCGCCAAATTTTAAATTCCTTTATCGCAATTTTTAGCGCTAATCCGCTGACTTTAGGCCGCCGGCGACCGGTGCAGCGTTTTATCAAGAGGTTGACCGGATGTTTTTTGCAATGCTTGGCCGTTGCAGGGCGAACCAAAGCCGTAAAAAATACCCATGAATGGCTCCAGCAGATAATCAATCAGATACAAAGCAAAAAAACCGGCGGCATCACCGTGACATGCGTAGTTGTTTCAAACCGGCGCAGTCGGGCTGTGTTCAAAAACCGGCCCAAAAGGCTCTTCCGTACGGAGCAACACCACCTAATTGTCTACATTGTCAGCATCGGCGTTTTCCCCACGGGGCGCAATAACTCCGCTGCAAAAGGACAGCAGACACAATCATCCATAGGGAAACAACAATAAAAAAAGCAGGCATAAAAAGCCTCATTGTTTATCTAGGTACGGGTCCTCTTTCAACCATCGTTGTAACGCCCCGATATTAATCTTTTGTACCGCTGTACCCCCGTCAATAGCCATAGATGCCGCCATTGCGGCCGACTGCCCCAACATCATAAAAACAGGCTCCATCCTTATGGATCCGTAGGCTATGTGGCTGGCGGACAAACATACCGGCACTAAAAGGTTTGTACATTCCGATCTTTTAGGCGTAATAGAACGATAGGAAACCGGATAAGGATGAGGGACGCGTACTTCCACATTCCCCTCGTTTTTTACCATGCCGTTGACAATGATCCGCTGACAATTGTGGCTGTCCATGGTATAGGAAGCGAGCGCAATACTGTCCTGGACGGTGACAGCACTTCTGCAGTTGTGTTCGGTCATTACGTATTCGCCAATCATCCTTCGGCCCTCGCGGATATACAGCTGTGGTGTAAAGTTGCCAAATGCCTGATACTCATCTTTGGGGTACCCCCAGCCCTGTACGAATTCCTGTAATTCTTTCGGCACGCGCGGATCTGTTTTATAAAAATAGAGTAATCCTTTGGTATAAGCAATCGCTTTTTCCAGCATTTCTTGTCTTTCGGTATAAGAGGCTTCCGGCCAGTTTTGGTTCGCGCCGATCATATCGGTGGAAAAGCCGCCCCTGTTATTTACATCCGTCTTACGGTTAGGCATCGGGCTCCAGATAAAATAATTGTTAATATTCCTCATGTCGGGCTGCGCTTTGAAAAGCCTGACTAAGAGCTCATATCTGGTAGAGTCATAATTCTCTGGGCGGGTGATGGGAATGCGGTTTTCCGCACTGTCCGTCAGGCATATCCGAAGATTATACGCCTGTATAAGCTCATCCCCCGTGCCTTCAGGCGCAGCTTTCCCTTTGCTAATACCCCAGACCAAACCGCTGGATGGATCGCCCGGGACCTTATAGGGGCTTACCCCGTCGGGAAACTGATGATATCCGGATTGCTTATGGTAGGTCGGGAGCTGAAATCCATTTAGGGTTTCGTCGTATTTTGCATTTCCCTCCCTGCCGACTGTGTAAGAAATACCCGCCTCAGCCATCAGGTCGCCTTCATAGGTACAATCTAAAAACACTTTGGCTTTGATTTTAATGTTTTTGCCGTTGGCAGGAGACACGTCCTTCAGTACTATAGATTGAAGGGTTGTTCCTTTTTTATCCACTTTTTCCAGTTGTTTCATCAGGAGCACCTTCACCCCGGATTCTTTCATGTATTCCTGGTATACCTCCAGGGCGACATGGGGTTCAAAATTCCAGCTATCGGCCTTGCCGTATCTCTCGCCAACGTCTCGGTAAAACTGCCTTGATAAACCGGTAATTGAATTTTTCTTCCCGGCGTCTGTTTTACCGAGTCCTCCTGTTGTCATGCCTCCAATCATCTTGGCCGGTCCGGCAAGTAACACGGTCTTTCCACATTTCCTGGCAGCATAGGCGGCTATTACACCTGCAGAGGTGGTTCCGTAGATACAGATATCCACTTTATATGTTTTAAGGTTACTGTTGGATTTACAGCCGGGTAACGTAAGACCGAAAAAAATAGCAATACAAAAAGTAATAATCTTAGATTTCATAGTTTGTTTTACGGGTAAATTGGGCGCGTTCTTCAGTTAAGTTCTTATTTTGGCGGACTTGCTGCTGGTCAATAATTCCTTTGTACAGGCAAGAAATAACTCCTGCCCCCTGTTGTCAAATTGCCCTCCGACGGGAAAAGATATACGGTGCGACTTATTGCTCGTCTCTGCAGCAGTCCTCTGCGCTAAGTATCTCCTGGTGTTTTTATGTCCGGGAGACCACGGCTATTCATCCGTCGGCAGCCAACAGAAAACATCGTAAAGCTACATAATAAAATTAAAATAAAAAAAGTAAACTTTATTTAATAATATATAAGACGAAGGAAGTCGCTATGGCCTTACTCTCCCTTCCATTTTTTAGGTCGGGCGTTAAAGCGCTTTGTTCCGTCAGCTTCGGTTTTAAAAGTATTTTTGCCGCAGCTTATTCCGGGCTGGCAAAATTGTCCGCAGCTGAGAGATCGGTTGTTATTGAAGACCTTTCACCAAGTCGCCCCGGCAGGCTATTGCGTTACAGACAACTATACGACAAGTTGTGTCTATAGCTGTGTTTATCGAGTGCTTTGGATTCGGGCCCCCCATTCCTTATTGGGCTCCGGCCCCATTTGTAACACTAATTTTCCGCCTTTCAACAACTCACTGGCGGGGAAAAATGGCGAAAGGAGTTTTTTACCATTTATACTGGCGTGCTGGATATATTTATTTTTGCGCGAAGCGTCTTTTGCAATTATCGTAAATGCTTTTCCACGTCCGAACCGGTTCCCTAAATTAATAGTGACCTTTTTATATAGCGGACTGGCGATTTCATAAGTCGGCTTTATACTACAGCCGCCATCAGTTTGAAATAGACCAATAGCCGCCATAACGAACCAGGCGCTCATTTGTCCCTGGTCTTCATCACCGAGGTATGCATTAGCTAAACCATAACCGTAGTAACGGTTTAAAATAGCCCGGCTCCACTTTTGCGTTAGCCAGGGTTTGCCTGCGTAGTTGAATAAGAATGCAAATTGCATCGACTGCTGATTACCCTGGACGACGGGGAAATCTCCATACCGTTCCCCCGGTGAATTAAAACGCCACTTATAACTTTGCTGGAATCCCCATTTTAATCGATCTAAGAAGCGGTCTTTGCCGATCCAGTCCACTAAAGCCGGCACATTTTGAGGAACAAAGTAGGTGAGTTGCCACGCATTTCCTTCTACGTATTCGCTGTTGGCACCGGACCGGAAAGGATCAAAGTCCTGTAACCATGTTCCATCGGACTTTCTCATTCGTGCGTAACCGCTTTGTTTGTCGATTGCATTTTTCCACCAACGACCTCGTTCAGAAAATAACTTGTAATCATCTTGCTTTCCCAAAGCTTTGGCAAATTCCGCAACCGTCCAATTGTCATAGGCATACTCCAAGGTATTGGAAAACCGCCCTTTATCGTAGGGTACATAATGGTATTTTAAAAATGCCTCCAGGTCCCGGTTGCCTGCCAGTCCCCCGCCTACTTCTTGTGCGGGAGTCGTTTCGGTCTTTCGTACAGCCTCGTACGCCTTTTGTATGTCAAAGTTCCGAATGCCCATTTGATAGGCGCTTACAATAAGCGGGATTTCGTGCTCGGCTACCATTACCGGGATATACTCCATTCCTGCAGGGCCTTTAGCCAACCAACCATTGGCATCATACATAGCCAGCTGAGATTTTACCCAGCGTGAAGACCATTCGGGGGTAGCCAGATTCCAAAGCTGGTTTAAATTCCAGAACGTATTCCAGAAAGCATCGCAACCGAGCGCGACAGCATCCGGATCTTTCAGTTTTTGCGCCTGCTCTGTGGCATCCACCCATTCACCGTTTACATCGCTGAAAGTATTTCTTCCCGCAAGAGCCCGGTAAAAATTGGTATAAAACCGTACCTTTTCCCGGCGGTCGGAAGTGGCTATCTTTATACGGCTCAACAGGTCGTTCCATGTCGCTACATTGTGTTGTCTGACGGCCTCAAAATCCCACCCGAAGGGTTGTATGATCTCCTGTGCTAAATTTTCTTTTGCATTTTGTATACTGACATAAGAAATTCCCGTCCGTACCTGAACCACCTTATGCTCGGAGGTATTGAACGTAACAAATACTCCCGTATGCCTGGGGGTATCCGCTTTTAACTCCACGACATTCTTTTTGACCGTACTGTCAATCCAGTAGCCGAACTCTTTTACAGGCTGATCAAACTGCATAACAAAATGAATGGTATAATTCTGATCAATCCCTTTTCCCCACACATCAGGAGCTTCCTGTTGGCTAACGCCTGCAATAGTATGGTCGTTTATTTTTTTTACTTCTACATGTTGTACTTTATAATTGTATTCCGCCGGCGTAGTGAAATCTACCAGTATTCTGGATGGTTTTCCATTGGGGTAGGTATATCGCTGAAAGCTGCATCGCGTGGTCGCTGTAAGCTCTGCAGTGATATCATAATCTGTGAGATGTACTTTATAATATCCCAATGGAGCAACTTCCGTACTTTTATCAATCCGTGACCTGTAGCCGTCATCGGGATGGGTTTGATCACCAACATGGGTAATCAGTGGCCCGGTAACCGGCAACATGGAAAGTCCGGACATCGTCCATTCGTGTATATGACTAAAGCCGCCTATGCTTTCGAAAATAGGATCGTACCCGGACTGCCAGCCCGCGTTTTGATTATCCGGACTGATCTTTACCATACCGAAAGGCATCCACGGACCGGGTGCGATCATCCATCTGGAATGAGCGGTGCCGAGTAGCGTATTGACATAACCCGCCGGAGTGATCATTTTTTGTGGAGAGCGTCGAACCGTACCCGAACGGACCACCTGATCATTTAATTTTATTTTATAGTGACTTTCTTGAACAGAACTGACAGCAGGCATAGGCGCTTCAAAAATATAACGGCCTTGCTCTATCTTTTGCTCAAATATTTTTTGTCCATCTAAAAGCGCTGTTAATACGGGTTCGTTTGCCAGATGTTGCACATCAATCAATAAGGGTTGTGCCGGCCGGCCATTATCTTCTGTCGCATAATGGGCCGCTTTTACGTTTCGAACAAAGGCGTCCCTGGGCTTTGCTGCCTGAACGGTTTTCGGGCCTTTTAATCGAATATAATCGAATACCAGCCATGAGCCCCACAAGGTAGTGATCTGTATTTCATTCCCACCGTCTTTAATGAGCTTTGCCGGAATGGCAAGATCAAGCGAATAACCCGGATAATCTGGAATGCCCCCTTTTAAAGTTGAATCGCCTGATCCGTTTGGCAGTTGGAATTCCCAGGAGGTGTCATTGACGGAAACCTTTAATTTGGGCGGATGTTTTGCGCTCATATCCAAAAGGGCAATTGTCAGTTCATATTTACCGTGATCGGGGATATGGTCAACTGCAAACAAAATATTCTCGACTGCCGTCCTGGTTCCCGCGCCGCCGGATGATCCGCTCCAGGCGTCCAATGGACCGGGCAAAGCATATGGCCAATCTTGCTCTGGGTTGGAAAATCCCACTAAGTAAAATTTATTTTCCCAACCGAAATCTTCCTTTAGGAAATCTTTATAGCCGGAAGGTGCCAGCGCAAATTCAGCGGCACTGCGGTCAGCCTGGCCGATCTGCCAGAGGGTCTGCATTGATGTATCGACCTGGCCAAAGAGCCTATAGGGGATAATAGTAAGGATACTAAAGACGGTAAAAAATACAATAACGATCTTCTTCATACTTTAATCTTGATCTTGGTTAATCGAATATTTTTATTGGGAAATTAATCAATGCAGCGCTTCTATCCTAAAACTCATTTAATAACCGGGATTTTGGGTTAATGCAGGGTCTCGTTGCAGCTCCGTAAGCGGTATAGGCAGTAATAAGTCTTTTTTCTCAAACGTTTGCCCTCTTCCATTAGAATGACCTAAAAGCGGGGAGAAGGTGACATGATGGTTTTCATCGACCTCCGGATACATCCGGGTACGCAACATGTCAAACCAGAAGTGGCCCTCCATTGCCAGTTCCCGATACCGCTCGGCCAGGATCATATCCCTTCGAGCCCCCTGATCTGTTGGGATAACCGGGATGTTAATATAGGCTCTCTTTAGAATAGGATTGAGGTAAGGGGTAGGATCCCTGCCTAAGGCATTAGCTGCCTCGGCCGCAATAAGGTATACATCAGCAAGCCGGTAAGCGGAAAAGTATTTTCCGGAAGCTGCGGTAGAGAAAAGCGCTGTACTATCAAACCAACGATACGGCATCTGTTGAAAATGAATGGTAGCCCTTCTTCCCTCATTGGTCCGGTAAGTAAACTCGCTGTGATAAAACTGACCTTCATGCCTCCGGATGTCATTTGTACTATCGTACATACTTAATAGCAAATCGGACGGAGTCCAGGATTGCACGACTAAAGTGTATTGAATTTGAAGATCTGAATTAGGTACTGATGAAGGAAAGGTGTTAGGCAGGGTGTATTCCGGAAAGGGGGACTGTTGTATAGCAGGATCGTACTCAATAAAGAACAGATATTCATCTCCCTGATCAAAGTCAGGCAATCTTAATTTATCAAAAGCGGTGGTCCCTCCTGAGTTATCAAAAAGTCCATAGCCTCCATTACTTTGTAGGAGCTGGTTAGCGACCTTTAGTGCTTTTTCGTAGTAAGCTTCCCCTTTTTGAAGGGGATAACCTGCCATTGTAAGATAGGCTTCGGCCAATACTACTTCAATGGTTCCTTTTGATATCCGGTTATTGTTAGAACCCATTGGCCTGTCTGGCAGATTGCCATTATTAAGCGCCCAGGTTAAGTCATCGACTATTGCCTTGTACACAGAATCGACAGATGCGCGCGGAGCATTTATATTTTCCAAAGAGGTATAAGGGGTTAATATTAGTGGAATAGAACCGAACAACCTGACAAGATAGTAATAATCCGCCGCCCTGAAAAATCGGGCCGTAGCTAACAACGGAGCTTTATCTTCTGAAGCGATGGTCGTGTTCTTTTCCAAACTTGCAATAATAGTATTTGCGCTGGCAATGTTCCTATAAAAATTAGACCAGATGTCATCGAGATAACTATCACTGTTGCTGGCATTCTGGGTAAGGGATGTAAAGGTTCGTATAGCCGGATCTTGGGCTACAGGGTTATTAGATAAACCAGACATGGCATCTAATGTAAAAGTGTTAGATCCTTCATATAAAGTCCCGTGTTGGTCATAAAAATGCGCTATGCCCGTGCTATGATTATAAAGATAGTTTACTGCGCTCTGGGCTTCCTCCAAAGTCTTAAAATACTGGCTAACGGGTATATCGCTTTTAGGCACCTCTTCGAGAAACTTATTACATGAAGAATAAGAGGCTAACGAGAGGAACAAAAATGCTGTAATCAGATATTTCATGCTTTTGTTTATTTGTAGGTTTTATAAAGAAATATCCACGCCGAACGTGAAGGTCCTCGCCTTGGGATATTGATAAAATTCTATGTTCTGACCGAACTGCGGGGTTCCTGAGGAATTCCAATTAAATGTGACACTCTGCGGATCATATCCCAGGTAAGAAGAAGATTTGATTAAAAATACATTCTGGCCGCTTAAATACACACTTAAGCGCTTAATCTTTAATTTCTGAAGAACAGCGGCACCAAAGTAATAGGAAAGGACGATATTCCTGCCTCTGATAAAAGAACCGTCGGCTACCCACCGGCTGTCAAAGGCACTGGTCTGTCCGGCATCCGGTGCGAACCTAAGCTGTTGAATCATTGTGTTCTGATTCTGTGGCGTCCATGCGTTTAGAACTGTTTTTAAAGAATTACTATATCCGGTCCGGTCTTCGGAGGAAAAAAGAAATGCTTGGGCGATACTTGCCCCCTGAGAGAATTGCAGGTCCACGAGAAGACCAAAGTTTTTATACCTGAAGGTGTTTACAAAGCTGCCCTGCCAGGTTGGTGAACTTTTCCCCAGAATCATTTTATGATCGGATTCTTTTTCCTGTCCGGGATGATATGGGAAATTGGGATCTTCCGCTAATGCCTTGGCTACCTCTTCGGTACTATAGGTCCCCAGGCGTTTGTAGCCGTAGAATGAGCCAATGGGTTCGCCTACCCGTAATATGGTAAAGCCATTAGATACGGGTCCCCAAAAAGGCCCGGGGAAAATATCTGCTCCCTTTTTGCCAAGAGAAAGGATCGTATTTTTATTGTAGCTTGCAACAAAGTTTGTTTGCCATGAAAATCCGCCGCCCTGTACGTTCATGGTGCTTAAAGTTAGTTCGACTCCCTCGTTTAAAACTGAACCTATATTGGTTAGTACGCTGCTGAATCCTGTAGACGTCGGTAATGGTTGATTGAGTAATAAATTATCGGTCAGTTTATGATAATAATCGCCTTCGAAATTCACTGTATTGTTAAACATGTGCAGTTCTATTCCCAGGTCCAATTCAGTGTTTTTTTCCCAGCTGAGTTGAGGGTTGGCCAATCCACTTACATAGGAGGAAGATACTCTGGAGCCGTTCAGTAGGGTAGTGCCGCTGGAGATCGTAGCTAAAGACCGGTATGATCCTATCTCCGTATTTCCCGTGCTGCCGTAACTGCCTCTTAATTTAAGAAAGTTTATAGCGGAAATGTTGTGCATAAATGGTTCTTCAGATATTATATATCCGATGCCAAAAGAGGGAAAGGAGCCATACTTCTTTTTCGCTCCAAAGCGGGACGACCCGTCAATCCGTTCGGTTGCAGTCAGTAGATATTTGCCGGCATAGTTATATTGAGCCCGTGCATAATAAGAGTTCATAGCCCATTTTTCATAGCCGCTCTGAGGTGGATTGGGTTGACTGCCGGCGCCTAAATTGAATTGTTTAAAATAATCATTGGAAAAATTTTGCGTTGAGCCGGACAGTGATTGGTTAACCTGCTGCTGCCAGCTTGCTCCAATGACCACATTTAAATGGTGCAGGTCGAAGCTCTTGTCATAGGTCAGGTAGTTTTCCTGTTGCCAGTATCTATTCTTCGTTTCACCCTGGCTGGCTACCCCTCGTTGATTGGCCGATATATTGATTAAGTCGGAGGGAGAATAGTATTCGGTGCCTGTATTTACCAGGTCTAAACCCAAGGTGGTTTTGAATTTTAAGTTCTTGGTTATATCAAAATTGAGAAACGTACTATTGAATACCTGCCCGGTTTTCTTGAGATTAACTTGTTCCAGCAATACTTTTACCGGGTTTTCTGCGGGATCTAAAAACGAAAGATTGGGGTCCATCGTATTATTAGCCCAGCTGCCATCGGGCAGTTTTACCGGAAAGATAGGCGGCATTTCAATCATGGTTCTCGTAGGCGTATTAGCGCCTGTAGTTGGAGGCACTATATTACCTTTGGTGTGATTATATGTAATGGTTGTTCCAAAATGAGCCCAGTCTGTGAGGGTCAGATCATACGCAAGGTTAATGCTGTATCGCTGCTTATATGAATTTAGCATGATGCCTTCGTTGTTGGCATAATTAAAAAACACCCCTACAGCGGAATTATCGCCTTTTTGTTGGACGGCAATTGCATGGTTGTGCGAAATAGCAGTTCTTGTAACCGCTTTTTGCCAATTAGTATTGTATTTTGGATTGCCATCGCTATCAAATAACCTGGGATCAGAAGTATTTAATGTTCGGGGAGCGGCACCCCAAATCGCATTATTGGCCATTCCTTCTTTTAATACTGAAAGAAATTCTTTAGAATTCAGGACCGGCAGTTCTCTGGGTAAGTTACCGGTTTTTATCCATCCATGATAAGATACCGTTACCCCTTTTTCTTTTGCCCCTCTTTTAGTTGTAATTAAAATAACACCGTTGGATCCCCGGGCACCGTAGATGGCCGTAGAAGAGGCGTCTTTTAAAACTTCTATACTTTTTATATTATATGGGTTGAGGTTCTGGATGTTGGTAGTCGCCACGCCATCAACAATATAGAGGGGATCTGTAGAGGAACTTATAGATCCAACTCCTCGAATCACAACAGAGGGCAGCCCGCCCGGTGCGCCACCGTTAAGAGAGACGTTTAGGCCTGCAGTTCTGCCTTGTAAACCCTGGAGTGTATTTGCAATGGGTTGGGCTAATAATTCGTCTGCTTTTACACTTCCAACGGAACCGGTCAAGTCAGACTTTTTACTTGTGCCATAGCCGATGACGACGATCTGGTCGAGTTTTTCCCCGGCAGAGTGTTTTAATTGAACATTAACCACTTTTCTTCCATGTAATAAAACTGTTTGAGATTCGAAACCAATGGACGAAAATGTGAGGGAAGTACTATCATTGATATTATTTAGACTAATGGTGTAGTTGCCGTTGTCATCGCTGATAGTCCCATTTTGTGTGCCGGTAACCCGCACGCTGACACCGGGCAGCGGTTCTCCATTTTCATCTGTTATCTGTCCTTTAACGACAGCCTGTCTGGCATGTAAATAATTCATTGTTTCTGGAATGTTTTCAGCATGGACCTTACTGATGACACCAGAGAGGAAAATAAACATGCAAAAAAATAACAGACGAATTAATCTGGCACTCCAAGAAGAACCGTCTACGGGAATTTCGGGTCTCTTTTCTTTCATAATATAAGTTTTAAAAGATTGCTTATTAGATGTTTGGACTGAGCGTCACATGCACGTAAGTTTCATGATGGGAAAGAGCGTGTTTGTAGGATATGCTGTCCATAAAATCACCTTTGCTACCACTAAGGTTATCCAATAAAGTTATTTGGTCTATAAGCCGGAAGTATCCGGTTTTTATTTGTCCAAATGTTTGAACATAAAGGTAGATACAATATTATTTTCTTCCAAATAAAAGGGGGATTTTTTTTTAATTATTTTTTACGCGTGTGAATATCAGTAATTTATAATCCGACTTTTCCGGCAGAAGTAGTTCTGGTTTTGCTGCTTTCTTTCCAATACTGCTCGATTTCTTCCAATGATCTTCCTTTTGTTTCGGGAATCAGCTTCCGTACGAGCCATAAGGTAGGAGAGCAAAGAACCGCGAATATCCAGAAAGTGCCGGCCGGACCAATGCCATCCAGCATCATGGGGGTGAGTTGACCAATGAAAAAATTGGCTACCCAAAGGGAAAGCGTACCGAGTGCCATAGCCCGGCCACGAACAGCGGTAGGGAATATTTCGCCGATGATCACCCAACAAACCGGACCGAAAGAGAAAGCGAAACTGGCTATATAGAGCAGGAGAAGCAAAAGGATCCAGGTGCCACTCACGATATCCATCTGAAATAAAATACCAATGGCGATAAGCGCGACAATGGCCAGGGACACTCCCAGATTAAGCAGGGGTTTCCGTCCCCATTTATCTACCGTGAAAATGGCGACAAAAGTAAAGATCACGTTGACGATCCCAATGGTTACCTGTCCGCCGAAGGCGCCACCCAATGTAAAACCGGCTTCGTCCAGGATCCGGGGTCCGTAATAAATAATCGCGTTAATCCCCGATACCTGGGATAAGAATGGCAACAACAGGCCAATGATCAGGGCGGGGCGATATACCGGGGATAGTAAATCTTTAAAGCTTCCTTTTTCATTGGTGAAAGAGGACTTAATAGCGTCAACTTCCTGCTGTGTCGTTATTTCGTCGTTTACTTTGCCTAACAGCTTCTTTGCTTTTTGCTCCTGGTCTCTCATCAGCAGCCAGCGCGGGGATTCAGGGACGAAAAACAAACAGATAAAAAATATGGCGGCCGGGAGTACGCCCATTCCCAGCATGCTACGCCACACGTGCGCCGTTACAATCCAGTGGAGAAAGCCCTCCATAGAAAAAGCATCGTTCAGGGAATATTTTAAAAGTGTGGCGTTGGAAAAATAAGCGCAAAGAATACCAATGGTAATCGCAAGTTGGTATAAAGTCACCATTCTTCCGCGTAATCTTGCGGGAGAAAACTCCGAAATATATAAAGGGGAAACCATGGAAGCCACGCCAATGCCCAATCCCCCGATGAAGCGGAAACTGATCAAAACGGCTTCCCCTTTTGCCAGCATACAACCTATAGCGGAGGCCGTAAAAAGGAGGGCGGATAATAACAATACCTTTTTCCTGCCATAGCTGTCGCTGAGCTTTCCTGCAAAGGCTACACCAATGATACAACCCAATAAGGCGCAACTCACAAACCAACCCTCCATAGCGGCGGACATCGAAAATTCATCTTTAACAAAGCCGACTACGCCGGATATAACCGCAGTATCGAAGCCGAATAAAAAACCGCCTAGCGCCGCAATGAGACAGATTAAAGCCAGGTAGGTGAAACGGGAAGATGTCGTACTGTTCGCCATAGTAAAAGTATTTTCAGATTGTAGATCAGGTTGCTTCGACACCAGTCGTGGAAGCAGCTCCTTTATAAAAAATATTGAGATCGTTTATGAACCGCTTTTGGAACGGCTCTACAGCATTAACGGTTATTTTTTAAAAAAGCCTTTACCACCTTTACTTCTTCATGGCCTTCATTGATCAGGGTATAGCTTTCCGCCGCTGCTGGGACTACAAAGGTCTCCGCGTAATTAAAGCGCTGTTGGAATCCATTTTTTGTTTTAATTAAAATGCCGGATCCTTCTACCAACATCAACACATGACAGCTTCCATTCGTATGTATATTCACTTTATCGTCAAATTCATAGCGATACACATCATAAAAGTGCTCAGAATGCGTCGGTAAGTGAATTTGCTTCCAATTCTTTCCCGACTGGAGCAGACAGGGCTTTGAAATTAACTCTTCTTTTACCTTTTCTCCCTTTCGATCAAAATTTAAGTTGTTAAAAGCATGATGGATATTGATTGGCCTGGGGTTCCCGTTTAAGTCAAGTCTCAGCCAGTCATACATCTTAAAAGTAAAAATATAAGGCGTAGCGCTGATCTCCAACACCAGGTTCCCTTTAGCCGCGCTATGTACCGTGCCATTGGGGATCAGGAAAAAATCATGCTTTTTCGCGGGGTGGCGTTGCACATATTCGGTAATGTTAATCGGAACGCTTTTCTCATTGCTTTGCTCCAGCCCTTTACGGAATTGAACAGCGTCTATATTCTCCTGAAATCCCAGGTAAACTTCCGCGTCATCTTCTGCCGCTAAGATATAATAAGTTTCGTCTTGCGTAATATCTTCTCCAAAATTTTTTCGAATGTAATCCACAGAGGGATGGCACTGAATGGACAGGTTTCCGCCGCTTATCGTATCCAGGAAATCAAAACGGATTGGAAATTGATCTTTAAATCTGCGCGCATTATGCGCTCCTAAAATATCCTGGTTGTGCGTAAACATTAAAAAATCAAAGGAGACCTCCAGCAGCAGACGATCACTTTCAAACAGTAAGCCGTTTTCCGGAGTGATTAATTCAAAGGACCAAGCATAGTTTATTTCCTTTTCATTGATCCCCTCAATATGCTGCTTGAGCCATTGTCCGCCCCAGGCACCCGGCTCGAACCAGGGTCGGGCACGAAAGACGTTTTTACTCATTACACGCAGTGCTTCCAGCAGATCGTTAGCATACATCCAGGTGATCGTATTAGGACGCTGGCCGTCTGCAATAATTGCAATATTATTTAAAATGTCCTTCTTATGTTTATTTAATAACACCCAGTCGACGAAGTAAAACCGCTTGTACATTTGTACGGTATCTTCCTTTTCTGGGCTCCCCAGATTAGTAATACATCCCGATCGCATGCGGTATTGCAGTTCATTTTTGGGCAGGTCAATATAAATGACCGGTGCATCCCATCCCGCCAGCGAAGCCCCAACGCCCAGGACAATATTAATGTCGGCAGCGGGATTAACAGCACAGTTTTTTATTTTATTTCGCGCAAAAAGATCGCTTAAATCTTTATCACATCTCCGTCCCCAGATCGAATCCTTTTCGCCAAGATAGGGCTTAAGCATATCGGCGATGTTTTCTTCCGGCAGCAACCACGCCTCGGTCTTGACAAGATTTATTTTTAAGCCCTCCGGTAGCACAGCCTGCAGGTCTGAAGCTAATTTATCCCAGAAAACACCTGCGTAACCGTCAATAAGTACTGTTTTCTGGTCTACGATATACGCTGCTATTGAGTTTATTCCTTCGCTGATTTTATGGCTGCCTAACCGGAAGGTGGGATACACGTCATACTTATTGTTATTCTTTTGGTCCTTTTTGACGGGCAAAAGATATTGATTGGATGTTCGGCAATAATCTGAGCCATCACCCGGAGATATCAATAAGCTAGCGGCGCCAAGAACAATTGATTTTTCATTTTCTTTTGACAATATTATTGTGACGGGGAGATCACTGTTAGCCAGTGCTTTTTTTAGATCTTGAAGAAAGAATTCAGCGGCCCCGGTGATATTTCCCCCCAGGATCAGGCAATCCGATCTTGATGAACGAAGCCAGGGAGCAAGAAACGCCCCTAGCTCCTTTCCAAAATCAGAAAAAATGTTTCGCGCAACGGCGTCGCCCTTCAGGGCGCATCGATAAATATCCTGCGCGGTATGCACTGTTTCCTGGCTCCGCTTTCTATACTCAGCCAATAAGCCTCTAGCGGAGAAAGTATCTTCTGCTATACCATTTTTATAGGGAACCTGGTAAAGCGTTCCGCCGGGAGGGATACCCGTCCCTTCCTTTACAGGCGCTTTATTTTGTACAAATGCGCTGCCTAAGCCAGTACCTAACGTGACGGCCAGTATGTTTTTACCGGCTGCGGCAGCCTGGCTTTCTCGTTCCCCCAAAGCAAAACAAGTAGCGTCGTTTTGAAAACAAATCTGAAACTGTGGCGGCAGATCCAGCATTTCACGCAGGGCCTGTTTTAAATCCATTTTATATAAGGCGTCGTACTTGCCGAGGTCTTTGATATAGGAGATGCCATTTTGGTAATCTAACGGCCCGGGCATAGCGATACCTATCCCTTTTAAGTCGGCTTTCCGGCCATTGAGTATGCTGAGGATTCCACGCTTCCATTCATTGAAAATAGATGCGCTGTCGCCCCCGGAATGAACGGGAAACTTTGTAAAACTGCCTTTCAGAAGTTGTCCGGATACCTGATCAACAAGGCCGCCGGAGAGGTGGGTTCCTCCAATATCTAACCCTAGAATGAACTGCATGTGCAAATGTTTGAACATAGCAAAGATAGGGATACTTTTAGCAAAAACAAATTTTGCAGGGAAAACAACATTTGTGTTTCCCGCCTCTTCATTCCCATTTCCTTTTATCCAGAGACAATTTTGTCAGGAATAAAAACAAGGCAATCACGCTTAAAAAGTAGACGACATCCCTGAGGTCAATCACGCCCCGGCTGATGGATTGATAATGGTATTGTACGCCTAACAGCTGTAAATAGTAGTCTGCTCCGCCGTTGAAGACCGGTATCCGGCTTAATGCATCAAAACCCGAATAAAGCATAAAGCAAAAGAATACGCTCAATAAAAACGCCACTACCGTACTTTTATTGAAAGAAGAACACCATGTACCGATGGCCGTAAAGATCCCGCCCAGTAAAAAAAGACCGATATAGGACCCCGCTATAGCTCCCGTATCCACATCAGACGGATGAACGGCCAACGAACGGATAGTGAGATAATAAATAAAAGTAGGCACAAGAGCAAACAGCAGTAAGAATATGCCGGAAAGAAATTTCCCTCCGATAATCTGTATTTCTTTTAACGGTACGGTTAGCAGTATTTCCATCGTGCCGCCTTTCCATTCTTCGGCAAACAGTCGCATGGTGATGGCCGGAATCAGCAGTAAGAACACCCAGGGGGCGATGTCGAATAAGGGTTGCAGGGTAGCGTAGCCGTTGCTGAAAATATTGTTGTCGGGAAAAATGAAAAGAAGCAGCCCATTGATCGCGAGAAAGAGCAAAATGCTCAGGTAGCCGGTAGCCCCGCTAAAGAAATGGCTGATCTCCTTTTTGAATATCACGAACATATGCGTACAAATATAGTATTCAGTAAGCAGGAATCCGAAATCAAAAGCACCTGAACCAGCGTTCGGGTACTGTTGGCCATCCTACTGGCCACTGCTGCTGCCCGTTAGCTGCCGCTGATAAAGCTGAATGGTGTTTTCGATTCCGTAGTAAAGCGCGTCGCAGATAAGCGCATGACCGATAGAGGTTTCCAACAGACCGGGAACAGCGTTTTTGAAAAAGCGGAGGTTAGCTAAATTAAGGTCGTGACCCGCATTAACGCCCAACCCCGCCTCCAGTGCCTTTTGGGCTGTGCGGACATACGTATTGTCGAAATGGGCTTTTTTGTAAGCTTTATCTCTCTTTATTTTTTCAAACTCCAGTGCATATGGTCCGGTATAGAGTTCAATCCGATCCGTACCGGTTTCTTTTGCGCTTTCTATCAACTCCGGTTCGGCATTAAGAAAAATGCTGACGCGGATGCCCTTGTTGTGTAACTTACCGATAATTGTTTTTAAGCGGTCCAGGTGTTTGCGCGTGTTCCATCCCGTATCGGAAGTAATGGCATCAGGCGGATCGGGGACCAGCGTACATTGGTCCGGACAAACAGCGGTAACCAACTTCATGAAGTTTTCCGATGGATACCCCTCTATGTTGAATTCGGTCGTTACCAGCGACTTAAGGTCGTAGACATCCTGATAACGGATATGGCGTTCGTCAGGCCGCGGATGAACGGTAATGCCATCGGCGCCAAAGCGCTCACAGTCCTGCGCTACTTTTAACAGGTCGGGTAAATTACCGCCCCGCGCGTTGCGGAGCGTAGCGATTTTGTTGATATTGACAGAAAGTTTGGTGCGTTCCATTGTACAAAGATACTATTTACTTCTTCTCCAAAAGCCAGCTGTACCGCTGCCTTGTGGATCTTGTCGGCCTCAGCAGTAAAAAGCCCGGAACGGCCGGGTTTTTCGTGTTGTGACCCGGACGATATTTTCCCTCCGCCCCGCCCTTTGCTTTTGCCGCCAGCCGGGCAACTCCTGCCGTGCACACAACAATAATCCCCGGATATACCGGGGATTATTTGAAGACCGAGAAATTTTTGCCGGGGGTTTTTAGTACCGGTAATACTCTGGCTTATAAGGACCTTCTACCGGAATATCCAGGTATTTAGCTTGTTTATCAGAAAGCACATCCAGTTCCACCCCGATTTTTTTCAAATGAAGACGCGCAACCTTTTCGTCCAGGTGCTTAGGTAATGTGTATACCTTATTTTCGTATCTGTCGGAATGGTTCCACAATTCCATCTGTGCAAGTACCTGGTTGGTGAAAGAATTGCTCATCACAAACGAAGGGTGACCAGTCGCGCAACCGAGATTCACCAGGCGGCCTTCCGCCAGCAGGATAATGTCTTTCCCTTCAATCGTGTATTTATCCACCTGCGGTTTAATCTCTACTTTGGTATCGCCATAGTTGTTATCCAGCCAGGCCACATCAATTTCGTTGTCAAAGTGACCGATATTGCACACAATCGTTTTGTCCTTCATCAGACGGAAATGTTTTTCCGTAAGGATATCACAATCGCCGGTAGCTGTTACCACAATGTCTGCTTCTTTCACTGCATCTTCCATTTTCTTTACTTCAAAGCCTTCCATCGCTGCCTGTAAGGCGCAAATAGGATCAATTTCCGTAACGATCACGCGTGCACCTGCACCACGCAGTGATTGGGCCGAACCTTTACCAACGTCACCATAGCCACCGACAACCGCTACCTTGCCGGCCAGCATTACATCAGTAGCGCGGCGAATGGCATCTACGAGGCTTTCGCGGCAGCCGTATTTGTTGTCGAATTTGGACTTCGTTACCGAATCATTAATATTGATTGCCGGGAGCGGAAGCGTACCCTTGCGCATTCTTTCATACAGACGGTGTACACCGGTAGTGGTTTCTTCGCTTAGTCCTTTCACATTTTTTACCAATTCGGGATACTTGTCCAATACCATATTGGTCAGGTCGCCCCCGTCGTCCAGGATCATATTTAAGGGACGATCTTCGCTACCGAAGAATAAAGTCTGTTCAATGCACCAGTCAAACTCTTCTGCTGTTTCTCCTTTCCAGGCGAATACGGGCACACCCGTGGCAGCTATGGCGGCAGCGGCATGATCCTGGGTAGAGAAGATATTGCAGGAACTCCAGCGTACTTCTGCACCCAGTGCGGTAAGGGTTTCAATTAAAACCGCCGTTTGAATGGTCATATGTAAACAACCCGCAATGCGGGCCCCTTTCAGCGGCTGACTAGCGCCAAACTCTTCTCTCAGAGACATCAGGCCGGGCATTTCTGCTTCTGCCAGTTCGATTTCCAAACGGCCCCATTTGGCCAGTTCAATATCGCTCACCTTATAAGGGAGGCTAAAATCAATTTTCGGAAGTGTGGTTGCAGGCATAGTTCGTATTTTTAAATTATTCAGATTTTTTCAGGCGCAAAGGAAACCGCCCGGTTCATCAAAGCGTTTTTTCTTTGGGCCTTCAGGAAAGGTACAAAGGTACGATTTAACGGAAGAACTTCTATCAATACTGCTATATTTGGCGTTTTGTACTAAAAAAAATATCTTTATAGAATAATTGTCTATTATTTTATGAAAACAATGCATCAAAAAGAGCAAATGCCGGGTATCGCCCTGGATGAAAAAGACCTGGTCATTCTCCGGTTATTGCAGCAAGATGCCAAGATGACGATACGGGAAATAGCTAAAGCTGCGCATCTTAGCCCTACGCCGGTACATGAGCGCATCCGGCGGATGGAGGCGGCGGGGGTGATCAGGCAATATGCAGCCTTGCTTGATCCGGCCCATGTAGGGAAAGGATTGATGGTCATCTGCTACGTTTCTTTAAAAGAGCACAGCCGAAAGGCGGGAGCGAGCTTTATTGCGGCCATTGAACAAATGGACGAAGTTACCGAATGTTACAGCATTTCAGGGCAGTTTGACTTTATGCTTAAGGTTGTAGAAAAGGACATGGATAGCTATTATGACTTCCATGTAAACAGACTAAGCCGTATCGACAACCTCGAGCATGTACAAAGCACCTTTATCATGGGGGTGATCAAACAGACACATCGCCTGATCTAGGAAGCCTGTTGTAATTTTTTACCAGTAAAAATTAGTATTTGTTTAGCGTCACGATAGATGAATTGCCCTGATAAGTATCCTGCTGCGTTTGCCATATTAGATCAGCGGGGTAATAACCCTCAAACAAATCAACATAATCGTCGCCATTGGCCTGAAGGATCGTCCCGATGACCGCGGCCAGTTCAAGGGAAGCTTCTTTAATTAAGGTTATAGTTGCACCGCTGATACCCGTAGACAGGGAGATTAAAGACAACAAGTTACTTAGCCGCGATTTTTTTATGGCCTCTGCCGTATCGGCCATTGCTTTACCAAAGTTTCGTGTCTTTTGATCGGACTCCCATACCTTTATCCGGATTGAAATGCCTCCTTTTACCTTTCGTTTGGGGAACAAATTCACCCCCTCGCCGATAAAGTCTTTGACTCTTCCCACCTTTAATGGAATGATTACATCTGCCGGGTCAACCAGCGTTCCGGGGTATTGATAGATGGGGTGTCCGCTTAAATCCCAGCTCCAAGCTACAAAAAAGACTTCGTTCGTCGGATCGAATACCCCCTGCAGGAATCCCTCAAAACCCCGGGTTAATTCTAGTTTCTTCAGCGCAACACCTCTTTTCTCTCTGGAGGTAATGAAATCAAAGGAATCAGATGGCACCTCCCGTGAAACCTCCCGCAAAGCGGATAGTGTCCGGATGTTTTTTAAAGATGCGGCTTTTGCCGTTGCTTTCACCGAAACCGAAAAATCATCAATTGCCCCTACTTGAATAAGTGCCATGGTTGTTGCTTTTATATTCGCTTTCGCTGTAGGAGAGGGTAGGGCTCTGCTTTTTTTCCGGCTATGCCGGTATAATAAATGACCAGCAGGTTGACAGGATAAAGACGCTTAACATTCGATGCCGGGCAAAAAGTCCGTTTTCAAATATAGGGTATTTTTAATAATTATTAAAAATAATTTTTGACCAGAAGCGGGTTAAATGCTTGAATTATTATAAGAAATACGCTTTTTTTTGTATCTTTATAATATATAATGTAATGTCTAAACTTACAGCATGGCTACCCGGTTTTTTATCCTGGTTTCGTGGCTGACTGTCACCTCCCTGTCTGCGTTCGCTCAGGTTGTACAAAACGGCGTTGAAGACCAAAAGTATATTGCTAAAGACACGGCAACGGTGGATAGTCTTTTATCTGTTTCGCGAAAATACTTAAGCAATGACCCGCCTAAGAGTATTGTATACAGCAGGAACGCTTTAAAGGCGGCAAAGGCATTGTATTATACTAAAGGGGTTACTTCCGCACTCGCTCTTCTGTCGCGGGGCTATTATTTTATGAATGACAAGCAAAGATCGCTGCAGACCAACAAGGCTTTACTTGACGTGTATAAAAGAACAAAAAATCTTGAAGGGCAGGCTGCTACCCTTCACAATACCGGGAATACCTTTAAGTTTCTTGGCGGTTATACACAGGCATTGAATTATTATCTCCGGTCATTACGTCTCTATGAACGACTATCCGATAAAGAAAAGCGCGCAATGGTCATGAAAGATATTGGCGTAGTCCATGAGGTACAGGGAGCAGACAGCACGGCAGAGAAATATTATCTTCAATCCCTTCAACTGCTTCAAGAAGTCCCTGAAAGGAATTATAGTAAAATGACAATGATTGCCACGGCAATAGGGGACTTCTACCAAAATAACGGCGAATCTCAAGAGGCACTCTTCTACCTGAATAAAGCCCTTTACTATGCAAAAAGAATTCCGGGAAAGTACAAGGGGCATGCGATAGCAATGACCCTTACCAATTTGGGATCACTTTACGAGGATAATCACAATTATGAGCAGGCGTTGTATTATAACAGGAAGTCTTTTAAAGTTGCTAAGCAAACCGGCAACAATATTTTATTGGCCTTGAATTATGAAAACAGGGGGCGTATCTATAAAAATATGGATTCCTTAGAACGATCCAATAGCTATTACGCGCGCGCAAAGGCGATTAATGCCAAGATGGGGTTGTTGCAGAGCGTAGCCATGATAGAAAATGCGATAGCAGAGAATTATTTGAAGATGAAAGAAAGCAATAGGGCCGGCCGGCATGCGCTCCAAGCATTAGAAACCGCCAGTTCAGGCAATTATCCTGAACAGGCAGTAGCCGCCCTGGAGTTGCTGGTGAAAATAAAGGAAAGAACGGGAGAATATAAAAACGCTCTGGAATACCAGCGGACCTATCAAGCCGTTATGGATACCTTATTGAACCGGGAAAAAGCCGACCAGCTTCTGAAATTGAACACGCTTTATGAAACAGAAAAGAAAGAAAAGCAGATCGCACTATTGCAGAATAAGACGGAAAAGGAAAAAACACTCCGCCTAATTTTGTTTGGAGGAATCATTCTGTTGGTGATCATTGGCCTTTTGATCTTTAACCAGGAGCGGATCAAGCGCCGGAAAAATGAAGCGCTCTTCGCATCCCGTCAGGCTTTGGCCGCTGAACAACTGAAAAACATTCAAATGCATGAAGCGACGCTGGAACAGGAGATAAGCATGAAAAATAAAGAATTGACCACTTATGCCCTTAATGTTGTTCAGAAGAATCAAACGATGGAAGAATTGAATCAAAAGGTTAGAGCAATGCGTAAAGAGGCAGACGGAACTTTATTGAAAAACTTAACCAACTTGCAACATACGATCGGTCACAACCTGAACCTTGATAAAGATTGGGATGAGTTTCGTTTGTATTTCGAACAGGTACATCATCAGTTCTTCAAAGTATTGAACAGCCGGTTCCCTGAGCTGAGTTCTAAAGAACTGCGGTTGTGCGCGTTGTTGAAGCTCAATCTTTCCACGAAAGAAATGACGACTCTTTTGGGTATTTCGCCCGGAAGCGTGAAAATGGCCCGTTACCGGCTTAGGAAAAAATTACGCCTTACTTCTGAAGACGACCTTACTTGTTTTCTGATCAATTTAGAAAAAGAAGCTTCAGGTGGTTTAGACGCGTAATGAAAAAAAACAGATTAATTACGGTATATCAAAGTTTTAAACTTTGAGAACGAGTTGTTTATAAACCTCTGTTAACCGGTTGTTACCTTCGTTTATTTATAGCGCACGCGCTTTTTTTTCATGAATTTTTTTTTGTTAACGCTTTGTATACCCTTAAAATTTGGTGGGGCTATTCCGGTAAATTTATTTTGCTGTTGAGGATAAGGCAAACCTTTTTATAATCAATAAAGGCCTGAGCTGTTCCGTCGAACCAAACTGACAAATTGTTGAGCTGTTTTCTCTTGAAGATTAGTCCGGTTTTTCCGGATTTTGCAACGGTCATTTATTCTTTCATTCAATAGCTAATATCATGAAAAAGCATATTTTAATTCTGACTGCTATAGCCATGCTGTTTAGTACGGTTGCTTACGGACAGGTTTCGGATTACAAAGTAGTGTTTGACATTACGAGCGCTGACCCGGCAAATCAGGCCCAGGTAATCCGTGATGTTAAATCCATAAAAGCGGCGTATCCCGACGCGCAACTGGAAGTAGTGGTTTATGGCGAAGCGCTTGATCTCATTGACAAGGATAAGTCATCCTTTACAGCGGATATCAAGCAACTTACCTCACAGAAAGGAATCACTTTTAATGTGTGCCATCAATCCATGAAACGAAACCAGGTGAAAGAATCAGATCTGATCAAAGGCGTAGGGGTCGTACCGGACGGTATTTATGAAATTATCAGTAAGCAGAAACAAGGGTGGGGGTATATTAAGATCGCCCAGTAAGGCGATCTGCTCCCAGCCTGACGACGGGCAATAACAGTTTGTAATCATACACTTTGCAATACATCATGGACAACCTAATCCTTAACCATACAACCGTTAAACAATTTAATCATGAACAACCAACAAAACAGACTAAACCGCCGAGGATTTCTCGGAACGGTATCCACCGGGGCGGCCGCAATCGGCCTTTCCATGCTGACTAGCCCGTTGGACGCAGCCCAAAAACATCATCACCCAACCGGAGAACCGGGTAATCCCGATGAATGGTTCAACCAGATAAAAGGGAAACACCGGATGGTATTTGATGAATCGGAGCCGATTAACGCACCAGTACTTCCATTTGCGTGGCCGAGAGTTTATCTAATGACCAACCAGAAGACCGGCACTGCTGCCAACGACTGTGGCGTGGTAGTGGTCTTGCGCCACCATGCGATCATTTATGCTCTAAATGATGACCAATGGAAAAAATACAAGTTTGGCGCTCATTACAAGTTGATGGACCCGGAGACCAAAGCGCCATTGGAACGAAACCCCTTCTGGCAGCCAAAGCCTGGTGCCTTTATGTTGCCTGGCGCCGGGGAAGTAAAACTGGGAATTGATCAGCTAATGGGTGACGGCGTACTGTTTTGTGTTTGCAACGTGGCCTTAAACGTGTACAGCGGGATCACCGCCATGCAAATGAATAAGGAACATGAGGAGGTAAAGAACGATTGGGTGAATGGTGTTTTACCCGGCATTCAGCCTGTTCCCTCGGGGGTATGGGCAGTCAATCGCGCTCAGGAGCATGGTTGTTCCTATTGTTTTGGCCGATAAATGATGAAAACGACAGCCCTTGCCATATCAGCCATTGTTTTAACCCTGTTGACAGCCTGCTGGCAGTCCAGGGACCGGCATTCCTTTAGGCGTGCTTCAAAAAAAGGGCTGCCCGCCGGAACTAAGGCAGAAGCAGTAAAATGGATACCTCCGGATACCGCGAGCATCCCCGCGACACCAAAAGGTGATTTAATTCGTTATGGACGGGAATTAATCGCCAATACTGCACTTTACTTTGGGCCTCAGGGAAAAATATCGCAGGAAGCCAATGGGTTAAATTGCCAGAACTGTCACCTAAGTGCCGGTACCCGGCCTTTTGCCAATAATTTTTCATTGGTAGCCTCCTCCTACCCCAAATACAGGGCGCGGAATGATACAATAGTCACAATCGCCATGCGCATTAATGCTTGTATGAAAAGAAGCATGAACGGAGCTCCTCTGGATAGCAACAGCAGGGAAGTAAAAGCGCTGATTGCTTATTTTAACTGGCTCGGCAAAGATGTGGATAACGAAACCAAGCTGTTCGGTACAAGAACAAAAAACCTACCCTATCTCGACAGGGCGGCTGACCCTGAAAAAGGGAAAGTGGTTTTCGCCACCATCTGCCAAGCCTGCCATGGGGAAAACGGTCAGGGAAAGTTGAACGCCGATTCAATAACATACCTTTACCCCCCTCTTTGGGGACCGCATAGCTATAATACAGGTGCGGGGCTTTACCGAATCTCCAAGTTCGCAAGCTTTGTAAAAACGAACATGCCCTTTGGTACCACCTATCACTTTCCCGTTTTGACCGATGAACAGGCCTGGGATGTAGCCGCTTTCGTGAACACTCAGCCGCATCCCGGGTATAACGGGCAAAACAGAGACTATTTAAAATTATCTGATAAACCTGTGGATTACCCTTTTGGCCCGTATGCCGATACCTTTTCGGAAAGACAACATAAGTATGGGCCCTATACAGCGATTCGCAGGTAGTAGTTAACCACCCAAAAGCAAGCTTTTGCTTTATAAAAATTAAATAGCCATGATGAATTTAATGGCGCAATCGGCTACTGTTTCTATTCTCGGCTTATTGATCATTGGTCTGTGCGCCGGTTACATAAGTGGACTGGCAGGGATAGGCGGGGGAATCATACTGGTACCGGCATTGGTATATTTTTTTGGTTTCAGCCAACATCAGGCACAAGGTACTACGCTGGCGCTCATGTTACCGCCTATTGGCTTTCTGGCGACCTGGCAATACTACAAGGAAGGGTTCGTGGATTTTAAAGTTGCCCTGATTATCATTCTCGGATTTATACTTGGAAACTACCTGGGAGGGAAATTCTCGGTAAATGTATCCAACCTGGTAGTGCGGAAGGTATTTGCCGTATTGATAATGATAGTAGCTATTAAGATGTTTTTCTTCAATGGTAAATCGTAAGCCGTTGCTTCATACCAGCGCTTTCGGGCTATATAAACAGACCCGTGAAAGATGATAAATGGAAAGGCGTATGAGAAATACTCCGTTGCATAAAAGCCAACGCTTTTCTGAGGCCAGAATTAAGCGGATAAGCGTTGAACGGAAAAGAAAGATACGACAGGTTTTGGCAGGCGGTAGCTTTTGCCAGGAATGACTGCTTGTCGGTTACCGAAAGGATACCTAAAGGTTGATAGACGGTATTGCCTCAGCAGCCGTTGACCGGTCTGTGAAAAATAATCCCTATAAAGAAAGGACGGCCCATAGGGAGCGGAAGTATGTCGAAGCAGAAAAAGGCAGAACATTTGAAACGGATAACCCACGTATTCACCCTAAACGGACACAGATCATGGACGCTGTACTGCAATTAAAAATACAACATTCCGGTTGGAACAGGGCTGCACCCTATTACGATACACTGTGGGGGCAGCAGCTGAAACCAGCTCAGGAGAAACTGCTAGCTCTGGCTGCTGTGAGGCGCAGCGAGTGGGTATTGGATGTGGCGTGTGGCAGCGGCCTTGTTACTTTTCCTTTGGCAAAAACAGTAGGGCCTAACGGCAAAGTAACGGCTACGGATCTGTCGGAAACCATGCTGGAGATAGCCAGAGATACGGCGAAGGAACGTGAACTTTACAACATAAGCTTTCAGCAAATGGCGGCCGAAAAATTAGACCTTCAAAAAGAACAGTTTGATGTAGTTGTCTGTTCCCTGGGCTTGATGTATCTCACCGATCCCCTGCAAGCCATCCGGGAGATGTATCGAGTCTTAAAACCCGGAGGAAGAGCGGCTGCCCTTGTTTGGGGGGCTCGTGCACAATGCGGATGGGCAGAAATATTTCCCATAGTGGATAAACTGGTGACAACGGAGGTCTGTCCGGTGTTCTTTCAGCAAGGAACAAAACATACTTTGCTCTACACGTTTGATACAGCGGGCTTTGCTGAAACGGAAGAAAAACGCTTTTCAACCTTTATACATCATGAAGACAAGGACGATGCCTGCGATGCTATGTTTATCGGCGGGCCGGTGGCATTGGCCTGGAGGCACTTCGATAAAAAGACCAGGGAAGAAGCCCGAAAGCAATACCTCGGTTCTTTGGAAGCGTTTAAAAATGGCGAAGGCTATGACATCCCGGCTGAGTTTGTGATTGTGAAAGGAAGTAAAGAGAGATAATAAGTAAACATACGTGATCGCACTTCTTGGGAGGTTACCATGATACTAACTAGACTGGATGGCCAGCATTCAAGCTTCCTGACGGATTACCAGGGCGTAAGCCGTATAAACAAAATCCAAAATGAATATTATGCAATATGTCTAAAGCATACTACTGGTTGTCGTGTTCCTCCTCGCTGCCTGTAGAAGCAGACAACCAGCAGATGTCGCGCAGGAATCTGCTGTTTTTTGCATGCCTGTATTATCAGCCACGGCCTGGTATCATTCGGGTGAAAAGGCGCCTTTGTTCGAGGGGCTGAATGTGTTTCATTTTCCCATTACCACAAAGAGTAAATTGGCGCAACAGTATTTCAATCAGCGGCTCGTGTTGGCTTATGCTTTTAATCATGCGGAGGCAGGAATGGAAGCAGATAACTGCGCCCGGGCTATAAAGCTGTTCAAAAAGCATTGACACTTTCATCGGGAACCACTAACAAGAAGAAAGCCCTTATCCAGGCTTTAAGTAAAAGATATACTAAAAATATAGTTGAATATAGAACTTCGTTAGACGCCGCTTAAGCCCGGGCCATGGAAAAAGTATTTTTGCAATTTCCCTGCGATGCCGGCTGCCATAGCGAAGGATGAGGATTTGAAAGCTGTCACGATATGGGGTATCAATTCCGTTTATGATATTATACAAATTGCCAAAAAAGAGTTTTAAAGGGGGAAACTGGCCGCGAGTAGAGGCTATCACCCTGAGGGTATCCTTCTTTTGAAAGAAGCCGTGGCTATTGAAGACCAACTACACTATAATGAGCCCCCGGACTGGTTTTTTTCGGTAAGACATCATCTTGGTGCTGTGTCAATTGAAGCCGGGCATTACAAAGAGACGCTGCAGACTTTCACGGGGGATTTGAAGCGTTTTTCGAAAAACGGAGGGGCGTTGCACGGCATGAAGCAGGTATATGAAAAACGCCATAAGGAAAAGAAGGTCAATCAGATTGCAAGTCGGTTAAACGGTAGCTGGGCCTGTGCCGACGTGGAATTAGTTACATCGCGGATCAAATAACCGTACTGAATTGACAAATATTTGAACCGTTTCCCCTTGGAAGGAGGCTATAGCGTAACGATATTTGCAAAGACAAGATTTATTATTATATTCTTAAAACCAAGGAGGTTATGATGCCTAAGTATTTAATTGAACGCGATATTCCGGGAATACAAAACATGAGTTCCCGTGACCTGCAGGCTATTTCGCTAAAGTCAAGGAAAGTGTTAGAAGATATCGGCCCCAAAATTCAGTGGCAAAATAGTTACGTAATGAACGACAGGTTGTATTGCGTCTATGTATCACCAGATGAAAACCTGATTCGTGATCATGCACAAAGGGGCGAATTTCCGATCAGTGACATCCGCGAGGTAAAAGCCATCATTGACCCTACGACCGCTGAGGGGTATATTTTTGAAAAGCAAGTATCCTGACGACGGACTATGAATAGTTTGACAAAAATCAAAGCAGCCTTTGAGCGCAACGAACGGGCGTTGTTAAAGCGACCCGCTTTGGGAAACAAGTCCGGGGCGGTACATGTCAGTCTGAAGGAAGGCTTGCGCTGCCAGGTGGAAAGCGGTTGCTGGAAGTTTACTTCCGACATGCCGGTAAAGGTGGGCGGAGACCAGACGGCCCCACCACCCGGGATTTACGTAGCCGGCGCCTTGGGGAGCTGCCTGGCCATCATGGCTAAAATGTGGGCGGCAAAGCTGAATATTCCCATTAAAGCCATTGATATAGAAGTAGTCTATGAAGCAGATATGCGTATGCTTTTTGGGGTGGATCATGTACCGGCCAGGTGGAAAAGCATCAGCTATATTGCGCATGTAGAAAGCGAAGCATCGGATAAGGACATTGAAAAGGTATTGGCATTGGCCCATGAGCATAGCCATGTCCGGGGTGACCTGGAACATGCTTTTGTAGTTGAAAGGAAGAGAGTGGCGAAAAATGAATATCCGGGTGGTTGATCTTCCAAGTCATCATACTGCGGATGTATTTTCAGGCCTGCGGCTCTTGTATGTCATTATGTAACGGTAAAATAAGACGTTCCGGAGGGAACGGGTAAGGCGAATGGGCATTTCATCAAGCCTAGAAAAAGGATGATCGTACGCATACAAGCTTAAAAAAATAACTAAAATTTTGTATATTT
>CAYRJM010000029.1:0-29468 GCA_964424665.1 uncultured Chitinophagaceae bacterium
CCAACAAAAGCGGACGCTTTCTTCCTGTCAGAAAAATAGCTTCCGGCGGAGAACTTAGCCGGCTGATGCTCTGCATCAAATCCATGATCGCCGACAAAGGGTCGCTGCCTACGCTGATCTTTGATGAAATAGAAAGCGGGATCTCCGGGGAAGCCGCCCGCCAGGTAAGCCTGATACTCAGCGGCTTGGCCAGCGCCCACCAGGTAATCTGTATTTCGCACCAACCGCAGATAGCCGGCAAAGCTCATACCCATTTTCAGGTGTATAAATCGGAACAACAGGGGCAGGTAACCACAGCCATCCGGAAGCTCGCCAAAGAGGAGCGCGTGCAGATCATAGCCGGCATGCTCTCAGGTGATCAGCCTACTTCTGCAGCCCTTAAAAACGCAAAAGAGTTAATTGAACGCTAAGGGGCATGCCTGCCGGTTAGCGGTCGACCATTTTCATCAGCACATGCCCCTTTTTATCATACCGCAAATTTAAATCCGGCTGGCCATCCAGTTCGACTTCATACATGTCCTCTTTCTTCTGGAATGCTGTGCGGGTAATGTCTCCGATCTTGTAATCGGAATAATCCTTTTTTATTTTCTCCACGACAGCAGCAGGCAATTCTTCTGCGGTAATATCAAAGGAATGCTTGATTAACTTCCCCGTGGAAGAATAATAGGCTTTGTGGTCTTTCCGTCCCTGCTCGAAAGAGACCTCGTAGGCACCGTTTTTTTCCGCGTTTTCCATTTCTTTCTCCCATTCGACATCCCTGGCCTGTGAAAATTTTTGAGAAAAAGCGGATTCTACCTTAGGCGGTACCGCATTAGCGGCGATCTCGTAAGTATGGGATATTAATTGACCCGCCGAAGTGAAATCAGCGCGGTGCTCGACCCCTCCGACTTCAAAAGAAGCCTGGTAATCACCGTATACCGCTTCCCATTCGACCTCCTTGGCCTGTGAAAATTTTTGAGAAAATCCGGACAATACGCCCTGCGGAACGTTCCTCGGGGAAACATCACGTTCCTGCGCGTGCAACCCCGCCCCGATAAAAAGTAAAAGCGTTCCGAAAAGTAATGTTTTCATAACGCATATGTTTTGTGAAGGTTATACATTCTAAACAAAAAAATGCGGTTATGGTTCTCTCTCCTCGCAAGGTAGATTCACGGAGAAAGCCGCCGGCTAAAATAGCGTCACAACAGGCAGCGGCTATCCCTGTCTTTCCGGGAGCCGGCTTGGCCCGTTCTACTCGCTGCACAGCGATGATCGTTTAGTCGTTCACTTTTCTTTGTAATTCTCCCTCGGCCGAATACCACAAAGTGATATCCGGATTGCCATCCAGTTCAACCTTATAGCTGACGTTACCTCCGGAGTCTATCTTGGCTACATCATCGATCCGGGCATCCGGATAATCCTTTTGTACGCGGGCGCTTATACTAGCCGGCAATTCGTTTTTTCCGATATCGTAGGAATGCGAGACTAGTTCCCCCCCGGCAGTAAACGTTACCTTATGGTCTGTCCGTCCCACATCAAAAGAAGCTTTATACCGGTCATCTGTTTTTTTCCACTCTACATCGGTCGCATTGGCGAACTGCTGAGCAAAGGCTGACCGGACAGCCGCAGGCACATCGCTACCCTTTACCTCGGCTGACTGAGCGACCAGCTTACCCGAAGGGGTGAAAACCGCTTTGTGGTCCCGGTCGTTTACTTCAAAAGACACCTTATAGTTGTCTTTTGATTTTTCCCATTCTACGTCCGAAGCATGCGTGAACTTCTGGGAAAAAGCCGATTGTACCGGTGAAGGCACCTCACTGGCTTTGAGATCCCTATCCTGGGCATACAGCCCGCTTCCGATCAGCAGCAGAAAAGCACCGAAGAATATTTTTTTCATAACGCCTGTTTTTAATGAACAATCGTTCTAATTTCCGGCAAGAAACATGCCGTAAAAAGCGCGCCCCGCGACTGTGTTTTATTCCGGGCTTCCCGGGGTTTAAAAACCGCTGGGGGCTTTTTAAATCGCGTATCCCTGTTTTGAAATAAATTGGCCAATATTCCGTTGTTAGAACGTACCCATACCGGATACTATATTTTTTTATACTTTCGCACGTAAATTTGTTTATGGCCAGGCGAACCCGTATTTCTTCCAAAAGATCCAAACCTTCCTACATCATGTCCATCGTGGGCGTAGCGCTCGTTTTATTTCTTTTGGGCATCCTCGGCATCGTCATCATTCATGCACAAAGGTTGAGCACCTATTTCAGGGAGCACATAGAGATACAAGTGATTCTTCAGAACAATACTTCGAAAGAAGACGCCCTGGCACTAAAGGATTCGATTGCTAAAAGCCCTTACGCCAAATCGGTAGAGTATATCAGCAAAGACCAGGCTGCCACGCAGTTTAAAAAAGATTTCGGCGAAGACTTCGTGTCCATATTAAAGTTCAACCCCTTATACAGCAGCGTTAATTTAAAAGCTAACGCAAATTACGTCAATTCCGACAGCCTGAAAGTCATCGAAGACCACCTGATGGAAAATGATATTGTGCGGGAAGTTTATTATCAGCGGACGCTTGTAGGCAAGCTGGATAAAAACGTGAGAAAGATCGGCGCCATCATCCTGGGGGTAAGCATTTTGCTGGGCCTGGTAGTGATCGTACTGATAGACAACACCATCCGGCTGGCCATGTTCAGCAACCGTTTTTTAATCAAGACCATGCAAATGGTCGGGGCCACCCGCTGGTTTATCGCCAAGCCGTTTGACCTGCGCAGCATCGGCAACGGGATGCTAAGCGCGGTACTCGCCATCGCCGGCCTCATAGCGGTCATGTATTATGCGCGCAACCAGTTGCCACAGTTAAAAGCCATAGCGGATACCCGCCTGACGATTTTACTGTTCATTGGTATGATAATCCTCGGTATTTGTATATCTTTGCTGAGCACACACCGCTCGGTTGTCCGGTACCTGAAGATGAAACTGGACGAATTGTATTGAGTAGCGTTGATTTTTTGAATTAAAATTTTTAAAGGGCATGAGCACCGGTAAAAATAAAAATACGCCAAGAAGAAGACCGGATTCTTCTCAGGAGGCCAAAGAAAAACTTTTTCCTTTTACCCGGGAAAATTATGTTTTAATGATCATCGGCCTCGCGGTACTTGTGATTGGCTACCTGCTTATGATCGGCGGCAAAAGCCCCGACCCCGGAGAGTTTTATCCCAACGAAGTCTACAGCTTTCGCCGTATTACGCTCTCCCCCATCGTCATCTTCATCGGCTTTGCGATAGAAATATACGCCATCATGAAAAAGCCGGGTAAAAATCATGCACAACAATAAAATATTGAATAGCCGCGGCCCGCGGCGGCGATTTTTTCATTTATGACTATTGTACAAGCCATCATCCTCGCCATTGTTGAAGGACTTACAGAGTTTTTACCGGTTTCTTCGACGGGACACATGATTATTGTCAGCTCCTGGATGGGGATCGACGCGCTGGCCTTCACCAAACTCTTTGAAATCGTCATTCAGTTGGGAGCGATCCTGGCGGTCGTTGTGCTCTACTGGCGGAAATTTTTTGATTTCAGCCGGCTGGGCTTTTATAAAAAAATCATCATCGGCGTTATCCCCGCCCTTATTTTGGGCTATCTATTTGGCGACCAGATCGATCTGCTGCTGGAGAGCTCGCTCATCGTAGGTATTATGCTGTTCGCCGGAGGAATTGTGCTGCTGTTTGTAGACAACTGGTTTAAAAACCCGACGGTGGAGACGGAGAAGGAAATGACCTTGTTCCACGCGCTGCGCATCGGCTTTTGGCAGTGCATCGCGATGATCCCCGGCGTCAGCCGGAGCGCGGCTTCTATTATAGGGGGAATGCAGCAAAAGCTGACCCGCAAGCTGGCGGCAGAATTTTCTTTCTTCCTGGCCGTACCCACCATGGCCGCGGCTACCGGCTACAAATTGTTGCAGGCCTTCCAGGAGCATCCCGACATGCTTTCGGACAGCCGGAATCTTATGGTCCTGCTTTTGGGAAATGTCGTGGCTTTTATCGTAGCGTTGATCGCCATCAAATCGTTTATCAGCTACCTCCAAAAACATGGCTTTAAGTGGTTTGGCGTGTACCGCATCATTGTGGGATTGATCATCATCATCCTGGTACAGATGGGCCTTTTGAAATAAGCTTTACCGTATCGGGGCTGACGGCTGGAAGCCAAAGATTTCGCCAGGTTGCCGGAACGATCCAAAGCAGCGTAAGGCCGATGACCGGCGGGACCGGCGACACGCTCCTCCTTTCCTTTGTTACCAATTGCTGTACCGGCACGTTATTCTAAATCGGTCAAAAAACAGTTCGAAAAAAAACGCCGGCGCGGTGTTAAACGAGCGATGTGGGTCTGGTCATGACACCATGCAACTTATCATTTATAATAATTTATTAATATAAATAAAAAATATTATACATCTTTTACAAAAATCCATTCGGTTAATCGGTCGTCTCGCTTCGATCAAAGTAAAAGGCGGCCTCGCTCCTTTTTCCAGCCAAACCTTACGTACGGCCAAGCCGGAGAAAGCCCCTTGTCAACAGTATAACGGTTAAGTACATGTTTTGTGGAAAAAAGTCCACAATGCCTCAACTTTCCATATCACGAGCAACGCGCTGAGAATTGACTTTGTAAAAGAATTCCTCGGAAAAATCAGAAATACTTACATTAGCGGTATCGATATTACAACACCAATAGCATGAAAAATTTTATTTGCTTTCTACTGTCCGTTTTTATGTTCATCGGCGGACACCCTACCTTTGCCCAGGATACGCAGTCTCACGCTAAGCCTTCTCCTAAAAATGCATTGCGCCTGCCCCCGGATACCATGGTTGTCACACAACATGAAACGACCATTAACGGCCAACACATTTCCTATACGGCCACTGCGGGCACGCAACCCGTGTATGCTTCCGACGGACACATTATCGCTTCTTTGTTCTACGTATATTACCAAAGAAATGACGTTAACGACAAGCAATCACGCCCCTTAATGATCTCCTTTAACGGAGGCCCGGGAACCGGCAGTGTATGGATGAACATTGGCTTTACCGGTCCGGAAAGACTGAATATTTCCGAAGAAGGTTTTCCGGTAGAACCTTACGGCACGGAAGATAATCCCTATTCTATTATTGATGCAGCGGATATTGTGTTTGTCTGCCCGGTCAATACGGGTTTTTCCCGTATCATAGATGAGAAGATAGCTAAAGATCAGTTTTTTGGGGTAAATGCGGATATACATTATCTCGCCAAATGGATCAGCACTTTTGTCAGCCGCCATCACCGCTGGCGCTCACCTAAGTTTTTAATTGGTGAAAGCTATGGTACTACGCGGGTGTCGGGGTTATCCGAAGCTTTACAAGGCAGCCAGTGGATGTACCTGGACGGGGTTATCCTTGTTTCCCCCACAAACCTGGGCATCAACAGGGAAGGGCCCGTTCAAAACGCCACCTTGCTTCCCTATTACGCCGCTACCGCATGGTATCATAAAGTGCTTGATGACTCTTTACAGCAAATGGAGCTGGCCGATATGTTAGCCCGGGTCGAAAACTTTACCGTCAACCAGTACATCCCGGCACTTGTCAAAGGAGGCTCCCTGAGCGACCAGGGGAAAAACCGGATTGCCAGGCAGGTAGCCGCTTATTCCGGTATTGGAGAAAAAGAGGTGCTGGCACATAACCTGATCATCCCGCGCCGCTTCTATTGGAAGGACCTTCTGCGGGACCAGGGCTTTACCGTGGGCCGGCTGGATTCCCGTTATATCGGGGTAGACAAAGAAACCGCCGGTACCGCCCCAGACTACAATGCGGAACTCAATTCCTGGCTGCATTCCTTCACCCCGGCCATCAATTATTATTTACGGGAGGTCTTAAACTTTAAGACCGACCTGCAATATAAAATGTTTGGAAAAGTATGGCCCTGGGACAGCGACAACAACCATACCGGCAGACAACTGCAAAGCGCCCTGCTGGAAAACCCCGGCCTGCACCTGATGGTCCTGTCCGGCTACTACGACGGCGCCTGTGATTATTTCAACGCCAAATACTCTTTGTGGCAGATCAACCAAAACGACCGTTTGTCCGACCGCATAGAGTGGCATGGGTTCCGCAGCGGACACATGATGTACATCAGGGACGAAGATTGTAAAAAGGCCAATGACCTGATCAGAGCCTTTTTAAAGAAGGCGGTGCCGCAAAAAGGAGCGGCCATCCGCTACCATTTGGATAAACGTTAAATCCTGAAATATTAAAATGGGTTGGCATAGGATTTGTTTTATGTAGAGCAACTATTAAAACTTTTATCTTATGAAAAATCCATTCAAAGCAGTTATCGCCGTATTAAGTATCATGGTACTTAGTACGCTGATTTTCACTTCCTGTAGCAAGGACACGGACCCGGCCGACAAAGATTTCTTTGTAGGTAAATACACCGGGCACATCTCTTATGTCGACAACAGTTCAGAAGACGGAACAAACATTGAAAAGGACAACGGAAGTGTGGAAGTGGTTAAAGTCGGTGACACCTACAACTTCGTATTTTCCGATGGCATCCCGGATATAACGGGTATCCAAATGGAAAAAGGAGACAACACAGCCGTCAATGTAGGATCTGACGAATCTCACCTGATCCAGATTGATGAAGACAAACTGGTCATCGGCTATACCGAAGACGGTAAGGTATGGACGGCAAACGCTAATCGTTAGTATTTCCCCCTCACGTCGTCGATCATCGGCGTTAAAGTTGTTTTAAAGAAGAAAAATAAAAGGAGGGATAACAAACAATCCGGTCGCCTGTAGTACCCCTCTTCCAGGACGAAAAGTTTAGTTTAATCTCCTTTTAAGAGTTCTTCTAACGCAGCTCCCCCTCTTAAATTACCCATTTGCCCAAGAATCCACCTTTGCCGGTAGCGTGTGCGGCCGGCAAGGGGCTGGATCGTATAATACAAGGGATTAGGCAGACACGCTGCCAGCAGCGCAGCCTGGGCACGGGAAAGTTTTTTCGCGGAAGTATGAAAATAATATTCCGCTGCTGCCTGCACGCCGAAGATGCCTTTCCCCATTTGTGCCACATTCAGATAGACTTCCAGGATACGCTGCTTCCCCCAGATCAGCTCGATCATTCCCGTAAAATAGGCTTCCAGGCCTTTTCTGAACCACCCGCCGCCCTGCCAGAGAAATACATTTTTGGCGGTTTGCTGGCTGATGGTACTTGCCCCCCTCCGATGGTCGCTTTCCTGGTTGTGTTCCCAGGCCTTGCGGATGGAAGGGATATCAAATCCGTTATGCTCGGGAAAATGCTGATCCTCTCCGGCTATAACCGCCACCTTGGCGTACGGCGAAATAGCTTCATAAGCGACCCACTCGCGATGAAACCGATGATCGGAACCCATCAGCGAAATACGACTGACCAGCGTGGTTATGGTAAACGGCGGATTAACCCACCTGAGTGCAATAATGTAAAGCAACTGGGCTAAAAACAGGTAAAGGATAATGCGCCAGACCCATCGGATCCCGCTTCTTTTTGCACGCTTTTTCTTTTTAGGCATAGCCTGCCGGAGGATTGATACAGCAACGAAAATACAAAAAGGAAGGAAAAAAAGAAGACGGAACGGGCCGATTCTTTATGGCCTGTCCCCAAAAAACGGTTCCGCGCTACTGCTCCGACAGCTCGAGGGTGTCCACCAACCGGTGATTCGGCGCGTTAAATTGGGTTACAATGGCCTTATCCCTCAATAGGACTATTTGTACAGAATCGGTATAATTGCCGCCTTCCTGTTGATAGGCATAATGACCGTTAATCGTATCTTTTACCAATCTGCCGGTGATTGTTCCGAACTTGCCATCCTTTTGCGGGATAAACCACAGATATTTTCCGCTAGCGGCCGCATTGTCCACCTGCAACTCCAGGTACATGGTGTCCGAATAGGTGGTGTCCGGAAGGCGGACATGGTACACTTTCAGATACGTCCGGTTTACAGCAGATACGGTGGATAGCGAATCTCCTTTCTCTTCGGGGCGCTCCTCTCCCCCTTGGTTTGCGGCAGGTCCGCAGCCGACTACCAGTATGAGCACAATCAGGACAGGAAATATTCTCATTTTTTCCGGGTTTAGCGTTAAGGTTCAGCCTTAAATTTACAAAGTTCATACCAAGCGAAAGCCGACACCCGGTGCGCCTTTTTTAGCGGGGGATGAACGGTTATCTGCCGGGAAATGTCCACGCGGCGTATTTCTTTAATCAATTTCCTCTAAATTCCTTTTTTCGCTACTTTTGCAAAGGTTTTCTAAAATTCACATTCAAACAAACCTACATGGATATATTTAATAAATTACAAAAAAACCTGGGTAATATAGGCCAGCACTCCGATCGTGCACACGGCTATTTTACTTTCCCGAAGTTGGAAGGGGATATAGGCAACCGGATGATGTTTCGCGGGAAAGAAAAAATCGTATGGAGCCTGAACAACTACCTGGGCTTAGCTAACGATCCCGAAATACGGAAAACAGATACCGAAGCTACCAGGCAGTATGGCCTGGCCTATCCTATGGGGGCACGCATGATGAGTGGCAATACAGCGCAGCATATCCTGTTAGAAAAGCAGCTGTCTGAATTCGTAAAAAAAGAGGATACTATTTTATTTAATTACGGCTACCAGGGTATTATGAGTGCCATAGATGCGGTTTGTGACCGACGGGATATCATTGTTTATGACAGCGAATCACACGCCTGCATCATTGATGGCGTAAGGCTGCACCCCGGGCATCGTTATGTGTATAAGCATAATAAAGTGGATGACCTGGCCAAGCAACTGAAACGGGCCACCAACCTGACAAAAAGAACGGGCGGCGGCATCCTCGTTATTACAGAGGGCGTTTTTGGCATGGCCGGTGATCAGGGAAAACTCAGCGAAATTGTGGCTTTAAAGGAACGTTACGAGTTCAGGCTGATGGTAGATGACGCGCATGGTTTTGGCACCATGGGAGCTACCGGAGCCGGGACAGGAGAAGAACAGGGCGTACAGGAAGAAATCGATCTGTACTTCTCTACCTTTGCCAAGTCCATGGCATCCATCGGCGCCTTTATGAGCGCCAAAAAAGAGATTATCACTTACCTGAAGTATAACATCCGCTCCCAGATATTCGCCAAATCGCTGCCGATGCCCCTGGTGATCGGCAACATCAAACGGCTCGAATTGCTGCGCACACAGCCCAAACATAAAAAACGCCTGTGGGAAGTCGTTCATAAGCTGCAAACCGGGCTGAAAGAATACGGCTTCGATATCGGACATACCAATTCGCCCGTTACTCCGGTATACCTGAGTGGCTCCATTGCCGAAGCAACCGCTATGAATGCGGATCTGCGCGAAAATTATAATATCTTTTGCTCCATTGTGGTTTACCCCGTTATCCCCAAGGGGCAAATCATTTACCGCCTGATTCCCACCGCCGTTCATACCGATGAGGACATCAAAGAAACGCTTCACGCGTTCTCCGAAGCCAAGAAGAAACTGGACGCGGGAAAGTACAATGTCGCGGAAATTCCGATTATTTAGCAGGATTTTTTTGCCGCAGCCAAGCACGCACGGCGGGGGAGCTGACTCCTGCCGCCGGCTCAGGGGTTCCCCTGGCTTTTACAGACAAAATCGTCGGCATCTTCCAGGAAGGGAAATTGGCGGCGTACGTCGGTGATCTGCGCCTTGCTCAGCGTGCAGGTGATCACCTCCGCTGTATTTTCCGCTATCCGGAGCTGATTTCCCAGGGGATCATAAATAGCGGAGTGGCCGTTGTAAACCAGCTTATTTCCATCGGTACCCACCCGGTTGACCCCCGCTACAAAGCATTGATTCTCAATAGCTCTGGCCTTTAACAGCGTATCCCACTGGGTGATCCTTGAGGCCGGCCAGTTAGCGCCGACAATCAACAGGTCATACCGCGCCGCGGCGGCGTTTAGTTGCCGCAACCACACGGGAAAACGGAGATCGTAGCAAATGAACAACCCGATTTTCCAGCCCATCGTACTGGATATAAGACGGGCGTTTCCGGGCGTAAAAACCTTGTCCTCCCCGGCATAAGAAAACAAATGACGTTTATCATAATGGGCCAGGGAGCCGTTGGGGAGCACCCACAGCAACCGGTTGTAATAACACTGTTTTTCTTTAATGATGACGCTCCCGGTGAGGATGATATTTTGTTGCCTTGCCGTCTTTTTCATCCAGTTGACGGTGGGACCATTCATGGGTTCGGCCAGAGCAGCGGCATTCATGCTGAAGCCCGTATTAAACATTTCCGGCAATACCACGACCTGCTCCTGATCCAGCGCCTTTATTTTTTGTTCAAAAAGCGCCAGATTAGCCGCACTTTCTTCCCAATGCGGTGCGGTTTGGATCAGGCTTATAGACAAATCAGACATGTCCCGTATTTTTCTTTCTACCACCCCAGCAACCAGGCAAATATCAAGGGGGCTACAATGGTAGCGTCGCTTTCAATAATATACTTCGGCGTATCCACATCCAGTTTTCCCCAGGTAATCTTTTCGTTGGGCACCGCCCCGGAATAGGAGCCATACGAGGTGGTAGAATCGGATATCTGGCAGAAGTAACTCCAGAAGGGCGTATCGGTACGTTCCAGGTCCTGGTAAAGCATCGGAACCACACAAATGGGGAAATCACCCGCGATGCCGCCGCCAATCTGGAAAAAGCCTACCCCTTTCCCACCGGAATTCCCGGTGTACCATTCCGCCAGGAACTGCATGTATTCAATACCGCTCTTCATCGTAGACGGCTTCAGCGCTTTTTTTATGCAATAGGAAGCAAAAATATTGCCCATGGTACTGTCTTCCCAACCGGGGACAATGATAGGAAGGTTTTTCTCCGCGGCAGCCATCATCCAGCTGTTCTCCACGGCTATCTGGTAGTCTTTTTTCATCACGCCACTTAACAGCAGCTTATACATATATTCATGGGGCAGATAACGTTCTCCCTTTTCTTCCGCTTCTTTCCATATTTCAAATATGTGGTGTTGAATCCGCCTGAAAGCTTCTTCTTCGGGAATGCAGGTATCGGTCACCCGGTTAAACCCGTCGTTCAACAGATCCATTTCCTGCTGAGGCGAAAGGTCACGGTAATGGGGTACCCTTTTATAGTGATCATGGGCCACGAGGTTCATGATATCCTCCTCCAGATTGGCGCCTGTGCAGGTAATAATCTGCACCTTATCTTTCCGGATCATTTCCGCGAGAGACACCCCCAGTTCGGCTGTACTCATGGCTCCGGCCAGGGTAATCATCATTTTCCCGCCGGCCGTGAGGTGAGCTTCATAACCCTTGGCCGCATCTACCAGGGCGGCGGCATTAAAATGCCGGTAGTGATGTTGAATAAATTGTGAAACCGGGCCTTTATCCATCTTATAGTTTTTAGAACGTGAATATTTTAACAACAAAAGTAAGGAAAGTCCATGCAAAACAAAATCCTTTAAATGTTTCTTATATAAGGTACGTAGTAGTACCTTTACTCGTTACATGAAGCCAGCAAAAAAGCCCGTACATACCTCCGCTTCTTTTCGCGCCCGCGCCTGGAAACGCCTTAAAAAGAACAAAGGTGCCATGGCGGGCCTGATCATTGTGACGCTGTCTGTTTTCCTGGGCATTTTTGCCTATTCACTGGCGCCGGACCATACCCCTGACGCCAACGATATGATCCTTGAACTTAGTGGACGGGAACCCGGATATGAAGCCCTTCTGCTGGGCATACGCAAACAAATTCCGGTGAGAGAAGTTTCTTTTTTGGAAAGGCTGCTGCACGGGGAACCCGCGCCTTATACTTATATTCCCATCCGCTCCTGGACCTTCGCCGGCGACAGTCTTCATTACCAACGCTATATCGATGAGGATACCGCCATCGCTGAGTCTATCGACCTGCTGCACCTGGTATACCGGCTGCCGCCCGGAAAAAGGTTGCTGCGGCGGAGCGGCGACTCGCTGTTTTATAAAAATGCGGACGATCAGGTCAGGGTAGCGCGGGTGAGCCGCTTACGCAGTCAGGTAAAAAAACACCAGATTGAAAAACGGGTTTTCTGGCTGGGCACCGATAAATACGGCAGAGATATCCTCAGCCGTATTATCGTCGGGGTAAGGGTTTCCCTGAGTGTGGGTTTGATTGCCGTCCTTATTTCTTTATTCATAGGCATTACCCTCGGGGCGGCTGCCGGGTATTTTCGCGGTAAAACGGACGATGTCATCATGTGGCTCATCAATGTCGTCTGGTCCGTTCCCTCGCTGTTGCTGGTGTTCGCCCTGACGATGGCCATTGGCAAGGGTTTCTGGCAGATATTTATCGCCGTAGGGCTTACGCTGTGGGTGAGCGTGGCCCGGATTGTGCGGGGGCAGGTAATGAGTTTGCGGGAGATGCCCTATATCGAAGCCACGCGGGCCCTGGGTTTTGGCTCCCGCAGGATCATTGTCCGTCATATTTTACCCAATATTCTGGGCCCTGTGCTGGTCATTGCGGCCAATAACTTTGCTACAGCCATCGTCATTGAGGCAGGGCTGAGCTTTCTGGGTATAGGCGTGCAGCCCCCAACCCCTTCCTGGGGCCTTATGCTGAAAGAAAACTACGGTTTCATTATCACCAATAATCCCATGCTGGCTATCATTCCCGGCCTGGCCATAATGATCATGGTACTGGCGTTCAACCTTTTGGGAAATGGTTTACGGGACGCAATGGATGTGAAAGAGGGGTAAACGCCTAGCTATTTCAGATCACATTTGAAATAAGGAGAAAAACTTTTGTATTCGTATATTTGTATATTTATAAGCGCTATTTTTACCCCTGCCAGCTCTTTTATCCCCCTGTTTCCTCTTGAGCCGGCAAAAGCTGCCTGCATTAAGTTCTTCTATAAAATTTGATCACTTCTCAAAAGCCAATACCATGAAAAAAACCACAAAAGGACCCTTGTCCGCCCCGCTGGCCAACACCAAAATTTCCCGGAGTCATTTTCTCCAATCCGCCGGACTGCTCGCCGCCGGTGGCATGTTGCCAGGCTTTGCCGGCTGTAAGCAACCCACAGAAAAAAAAGAGGCCCAAACGCCGGCCGCCGCTGCCGCCGGCGGCAGTACGGCAGCTGGCGCTGCTCCTCCGGCGGAAACCGTAAAGCCGGTAAGAGTCGCCGCTGATCCCACGAAAATTCCGCCACCTGTCGACTGGTCTTCCCCCAAAACGCATAAAATCGAAATGGTCTCGAAAGAAATGATAGGGGAGATCAAGCCCGGGGTTTTATTCAGATACATGACCTTTGACGGCCAGGTGCCGGCGCCCATGATCAGGGTCCGCCAGGGGGACACCATAGACCTCACGCTGGTGGGCGACGAGCATAACCATCACCCCCATAACGTAGATTTTCACAGTTGTTACGGCTCGGGAGGAGGCGCGGAATTCCTGAATGTGGGCCCGGGGCAGAAAAAACGCATCCGTTTTAAAACGATGGACCCGGGCGCGTTTATTTATCATTGCGCTGTTCCTGATCTTGATTTCCACATCGCCAGCGGCATGTACGGCCTTATCCTGGTAGAACCCAAGGCGGGCTTACCGAAGGTCGACCGGGAGTTCTACCTGGGCCAGAACGAAATGTACGTGTATGAACCGGAATTAAAATCCACTCCGGCCCAGTTCGATTACGACCGGCTGCTGGATGAAAACCCCAATTATGTGGTCATAAACGGCGCCTTCAGGGGCTTTACCAAACAATACCTTGGTGCGATGCAGGCCAAAAAAGGAGAAACCGTGCGGATCTACTTTGTTAACGGCGGACCGAATTTGATCAGCAGCTTTCATCCCATTGGCAATGTCTGGAGCAAGTTCTGGCTGCAGGGCTCGCTGGCCAATGATCCGATGAAGATGATGCAAACCGTGCAGGTGAACCCGGGGAGTTGCGCGATCCTGGAAATGGAACTTCCGGTACCCGAAACGATCCATCTGGCCGATCATTCCATCACGCGGACGGCCAGGAAGGGATTGATAGCCGCTATAGAAGTTTCCGGTTCGGAGTCACCGGAGATCTTTAAAGTCATGGAAGTGTGAGCCGCCTGCTGGCTGCAGACGCTACCATGGCGGACCGCTTCGCCTTTTGCACTGCGATGTGTTTGCGCCCCGGACAAAAAAATGGCCGGCTGTAAACGACAACCGGCCATTTTTGCGTTTATTTGGATGGTATTACTTGATACCCAACTTAGCTTTTACCGCTGCGGTCAGGTCGTCTCCCGATGGCTTTACGAGCAGGATGCTTCCGTCACCCGTATCGTTAAATACCCAGGTATACCCTTTGGATTGCGCTACCGCATTAACGGCGTTCTGCGCTTTGTCGATAATCGGTTGCAATAATTCCTGTTGCTTCTGGCCCACTTTCTGCTGGGAGGTCTGCTGAAACCTTACCAGACGGGTTTGCTGGTCCTGTAATTCATCTCTTTTTACTTCCTTCACCGCAGCACTCATGGAAGTACTGTCCTGTATAAAAGTGTTGATGTTGTCCTGAAGTTCCTTTTGCATATTCTGTATCTCCTGGAACAGATCCTGTCTGTAGTTAGCCAGGGTAGTATCGGCTTTGGCATATTCGGGCATATTCACAATAATTTCCTGCATATTTACATAACCCATCTTTTGTGCATTCCCTTGGAACGCGCTTAAAGACGCGACTAATACTACTGCTGCTATAATAGCTACTTTTTTCATTGTGTGTGTAGATTTTTGATTTAAAAATTTTAATATAAAAAGGATGATTTATTCCTGCTTTCGCTACAAAAACGGGGGCGAAAATACATTTTATTCTTTTAACCCAAGGATTTTTAATACTTCCCCGCTCTGATCGAGCTTGGGATCTGCATAAAAAACCGTTACTCCGGCTGACTTGTCCAGGATGATATCATACATTTTTTGCGCGGCCAGTTGCTGCACGGCATTATAGACTTTATCCTGTATGGGTTTTATAAGCTCTTCTCTTTTTTCAAAAAGATCGCCCTGGTACCCGAAACGTTGGTTTTGCAAATCCTGTGCCTCTTTTTCCAGGTGCATGATTTCATCCTGACGTTTTTTCTTTAAGTCGTCGGAGAGCATGACCTTTTCCGCGCTGTATTCTTTGTACAATTGATCTACTTTCTGGAATTTGGCGTCTATCTCCTGTTGCCACAACTTAGCAATGGAATCGAGCTTTTGCTGGGCCTGTTCGTAAGCGGGCATCTGCTCAAGGATATAACGGGAATCAATCACTGCGTAGCGCTGAGCCTGGGCTATGCCGGCCATACAAAGCAAAAGAGCCACAATGCAAACCAATCTCTTCATAAGCTGTAAAATTGAGAAAAATAGTTCAAATTAATTGTTAAAATACATTATGTGTTAATCCGGTTGGTACCCGAGCATGAAGCTGAATTTGGTGGCATCCTTCAGCCCGGCACCCTTCTGCAGGCGGTCCAGTCCAACCCCATAATCAAATCCCAACAGGCCAAACATCGGCAGTTTAAAGCGCATACCCAGCCCTACCGAACGCCTGAGCTCAAAGGGGTTATAGTTCTTGAGTCCGTCGTATCCATTTCCCGCTTCCAGGAAGGCCAGCGCGATAATCGTCGAGCTGGGGTTCAGACTAATCGGGTATTGCAACTCCAGGGTATATTTATTGAAAATAGTAAACCCTTCGTATCCGGGAGGAGGTCCCTGATTTTCCGGATTAATAGTGGGGTCGGTATAATAATACACTTCATACCCCCGCTGGGAAATAATGTCTTTCCCATAATAAATATAATTGCTTATGCCGTCGCCACCGAGCTCAAAGCGTTCAAAGGGCGACAAGGGAACCGCGGCATTGTAATGCCCGATAATACCCATCTTAACAGCCGCTTTCAACACAAAAGTCTTGTGATCCTTACCCTGCGGGCGGCCCAGCGGAAAATACCACTCCGCCAGGAAACGGTATTTCTGGTATTCGATAAATTTGAACTTCTCCTGCGCCGTCATGTTCGAATAATCCTTCCGCTCATCAAAAAGCGAATACGGTGGCGTAAACTGCCCGTAAAGGTAGAGATGCGAACCCTGCGTAGGGAAGAAAGGACGATCGGTGGAATTACGGTCGAGGGTTATACGCAGGTACAGGTTGTTGGATACCCCGGTGGAAAGGCCGGCTCTGCGGAAGATCGGATCGCTGTAATAATTTTTGAGCTTAAATTGTTCAAAACTCAGCTGGAAGGACAGGCTGAAGAAGTCATCCGGCCAGTGCAGCTGCTTTCCGTAGGATACGCTCACACCGGTCGTTTTCATATAAGAATCGTTACTGAAGATCGGTATATAGCCTTTGTAGTCCGTCGGGTTGCTGAATTTATTGTGGTAAAAAGTTACACTGAACGGATTATGCTTTACCCCGCCCAGCCAGGGCTCCGTAAAGCTGAAATTAAAGGAGCTGTAATAGCGGCCATTGGATTGCAGCCGGAGGGATAATTTTTGCCCGTCCCCGCTGGGCAGCGGTCGCCACGCTTCTTTGTTGAAAATGTTCCTGATGGAAAAGTTATTGAAGGTCATGCCGATCGTTCCGGTAAGTCCGAAATAGCCGCCCCATCCGGCGGAAAGCTCCAGTTTATCAGAAGGCTGCTCCACCACGTTCCAGCCAATATCCACCGTACCGTCCTGTGGATTGGGCAGAATATCCGGCGTTACCTTTTGTGGGTCAAAATAACCCAGTTGGGAGAGCTGCCGCATGGAACGGAGAATATCCGTCCGGCTGTATTTACGCCCGGGAATCGTACGCAATTCACGCCGCACCACATGCGCGTTGGTTTTGGTATTCCCGGCAATGGTCACATTGTTGATATCGGCCTGCGCCCCTTCGACCATCCGCATTTCATAGTCTATGGTATCGTTGTAGATGGAAGTCTCCACGGGGGTTATGTTGAAAAAGAGGTACCCATTGTCCTGATACAGGCTGGAAACATTCGCTACATTCTGTGTGGGCGTTACCCCCAGTTTCTTATTGAGCATTTCCAGGTTATAGACGTCTCCTTTCTGAACGCCCAGAATCCGGTCCAAAAGCGAATCCGGATACTGCGTATTCCCCTTCCAGGTGATGTCCCCGTAATAATATTTATCGCCTTCCTTGACTTTGAGCGCAACGTCCATTCCGCTGCCCGTTCCCCCATAGATCGTATCGTTAACGATTACCGCGTCCCGGTAACCATGGGAGTTATAGTAGCTCAACAGCTTGTCCTTGTCTTCTTTGTATTTTTGTTTATTGAATTTAGAGGAACTGAAGAACTTTAAGCGCACATAGGGATCCAGAAACTGCCGGGTATCGGTAAAAGACAAAAAACCCCAGGTATCCAGGTATTCATCGAAAGTCATCCTCGGCTCCCTGCCATAAACATTGTTATCCGGCGCGGGATAGATGCTCACCCGTGTACGTTCATTGGTCCCTTTCATCTGCTTGATGAGCTTGCGGTCCGGGATATTCTGATTCCCGCTGATGAAGATCTGGTTAACCTTGACTTTCTTCCCCTTGTCGATAACAAAGGTGAGGTTCACGGTATTTAGCAGGTTCTTGTTAGGGGTTCTGGCTATTTGTACCGTCGCGTTGCTGTACCCTTTTTTGGCGAAATATTCTTTGATCTTGTCAATGGCCGTCAGCGTGGTATTGCCGGTAATCACACTGTTGGGCACCAGCGAAATTTTGTCTTTCAACTCACTGGCTTCGGTTTTCTTGATGCCTTTAAAATAATAATTCGCCAGCCTGGGACGCTCGGTAACTTTTACATTCAGATATATTTCATCGCCCTGTATCTTATCGACGAGGATCGCTACGTTAGCAAAAAGATGCTGATTCCAGAGTTTTTTAACCACGTCGGCCAGGGCATCGCCGGGCAATATGATCTTCTGTCCTTTATATATGCCGGTTACAGAAACGAGTAGTGAAGGGTCCAGGTATTGAGATCCGGTAACCCGTACGCCGGCCACGGTATATTCATGCGGATCAGAGAGGGAGTAAGGAACCAGCGCGCCGCCTTCTATCGTCGTATCCGTTACGGGCTTTGCCGGTAAGGCGCTGTCGACGGATGGGGCCGGCTCCGGCATCGGGAAGGTGTCAGCAGGAACGCTTAGGGGCACCGAGAGCAAGCTTGAATCCATGTTGCCGGTACGGCCGGTATCCACCGGCACCTGAGCCTGTACTACCCCTGCTGAAAGCAGCAGACCAAAACAGGAAGCCAAAAAATACTTAGTGGGCAATAATTTCATTCTGTTTTATTTGTTCACTCGTTTTTCCAAATCGTCTTTCCCGTGATTGATAGTCTATAATGGCTGCATAAAGATTTTCCTTCCTGAAATCAGGCCATCTTGTCTCTGTAAAGAACAACTCGGCATATGCCAATTGGTATAGTAAAAAATTGCTGATCCGGTAGTCTCCTCCGGTTCTGATCATTAATTCGGGATCGGGGAAGTTCCCGGTACAAAGGTATTTTTGAAATAAACGGGCGTCAATGTCCTGAGGCCGAATTTCTCCGGACAACACGTCTTTGCCGATTTGCTGGGCCGCATGCACGATTTCCCATCGTGCGCTATAGCTGAGTGCCATAATAAGGTTCATCCGGGTGTTGCCCCGGGTGAGCTGGATGGCTTCTTTTAGTTCTTTCCGGCAGTTGGCAGGCAGCGTGCTCTCGTCCCCGATGACATGCAGGCGGATATTGTTTTTTTGGAGCGTCTCAATTTCTTTTCTGATCGTCGAAACCAACAACTCCATGATCCCCTGTACTTCTTCTGTCGGCCGGTCCCAGTTTTCCGTAGAAAAGGCATAGAGCGTAAGGCACTTTACGCCAAGCTCCGCGCAAGCTTCGGAAACCTCCCGCACACTCTGAACGCCCTCATGATGTCCATAGAGACGATCCCGCTGGCGCTCCCGCGCCCAGCGGCCGTTGCCGTCCATAATAATGGCTATATGATCGGGCAAACGATGTAAATCAATTTTTCCTTTTACACTCATTCTCTATCTTGTTATGCGCCTTCTCTTTTGCAGCGTGCGGTCTCTTTTGACCCCGTACGGATTTGTACCTGAAAAGTGTGCAAAGATACAAAAATAGCTTGAAGACAATAGTTCTACTCCCGCAAGGCGTGATTTAACAGTACTTTAACTGATCAAAAAGGACAACGGTACTGGGTAAAAAGATACGAAATGCTCAGCTGCATCATGATAAACTGGTCTTTGTTTCTGCGGTTTCCGCGCTGCCTGTTTTTTATGCCTATCGGTGTCCCATAAACGCCCGAACGGTCTTGTAAGGCGGCGGCTACTTGCTGCAGCTCCGAGCCTTTGCTGTGAAACGCATCCGGACCCGCGTATGTGGTACTTACATCATCGAGATAATCGGTACCGGTAAAATGATAGGAGGCCGAAAGCTGCAGGTTCCAGCTGGAAGAAAGATTGTATTTAACGCCCAGTTCCACGGGTAATTCCAGCGCCCACAAATGGTATTTTTGCCGGTCGGGATAAGCATCCGAACCCTGGCCTTCCGTACCGAGCGGCTGGAGATAATATTTTTGATCTTTATAATAAGCGTAGGGATTGAAGTGGAAGGCGCCCAATCCTAAGCTGAGATATGGCGTAAACCGGTATCGGTCACTCCCCGGTTCAAAACGAAAAAAATTAAAATCCCCCTGTAGGCTAAATTCCAGCACGTGGGTGTTGAAACTCAGATTGCGGCGGTGCTCATAGGCATTTTGATTATATACATCGGAATACCCTAACTGGGCATAGCGGACATGCAAGCTGGCGCCAAAGTACGGGGTGATGAAGTACCGGGCGAAGAACCCGGCCGACGCCTTGACGGCTTCAAAGCCACGTTCGGTATTGAGGTCCCCATAGTAATTGGCCGCCCCCAAACCAATGCCCACTTCCCCTACATACACCTTATTGATATCAAACAAGGATCGCTGCGCTTCCGCCTGCAAAAAAAGCGGCAAAACAATCACAAGCAAACTACTGATTTTAAAAGGTTTTGACATGGGATAGTCTTCTGATTATCAATCCGGGAAAATCTACCGGCCTGCGCGAAAAAATCCGTTTAAGCTCCCGCGGGGCGTTCTCGCTTTGACCTGCCTATCGCAGCGGGTCGTTATTTGGTTCCACGGCAGCCGGGTACTTTCTTTTTAACGTAATCCATGGCTTTTTGATATTTCGCAGCAGGGAACCCGCCGGTCTTGTAGCCGCAGGATGTAAACGCCTCCTTTTCCCCCTTGCCCTATGAAACGCTTTTCCTCCGGGTCGATCGCGCTGAAGCCCGGTTCTTTTAGCGGCCGCCGTCCCGCCTAATTCCGTTTGTCGATGCCCCACAGCAGTTTGTTGCGCAGGGTCGTCAGGAAATTGCTGTCGTTGCGGCGCAACAGTCCCAGGGTAAATTCTTCCTTGCGGACCGCCAACTGAACCTGGTTATCTACTGTTTCAATCCGGGAATCCAGCGTACATAAAAACTGGTCGCTGCGCCCTTCTATTTCAAAGGAAATCACATTGTGGTCCGGCACGACGATCGGCCGGGCATTCAGATTATGCGGGGCTACGGGGGTGATCACAAAATTAGCGGCATCCGGAAAGACGATCGGCCCGCCACAACTCAGGGAATAACCCGTAGACCCCGTAGGCGTCGAGACAATCAGCCCGTCCGCCCAATACGTATTCAAAAACTCGCCATTCAAAAAAGTATGGATTTTTATCATGGCGGAAGTGTCCTTTTTGTGGATGGCGAATTCATTCAGCCCATAGGGGATATCTCCAAACAGCGGCAAGTTGGAATCCAGGTGAATGAGCGTCCGTCTATCGATCTGGTAGGTCCGGTTGATCAGCGATTGCACCATCTCATCCATGTCATTTTTACTCGTCTCGGACAAAAATCCCAGTCGACCGAAATTGACCCCGATGATGGGGATGTCTTTGTCTTTTACGTAGCACACCGATTCCAGCATGGTCCCGTCGCCGCCCATACTGATCATAAATTCAATATCTTCTCCCAGGTCCTCCGCCCGCTCAAATACCGCGCAGTCTTTATGACCGTTCAATTCCGGCAACGCCAACTCATAAAAAGGTTGATAGAGTACAGGGACAATATGGTATTGTTTCAGTTCATCCAGTAATTTTTGCAGGTTGGCTGCATCCACATCTGAAGACGTCCTGCTATAAATGGCAATTTGCATGTAAAGTTAATTTATACAGCCGCAGCTTTTTTAAAAGCTGGATTCAAAGTGTAAAAATAACCCATTTTCTCCTAACTGGTTAATGCTGTATTCAACCCGTAAGATCGCGTCATAAAAGGTGACTATGTCCATCCCGAGGCCATAGCTGTATAAAAACGTATTATTAAAGAGGCTGTGGGCATGGGGAGCCGATAAATGATTGTATCCTACGTCGCCGTATATTTTAAAATACATCCGAACGGGGATGGTTGCGAACTCTTTGGGTAAAAACCTCGAATGGATGCGAAAAGCGGCGACTTCTTTTTTTAACGTATTGTACAAAATCCCAAATTGATCGCCATCGACTACATAATATTCAAGGCCGCGCAGGTACTGTCCGTTGTACCCCATGCCCTCAAACAGGAAATACGGCTGATGCGCCGGCATACGGATGCTGCCCGTAAAGCTGGTTTCTCCATAGGTGTTGGGCAGCAGCTGCCAGTACTTGCTGGCATTGACCACCAGCTTGGTTTCATTGATCTTGCCGAGTAGTCCGAATCCTTTCCGGGAAAGGGTCGCGTCCACGCTATATCCATGCAGGGGGTAAGCCCAGATATCCGTGCCTATGTAAGAAAAACGATAGTCAAGCTCTAAGTATCGCTGCGAAAGGTGATTGTTGGGGAAAAAATCAGGATTTAGCTTTAACAGCGTATCGGCTACATGATAACTTTTATAAGACAAAGCCACCTTATGCTTAAGCCGGATCTCCTTTTTGTACGTATAATTGAGGGTAAGCTCAAACGTCCTCCGGATAAAACCGTCCTCATGGTAAAAAACCTGTTTGTTGGAATCAATGGCATAGTTTAATTCCCTGTTCCGGGAGAAAGAGGCAGATAGGCCAAAGCCCTGGCGGTAGGCTTTATCAAAGTAGGGAAAATCATAGGACAAAGTGAACTGCTGGGTATAGCCTAAAGTAAAGCTGGCTCCCAGCCGGTCTTTGTTGCCCGTCAGGTTGTTTTCGTATAATTTTAACCCGTAATTCAGCCTATCCAGGTCATGGTCCTGTTTTACCCACCAGACGTTAAAATTGCGATCGGCCAGGCTGAGCAGGGGCAACACCAGAAAATACTGCCGTTCCAGCACTTCTATGTTCAAATCCGTATGATGAAGCCCGCGGTTGACCGGGTAGATATTAACCGTTAAAAAAAGCGAAGAGTTCAACAGCCGCTGTCTTTTTTCTTCCAGGAAGGCGTCTAAGGTACTCGCATACATCGTATCTCCGGGATAAAGGTTTAGCTCCCGTAGCACAATCGCCCTTCGGGTCCGCTTATTGCCGTAAATGCTGATGTTACGGATGATCAGATAGGACGTGTCCCCGGCATGGGTGTCCAGCCGGTGGTCATATACCGCGGGAGCAGCCGCAGGCTTGCTGATGGGGGTAATTGAAAGCCATGGTTTACGCTGTTTCTGGCCCCGTGCCTGCAAAAAAACTAAAGTCACCATTAAAAATAACACGGGAATCTTCCTCGGCATAAGTCTCGTTTCAGCTATTGTAGTGATCGTAGGTTTTAATGGGGTAAAAGTAGGATTATTTGCAAATATATAGCCTTATGCCTTACATGTTGATGTAATTCATCAGGTTTTCATAATTTTTTTGCAACCCCTCGGAATTGTCCGCCTTGTCAAAATGATAAATAATGTTGTAATTCAATTGTTTGAGTGAACCCGCGAAATCATCGAGGTTCTGCCGGTTGGTTTTTAGCAATACCCTTAGCACGCCTGATTCGGGCGCCGTCATCGTGTGAATGCCCAATAGCGACACATCTATGGATTCAGCAACCCGTGCGATTTCCGACAGCATATAGTCGGAAGGTTTCATCTCCACAATCAACGTCCCCCCCTCCTGTTGAACGTCATTGAACCGGGAAAGGGCTTTGAGAAGGGCATTAACGGGAATGGCTCCCGCGTAATGCATCGCTTTATCCAGGACCGGAAGGAGGCTGAGCTGGTAGTCCCCTACTATTTTTAACGCTTCAAGAAAATGAACATCTTCCCGGATAGCGGGTTTTATAACCGATAAGGCAATATCGCTCAGCAGCGTTTTGGCGTCCTCTTTTAACAGCTGATCTTCTTCCGCTAGACCCAGGTAGTTCTTCCGGGCTACCACCGGCAGCTTGTCCGCATGAAACTCATTCATCAATTCCAGGGCCTTGCCCGCGCTGTCGTTGGGCGTTAACGCCGGAATAGCGGATGATATGAGATCAATGGCGAACATAAAGCTATTTCATTTTTCCTGTTTTTCGGTCGCTTGTTTAGTAAGAAAATTCTCCAGAATAATATTAAACTCCCGCGGCACCTCCATCATCGGGGCATGGCCGCAATGGTTAATAAAAAACAATTCGGAATTAGGGATCAGCCGGTGAAACTCTTCTGCCACCATAGGGGGAGTTACCGTATCGTTTTGTCCCCAAATCAATAATGTCGGTACTTTTATCTCCCGTAATTCCTCCCCTAAGTTATGACGTATTGCTGATTTAGCCAAAGCAATTATTTTAATGACCTTTAAACGGTTGTTAACGATCTCAAAAACTTCGTCAACGAGTTCTTTAGTAGCAATCTCCGGATCATAAAAGGTAAGCTCGGTCTTTTTGCGGATATAGTTATAATCGCCCCTTTTGGGATAGGTCTCTCCCATACCGTTTTCAAAAAGGCCCGAACTACCGGTAAGGATAATGGATTTTACCCGTTCGGGATGTTTTAATAAATACACCAGTCCCACATGTCCCCCTAATGAATTGCCCAGCAAGTAAATATCCCGATAATCCATGGCCTCGATAAAACGGCGCACGTATTTCGCCAGGCCGCCCACTGTCGTATCCAGGAGCGTGAGGTCATAAAGCGGAAGGAGGGGGACCACCACCTTATAGTTTTCCTTGAAATAGTCGATCAGTTCTTTAAAATTACTTAGTGCACCAAACAAGCCGTGCAGCAATACCAGCGGCTCCCCTTCTCCTTCCTCCACGTATTTAAATTTTCCTTTTTGTTTTATTTCATATTCCATTTTTGTGCTGTAATTTTGTGCTAAAGTACTTTTTTTCTGACTTTTATCCCCCTATTTCGTTCAATTTCCTTTCAGGTACAAAAATCTACCGGACAATTCATTCTTTTGTAAAGGATGATGGCTTTTGCCGCTGCAGATCTTTAGCCCTGCATGGGTAAAATAGTCCGGGGCACAGCCGGGTTTTTCTCCGGTTCCCAGTCTCCTGACATCGTGATGCTGCATAAAGTCGCTGCAAAAGGACAGGGCTTGTCGGATGCCCGTATGCGAATAACCCGGCCGGAAAGCATACTGCGGCTGGCGGCACCGCTAATAGTTAATACGGACGCTACGCGGTCGCTGCCCGGAATCAAAAATACAGTGGCGTCGCGCTTTTCCGGCTTGTCGGCGCCCCGGGGAGAAAGGCGGAGTTAGCGACACAACGGTTTGCGGGCCATCATTGCAATTGGGCCACCTGCCGGATCATCTGGTTGGTAAATCCCCACTCGTTATCATACCAGGCCATTATTTTCACCAGGTCGCCATCCACGACCCGGGTCATTTCCGCATCCACTACGGCCGCATGCGGATTCTGAATGATATCGCTTGATACCAAAGGCTCCCCGGATACGGCGATCACCTTCGCATAACGGTCCGTAGCGGCTTCTTCCTTTAAGATTTCATTTACCTCCTCGGCTGTCGTAGGCCGTTGCGCCACAAAAGTAATGTCCGAAATAGAACCCACCACTACCGGTGTCCGTATGGCCACGCCGTCAAATTTCCCTTCATACTGCGGCAACGCTTTTATCGTAGCTATAGCCGCCCCCGTGGAGGCCGGGATTAAGTTCATCGCTGCCGCACGGCCCATCCTGGGCTTTTTCTTAGACGGGCCGTCCACAATGGACTGGGACGCGGTATAGGCGTGAACCGTGTTTAAGATGGCTTTTTTAATACCGATCCTGCGGCCCAAAATCTCAACAACCGGACTGATATTATTGGTCGTGCAGCTGGCGCAGGAGAAGACGTTGGTCTTGCCTTCCGGAGTATTTACGCCATAAACAATGGTTGGCGTATCAACGCTTTTCGTTGGAGCGGAGATAACCACGGATTTTGCGCCGGCGGTAATGTGTTTTTCGGCCCCTTCGCGCTGGGTAAAAAGACCCGTGCTTTCAATAACCGTATCGATGGCAAGGTCCTTCCAAGGCAGCTGCGAGGGATCCTTCTGTGACAGGTAGGTAATTTTCTTTCCTCCCACAATCAGGTGATGCTCATCGGTTTTCACGGGCTTGTGATACCGCCCGTACACACTGTCATACCGGAGGAGGTAAGCCGCATTTTCAACCGATAGCAGGTCGTTGACAGCCACTAATTCCAATTCCGGCGTCTCCATGATCACCTTTAAGGCCGCTCTTCCAATGCGTCCAAATCCGTTAATTGCAATTCTTCTCATGTCTTTTTTTTTGTGTGTAAATCCTCCCTGTCGTGTATTTTTACATCTCAGCCGGCAGAATTGTTTTGATTTCACCATTAACCCGTTTTTTCACTGTACCTTTATCCGGTCCATGAAAATAAAAGATATTCTATATTTATCTTTTCACTCCGTACGCAAGAACCGGCTGCGCGCTACGCTTACCATCGCCATCATCGCTTTTGGCATTATGGCCTTAGTAGGCATTTTTACCGCCATAGCCAGTATACGCAGCAGTATCTATGACAACTTCGCCAACATGGGCGCCAACGGGTTTACCATCCGTAACTGGGAAATGAACATCCGCATCGGGGGGGACGACGCCCAAAAGGGGAACAAGAACGACAAAGACGATAAAAAAGAATCGGCCCGCAGGGATGAGCCCATAAGCTACCTGCAGGCTAAAGCCTTTAAAGAAAGATTTCATTACCCCGCTACGGTCAGCATTTCGGTTACCGGCGGATGGATGGCTACGATTTTTCATGAAGACAAAAAAACGGATCCTAATGTGCGCATCATCGGGGGAGACGAAAATTACCTGGAGTTAAACGGGTATACCCTCCAAGTGGGCCGTAACTTCAACGAAAGCGAACTGAACTCGGGCAGTAACGTGGCTATTATCGGAACGGATGTCGCGGAAAAACTTTTCGGGGATCACCTGAGAACAGTTGAAAACAGAACCATACGTATAGGCAGTGTCCGGTATAAAGTAATAGGGATGCTCAAGTCTAAAGGCAGCAGCAACATCTTTAGCGGTGACAACATTGTCATTACTACGGTCAACAATGTCCGCAGGGTGTTTAGCAACAACAACCCTTCCTTTCAAATTGGTGTGGAGGTGGCCCAGATGAGCAATATGGATCAGGCCGTCGGGGAAGCAACAGGAACCTTCCGCCTCATCAGGCAGCTTCACCTTGATGAGGCTAATAATTTTTACATCACCAAAAACGACAACATCGCCCACATCCTGATGAGCAGCCTGGGAAGTGTTAAGATCGCAGCCATCTTTATCGGATTCATTACGCTCTTCGGTTCGGCCATCGGGCTGATGAATATCATGCTGGTAGCCGTGGCAGAGCGGACCCGCGAGATCGGTGTTTCCAAGGCGATGGGGGCAAAGAATTACGCCATCCGCCGGCAGTTTTTGTATGAGGCGATTATCATCAGCATATTGGGAGGTATTTTCGGTATCATCCTGGGGATATTGATTGGCAATCTGGTATCGCTGCTGATGAAAACAGGTTTCGTCGTCCCCTGGGGGATGATCAGTATTGGTATACTTATCTGTACGGTGGTGGGCATCGCTTCCGGACTTTATCCGGCTATCAAAGCCTCCCGGCTCAATCCGATTACCGCTTTACGACACGAGTAGAAAGCCTATGCTATTTCTCGGGAAACGTGGCGATCACGGATTGCCGGCCTCTTACCTTGTCGTTCAACCGCACTTTCACTTCTACATCAAGGGGTAAAAGCAAATCGACGCGCGAACCAAACTTGATGAATCCCAATTCCCCGGCTTGCTTCACAGAGGCCGGCGGCTTCAGGTAATTGACGATGCGCCTGGCCATGGCGCCGGCGATTTGACGGACAAGTATGTCGCCATGCCTGGCGTGTCGGATCACATTGGTGTGGCGTTCATTGAGTATTGACGATTTCGGATGCCATGCGACCAGATATTTCCCGGGGTGATAAGTAGATAATTGCACCTGGCCATCCAGCGGGGCATAGTTGGCATGGACGTTTAACGGACTCATGAAGATGGAGACCTGCAGCCGCTTGTCTTTGAAATATTCTGTTTCCACAGTCTCCTCTACCGCTACGATCTTCCCGTCGGCCGGAGCAATAATAGCCCGGTCATCAATAGTAGGCAGCCTCCGGGGGATACGGAAAAAGGAAACGACCCATAACCAAACGCCTAGAAACACTACCGTTAACACCCAGTTTAGCACCGGCACCGGTACCGTCAGCCACAGGAGTATATCAATGACCAACAGGACGACCAACGAGACGCCTATGCTGGCAAAACCTTCGCGATGAATATGCATAATGTAAAAATTGGGCTGCAAAGGTAGCTTTTTTCGTCTTTACCCTTATTTTCCCGAATCGCTTATCTTTTTTCCAGCCTTGAGCACAATAGAGCGGCTGAGCTGCCTTACCTTTGTACCAGACGCATGGAAAATTCCTACCTAACGTACTAAACACCTGCCCTCCCGGGCTAAGACTGAAATTCTATAAAGCAACATGCGAACATAAAAGCAAGAAGAGGTACACTTAGACCGTGTACCTCTTCCTTTTTTATCAGTTGACGATAATATTATTGTGCGGCCACCTGCGCTACGGCGCCCTGGCCGATCCAGCCTTTTTGCAATAGATATTCCGCGATCTGTACCGCGTTCGTAGCCGCTCCTTTACGGAGGTTATCCGCCACTACCCACAGATTAAGCGAGTTGGGCTGCGATTCGTCCCGGCGGATACGGCCTACAAATACCTCGTCTTTTTCATGGGCCTCCAGTGGCATCGGATATTTGTTTTGGGTTACATCATCTACTACTACAACCCCCGGAGTCTCCGCAAGCAAGTTTTTAACGGCTTCCAGGTCATATTCTTTTTCAAACTCGACATTGACGGATTCGCTGTGGCCGCCAATAACCGGAATGCGAACGGCAGTCGCCGTTACTTTAATGGAATCATCACCAATGATCTTGTTGGTTTCTTTCACCAGTTTCATCTCTTCTTTGGTATAAAGATTATCCTGAAATACGTCAATATGCGGCAATACATTCATATCTATCCGGTAAGGATAAGCCATTTCTCCTTCTTTTTCCTCCCGTTCATTCATCATCTGGTTGACCGCTTTCACCCCACTGCCGGTTACCGATTGATAGGTGCTTACCACCACCCTTTTGATGCCGTACGCCTGATGTAAAGGTGCCAGGGCCACTACCAGTTGGATCGTGGAACAATTCGGGTTGGCGATCACTTTATCGTCGCTGGTCAATACATTCGCGTTGACTTCCGGAACAATCAGCTTATTATCCGGATTCATGCGCCAGGCCGAGGAGTTGTCGATCACGGTAATGCCGGCCTCCGCAAATTTGGGCGCCCATTCCAGGGAGGTGCTACCGCCGGCGGAAAACAGGGCGACATCCGGTTTCATCTGGATAGCAGTTTCCTTGCTCACTACCGTAAAGGACTTCCCTTTGTACTTGAGTTCCTTGCCGACGGATTTTTCAGAGGCAACAGGAATCAATTCATCCACAGGAAAATTTCTTTCTTCCAGGACCTGCAACATTTTAGATCCTACCAGGCCGGTGGCTCCTACGACTGCTACTTTCATAAGTTAATTTATTAGAACTTTTTTAAAAAAATAACGGAAAAAATTGATGAAATCAAAACTAATATTCCAAGAAATTGATTTCAGTTAATTTTTCTCTGCAAAGTTACAGTATAAATTAATAATAATTGAATCGGGAGGCGTTTTTACCCCTGTCCTGGTCACAAAGGCGCGCAGGTCGAATCCCCTTCTCTGCCCCAGCGTTGCCAGGGACCTCCGCGCGGTATCCCCCTTTTGGTACGCGGCTGGCCTGGATCAAAAAGTCTTCCGGAAAATGGTTGAAGGGTTGTAAATGGTTTTTACCCGAAGCCGGAACAACGGCCAAAATGATTCTTCGCGCGCTGATAGCCGCCCGCTAGGGGTCGAACCCATCCTAAGACCGGGCGGAACAACGACGGGCTGTTCCCATTAAACCAATAACCGCGGATTTCAAAAAGAC
>CAYRJM010000029.1:29568-37690 GCA_964424665.1 uncultured Chitinophagaceae bacterium
CGGAACAACGACGGGCTGTTCCCATTAAACCAATAACCGCGGATTTCAAAAAGACGCAAAAGCCCTTAGTATTTTTCATATACAGCCCGCAAAAAGTCCTCCATCGCATGCCGTCCTACATTTAACGGACTCATGCAATGGTTAATCATTATGCTAAAAATCAGGGTATGGTTTCTCTTGGTAATAAGATAACCGCTAAGGGTCACATTATTGCTCAATGAGCCCGTTTTTGCGAAGATCCTGCCCTTCATGTCACGATAAAAATGTTTAAGGGTACCTTCTCCTCCCGAAGGCAATATATCGAATATCCTGTCGTGGGAAAAGGTACGATAAAGCAAGGTCAGTAAGGTGACCATATCGGCCGGCGAAAAAAGATTGTAACGGGAAAGACCCGAACCGTCCACCCAGGCCGGTTCATCGGGGAGGTTCTTTAAGTCGTTATCCAATAAATATTTAATTAACTTCCCGGTATTGAGCTCATCGAACAACTGCATGGAAACCATCGCATCGGTTTGTTCCGCATAGAAATTGTCGCTGCGGTGCATCATGTTTTTAAGCATGCTGTCCAGCGGGGCGTTTCCGATCTGCTTCCACCCCGCTTCAGGCAATGAAGTGGTGGAATGGTACACTTTTCTATGCAAAGTATCCTGAAGAAGAGAGATGAGGATGTTGTTGTCAAAAGTAATAAAGGGCACCTGCTGAACCTTACTAACAGCCGGACCGGCAATATTATAATGAAACAAATTATGCAGCCTTTCTCTTTTTACCTTAAAACCATAGGCGGGAATTTTATCATCAAAAACAAGTTTTTCCTGGGTGGAGAAGTAGGAAGGCATGACATGCAACAGGCCGTTATGCAAAGAGAACCAAGCCACATTGCCATAAACAGGGAAAGCGCTTCGTTCGGGCTGATATGCTCCGTTATAATCGTCCCAGGCCCAGCCCGGCCCAAATATTTTGTTTTCATCCGGAGCCGCCAGAAGTGCGACAGGCAACTGGCTGTTCTTGAGGAAAACATAGACCGGCTGGCTGTCGAAATCGGGATGCAAAAAGGTCGGATCTCCTGTTCCCCTTATATAGAGCGTGTCCCGGGATATTTGGTATTGAATACCGGTCGTAGAATCACCCAAATACTTCAGTCCTGCATAAAAAGAATAAAGCTTCGTATTGCTTGCGGGGGTAAAATACCGAAAAGCGTTATGTCCGTACAGCACTTTCCCGGTTTCAGGGTTGTAAATACTGACACCAATAAACGAATGTTTTAGTTGGTCATTCCGCAACAGGTACTTTTCGGCTTCCTTGCGTTGAGCCATGGCGGACATACAACCAAAAAGCAGCAGAACAACGAGTACAAAAAGACGCATAACTATTTTTTCTTTTTTAGGAGAAGAGCACAGTATCCATCGATCGGAACATCCGCAGGATACGAGCGACTCCTGTTAACTTATGTTTCCAATAATTTTGTTGATCAAAGCGCTTGTTAATTAACCGGTCCACGCCGAAGAAAAACATCGAAAAGTCGCCTTTGTTGGGAAACGCTACGATCAATCCGTATCTCTTCTGTTTCCATGGCCGTTCACAGCACCCCATGTACCGCCATTTTTACAAGATAAACGGATGTGGAGGCGGTAACAAACAAATAATTTCGCTCTTTCCCATAGAAACAAACATTAGCGGCCCAGGGCTCCGGGATAGCGATATGTCCTATTTTCTGTCCCCGGGCATTGTAAACAGTTACTCCTTTACCGGTCAGGTAAATGTTTCCTTGCTCATCTATGGTCATTCCGTCAGATCCCTGGGAAGCAAATAAGGTTTTGTTGTGCAAAGAACCGTCGGCCGCGATATCATACTTGTAGGTTTTCCCTGCTTTAATGTCCGCCACATAAAGATGCGCCCCGTCCGGGGTTCCGATGATGCCATTGGGCTGGACTAAGGTACTGTCTACTATTTTCAGTATACTGTCCCCTTTAGGCAGGTAATACACATACTGCCCTTTTATCGCCGGATCGGGAGCCGTACGGCTCCAGTACTTTCGTTGATAATAGGGATCGGTGATATAAATGCCCCCATCAGGGGTCATCCAAAGATCATTGGGTCCATTCAGCCTGGCGCCATGAAAATCGCTAACCAGGACGCTTATATTCTTTTCAGGACTTATGCGCCAAAGCGCGCCTTTCTCATCCGCGCAAGTGATAAGATTCCCTTCGCCATCAAAGTACATACCGTTGGACCGTCCCGCCGGTTGGAGAAAAACAGTTATTTCTCCCGCCAGGTCATATTTCAATATGCGGTTATTGGGTTGATCTGTAAAGTAAACATTTCCAGCTGCATCTACGGCCGGTCCCTCCGTAAAACGGAAAGTATCGGCAATTTTTACCGGTATGCCGTGCACAAGCGTATCAGCGGAAGAGGCGCTTGCCGACAGGGAAAGAGAGAGTAACAGAACCAGGGTAGTTAAGTATAAACAACCGGATTTAAAATTAATATTCATATTTATACTTTTTACTTTTCTTCTTGCATAATCCATTTGTCCTTAGCGGGTATCTTTAGTTGTATCCCAAGATGTTGATCCAGGTTGGCCACCGCATTGATAATCGTTACTACGGCATGGTAGAAAAAAGAAGCGGTAATCGTTTCAAAAGAATCACTCGCCTGATGATAATCAGCATGGTCTTCCACCCCAAAATAAATAAAAGGGATCCCTGCTGCATAGAAAGCCGCCTGATCACTTTGCTGTACCCAGTTGGCCTCTCCGGGGTTTTGTCCGTCATGCCCAAATTTTAGCTTAATCTTGCTTTTTTCCCCTGCACTTGCTAGGTAAGGTTTCAGCTGAGGAAACTGATAAGTGCCACAGGCGTAGAGTTCGTTACGCGCGCTGTGGCTGATCATGTCCATATTAATATTCAGCTTTATTTTATGCAACAATCCCTCGGAGTGGTCGACAAAGGAACGGGACCCCTGAAGGCCTTCTTCCTCCGCATCAAAAGCCACAAAAAGTATATTGTGCCGTGGCGGATGCGCTTTGAAATATTGTGCCAGGGCAAGTAATCCCGCAACGCCCGAAGCATTGTCATCCGCGCCATTGTAGATGGAATCGCCATCTTCGGGCGCGCCCACGCCAAGATGATCATAGTGTGCCGAAATAATAATCCAGGTAGCTGTTTGTCCTTCCAGGGAGCCGATCAGGTTGGTGCCCATAATCTTCCGGCCGTCTTTAGCCTGAAAGAAAAAAGGTTGTTCATAGGTATTGAACAATTTATTCAGCCCGATCTCTTCAAAGCGCCTTTTAATATAAAACTGGGCTTTGCGGCTGCCGCGGGTACCGGCCTTGCGCCCCATCATCTTATCGGATGAAAGCACCTTTACGTCTTTCATCAGCTGCAGCGAGTCAGCCTTAAATTGGGTGTATGCAGGCAGGTAAAAAAACAGGGACAGGCATAAAGAGAGCAAAGCAGTTTTCATCCTTTATCTTTTATAGTTTACGTTCAGCCCTGCAGGCTGCTGACTAATAGGGCAAAAACTGTACCCGAAACACCCTGCTTATAGATGCCTTGCGATAATACGCCGTAAATCCTTTTCTTTTTTATTCAACGCCTCTAAGAGCGTGAGCTGGTTTTTAGCCCGATTAAAGTTGTGTTTCGGATATTTGGCGGTATAATATACATCATTATTGAGATAATCGGCTAAAAACCGGATGCCCTGCATGTAGATCATAAACTGGCCGGAATAAAACAGGACTTCTTTTTCCGTCGGGGTGAGGTCCCTGCCGACTTCAGACAAGTACCCCTTCATTAACGCGTCGTAATAATCATCGCGGATAACGATTTTTTCAAAATCAATTTCTTCTTCAGACACCGGGCTTACATAGGTCCGTATCATATCCCCGAGATCGGAAATGATCTTTCCCGGCATCAGCGTATCGAGGTCGATAACACAAACCCCTTCATAGGTTTTGTCATCAAGCAATACATTGTTGATCTTGGTATCGTGATGCATCAGCCGGTCCCGGAAATCAGGATCCGTTTTTAAGGTTTCATAGGTTACGGCGATTTGGGAATACCCCTGAAAAGAATCAATCAGTGCTTCTGCTTCTTCTTTTCTTTCGGGGCTCGCGCCCGCTATAGCACTCTGGAAGTTGCTGTAGCGCAAAGTAAGGTTGTGGAAGTTAGGGATAGTAGGCAATAAAGAATCAAGCTCGATGCCGGAGAGGTTCCCGGCTAGCCGGCCAAATTGTTTGGCTGCTTCATAAGCCTGCTTCGGATTGTCAGCTTCATTAATGGAGATGGTATGGTCCACAAAAGGCAACATCCGCCAGTATTCATCATTCCACTCCAACAGGTCCTCGCCGCTTGCGGTGGGAACCGGCGCGAGAAAAAAATAGTCCGGGAAATTTTCAGCCAGGTAGTCCGCCGCTTTACGGTGATTTTGCGTAATGCGGTAGGGATCTTTAAATACCTGCGTATTAATCCTTTGCAGGATAAGGTCCCGGCGGCCGTTGCCGGCTTTATTATGCAACCTAAAAGTATGGTTAATAAGCCCCGATCCATATCTGGTTATGCTGTAGGTATCGTTGTTTAAACCAAAGCCTTCCAGAATACGGGGATGAATCATTAAGTCCATAGTGAGCTGGGATAGGTACCTTTATCAATAAGTTGTTTCAGACTTTCCTTTACCATTGGTGCATCTTCCTGGTAGGTAACGCCAAACCATTGCTCCGAGGTAGGAATTACTTTTACGGTCCCCATCTTATTGGCAATGTAATAATCTGCTACTGAAGGAATCAAAAATTCAGCCTTAGGTTTATGCAGGTTCTCCTGCAGAAAACGCTCAAACATTTTTTCGATCAACGCGAAAATAGAAGAATCGAATCCCCAGAAGTTCATGGATACCGGCGTGCTTCCGGAAATAACGTGTTGCTCTCCCTGGTCATCCACATAGACGATATCACCGTTGGAGATAGACACTTTGGCCCGCTCGGTAATCGTGTCGAGGTTGCCCAATTCATCCACCGTACACACCCCTCTGGAAACGGAACCATGCTTTGACAGGGTTTTATTGATCTCATAGCCCATAACAGCGGCCCGGTTCTTATCGCATTCGGTGGTAAGAAACGTCTTCATCAGGTCAAAGGGCTCTTTGCCATAAAAGTCATCGGCATTGATGATCGCAAAAGGACCTTCAATTTCATCCTTCGCACACAATACGGCATGTGCCGTCCCCCAGGGCTTCACCCTGCCTTCCGGTAATTTATTATCGCCCAGGAAACTATCGAGTTCCTGGTAAACATATACTATTTCTACCCCTTTATCTTGCAGCTTTTCATTAAATATCCTTTCAAACGCTTCGGAAAAGTCCTTTCGTATGATGAAAACTATTTTTCCAAAGCCCGAGGCAATCGCGTCGAAAATAGAATAATCAATAATCGTTTCGCCATTGGGACCAAAATTATCCATTTGTTTGATACCCCCATAGCGGCTTCCCATGCCAGCTGCCAGGATTAAAAGTGTCGGTTTTTGCATAATTAAAAAGATTGTTTAGTCGCTCATTCGCTAATTCCGGGTAAAATTAGCCATTAATTAATAAAAAGTTCAAATGCACCATAGAATATTCAAAACTTTTGTAAAAAACCGGACTATTTCGTGCTGTTTTCATTGCGCAAACGATAGCGCAACACGGTTTACGGGTTGCGGGAAGGCTTCCCTTTTGTGTTTTCAGACACATAGCCTACTTTAGCAAAGGCGACCTAAGCCCCAAAACCCGGGAAAGAATGCGGCGCAAGTACCAGGTAAACGGTTCCCGGGAAAACGCGGCAAAGAAGTATTTTTACATCTCAACCTGCACACTGTGAAAGACATGAACGATAATGTGATTACACCCGGTAGGGGCCCTGTAATGCTGCAGCCTTTACAAACAACGTGGTTGTCTGCCGCCGGTATTACCGCAGCCATGCTTCGGCTGGACACGCTTCACCCCGAAGTATCGGGAAACAAATGGTTTAAGCTTAAATATAACTTTAAAGCGGCGCTCCGCCAACAAAAGGATACCGTCCTTACCTTCGGCGGTCCCCGCTCCAACCATATCGCGGCTACCGCCGCTGCAGCCCGGCTCTTTCGGATAAAAAGCATCGGTATCATCGGAGGCGGTATCACCCGGACGGATAACCCGACGCTTTCCACAGCCGTCAGGAACGGCATGCGCCTGCATTTTATCGGAAGGGAAGCCTACCGGCGTAAAGAAGACCAGGCCTTTATAGCGGAACTGCAAAACAAATATCCGGAAGCTTTCGTGATTCCCGAGGGGGGCAAGAACGACTATGGTATAAAAGGGGCGGCAGAAATTCTGCAACTCTGCCCCACCCCTGACTTTACCCACATTTGTTGTCCTGTGGGAACCGGTACTACCCTTGCCGGACTTATTTCTTCCGCACAGCCGCAACAGCAAATTATCGGCTTTTGCGCGCTAAAAAAAGCGGATGAACAGCGATCATTTATCAAAGAGAAATTAATTGATCAAGTCAAACAGGCACGGTGGCAAGTCTTTACAGACGACCATTTCGGCGGTTTCGCCCGGCGACCGAAAATGCTGGACGACTTTATGGGCGCCTTTCAGCAGGAATGCGACATTGAACTGGACTTCGTTTATACCGCTAAGATGGTTTTTAGTATTAAAAAGTTAGTTGAGGCGCGCTATTTCTCGCCGGGCAGTAAGTTACTGCTTATCCACACCGGCGGACTACAGGGGAATACGCCGGCCGCCCTGTAACCTTTCTGTGCTTCGCTCACTCTATTGATCCGTACAACCAACGAACATTGTTCATATCATGGAAGAATATATAGATGCGGAAGCACAAGAGGCGGTAACAGATCCTACGTTCAGGGATAGAGGTAATAGATTAAGCAGGGAAGAGAAAATTAATAAGATTGCGTTTCATTTTGCCCAAATAATGGATTCGCTGGGCCTGGACCGGTACGACGACAGCCTCATCGGGACCCCGGAAAGAGTAGCCAGGATGTTTGTAACAGAAGTATTCAGCGGCCTGGATCCCGGGAACCGGCCTGAAATAAGCCTGTTTGAAAACAAATACGGCTACCGTAAAATGCTGATAGAAAAAGACATCACCCTGTATTCGGTTTGCGAGCATCATTTTGTACCCATCATCGGCAAAGTACATGTTGCCTATATCCCGCATGAGCGGGTCATCGGCCTGTCCAAGATCAACCGCCTGGTACAATATTACGCCAAACGGCCGCAAGTGCAGGAGCGCCTGACACAGCAGATCGCAGAAGCGCTAAAAGAAGCTTTACAACATCAAGACGTAGCCGTACAGGTTGAAGCGACACATCTTTGCGTGGCTGCAAGAGGCATTAAAGATACAACGAGCGTGACGGTTACTGCCAGCTACTCCGGCCAGTTTGAAAAGAGCTGTATCCGGCAGGAGTTCTTGTCGCACCTTTACCACAAAAGTCAATAGTTCCCTAGAATATGCGACTCGGCTATAGCCTGATTTGCTATGTTAAGGCTCAAGGATGATCCTGCTCTGGGAATTACCGCCCATTAAGGCCACGCTCCTGTTTACAAAATCCGTTAGCTTTTCTCCCTGCAGCATACCCTGGGAAAGCAAAGCAAGGTCTGCCAGGTTGTGGATGTATTGCGTTTGCTTGTCCGCGTTCTTGTCGGCTATGATCTTGCGATAAATCGGATGATTGGTATTAACGGTCAACGTCACCTCATCCGGGAAGGAGCCGTACATGCCCATACCCTGACCGCTTGCCGCCGCCATTTCTTTCAGCCTGCGGCTCATCTCAGAGCGGGTGGCTATCACCGGAGCACTGTCTTCGCTCAATCCCTTTAGCTCCACCTTAATGTTCGAGTCGGGAATTTCTTTACCAAACAGTTCTTTCAACTTATCTTCCTGTTCTTTGGACAGTACACTTTCAGCCTGTTGTTCCTTGTTGATCAGATGATCGGTAATATCGGCATCCACACGCGTAAAGCGTACGTTCTCCCATTTCATTTCCATCTGGCTGATAAAGGAAGGATCAATCAGCGAGTTTAATTCAACTATTTTATATCCTTTTGCCTGCGCGGCCTTAATATAGCTGTTTTGTTGTATGCTGTCGGT
>CAYRJM010000030.1:0-36301 GCA_964424665.1 uncultured Chitinophagaceae bacterium
ATGAACGGTCTTGATCTGCTTATTCATCTTCTGAAATTTAGAGTGTTTAACAATGTCCCCCATCACCTGACAGGAGTTTAATACAGGAGTTTAGTAGTCAGTGTTTTGCCATAAGCCGTGTTTTAATCTGAAAGTCCAAAGTAAAAAATCTTTATCAATTTACCATGTGTTATTATCACTTTTGAAGGTTTTTTAACAATCTGCTGTGGCCGCCGGGAATCCTGCTTATTTTCCCGATTTCGGATGGGCCTGCTCATAGATGGACTTGAGCTGTGCGATGCTATTATGCGTATAAACTTGGGTAGCCGCCAGCCCCGCATGGCCCAGCAACTCTTTTACCGCATTGAGATCGGCTCCGTTGTTGGTCAGGTGAGTGGCGAAGGTATGACGAAGGACATGCGGGCTTTTTTTATCTGCTGTCGTAATAACAGAAAGCCACTTCTTGACCACCCGGTAAACATACTGGTCATACAATTTGCGTCCACCGGGTGTAACAAGCAAAAAGGCAGGATCACTTTGTGGAAGTTTCGCCTTTTCGGCCAGGTAAGTTTTTATTTTCTCTAATAATCGGGGGCTGAGCGGAAGAATGCGTTCTTTGTTCCCTTTACCCAGCACTTTGAGGTGTGCAGCAGACCAATCTATATTCCTGGTTTTCAGTTGGATCAGTTCAGATCGACGCATGCCCGTTTCATAAAGCAACTCCAGGATCAGTCGCTCGGTACGGCCCGAAAAGGTGTCCGGAAAATCAAGCTGATGCAAAAGGGTATCCATCGCCCGCCTTTCTACATAGACCGGCAGACGCTTGCCGGACTTCATTCCCTGGACAGAAAGAACCGGATTGCGGCGGATTTTCTCCAGACGGGTCAAATATTTGAACCAGGAACGCAAGGCAGATAATTTCCGATTAATGGAACGGGGAGAAAGCGCTCTTTCTTTTAGCGATGCCAACCAGGAACGGATCATGGCTGTCGTAACCTGGGCAGGGCTTTCTGTTTCGTAGATATCGGCCAGGTACCGGACGAAATCATGCAAGTCCTTCTCATAAGAAAGAAGGGTATGAACCGCATAACGCTTTTCATACTTCAAAAAATCCAGAAAAGATTGATATGGGGCTTGATGCGATGTTTCTTCCATGAGAAAAATATACGGTAAAAATAAGGTATTTTACCGTAACTACTTTCTCACCTCATCACTTAACAATTTTACCACTGGCTATTTGCTGGCGGTACGCGGCCTTAAGCAACTCATGGCGGCGCTTTACGGAAGGCTTAGTAAAGGCCTGACGATTACGTAATTCGGTGAGTACTTTGGCTCTTTCGAATTTGCGTTTGTATTTTTTGAGCGCTTTATCGATGTTCTCGCAGTCTTTGGAATCAATAATAAGCATGAAACTCCTTTTTTTTGGACGGCAAAGGTAAGCATTATTTTGTTTAAACTAAAAAGGAAAATAAAAAAAATCCTGATTCTTTTCCTATGTACCCTGCCCGTATTCCGCTTAGGAGGCAGTCCCCAACAACCTGTTAAGCTGTCGGGAGGCAAGCCCACTCATTTTTACCGCTTTTTATTCCTCCAGGATAAAGGCCTCTCCCCTTCAGCGAAAACCCGACAACCCCTGTCCTGCCCTTGCAGGACGGAATACCCGGTTAACTCCCCCGGAAGCCATACGGGGATTTTAGGGTGTACAGGCTAATCCGGAAAGTCTTTGATTTTTTTACCGGAGCAGCGTAATATTTCCGTCCAGCTTAAATACATCCCCACTTTCACAGCGCATGGAGGCCTGATAAATAAATACACCCGGCGGAAGCAATTTGTCATTGAATGTTCCGTCCCAACCGGCTGACTTATCATTTAACTTGAAATGTGTCCGGACATATACGAGCTGCCCCCATCGGTTATAGATACGGAAATACAACACTTCACTTACCCCTTTTCCTCTCGGATAAAAGACGTCATTCATGCCATCATTATTGGGCGTAAAAGTATTGGGGATGAATACCTTTCCCTGTTTACAGACCAGGTTGATCTTAATAGCGGCAGAGTCCGTGCATCCCCATTGGTTGGCGGTAACCACCCGGTAGGTTATCGGCCTGTGGGGCGTACTTACCGGGCTTGCGCAATCCGTGCAGTTTAAATATTGGTCGGGCGACCAATTCCAGGTAATCGCATCCTGACTGTAGGAGGCCGGCAACTGAACAGAACTACCCGTTCCAATGGTCGTATCCGTGGGCAGGGTAATTTCAGGGCGGTCATTTACGACGAGCCTGATATTGGCGGTATCGCTCTGGCAATCGCCCTCAGAATAACCGATTACCTGATAAGTAGTGGTTTCCTCAGGCAGGGCGACAGGCGTGGCGCTACTGGTATTGCTCAACCCGGCAGCAGGGGACCAACTGTACCGGTAGGCGCCACTTGCGCGCAACACGGCCGGCACGCCCCGGCAAACAGCCGTATCCGGGGAGGTAGTGACTTGCATCGTATAGGGCTCCGGGACAACCACCTGCACGGTTTGTTCCGTATCGCAGCCAAAGGTGGTATTGATCTGAACTTTTACCGGATAAGTGCCTGGCTGGGCGTAATCATGTTGTGGTTCCGGCAAGGTGGAAGTGTTATCCGCGGAGCCGGGTTCGCCAAAATTCCATTGAAAACGGGCAGGAAAATGCAAGGAGTCCATGGAGAAAATCTGTCCTTTGGCTTGAAACTGGAAAATAGAAGAATCACAAATTTCCGGAATAGTGTAAACCGGCGCTATTTCAACGGCGTCTATGGTGACCTTGCGCTTGGTGGGGATAAAAACGAGACACCCCCGGTCATCAGTCAACCCCAGTTGCGGTTGAAAAACGCCCGCCTCTTTATAGGTGTGGGTCGCCTCATCTACGGGAGAAGGCGAGGAAATCGTTCCGTCCCCAAAATCCCATCTATAAGAAACCGTCCTGACCGCTGTTGCCGAAAACCGTACGGAGTGCGGGCTGCAGCCTACAGAATCTACCACGCTGGCTGTTCCGTAAGGGCCGGGAATGGATACCGTTCTGACGATGGAATCCATACAGCCCCCGCTGTAACCATACACCCGCATCTTCAGTACGTAATTGCCGGGAATCGTATAAACGTGCCTGGCCGTATCGGTGTTGTTGGAGACAGTGCCATCGCCAAAATCCCAAAGTATTTTGCTGTAGTTTTCCGATTTATTGGTTACCGATACCACAAACGGAGGGCAGCTGGCGTTGTTGTCGGCGTAGTCCATTTTCGCATGAGGCGCTCCCACCTTAATGTATTGCTCCTTCGTTATGCTATCCCGGCATCCGAGCGGGGATTCAACCTTTAAGGAAACGGTATAAGTGCCTTCCTCCAGGTATGTCTTGTCCGGCACGCGCTTGTCCCCCGTCGTATTATCGCCAAAGTCCCAGCGATAGGCCAGGTTATTTCCTTTCGACTCATTGATCCAGTGGATAGGGGCACCGGGACAGATCATCGAATCTACGGTGGAGAACGCCGCTTCCACATCATAGATATTCGCTGGATTGGTTTGTGCTTTTTTGGTGTCGGAGCAGCCGTTCTCATCTGTTACCTCCAGCTGAACCATATACCTGCCTCCCTCATGATAAATGTGTACCGCCGAGTCCTTGGACAGCGTTTCCGTAGTGCTGTCGCCGAAATCCCACCGCCATTGTTGAATCGGGGCGCCGGAAACCGTACTGTTATCCCGGAAAACAATTTTATTCCCGCTGCAAGTCGTAGAAGGTGAAAACACGAAATCGGCTTCAGGACCCTGGACAACGACCTGCACACCTGCACTGGTGTCCGTACAGCCGTTAATATCCGTGGTAATCAGTCGTGCTTCATAAGTGCCGTTTTTAGCATAAACCAGTGTAGTATCCGGGCTCGCCGTTGTAAAGCTTCTCCCATCTCCCGTTTTCCAGGTGTAAGAACGTATCCAGGCAGTATCGCGGGTGTTTGCCAGCGAAAAGTTCAGGGCGGTACCGTGGCATACGACAGGGGCACTCACCTTCAAGACCGGTTCCAGGTCGATAATATGTATGGTCTTAACGGCAGTAGACGTGCATTCGCCGTTCTTGGCAACCAAGGTGATCTTATAGGTTCCCGTGGAGGAATAGGTGTGCGGCGGCGGATTCTGCCCGTTGACAGTGGTCCCGTCCCCAAAATCCCATTGCCACTGGACGGCTGATTCCGATTTGTCTTTAACCGTTACGGTATAGGGGCTTTCACAGGCTTGCGTGGCCTGGAACAGGGCTTTGGGGGCTTTAATCGTAATAAAGTCAGCCAGGGTATCGCCCGCTTCACACCCATTGTTATTCACAATAAGGGCCACATCCTGCTGGCCAATATGAGAAAAACGATGGAGCGGGTTTTCTTCTTTTGAACCGGACTGGTCATCATCGGGAAAGATCCATTCCCAACTCATACCCGGCGGCTGGGAAAGATTGGTAAACTGGACAGGCGTTTCCATACATGCCGTTTTAGGCGTTGCGGTAAACTTGACCTCCGGAGGGGTTCCGGTGTGCACAAAGTTTTTTCTCACCAACGAATCTACGCAACCTGAAGCAGTAGTCACTCTCAGTTTTACATCAAAGGTGCCCTCCTTGGTATATTGGTGGGAGGGGTTGGCGGACGTAGAAGTAGTCCCATCGCCAAAGTCCCAAAAATATTGAGTAATCGGCTCCGGGCTATTTATTTCATTTTGAAATTCAACGGTTAATGGAACGCAGCCACTGTTATTTCTTCCGATAAATTGTACCTCAGGATCGTTGACATGGATGTATCCGGTTTTCGTTATCGAATCCATACAGCCTTGTTCATTTGCTACCCGCAACTTTACATCAAAAACGCCGTTGAGTTGGTAGGCATGGGTGGGCGCCATTTGCGTGGACGTCGTACTGTCTCCAAAATGCCATTTTGCAGACACCGCATCTTCGGACAAATTCTCAAATGTTACTGCCGCCGGCAAAGTGCAATATTTTTGAATAGCCGACTGAAAATCAGCCTTAGGAGAGGGAAAGGTCGTCAGCGTCTTAGTCACCTCGTCCTTACAAGTACCATAGATATTAACCAGTTTGACGGTATAAGTACCCGGTTTACTGAATTGATGCACCGCATTGATGTCTTTGATCACCTTGCCATCACTAAAGTACCAAACAGCAGAATCCGGGATCGGGCTGCTGGTGTTTTTAAAAGTCAGCGGTACATTGGCGCAGCCCTGGGGCAACTGGAAGTCTGACTTGAAGGAGCCTGCATGAATAAAGTTTTTCTTTACCACGGTATCCGTACATCCGTTGACGACAGAAGCTCTCAGGGTCACCGAATACACACCGCTTTGATTATAGGTATGCGCGGCTGTTACACCACTTCCGCTCTCTCCATCCCCAAAGTCCCACAGGTAAGTAACCTGTTGGTTGCTTCCCGCCTGGGCGGTAAAGTGCACGGTCATGGGGGCCGTGCAGGAAACGGTTTGGTCCGCGGTGAAATCGGCCTTCACCCCTTCATTAGTTACCACGGCAGCCTTGTGAGTAACCCCACTGCTGCAGCCGGCTTTATTGGTGACCGAAAGGCTTACGTTGAACTTGCCCGCATTGTCATAACGATGGGAGGGGTTGGGTTGGTGGGATATATTTCCATCGCCAAAATCCCAAAGCCAGCTTTGTATACTTGTTCCTTCGCCTGCTTCGGAATGATCCGTAAAATGCACATTGAGCGGATAACATCCCGATGGCGGGCTGACCAAAAAATCTACTTCAGGGGTATCAGCGATGGTTATATATTGTTGTTTGATAATTTTATCGTTGTTGGTACCGTCCCCTACGGTAAGGGTAACCGTATAGGTGCCGGGCTTATTATATACCTTTTCGGGATTTTGTAATACAGAAGGATTTCCGCCCGTACCAAAGTCCCATTTCCAGGAAGTCGGGTTGCCGCCGGACTGGTCTGTGAATTTAACCACCAAAGGAGGGCAACCGCTCAGCGTATCGGCTGTAAAATCTGCTTTTAATTGCGCTTTTGCGGAAGGAAGCGAAAAGAAGAATAACAAGATTGAGGCAAAAAGAAGAAAGGAGGGGCGGGCTTTTAGCGCCGGAATGCAGGCCAGGGGTAACTTGTTAAACATACTTTCTAAGTAGGGGTTAAATCATAACGCACAACAGCTTCCCCAACTTCTAAATAGAGGGCTCAGGAAAATGGTTCAATTATTGTACGTATATTTATTATTTTTACACAAAAACCATGCTATAGTTTTATGCACCCCTCTAAGTTTATCCCGCTCTTGATGGGCATGGCATTCGTGTTTGTGCTGCAAACAAGCGCCCAAGATATCCATTTTTCTCAATTTTATGAAACACCTTTATTGAGAAATCCTGCCCTTGCGGGTATCTTTACGGGGGACTATCGCATTGAAGCCGTATACAGGAATCAGTGGAATAGCGTGACAATACCTTACCAGACCGGCGCGTTGAGTGGCGAAATAAAGTTTCCTGTAGGACAAAAATACGACTACCTTACCGGTGGGCTGCAACTGGCTTACGATGTGGCCGGCACCTCGCATTTCCAGACAACACAGGTCCTGCCGGTAATTAACTATCATAAGTCCCTAAGCGGCGACCGCAATATGTATTTATCTGTCGGATTTATGGGTGGCTTTACCCAACGGCAGTTCAACCCCGCCCATCTTACTTTTGACAATCAATACAATAATGGCAAATTCGATCCTTCCTCACCCAGCGGAGAACATTTTGACAAGTATAAATACCTCTACCTTGACGTAGCTACGGGCATTAGCTTCAGCAGCACCTTCGGCAAAAGTGTGAATTGGTTTGTCGGGGTCTCTTATTATCACTTCAATCGGCCCAAACTTTCTTTTTTCAATGACGAGACCATCGAGCTTAGCCCCAAATGGGAGTACAATGCGGGCCTGAGTGCGCCATTAAGCGACTTCTCTAAAATAATATTAGAATTCAATCAACTGAAACAAGGCGACTACGCCGAAGTGATGGCGGGGGGATTGTTGGGTTATGCCATTCAGGTGCCGCAGGGCGCGGGAGATTACATGAACATGATCTACGGGGGTGTTTTTGTACGCTGGGACGACGCCATTATTCCGGTCATCAAGCTGGAACTGGAAAAATATACGTTCGGGCTGAGCTACGACATCAACGTGTCTAAACTGGCCAGGGCAAGTCAGGGCTTTGGCGGTTTTGAAATTTCCCTCTCCTATCAAGGTTTTTTCAACCGGGTAAACAGTTCCATCAATGCCCTCCACTGTCCGAGGTTTTAGGCCCGTTTCCTGAAGAGCAGATAAAAACGGGTATAGCTTCCTTCCTGAGAATCCACTCGCATGTTGCCGCCATGAAGCAGCATAATCTGTTTGCACAAACTCAATCCAATGCCGTTGCCGGCCTTCTTCGTACTAAAAAAGGGGATGAAAATCCGGTCTAACAATTCTTCGGGGATACCCTTTCCGTTATCTTGTAGCATAAGAAACGGTCGGCCGTTTTCCGTTTCGTTGCCCGTCAAAATGAGACGCGGCGCGTTCCTGCCTCGCAGCGCTTCCATGGCGTTAAGAATCAAATTAATCAATACCTGCTCCATCAGGTTTCGGTCGGCTTCAAGCTTCAGTCCCGCATCCGGCAGTACAATCTCCAGCTCAATCCCTTTTTGCAGCAAGGTAGGCCCCATCAGCTGATATACGTTTTCAAACAGCTCCCTGACCAAGAAAGTCGATTTATCCAGTTCGGATATTTTATTCAAATTGCGATACAGGTTCGCAAACCGGATAAGCCCTTCACTCCTTCTTTGAATAGTGGCTATTCCCAATTCAAGGTCTTCCATCTGGCCGGTTGCGGTTCTTTGTTGTTGCAACCTGGTTTTCAGGGTATCGGCCAGGGACGCGATAGGAGCTACCGAGTTCATAATCTCATGCGTCATTACATTTAAGAGCTTCTGCCAGGCCCTGGATTCCGTCGCATCCAACGCGTCACTGACATTTTGAAAAGCGATCAGCCTGTAGCGCTTTCCCTCTGTCTGGAAGGCCGTAACATTCAGTAGAATTTTCAGCTGATGGGTTTCTTTTCTAAAAGTAATCATTTGGCTCTCCCCATGATGACAGGTCTTTATTGTCTGAAACAGATCGCTATTTCGGCGCTCCAGCCTGCTTATGTTCTTCAGGTAAGGAAGATCCAGCATCTCTTTCAGGGCATCATTCATCCAGGTCACCTCGCCGCTCGCTATGTCGAAAGAGAGGATACCGGTATCTACCAACTCCAGTATTTTCCGCAGATATTGATGCTGGGTCTCTCGCTCCCGCATGATCGTCCTGAACTCATTATTTATTTCGTTTAACCCGCTTCGTAAGGATTGCAATTCCACAGGTGATTTCCCTAAGGCATAATGACGGGTAAAGTCGCGGTAGTGAATAGCTTCTACAAATTCACGCATTTCCTTGCCGATTCTGGTAGTGTAACGAACAAAATAACCGATTGCCCACAGCAAAAATGGCAATGTGAACAGTGCGTATATCCATTGTTGTTTGAGCAGAAGGAATACAAGCGCAAGAAGCGTTATAAACAGCCACACCACCCTTAAAAGCACATGGAAAGTATGTTTCTTTTTATTCAATGTCATATTTGCTCATTCGCCTGTATAAAGCGGTTCGTGTAAGCCCTAGTTCTTTAGCCGCACGTGTGATATTACCGTTGTTTTTTTTAATTACCTTCAGTATGGTATTACGTTCCAGGGCCTTCAGATTGGTTTCCTTCTCCTCGTGACTTCCGGTAGCCCTCGTTTCTATAGGGGAAAAAATAATGTCTTCCGCGTCCAGTTTATCTCCTTCAGCCATAATCACTGCCCGCTCTATCACATATTGTAATTCCCGTACATTGCCGGGAAAAGCATATTGTTCCAGTTTGGTCCGGGCCGTTTCAGAAAATGACGGCTGGGGTTTCAGGTATTTATCCGCATAGTTTTTTGCAAAATGACGGGCTAACAACATTACGTCCTCTCCTCGTTCACGGAGCGGGGGAAGTACAATCTCAATGGTGTTGATGCGGTAAATAAGGTCCTTTCGAAAACGACTTTCATCGGCCAGGGCGGTAATGGGGAGATTGGTCGCACAAACAAGGCGGATATCTACAGGCGTCGCCTTATGAGCACCGAGTCGGGTCACTTGCCGGTTTTGTAAGACGGTTAACAATTTGGATTGCTGTTGTAAAGAAATATTGCCAATCTCATCCAAAAAGAGCGTCCCGCCATTAGCCACTTCAAAGCGGCCCTTCCGATCTTCCCGCGCATCGGTGAAAGCCCCCTTCTTGTAGCCAAACAATTCGCTTTCAAACAATCCTTCAGTGAGAGCGCCTACATCTGTTTTTACAAAGGGTTTCGCCGCGCGAAAAGAATATTCATGCAGTGCCAGGGCTACGAGGTCTTTACCCGTACCGTTTTCTCCGAGTATTAAGATATTCGCTTCGGTAGGTGCTATCTTTTTTATTTTCCGGAAAACATCCTGCATCCGCTCTGATTCACCAAGCAGTTGATAATTAATAATGTCTTTTGCAACCTTCTTCCCCTCCCCGGAATTGTCTTTTAAAACGTCCTTGAAAACAGCAATCAACTTTTTGTTGTTCCAGGGTTTTACCACAAAATCAGCAGCTCCTTCTTTTACCGCACGAACGGCCAGATCAATATCGCCATAGGCCGTGATCATAATCACCAGCAGATCCGGCCAGACGGCCCTGATCTTTCTCAGCCAGAACAAACCCTCGTTGCCCGTATTGACAGAACTGTTGAAATTCATATCCAGTAATACGACGTCAATACTTTTTTCTCTTAATAAAGACAAAATATTTTCGGGATTCTTTTCCGTGATCACTTCTCCGGCTTCTGTTTTCAGTAACATCTTTACTGCCGCAAGCATATCAGGATCATCATCCACAACTAAAATGGTGGCCTCTTTTAAGCGCATAAGGTTTAGGATATGGGTAATTTGTTTTCAATGTTTGATTTATAACATTTTTCAGTTTCAGAAAATATCTAGTTAGTTCACGATGATCTGTTGTTCCATTACAATCCTTCGATCATAGGAAATAAGAATTGATAGGCGTTATTGCAATGTGATGGGGCCAATACAATGGGAAGGCTTTTATCAATAGTTAAAACCGTTCGCATGTCTAAAATTATTTTTACAAAAATACAAAAACTTCCGCTACTCTTTTCACGCGGTTACGGGGTTCAAAAGCTGTATCAAAACCGGACAACAGGTGTATCAAAACCGAACACCCGAACCAACGCAAGAATTATAAAGCGCTGATAACCAGCAAGAATATATGCTGGCATATTTCTTTAATGCTTGTATTAAATTCACCGCATGTTCAAAAGTCACTTTAAATCGGCCTGGCGCAATTTAAAAACAAATAAGTTCTACAGCATAATCAATATCGCTGGACTGGCTGTAGGATTAGCTACAGGTATTATTTTGCTCCTTTGGGTGCAAGATGAGATGAGTTATAATAAGTTCAATAAGGACTACCAGGATATTTATCAATTGAGCGCTCATTTTCCTGCCAACGGCCACGAGGTTACATGGTCCAGCGTGCCTGGACCACTTGCCGTTTTTGCCCAATCTATCCCGCAGGTAAAATCTATAGTAAGAATATATGAAAGTTGGAACCAGGTACTGGCCAATGAAGACCGCAGTAAAGTGTTTGATGGCTTTCATATAGCTGCAATAGACAGCAGCTTTTTAGCTATATTTGATTTCAAGCTGGAAAAAGGTAATGCCTTTCAGCTTTTTCCCGACATCAACGCTATTATCCTTACCCAAGCGACTGCAAAAAAGTTCTTTGGCAACAACAACGCTATGGGGAAAACCATTATTTATGACGGAGCTCGTTTTACGGTTAGCGGCATCCTCCGTGATTTCCCCAAAAATTCTTCCCTACGGTATGATGCCCTTTTTCCGATGAGCTATTATGCACAGCGGTTTGCCGCAAACGGTGGGAACGCGGGCTGGAAAACCATTGATGAAGACTTAGGTAACTACTCCTTTAACACCTTCGTAAAGCTTTTGCCAGGAGTTGATCCTTCAAAAATAGGATCCATGTTGTCCGCGCTTTATAAAAAAGCCCGTAATGGAAAAAGCGAAACGCAATTCAGGTTGCAAAACCTGGCTGACATTCACTTGGTCGGCGCTGATGGCAACGACGCTGCACTACGAATGGTACAGCTGTTTATGCTAGTAGCGATCCTTTTGTTGATTATCGCCTCTATCAATTATATCAATCTTTCTACGGCACGTTCAATGATACGCTACAAAGAAGTAGGTATTCGTAAAATTATAGGAGCGAATAAAAAGCAACTTTTCTTACAGTTTATCACGGAAACCTTTCTACTGTTTTGTGTCGCCATAGTACTTGCAGTCCTCTTTATGACCTTGTTCATGCCTTTGTACAACAGTATTTCGGGAAAAGAGTTTCATTTCTCTACAATAAAAAGAGATGCATGGGAAGTGATCGGATGGGCCGTAGTGGGTACACTGGTGGCCGCGGGCATTTATCCGGCGCTTTTATTATCTTCCTTCCGGCCCATACAGGCTTTGCAAGGAAAAGTGGCCGGAATAGGTACCGCTTTTTTTCGAAAAATGCTAGTAGTCTTTCAATTTATTGTCTCCGTTATATTGATCGTTAGCACGCTCGTTATCAGCCAGCAGATGCGCTATGTTCGAAACAAAAATATCGGGTATGATAAGAATTATGTATTTAGAGTACCGTTAACGCCTAAAGTGGTTAACCACATTGATGCTGTTAAAAATGAACTAAGCAAACAACAGGGTATTGTAAGTGTATCCACTTCCAACATTTACGACATGTCAGCTTTGGGAAACGCTACCGGCGACATCAACTGGCCAGGCAAGCCAGCTAACAGCAATATGGTCATCGGTCAGGCAGTCATGGATAAAGATTTTATCCCTACAATGAAAATGCAGTTCATCGCCGGAAAAAATTTCTCGGGCACACCAGCCGACAGCGCGCACTATATTGTAAACGAAGCGATGATCAAAGCCATGGGACTACAGCCACCATACATAGGCCAGAGTATTAGCTTTCACAACAACAAAGGAACCATCATCGGCGTGCTGAAGGACTTTAACTTTAAATCACTGAAAAAAAAGATCACACCACTGCTCTTCTATTCCTGGGACTGGAAAGGAAATATGCTCTACGTCCGAACTACTGCCAGAGGAGCGCAGCATGCGATTGCCGCTGTAAAAGACCAATATAAAAGATATGCCGGAGATATTCCGTTCAGCTACGACTTCATAGACAAACAATTCGAAGCCAAATATAAATCCGACCAAAGAGCAGGAACGCTCTTCAATTTCTTTGCAGGCATAGCTATCTTTATTTCCTGTCTGGGGTTGCTCGGCCTTGCAACTTTTACGGCACAACGGAGGACTAAGGAAATCGGAATAAGAAAGGTTCTGGGCGCCAGTGTCGTCAATATCATAAAACTCATCAGCATCGACTTTTTAAAGTTGGTTTTCCTGGCCATTATCATTGCCATACCTCTTTCCTGGTTGGCCATGAACAACTGGCTGCAAAATTTTGCATATCGAACCAACATCAGTGGGTGGACATTTGTAGTGGCGGGGCTACTGGCTATTTCAATAGCACTGCTTACAGTAAGTTGGCAGGCGGTGAGAGTTGCACGAGCTAATCCGGTAGAGGCTTTACGACGTGAATAGGGAGACAGCGCAGTTTTTTTGCGGTCAATAAGCCCGCTACCCGGCCGGCAAAGCAAAAGCCATAAAACCATCGGTCAGAAATCGCCTTATATGTCCAAAAATTATTTAAAAACAGCTTGGGGAAACTTATGGAGAAACGAAGTCGTTTCTCCTATAAATATTTCAGGACTAACCATCGGGTTGGCCACCTGCCTGGTGATTACTTTATTTGTCAAAGGCGAGTTAAGTTACGATCACTACAATAAAAACGCAAATCGAATATACCGGGTGAACGCAAGCGTCCGGATGAATGGAAGAGGATTTAACAGCATGCGTTCTCCGGCCTCACTTGATCCTGCTATGGTGAAGAACTGTCCGCATAGCCAACATATGGTTCGTATTTATGGTATCGGTTCTTTACGGATCGAAAAGGAAACGCTGATGGAGCCGCACAGCACCTTTGCAGATTCCACACTGTTTGATGTATTTACCTTTCCCATGATCGCCGGAAATCCTCAGACCGCTTTAACGCAATCCTATCCGCTCGTACTGTCTGAACGCATGGCCCAAAAATACTTCAACACTACGGATGTTATTGGCAAAAGCCTATATATATAAATATTTGAAGCGGCTCCAGAAAAGATCATTCGTAATAATTTACTATAATTGACCTGTTGAAATTCAACTGTTCTCTCACCATAATGACACGCCTAATAATCTTTTGGATTTGTAAAGATACAAAACCGGCTAGCTGTACCAGAACCGGACAATCAGTGTATCAATATCGAACAATCATCAATAAAATATAATTTATATAACTTTGACTACCATAATGTATATAGCTTGGTACGTTTTTTCCGCTGCTTAACATATCATTAATCTTGTAGACACCTAACAACATAACCATTTCATCATTAAAAATATGATCAAAATAACCGATCTTGAAAAAGTGTACCGCACAGAAGAAATAGAAACCGTCGCCCTCAATAAAATGTCGATGGAAGTAAAAAAAGGCGAATTCGTTGCTGTCATGGGGCCTTCAGGATGTGGCAAGTCGACGCTGTTAAATATCCTCGGAATGCTGGATGACCCAGATGGCGGTAGCTTTATCTTCAACGGAGAAGAAATCGCCCATTTTAATGAGCGCAAACGTTCCAATCTACGAAAACGGGCGATCGGATTTGTTTTTCAGAGCTTTAATCTGATAGACGAACTTACCGTATTTGAAAATGTGGAACTACCATTGCTATATAATGGCGTGAAACCTTCTGAGCGAAAAACCAGGGTGGAAAAAGTGCTGGACAAGATGCAGATTATGCATAGACGAAACCACTTTCCCCAACAACTCTCCGGCGGGCAGCAGCAGCGGGTCGCTTTCAGCAGAGCAGTGGTCAATAATCCTAAACTGATCCTGGCCGATGAGCCCACCGGTAACCTGGATTCTAAAAACGGGAATGAGGTGATGGAACTGCTTACTGACCTCAACACCGCCGGGACGACCATCGTCATGGTAACACACTCCGAACACGATGCCAAGTACAGTCACCGCATTATCCGAATGCTGGACGGACAAAAAGTAACCGAGAACATCCTAATCTAATATTTTCCATTATCCTGCACCTATCATGAATACGGAAACAAAAACGGACCAACAAGCTGTCAACAACAGCATGGATCGCCCCATCGCCAAAAAAAGGTTTTCCACTAAAAAAATACTCTGGCTTGCAGGAATTATCCTTTTTATCCTCCTCCTTTTCTTCGCCTATCGCCTGTCCAAAAAAAACGTGTACAATATTTCCCGGGAACGCATAACAATCGGAGAAGTGAAACAGGGCTACTTCCAGGACGTAGTATTGCAAAGCGCGACTGTAGAACCGTTAACCACGGTTCTAGTCAATTCTCCCATAGGCGGCCAGGTTGAAAAAATCCTGGTGGAGGATGGTAGCCGGGTAAAAGCCGGAGAACCCATCCTGAAATTGTCTAACCCAGAGGCAACCTTGGGATATATTACCAGTGAAGGACAGATTATCGAACGCATCAATGATCTGCGCAAGACCCGCCTTGATCTGCAAACCAATGAACGCGAACTGGAGCAGCAAATGCTACAAACCAATGCAGACCTGGATAAAGCAGCTACACAATTTAAAAGAGACACCTTACTGTATATTCAGGGAGTTATTTCTCAAAAAGACTATCTCACCAGCCAAAGGGAATATCACTTACAGCTTGAAAATAAACGGCTGATGCAGCAAACGATTGAGCAGGAAAAACAGGTCCGTCAAATGCAACTGGCCGAAACCAATGCCTCCATCGCCCGGCTGCAAAAAAGCCTGAATATTATTCAGGAGAATCTTGAAAACCTTACCGTAAAAGCCCCCGTTTCAGGCAGACTTTCTTCTTTCGATCCCGTCGTGGGCCGAAGCTACGCCCCTAATGAAACAATGGGAAAAATAGATGTATTGCAGGGCTATAAACTGGTGGCGCAGGTTGATGAATATTATATTTCAAGGGTACATGAAGGACAAAAGGCCGTTTGCCTCTTTGGAAATAAAGAATACCCGATGGAGGTAAAAAAAGTCCTGCCTGAAGTAACAAACGGACAGTTTGAAACTGATCTGGTCTTTACCAAAAACCCGCCAAAAGGGCTAAGTCGCGGTTTATCCTTACAGGTGAAAGTATTCTTATCGGCTAATCAAAAAGCACTTCTCCTGCCTCGCGGACAATTTTTTGAAAGTACCGGCGGCAATTGGGTGTACGTAGTCAGAGGCGATCATGCAGTTAAAAGAAACATACAATTAGGCAGAAAAAATTACCAATACTTCGAAGTACTAAATGGGCTGGAACCGGGTGACAGTGTAATCACGTCAGGCTATGATGGCTACACCCGGTATGATGAGGTGAGTATAAAGTGACGCTATACAGGAACGGACCAACGCCCCATGCAGAGTGACTAAATATCAATTAAATAAATATCAAAAAATAGAGCGTATCCGGAAATACCAACAATATTAGACACCAATAAATCAGAAATCATAAATTTATTTTTATGTTCAGAAACTATTTAAAGATCGCTTTCCGCAACCTTTGGAAACATAAAGGTTACGCTGCCATTAATACCGGTGGGCTGGCTATCGGTCTCGCAGGATTTATTGTGTTGCTACTTTATATAAATTATCAGCACAGCTATGACCAATGGTCGCCTCAACTGAAAAATATCTATAAAGTAAATGTAAAAAAAAGTATTTCTTCATCCGATAAGCAAGGTGTATGGAGCGATGAGTGTGATATCCGTATAGCACAATGGCTAAAAAACAGTCTTCCGGGGATAAAAGGCGTGAACAGCGTAAACGGCTCCTTTGATCACCCTATTAGTATAATAGCTGACAACAAAGCCTTTTTAGAAAATACGAATCTATTCCACGATAGCGATAGCTCGTTTTTCAAAGTCTTTCCTTTCCCTTTTATCGCAGGTAATCGTAAATATGCCTTGAATAAGGTTCATTCCATGGTTATCACAGATTCACTGGCTCTGAAATGGTTTGGGACGGTCAATGTGCTCGACAAGTCCGTTAAAATGAAACTATGGAGTTCTGACCCAGGTACGCTTTATGAAATAACCGGTGTAATCAGGAAACCGGCTTCCCCCACAAGCTTACCTTTAGAGGCTGTCTTCAATTCGGGTAGGTTTGATAATGTCCCGACAAACCCGGAAGTAACCTACGCCGCCAATATGTATGTCAGTTTGAATACCAATCCACCAGATAGTATTTTGGCAAAGCAGGTGAATCGAATTTATACCTCCGCCTTTGAAAGGTTACTTAAAAAACGTCATACTTCTCTAGCAGAATATATCAAATCGGGAAAACAATATGGCATCCGCTTAATGCCTTTGCAGGATGTGCATCTTCATCCTTTAAACAGTAAAAGTTTGATGGAAAAGCTTGCGCCCGTTTTAGTACTTTCTGTAGCGCTGCTACTCATCGCCATCATTAATTTCGCTAACCTTTCCACTGCCCTGGCAACAGAACGAGCGAAAGAAGTAGGTGTGAGAAAAGTGATTGGCGCTGATAAGAAATCATTGATTTTTCAATTTATGATGGAGGCTGCTATACAATGTATTTTAGCATTGATCGTAGCACTTTTTCTTGTTGAATTGTTTTTACCCTTATTTAACCAACTGCTTAATACGTCTTTATCTGTCTGGCGCTACCATCATTCTATAGCGGTGATTTGGTGGCAACTTGTTATTATTATTCTTGTCACTATCCTGCTTTCAGGCATTTATCCTTCTTTTTTCCTGGCATCCTTTGATCCGGTAAAAATTTTAAAAGGAGGTTTTCGTCATGGCGCCGGAGGGGTCAGGATCAGAAATACATTGATCGTGATCCAATTTTTAATCGCCACTGGTTTTATCATTGGTATCGGCATCATACAAAAACAGGTCAATTACATGGCCAATTCAGAACTGGGGTTTCAGCTTTCCGGATTGATCAATCTAAATACAGGATATAATAAAAAGCTGACCACAAGGCTAAAAACTATTCCAGGAGTAACAGGGGTAGGAACGACTAATCAACTGATAGGCAACACATACAATTTTATGAGAGAAGTAAAATATCAGGGCGAGTCTAAGAATATAAGCATCGTATCAATCAGCCTGGGAACATTGAAAGCGATGAAAGTAAATCTATTGGCGGGTCGTTTATTCTCTCCGCAATTTGGGCTGGACACAGTGAATAATATTGTTATAAACGAAAGCGCTGCAAAACTTTTTGGGGGAAATGCTATTGGGAAAACCATATACGAAAATGATTCCTTAGCCAAGCATATTGTAGGCGTTATCGCAGATTATCATTACGAAGGTTTTGACAAGAAAGTCCTGCCTACTATTTACTCCTCCCTCCATGCGCCAGGGCCCAAGGCCTTTACAAATAATTTGGTCGTCAGGATAAATACAAAGCAATTTAATACTGTCATTTCCGACATTAAGAAAACCTGGGAGAGTTTTTTCCCGGGCTATCCGCTTCATTACACTTTTTTAGAAGAAAGCTTTCACCAGGTGATAGCTGATGACCTCCGGTTCAGGAAAATTGTAAGCGTTTTTACGCTATTGTCGCTTATGCTTTCCATGGTAGGGATTTTTGCCCTTTCCGCATTTATAACAACAAACCGAAGCAAAGAGATCGGCATCAGAAAGGTATTGGGAGCAAACATAATTGACATTTTAAAAACGCTCAACAAAAAATTTATTTTAATGGTAATCATCGCCAATATCATTGCATGGCCCGTTACTTATAGTTTAACCCAAAAATGGCTGAACGGATTTACCTACAGAATAGACATACCGGTATGGCCGTTTGTTGTAGCAACAGTTTTGTCTATTACATTAACCGTATTAACAGTAAGTGTACAAGCCTGGCGGGTGGTCAGGGCTAATCCGGTGGATGCTTTGAAATATGAATAAATAAGTCTAAAAAAAGTAAAAAAGTCATTAAAGAAAACAACAGCAATACTCGCATCGGCTTTCCAAAACATGCTTGGCATACAACGTTATTTTACGACGTATCTTCGAGAGGAAAGGCCTTGTTACTGTTTCTAACTATCCTGGTAAAAAGTGTAAAACCATGTTCAAAAATTATCTAAAAATTGCTTTCCGGCATCTTTGGAGAGACAAAAGTTTTTCGCTGATCAATATTGGCGGATTAGCGATAGGTATTGCCAGTTGCATCTTGTTGCTGTTATATGTACATTATGAATGGAACTTCAACAAACACCTCAGTGATCATGACCGTATTTATATCCTTTATACCAATCAGTTCGGCTCCGATGAAGTTTTTTCCTTTACAGCTACCCCGGCCCCGTTGGCACCGGCCATGCAGCAATCCGTTCCGGGTATCGAAGCTGTTACTAGATGTTTTCCGGTGCGCTATCTCCAGAAAGGCGGAGGACTGCTGTCCTTTAAAAATAATAACTTCACTAAAGACGGTCTATACGCCGATTCCACGCTCTTTCAAGTATTTAACTACCATTTTATCAAAGGCGACCCACAAACCGCTCTTAACAAACCTAATTCCATAGTACTTACCCAAAAAATGGCCGCTGTCTTATTTGGCAATACGGACCCTTTGAACAAAGTCATTAAATGGAACAATAAGGAAGACCTGACTGTTACAGGTGTAATAGAAAATCCACCCTCCAACTCATGGGCAAGTGGTATAAATTATGTGCTTACCTGGCGCTTACTCCAAAAAGAATACCCGTGGACAAACAATGACAGTTGGGGCAATAATTTTTGCAGAACTTTTGTAAAATTAAAGAATAATCAGTATTTCGCTTCCTCCGATAAACTCGTCCGGAAAATGATTGGCAGGCATCAGAACAACGCCCGGGAGGCCAATCAGGCCTTTTTATTTCCGTTCTCCAAATGGTATTTGTATGGTCATTTTGAAAATGGGAAGTCTGTTGGCGGAAAGATAACGCAACTCAAAATCTTCCTGGTATTGGCCTTTTGCATTTTATTGATCGCCTGCATCAATTTTATGAATCTGAGTACCGCCCGTACCCAAAAGCGAGCTAAGGAAGTAGGGATAAGAAAGGTAGCTGGATCTTCTTACGGCGCCCTTATCCGTCAATTTATCGGCGAATCCGCATTGTATGTGCTTATTTCCCTGATCATCGCTATCGGTTTAGTAGCGTTAACCTTGCCATTGTTGAACAGAATGCTCGAAATACAGCTGAATGTCGCCTATTCTTCCTGGTATTTCTGGGCGGGGTTGGTTATCTTATTTATCCTTACCAGTTTATTGGCAGGAAGCTATCCCGCGTTTTACCTGTCCTCCTTTTCTCCGGTAAAAGTATTGAAAGGATCAAGTAAGACCGGTCATGCAGCTTTATCCTTCCGTAAGGTACTGGTCGTGTTTCAATTTATCTTTACCGTGTCGCTCATCATAGTTATCATGATCATCTTTCTACAGATAAACTATATCAAAGGCAAACCAGTCGGATATAATCAGAACAATTTACTGGAAATACCGCTTAACGGGACGTTGGCTGGTAAGGTTGAAGTCTTAAAAGACGAACTCCTGCAATCAGGTGTAGCGAGTGCGGTATGTCCCTTGAGCATCAGCATGACGCAGGGGGGATACAATGGGTGGGGTATCTCCTGGCCAGGCAAATCGCCAGAGGACAAAATTCTTTTTGATATGCTGTATACCGGTTACGACTTTGCCCAAACAACCGGGATACGAATCACTGACGGAAGAGATTTTTCAAAAAAATTCGCTTCGGACTCAAATGCCGTGCTTATCAACTCGACCGCCGCGAAAGTCATGGGCATCACTGATGCCGCAGGGACCGTTATTCATTGGGGTAGAAATCCGGTACGTGTTGTCGGAATATTTGAAGATTTCGTCAAAAGCTCACCTTTTCAGCAGGTAGCCCCCATGATCGTCGGATTTGGAGGATCAACTGATCAATATGGCACCCTCGCCGTGCGCATCGCTCCCGACCAAGGCCTAATCGCTGCTGTAAATACTATCGAATCAATTGAAAAGAAACTGAACCCCGCCTATCCACCCAGGATAGATTTTGTCAGCCAAAGGTTTGAACAAAAATTTACCAGCGAAAAGATACTCGGAACGCTGGCCAACATCTTCGGCGGACTGGCTATTTTTATCTCTTGTCTCGGATTATTTGGCTTAACCCTGTTTACGGCCGAACAGCGAACGAAAGAAATAGGTGTGCGCCGCGTGCTCGGCGCTTCTGTAACAAACCTGATCGTATTGATTTCAAAAGACTTTATAAAACTGGTTCTACTAGCCGCCATAATAGCATGTCCTATCGCCTATTACTTTATGGAACAATGGTTGTCAAAATTTGACTACCGGATCAGCATAAGTTGGTATGTGTTTGTATGCGCTTTTATTGTTGCACTTATTATCGCCATACTGTCCGTAGGCTGGAAAGCCTGGCGGGCAGCGAGGGCCAACCCAGTAAAAGCATTGAAGTATGAATAATGAAGTCAAAGCGCAAAGAGGAGGAGTAAAACCGTCTCATAGCAGAACAGTCTCATAGCCTTATATCAAAGATATGCAAGAATGGATAACCACAATATTGCAAAACTATGTTTAAAAATTATTTAAAAATTGCGTTTCGTAACCTTTGGAAAAACAAGGTTTACAATGTCATTAATATCCTGGGAATGGCTCTAGGATTCGCTGCCTTTCTGCTCATTTTATTTTATGTCAACTACGAGCGAAGCTATGATAAGGTCTTCCCCGACCATGAGGACATAGTTACCGTTGGAATAACCGACGGTTCGGAAACCGGTAGTTCTATGAGTGCAGGCTTTGGCCCGGAGGCTGTCAGGAAATTCCCGGAAATAAAAAAATATGCCCGCGCCAGTTTCTATGTAGCAAAAGACTTATGGTCGGCGAACGAAAAAAGTAATTATGTAGACGATCTATACAGCGTTGATTCAACTTTCTTTACTATATTCCAGTACACTTTCTTATACGGAGATCCGAAACACGCCTTGGATAAACCTAACAGCGTTGTCATTTCCGACGCGATCAGTAAGCAATTTTTCGGAAATGAAAATCCCATTGGTCAGGGAATTCGCATAAATAAAAAGGACAGCTATACGGTAACAGGCGTATTCAAAACACCTGACGGCCCTACGACAGCTCATGCCAACGGTTTTTATAAATTAAATACATACGGGCGGGAAAAGCAATTATTCCCGATGAACTATTACACTTTCTTTCTGCTGAACGAGCAAACTAATGTATCCCTGCTTCAACAAAAGCTAACCTCCTTTATACGAGAATGGGCCGATAAAATAAATCCTAAAGCGGGTTTTGACAAGGCTGAAATTGTGCTCTCTCCTATAACGGAAATGCACTTTAGTGATATCCCCGGATCAGAAGCGGGACACCCTGCGGTCTTGACGATGCTTTTAGCTATCGGAATCATCTTGTTGCTGATAGCGGCGGTAAATTTCATCAATCTGTCTGTAGCCTCCGCCATGGGAAGAGCTAAAGAAGTGGGAATGCGAAAGGTGATGGGCGCCGCCAAGGGCTCCTTAAAATTGCAATTCTACTTTGAAATATTCTTACAAGTATTGCTGGCCTTTATTTTAGCCAACCTGTTTGTGGAAGTATTAAAGCCCGCTTATGCCCATTTTCTCGGATTGGACTCCCTTAATAACGCTGCCGGCGCCTGGCAGATGGCATTATACTGTGCCACTACCCTGCTTTTGGTAACCTTAATTGCGGGTGCTTATCCCGCCTTTTATCTTTCTCATTTTGACCCTTCCCGTGTTTTAAAGGGAAGTTTCACTCGCGGAAAGTCAGGCACATTCACCCAACGGCTGCTGCTCGTTGCCCAAATAACCTTAACAACGATATTTTTAGTAGGCGTGATGGTTATGGCTAAACAAGTTAACTATTTAAAAAACATTAATCTGGGATTCCAGCCCGACCAGGTACTGACCATACCCATTCATTCGAGCGATGCGTATAAAAGATATGAATCACTAAAAACAGCGCTGTTAAATACACCAGGGGTAACTGCCGTATCCCGTGTAAGTAATTTACCGGGACAGGGATTTGGCGGAAACACTTATCAATACAAAGATGTAAAAAAAGACTTCAATTTCCTTAGCGTAGATTACGACTTTGCCAAAACAATGGGCATGCGATTGATCGCCGGGAGAAGTTTTGATCCCCAACGCGACCCCGACACCCTCGGAAGCCTGATATTAAACCAGGCGGCTGTGAAATCCCTGGGCATTGAAGGAGACCCGGTGGGGCAATACGTTTCACACTGGTACAAACGAAAGGTGATCGGTGTCGTGAAAGATTTTCATTACGATAATCTTCAGAAAAATATTCAGCCTCTGGTCTTTGAGTTGCATCAGGGCAATAGAATGTCACATGTATTGATCAGGGTGCATACCCAAAATCTCGATCAGACCATTTCATCCATCAAAAATGTATGGCAGCATTATGAATCGGGCTTTCCGGTAACTTACACCTTCCTGGACAGTTATTTCGCTGCATTCTTAAAATCATTTCAGCGCCAGGAGAGAACAGTCTTCGCCTTCGCCCTGCTGGCCGTACTCCTTTCCCTGTTCGGATTATTTGCATTAGTGGCCTTTTCCATCCGAAAGCGAAGAAAAGAAGTAGCCGTAAGAAAAGTATTAGGCGCTTCGGATAAAGCCATATTAAGCTTATTGAACAAAAATTTTGTGTGGATAGTCGCTATTGGAAACATTATCGGCTGGCCTTTGGCTTTCCTGGCAGCCCGCCACTGGCTGAATGGCTTTGACTACAGAATTGATATGCCCGTAGAATCGTTTATAGTCGCGACGGTGCTATCTGTTGCATTAACCATATTAACGGTGAGTTTGCTGGCCTGGAAAGCAGCACAGTCCAATCCTGCAGACGCACTAAAGTATGAGTAGGTTTATGGTGGAAAAGTTGAAAATCAAAGTATATGTTAAAAAATCCCAGCCCCTGCCGAAACCCAGGGTGCATAACGAACGAAAGACAGAATCACCTACCGGCTCAGCCGGCTCCTTACGCTCGAGGGTGGGAACAGGCGCCATAAACAACCTACAGGGGGAAGCCGGATCGTGGCGAAGTCAATCTAAACTGCTGTTTAATAATATGAATGAGAGCAACCATGTTCAATAATTATTTAAAAATCGCTTTTCGCAACTTTTGGAGAAACAGGCGTTATTCCTTTGTAAATATCGCCGGGCTGGCACTGAGCCTTACCTGCTTTATCCTGGTGGTCTTGTACGTGCAGCATCAAAAGAGCTACGACAGATGGAACCCTAATGCGAATAGGGTATATCAGGTTAATATTAGTTACAATACGGCTGATCTCGCTACGGCGTTGGCCTTAAAAGCAACGGGCGAAAATCCAAAGTCCGCTGAAATCAGCACGACTACGCCAGCCGGCATAGGTCCCGTGCTAAAAGAAAAGATCCCGGAAATACAGGCATACAACCGCATCAATATGGCCGAATGGAGCGAGCAATTGATAACGTTGCCCGATAAAAGAAAAGTGTATGTAAATAACATTGTAGGCGTGGACAGTTCCTTCTTTAAGGTTTTCCCTTATCCTTTTTTATATGGCAATGCTGAACAAGCGCTCAATCAACCCAACGACATTGTGTTATTTTATACAACGGCAGAGAAACTGTTTGGCAATAAAAATCCAGTAGGAGAAACGGTCCGGTTAAACAACGACCGGTATTATACGGTAACCGGGGTGGTCAACAAGCCCTCCACTCCTTCTTCAATTAATTTTGGCGCAGTAATACGATCCGAAAACACGGACTTTCCCTGGGGGTATAAATGGTTTTTTACCTACGTATTACTCCGGCCGGGGGCGGACCCTCAGACAGTGGCCGCAAAGATGAGTACCGTCCTGTATAAAACGCCAGCGGCAAAAGGAGACTTTGGCGATAAAACCGCCAGGATAGTGCTTGCTCCGTTTCCCCAGCTGTACCTGCATCCCGCAACCCATAATCAGCCGGGGAGTACAGGTAACCCGTTGACCCTCTCAATTTTGCTGGTAATGGCCTTTTTGATCCTGGTCGTTTCATGCATCAATTTCACGAACCTTGCTATCACTCAATCTGCAGGCAGAGCAAAAGAAGTAGGCGTAAGAAAAGTATTGGGCTCATCGCGATTTAACGTATTAATTAATTTTTTAGGCGAAACCTTCCTACATTGCCTTCTTAGTATCTTAATTGCCTTAGTAGCCGTTAAACTTGTGTTGCCTGTCGTGAACAATACGTTAAATATCCATCTGAATCTTTTCAATGGTTATTATACGACAAGGCTTGTACTCTACCTGGCCTCAACCCTATTAGGCGTTACCGTTCTATCGGGGATCTATCCGGCATTCTTTCTCTCCAGATACCACCCGGCCAAAGTATTGAAAGGTAATTTTTTAAGAGGCAAGCAGGGTAATTTTCTCCGGAAAGCCCTGGTCGTATTTCAATTTATAGTCACTACAGGGTTTATTATTGCCATTCTGATTGTAAACCGGCAGTTCCAATTTTTAAAATACCGCAGCATCGGCTTTGACCCCCAGCAGGTCATGGATATTCGCATGCATGATCAGCAAACAAAAAAATCCTTCCCCTTTATCAAACAAAGGCTGCTTCAACTGGCCAATGTAAAAGCCGTTTCCCGGGTAAACTATCAACCGGGAAGTCATTCTATGACACATTCGTCATATTCGGTCGACGAACAGCGGCTTGAATTTGATGAAGTGCATGTAGACTATGATTTCTTCCAGGCATTGGGGATACAACCATTGGCCGGAAGACTGTTCTCTCAAAGACATGCTGCAGACAGCAGCGGCGTAATCCTCAATAAAACGGCCGCTGAAAAATATCATTTGATGGACTCCGTCGGAATACCATTACCTGCCCTGAAAGAATTAGGTAATATACGTTTGTTAGGTATTGTTCCTGATTATAATCAAAGGGGCATGGATAGTAAAATAGCCCCTATGGCATTCTTTCTCACCAAAACGCCAATTAACGAAGCGGGGCAAAATACGGACGACCGCAATCATGTTTTAATCCGGTTAACTACGCAAAACGTGGAACAAACCATCAGTCAGATCAAAAATATCTGGCGGGAGGCTGAGCCGGACTATCCCATACAATACAGTTTTTTAGACCAGCAGTTTGCTTCTTATTTAAACCACATAGTCAGGTTAGGAAAGCTGGTCAGCATTTTTACCGTATGTGCATTGCTGATCACTTTATTCGGCTTGTTTTCGTTAGCCGCATTAACGGCTGAACAACGTACAAAAGAAATCGCTATCCGTAAAGTACTGGGAGCCGGGGCTGGCAGCATTATCGGCATGCTCAACCGGCAATTTGTCGTTTTGATCATCCTGGCCAATGTATTGGCATGGCCGGTTTGTTATATTTTAATACGGCAATGGTTGAACGGTTTTAACTACCGGATAGCTATTCCCGTGCTGCCTTTTATAATAGCCGCAGTAGCTACAATAGGGTTAACCTTGTTCACGGTGAGTATGCAGGCTTGGCAGGTGGCAAGATCAAATCCGGTAAATGCCCTGAAATATGAATAGATGTCCCCATGTCCGAAACGGTTGAATACTTAAAATAGCATAAACCTCATAGTACCTACTGACGACCCGATAAAACAAATTTTAAATTTAAAATCGTATGATCTTATTAAAAAACATCGAAAAATATTTTGAGAACAAAGCGGTAAAAACCTACGTATTGCGTTACATCAATATGGAAGTAAAAGAAGGAGAATTCATTTCCATTATGGGACCTTCCGGCTCGGGAAAATCGACCTTACTGGATATTATCGGTATGCTGGAAACCCCTACCGATGGAGAATACTACTTTATGGGGGAACCCGTACACCAGCTTAGGGAAAGAAAGAAAGTGGAACTATACAAATACCATATTGGTTTTGTCTTTCAAGCCTATCATCTTATCGATGAAATGACCGTTTATGAAAATATTGAAGCCCCGTTACTGTATAAGAAAATGAAAACTTCGGAACGCAAAGGCAAAGTGGCTGCGATCCTGGATCGTTTTAATATTGTCGCTAAAAAAGACCTGTTCCCCAACCAACTTTCCGGCGGACAACAACAGCTGGTCGGCATCGCCCGCGCGCTTATAAGCGAGCCCAAGTTAATTTTAGCCGATGAACCTACCGGGAACCTGCAATCTGCTCAGGGAGAAGAAATCATGCAACTGTTTAGACAACTGAATGAGAAAGAAGGGGTAACCATTTTACAAGTCACGCACTCAGAAGCCAATGCAGCGTACGGTAACCGGACTTTGCATTTGTTTGACGGGAAGATCGACGAAAGCAAATCATAATTTAAGAAGTCATCCCGCGGCTTTTTTTATCCGGGTAGACCGGTTTAATGCGCGTCACCGGCGTCCTCCCGTAAATAGTTTATAGTAAAAAAGCTGCAAACGGTAAATATCACACTATGAATAATTTATTAAAGATAGTACTGCTATCACTAATTTGTATGAAGTGTTCCGCACAGGACACCACCAGGCATTGGTCGCTACAAGATTGCCTGAATTACGCCAAGGCGCATAATATCAGCCTACAACAGGCGCAAACGGATGTACAGATAGCGAAGGATCAGCAACTTGCCGCTAAAGGACAACTGCTTCCTTCATTAAGCGCAAACGCAGCACAAAACTACAATATCGGCCTGAGTATCGACCCTATTACCAACCAGAAAAAAAACCAAACCACGCGTTCCAATGATTTTAGTATTGGTGCCAACTGGACCCTATTCGACGGATTTTACATATGGAACAACATAAAAAAGGCGTCCTGGAATACGCTTGCCTCCCAATACCTAATGCAACAACAAGCACACCGGCTCACTATCCAAATCATCAATGATTATCTACAGATACTCCTGAATGTAGAGATGTTGCAGGCCGCCAAACGGCAGCTCGCGCTTAGCAAAAAATTCCACGACGACATGAAAATACAGTTAGAGGCCGGCGAAAAATCAAAGGCGGACTTCGCTGACGCGACCGCCCAATGGGCCGATGACCGCCAACAGAAAATCATGGCGGAAAACAACGTGAAGATAGCCAGGCGAAACCTGGCGCAGGACCTGCAATTACATCAGGTTCACAACTTTCGGATCCTGTATGCCATTCCTGTCTCAGCAGACAGTCTCTTCCTTGATCAATCACTGGAGGATATTTATACAGCAGCGTTAAATAAATACCCGGCCATAAAGCAGGGAAAAGCGGAAATAAAAGGAGCGACATACAACTGGCGCATGAGTAAAAGCAGTTTGTGGCCGTCCGTCGGCTTCAGCAGCGGCGTCAATACCCTGTACTCTGATCACTACCTTGACGATAATGGCCGTAAAGTTCCTTTTAGCCAACAATTTGACGACAACCTGGGCTATTATTTCAGTTTTAATCTTAACATCCCTATTTTTAATAAATTGTACAACCGCGCCTCCATCCACATTGCTGAAAAGGCGATCAGGAAAGCGGAGTTGGAAGCCGAGCAAAGCCGCTCGGACCTCTGGCAGGCCGTACAAACGGTCTACTCCAACGTACGGCTTTACCACAAGGCGTTCAAGGCTTCCCAGAAGGCGGAGCAAGCACTAAAAGACGCCCTTCACTATGCAGATGTGAGTTACCACTCCGGCAATATCGCCTACTACAGTTATTTACAAACCAGGAACCGCTTTCTGAACGCGCAATCCACGGCCATCCAAAATAAATATCAGTACCTCTATAATGCCCTGCTGCTAAAATTCTATTATCAACCAAATTTTCTATTCCCTTAATCGGCTAGGGGTTTCAGCCTGGCTTCTTCGAAGGCAACAGAGACCAGGAGGTTGTCCTCTGGCACTGGCGCTGAAGATTTCCGATAACGACGAGATTTGGATTTGCTGCAATGCCAGACAGCTTCCCGTTTTCTGGCAGGTATTAAAAAGATGTTTCGCCCTATTTACCAAAAGTTACTTTACGAGCCGGCTCTTACGAAATAATTCTTTAAATACCGCGTATTTTTTCGTAAATTTGCACCCATTTTTTACCCTGTTAGTCCTGAAAATACGGCAAATCTAAAGATAAAGAGGATCGTTGAAATGACCCATAAATATCCGGAATTCAATCATTTAAACCTGCCTGAACTGGAGCAGGAAATCTTAAAAACCTGGCAGCAGCAGCATACTTTTCAAAAAAGCATCGCGTTGCGCAAAGGGCACCCCCCCTTCGTTTTCTATGAAGGCCCCCCTTCAGCCAACGGCATGCCCGGTATCCATCATGTCATTTCCCGTACCATAAAAGACCTGATTTGCCGCTACAAAACCATGCAGGGATATGAAGTCAAAAGAAAAGGCGGTTGGGATACACACGGATTGCCTGTGGAGCTGAATGTCGAAAAGAAGCTGGGCATTACCAAAGAAGATGTGGGTAAAACTCGTCCGGATGGCACGCCCGGTATATCCATCGCTGAATACAATGACATCTGCCGTAAAGAAGTGCTCCGTTTTAAAGACGAGTGGGATGAGCTGACCCGCAAGATCGGCTATTGGGTGGACCTGGATCATCCGTACATTACCTTTGAAAATCCGTATATAGAAACGCTCTGGTGGCTGTTAAAGCAGCTTTACGAAAAAGACCTCTTGTATAAGGATGTCAGCATTCAGCCTTATTCTCCCGCCGCCGGCACCGGCTTAAGTTCACATGAACTCAATCAGCCGGGGACCTACAAAAACGTAAAAGACACTTCCGCCGTCGTGCTGTTTAAAGCTATCCGGGAGGAGAAAAGCGCCTTGCTCTTTGGGCCGGCGCCCCAAGAAATCCCGGTCTACTTTATGGCCTGGACCACCACGCCGTGGACACTGCCAGCGAACCTGGCCCTGACGATCGGCAAAAAAATAGACTACGTACTCCTGGAGACGCTCAACCCATACACCAGGGAACCTATCCGGGTCGTGCTGGCGGAAGCACTGATCAATCAATATTTTAAACCCGAAGCGGAAAATGTTGATTTAGGGGAAGGAAAAGAAAATAAAAAGCTCCTCCCCTGGAAAATGTTGCTTCATGTCAAAGGCCACCAGCTCGAAGGCTGTCATTATGAGCAACTTCTGCCTTTCGAAGGCAATTCAATCGAAAAAGTAAGACAGCAAACCCCTGATGCGGATCCTTTCCGGATCCTGGCGGGTGATTTTGTAACCACGGAGGATGGTACCGGTATCGTCCATACGGCACCTTCTTTTGGTGCGGACGACTACCGTGTCGGCAAGAAAAATCACATCGGCATGCTGACCACTGTCGATCGCAAGGGCCGGCTTACACCAGGCCTTGGCGCCTTTAGCGGACGCTATGTAAAAAACTATACAGACGACCCCGCTTATCAGGATGTCAATGTGGATATCTGTGTAAAACTGAAAAAGGAGGGACTGGCCTTCAAAATAGAAAAATATGAACACAGCTATCCGCATTGCTGGCGGACCACCAAGCCAATTATATACTATCCGCTGGATGCCTGGTTTATCCGTACAACGGCCTGCAAGGAGCGACTGATAGCGCTCAACAAAACCATCCGCTGGAAACCGGAGGCCACCGGCACCGGACGCTTTGGCAACTGGCTGGAAAACATGGTGGACTGGAACCTGAGCCGGAGCCGCTTCTGGGGAACTCCTTTGCCGGTTTGGTTCACTAAAGACCGGAAAAGCAGCAAAGCCATCGGCTCTATTCCCGAACTAAAGCGAGAAGTACAGAAATCCCTGGATAAAGGCATAATGGACAAGCTTCCCTGGGAGTCCTGGGAACAAATAGACCTCCATAAGCCGTATGTAGACGAGCTCATCCTGGTGAGTGAAGAAGGCGAGCCCATGTACCGTGAGCCGGATTTGATCGATGTGTGGTTTGACAGCGGTTCCATGCCCTACGCCCAATGGGGGCTGGACCACCAAAAACTGACAGCGGGGCATCCCCGGCCATTTAACGCGCCATTCGAAGAAAACTATCCGGCAGACTTTATCGCCGAAGGGGTGGATCAGACAAGAGGCTGGTTTTACACCTTACACGCCATAGCCGGATTACTCTTTGACTCCGTTGCGTATAAGTCAGTGATTTCCAACGGGTTGGTTCTGGACAAGCATGGCAATAAGATGAGTAAAACAGTTGGCAACGTAGTCGATCCCTTTACTATTATTGACCAATACGGTGCGGACGCGACGCGTTGGTACCTCACCACCAACGCTTCTCCATGGGATAACCTGCGTTTTGATCAGGCCGGGATAGCTGAAGTACAGCGTAAGTTTTTCAATACCCTCTTTAATACGTACAGCTTCTTTACCATGTATGCCAACATTGATGGCTTCACCTTTGAAGAGGCTTATATTCCGGTAGCGGACCGTCCGGAGATCGATAGGTGGATTTTGTCTGCACTTCACACACTTATAGCCGAAGTGACGGAATTAATGGATGATTACGAACCCACTCGTGCAGGCAGGGCGATACAGGACTTTGTTGGCGAACAATTAAGCAACTGGTATGTACGCCTTTGCCGCCGTCGTTTTTGGAAAGGCGACTACACTGGTGACAAGGTCTCCGCCTATCAAACGTTATACGAATGCATGGAAACCGTTTTACGGCTGATGGCGCCCATTTCTCCTTTTTTTAGCGACTGGCTTTACAAAAACCTGAACCAGGTAAGTGGCAAAAATAAGCACGAATCTGTACATCACACCGACTTCCCCGCGGCCAAAAAAGAAGTACAAGATGCAGACCTGGAAGAACGCATGCAACTGGCGCAGGATATCACTTCGCTCATTCTTTCTCTCCGTAAAAGGGTGAAAACAAACAATCAGACCGGGATAAAGGTACGCCAGCCGCTGCAGAAAATGCTCATCCCGATAGCGGATCAGCACATGCAACAACAAATAGAAGCGGTCGCCGGGTTGATAAAAAATGAAGTCAATGTCAAAGAAATCGAATATCTGACGGATACCGAGGGTTTCATTCAAAAGAAAATAAAACCGGACTTTAAGATATTGGGCAAAAAATTAGGTCCGAAAATGAAAGCCGTGACAGCGGCATTGTCCCGGTTTACACAAAAGGACATCGCATTGCTGGAAAAACAGGGATATTTCGACCTTCCATTGGCAGACGGCCCACTGCGATTAACTCTCGAAGAAACCGAGATCACCTTTGAAGACATCTCCGGTTGGTCTGTAGCTTCAAAAGGCGCGCTTACCGTAGCCTTGGATATCACTTTAACCCCAGAACTCATTGAAGAAGGCCAGGCCCGGGAACTCATCAACCGGATACAAAAATTGAGAAAAGAAAATAATTTTGAACTAACTGACCGGATAACTGTTAAGCTATCTAAACCTAATGGGCTGAAATCGGCAATAATTCATTTTAATAACTATATTTGCACGGAAATTTTGGCAGATCATCTTGAAATAGTACCGGAATTGACAGAAGGTACTGATGTTGAGATAGATAATACTAGAGTGCGTATTTCTGTTCTTAAAAACAATTGAAGGTATGGCAACAAAGAAAAAAGCTACTGCTTCTTCCAAAAAGCAAGCGAAAAGTACAGTTAAAGCTAAAGAATCAACAGCTGCGAAAAAGAAAACCGCAAAAAAGACTGTTGCGAAAAAGGCTGCTAAGGCTAATCCATCTTCAAAAAAGAAAGCCGCAACAAAAACTGCGGCCCGGAAATCTTCTGCCTCAAAAGCAAATGCAACAAAAAAGACTAACGTGAAGAAAAAGACGACAACGACAACAGATACGAAGACATCGAAAAAGAAAACAACTCAGGGGAACAAAGGAAACAGCAAAAACGGTGCTTCAGCTGCCAAATCCATCGCCTACAAGCCAAATCCGTCACTTTTGGACACTCCAAAGACAGCCTATACGCCGGGTCGGCGCTATAGCGACGCGGACTTGCAGGAATTCAAAGAATTGATTCTTGAAAAGCTGGAAGCCGCCAGAAAAGAAGTTACTTACCTGCAGGGACTAATCACCCGCAAAGGAGAATCCGGTACCGATGATACGGAAAGCAAATTCATGAGTGTGGAAGATGGCAGCGGCACGATGGAGCGCGAACAACTCAGCCAACTGGCCAGCCGTCAGATCCAATATATAGACCACCTTGAAAAGGCCTTAATGCGCATTGAAAATAAAACCTATGGCATCTGTCGTGTTACCGGAAAACTTATCGACAAAAAACGACTCCGGGCCGTTCCTCATGCCACTTTAAGCATCGAAGCCAAACAAGCCAGAAGTAAATGATCTCCTGCTGGAACATTTTTTCAGCCACTTACCAGATAATAGACACAAGAGGTTACAAAGTTTCGTAGAAAGGGGACCCGGGCCACCAGTTTGTTTTGGACCCTGGGCCGCCAGCCGAACTTGTATTTATAAATCGGGTTGACCAGGTAAAACCTCTTCAGCAGGATCCGGTAATCCTGTTGTTTTAAAATACGTTCAAAACGTTCAATTGACAGCCCGGTTTCCTTGATTTCCAAGAGTTCTTTGATGGTAGCGGCATGTTCTTTTCCTTTTGTCAACAGTCCTTTGTAAACCGAACGCGGCAACAAATGAATGTAAAGGGATTTGCTCAACCTCTTATTTCGGCAGATTTGCTGATGCCCCCCATAGGGCATATACCAAGGGGGAAAGCCAAGGAAAATAGCCCCTTCCGGTTTAAGCAACTTTTTCAGATACCCCATGAGTTTATCCTGCTCAGGAATATGTTCAATCGCATCCTTGAGGATGATCAGATCAAAGGCATGCTGAAACCGTCCCAGAAAATCAACCTCGTAAATATCGCTGGATATCAGTTCGAGTGTACGGTTTTCCAGAGCCTCTTTTAGAAATTCAGCCGCCAGATCGATACGATAAGGCACAAGGTCTACCCCTACACAATGGCATCCCCGCCGGAGGAAAGGGAGCAGTACGCCTCCTTCTCCACATCCGACTTCCATGACCTTCATCCCTGCATTCAATTGAAATTTTTCTTCAATAAAGGGCATGACATAATTCTCCGAATTCTCTTCCTGCTGCCGAAATCGCAAGCGGGCATCCGTATGCTGCGGTAAACTCATAACTGCAAAGAAACACGAAAACCACAAATCAAAAAAACTGTTTTCTTTTCCAAGTTATCCACAGAATACCCACTAAATGCAAAATGGGTATTTTTTGAAATGTAAATATCCCTATCTTTGTTTATTCTAAAAGTATTTTCACCAACTAATTTTCTATTATCCATGAACTTTATCGTATCATCTTCTTCTTTATTAAAACATCTTCAAAATGTCAGCGGCGTCCTGAGTTCCAACACTGTACTCCCCATTCTGGAGGATTTTTTATTTGAAGTACAAAAAGATAAGCTCATCATTACGGCCACTGATCTGGAAACCGTCATGAAGGTAAAGCTGGATATAGAAGCCAAAGAAACCGGAAAAATATGTATCCCCGGCCGTATTCTGTTGGATTATTTGAAGAGTAACGCTGATCAGCCATTAACCTTTCATATCAATTCGGAAACCTATGCCATTGACATCACTTCGGACAACGGAAAATATAAAATCGTAGGTGAAAATGCGGATGACTTCCCCAAATCGCCGGTACCGGACGAATCCACCTCGTTTACAATCGCTTCAGATGTGCTGTCTGCCGCCATTCACAAGTCATTGTTTGCCGTGGGGAACGACGAGTTGCGTGCGGCTATGACAGGGGTTTATTTTGAGCTGGAATCCGACGCGATCACTTGTGTGGCTACCGATGCTCACCGCTTGATTAAATACAGGTATACCGGCGTATCGTGTCCAAAAGAGGATCATTTTATTGTTCCTAAAAAGCCGCTGAACCTGCTTAAAAATGTACTGCCAAACAACGATACACCGCTGAAAATCACTTACAACAAAAGCCATCTCTTTATCGAGTTTGGGGAGATGGAATTGATCTGCAGGCTTATTGACGCCCGCTTTCCGGATTACCGGGTGGTCATTCCAAAAGACAACCCCTACAAACTGCTCTTAAACACTTCCGACTTCCAGGGAGCGCTCAGACGCGTGGGTATTTTTGCCAACAAGAGCACTAACCAGGTTGCCTTGTCGATTACAGGCAGCGAACTGCAACTCAATGCGCAAGATCTGGACTTTTCATTTGAAGGGAATGAACGGATGAATTGTCGCTACAACGGAGAAGATATGGAAATCGCTTTCAACGCACGCTTTTTGGCTGAAATGCTGAATGCTTCCGATAGCGAAGAAATAGAAATAGAATTATCCACCCCCGGCGGTGCCGGCATTATTCGCCCGGTAGAAAGAGAAGAAAATGAAGACCTGCTCATGCTGCTGATGCCGCTCCGGTTAAAAAATTAATATTCTTCATGGGTACTCCTCGTACTTATAACGGATTTTCTGCAAAGCCGGTCTGGTTGCTTTTTGTCCTTGTTGGCTTTAGTGCCTGTCAGTCGGCTTCAACGATAGAAAATGCCAAAAAAAAGATCACCGCAGCATTTATAAAAAAACACATTGCCGTTCTTGCTAACGACTCGATGTCCGGCAGAAAGCCATTTACGGCCGGTGAACAAAAAACCATTGCGTACATCAGCGACCAGTACAAAAAGCTCGGCCTTGTACCTGACAGCCAGGGAAGTTATTACCAAAAAGTACCCCTGGTAGAGATCAACAGCAAACCCTCCCCCGTTATTCCTATCTCAGGCAAGAATACTTCCCTGCAACTCCACTATGAAAAAGACTTCGTCGCCCTGAGCGAGCATGAAGTTCCTAAGGTGAGTCTCGAAAATGCGCCACTCGTATTTGTGGGTTTCGGTGTTGTCGCTCCTGAATACAACTGGAATGATTATGCCGGAGTGGATGTAAAAGGAAAAGTAGTGGTCGTACTGGTTAATGACCCGGGGTTCCAGTCAGGTAAAGCGACCTTTTTCAAAGGAGATACCATGACCTACTACGGTCGTTGGACCTACAAATATGAAGAAGCAGCCAGGCAGGGCGCCGCCGGGGTCCTGATCATTCATCAAACCAAGCCGGCCAGCTATCCCTGGAGCGTGGTTCAAAGCAGTTTCAGCGGTGCCCAGCTTTATCTGCAAGATCCGCAAAAACATATGGAACGCTGTAAAATGGAAGGCTGGATTACTTTTAACGCGGCAAAAAAACTGTTGGCTAATGCAGGTATCTCAGGCGATTTTACCGCAATGGCCAGGAAGCGAGATTTTAAAGCCATTCCCCTGCATCAAAAAATATCTGTTGAGTTTACCAACAGAATCAAATACAACACCTCTTATAACGTAGCGGGATTGCTTCCAGGCAGCCGCCAGCCTGCGGAATACATCATATACTCCGCCCATTGGGACCATCTGGGCATCGGTATTCCTGTCAATGGCGATTCCATTTATAACGGAGCCGTTGACAATGCCAGTGGCATAGCCTCCATGCTTGCCATCGCCAGGGCTTTTACCAGCCTGCCGAATCCGCCGGAACGCTCTATCTTATTTCTTGCCGTCACCGCAGAAGAGCAAGGCTTGCTGGGGTCCGAATACTACGCTACACACCCGCTTTTCCCTTTAAACAAAACGGTGGCGGATATTAATATGGACGCAATGGGCAGCTATGGGAAAACAAAAGATCTGGTGGTCACCGGCCTGGGACAGAACCATTTGGAAGACTACATCTATGATATTGCAAAAAAAGACAGCCTGGTTGTACGCGGGGACTTGAACCCCGCTTCAGGCGGTTATTTCCGCTCCGACCACTTTAGTTTTGCCAAAGTCGGTGTACCGGCTATTGATGTTCATAATGGGTTGGAAAGTGTGTCCCACGATAAAACGTGGGTGCAAAAACAACGGTCTGATTATGGGGCGCATAAGTATCACCAGCCTGCCGATGAGTACGATCCAAATGGTGATTATCAGGGCATGGTACAACTTTCCCGCATATTATTTGACCTGGGATACCAGCTTTCAGAGCAAGATACCTTTCCCGGCTGGAAGGCCGGCTCTGAATTTAAACCACTCA
>CAYRJM010000031.1:0-36007 GCA_964424665.1 uncultured Chitinophagaceae bacterium
TTCGTTGTCAGGTTTAAAGCCCGTCCCATCGCTTTAGCGTGGGTGGGTAGTTTACAGGCAATCGCTTTCGTCGCAAGTAAAATTAAAAATAATTTTCCACCGGACCGATAAATTTTCCTTCCCTTAACTTTGCCTACATTTGTAGGTTTAGCACAAAAAATTTCCCATGCAGGTGGATATTTCCAACGCGCGTTTCGAGCGGGCGGTTTCTATTGTCAACCATACCAACCGGCACTTGTTCCTCACCGGCAAGGCAGGCACGGGAAAAACCACCTTTTTGAAATACATCAGAGCGCACACGTTCAAAAAACTGGCCGTCGTCGCCCCGACCGGTGTAGCGGCGATCAACGCGGGAGGGGTGACTATCCATTCTTTTTTTCAGTTGCCGTTCGGCACTTTTATCGCCAACCAGCGCTCCGGCTGGAACGAGCACAATGAACAGGTCTATAACACGCAGCAACTGCTGGGGAAGCTGCGCATTCACAAGAAAAAAAGGGAGCTTATCCGCGAACTGGACCTGCTCATCATTGACGAAGTATCCATGGTGAGAGCCGACGTGCTGGATGCAATGGATATGGTACTCCGCCATATCCGGAGAAGACATCATGAACCTTTTGGGGGACTCCAAATGGTGTATATAGGCGACCTGTACCAGCTGCCGCCGGTAGTTAAGGAAGAAGAATGGCGGTTGCTGCAGCCGGTTTATGAAGGTCCTTTTTTCTTCCATGCGCAGGTTATTTCCGAAACACCGCCCATTTACCTGGAACTGACCAAAATATACCGGCAGGATGACCCCGCCTTTATCCGCTTGCTCAATAACATCCGAAACAATTGCTGCGCAACCGACGACCTGGCGATTCTGGATCGCTACTTTCAGCCGGACTTTATTCCGGATCAGGAGGACGGCTACATCACGCTGACCTCCCATAACTATCTGGCCGAGCGCATCAACAACCGGGAGCTGGAAAAGCTGCCCGGCAAAAAACTACGCGTAACCGCTGAAGTGGACGGGAACTTCCCGGAAAGCGCCTTTCCGGCAGATAAACTTTTGGAGATCAAAGAAGGCGCCCAGGTCATGTTTGTTAAAAATGATAAGGGCGAGGACCGCCGGTACTTTAACGGCAAGACAGGGATCATCCAGGATATAGACGCGGTCAATGAAAAGATCACCATCCGCTTTCCGGAGGAGGAGGACCTGCTGGAGCTTTCCCGGGAGACCTGGCGCAATATCCGCTATCAGTATGATGAACTCAAAGATGAGGTCCGGGAGAAAGAAATCGGTTCATTCAAACAATTTCCGTTGCGGCTGGCCTGGGCCGTGACTATTCATAAAAGCCAGGGGCTCACGTTCCGAAAAGCCATCATTGATGCCGGGCGCGCTTTCGCCGACGGGCAGGTGTATGTCGCCCTGAGTCGGCTCACGGGCTTGGAAGGGCTGGTATTGCATTCCAAAATAACGCCCGCAAGCATACGCACCAACGAGCAGGTGTTGCAATTTGCCAGCAGCGAATTGCCGGAGGAGGAACTGGATGAAATGCTGAAAGAAGCGCAAATCCAGTTTTTGCACCGGTCGGTGCTTTCGGCTTTTCAATGGGACAAACTGCTGGATCGTCTCGGCAAATTCAGCGCGAACACCGACAAGAGCCCCGCTGCATCGCGGCTGATAGACTCTGGACTGGTCAACACCCTGAAAAACGTCCTGCAGGAACAACAACGGGTGAGCTTTCAGTTCATTCCCGTATTAGAAAACCTGCTGCAGGACAAAAGTACCCATGAACGCCTGCATGAAAGAACACAAGCCGCCACGAAGTGGTTTGGTCAGGATCTGGAGAAAAGGGTAATCGGGCCCATTAACCACCAGATCAAAACATGGAAAACAAAACCACGGACAAAGAAAAAAGTAAAGCAACTCCAACAGCTCTTACAAAGTTTTCTGGATAAGCGACAACAGCTGGAGCAGGCGGTGGCTATTACCGAAGCCTTATGTCAAAACAAAGAACGCCGGACGCTCATCCGGGCAGCCGTTCAGATGTACCGGTCCAACGAAAACGCGCCCGCCGGAGGGAAGTCCGTCAAACCACAAAAACCGGCCAAGGGCGCCTCCAGGTTAACCTCGCTTTCGCTGTTTAAAGCAGGTCACAGCCCGGAAGATATAGCGGCGCTGCGCGCACTCAAAACCGGGACAATAATGGATCACCTCATATCGTTTCTCCCTGGCGGGGAGATCAGGGTAGAAGATCTATTTCAGCCGAAAAAAGTAACGGCGGTCAGCAAGATCATCGAGGCGCACCCGGATGCTACTTTAGCCGAGATCCGTTCAATGGCCGGAGAAGAATTCTCTTTCCCGGAAATAAAAGCGGCCAAATTATTACAAAGCAGATAGTACCCCCCTTATGTTTGAAGCGCAATCCCTGATCGACTATGGCGGCCTGTTCCTGATCTTTTTGGCGATATACAGCCAAACAGGTTTGTTTTTTTGTTTCTTTATCCCCAGCGGCGCATTCATGTTTACCTCCGGCGCCATGATCGCTTCAGGAGATCTTCATTATAACCTGATCACCGTATCCTGCCTGCTGGTCTTCGCCGCCATTACAGGGAACATAACCGGTTATTTATTTGGCAGGAAGGCCGGGGCCCTGTTAAAAAACCGGAAAGATTCCTGGTTTTTTAAGCAAAAACACATCGCGACGGCAGAACGTTTTTATGACAAATACGGCGGACGGGCGCTGTCCGTTGGACTATTTGTTCCTATCGTACGGACATTCGCGCCTATTGTCGCCGGAATGGTTCGTCTGAAAATACCACATTTTATACTGTACATTACCCTGGGGTCGGTATGCTGGGTGCTCAGTTTCCTGTTGACCGGCTATCTGGTAGGCAGCAGGCCTTTTTTAAAGCCCTATCTTAATTATATTATCGTGGGCGTCATTCTGCTTATTTCCGCTCCGTTTATCGTGAAAATCATCAGGCGGGCGACAAGCAAAAAAACAGCGCAGGGGAAGTAGGGGAGCCCGGAAACGGCCGCTTTTTTACACCCGCACGACGATCTTTCCCCTTGTAGCATGGGTCTCTATGGCCCGGTGGGCGGCGGCCGTTTCCGCCAGATCGAATATGTCATTCAGGTGGACCTTTAGCTTGCCCGTACTTACCAGGTCAGCAAGAACTTTCAGCTGCACCCGGCTGACATGCATCATCGGCCACTCCAGCCAGACGCCCCTTGCCCTGGCCAGCGCAATCGCCTCCGGGTCATTCTTGGTGGAGGAAGGCAGGCAGACTACCCTCCCGCCTTTTCGCGTACAGCCTATCGAGCGATACAAGATCTCCCCTCCCATGGCCTCCTGTACGGCATCCACCATTTCCACCCGCTCCTCAAACTTTTCCGCTTTGTAATCAATGACCTGATCCGCGCCCAGGTGGTACAAAAAATCTTTATTCTTCGCCGAAGCGGTACCGTTTACATAGGCACCCGCCTGTTTAGCGAGCTGAACAGACAAATGGCCGACTCCTCCGGCCGCCGCCTGAATCAACAGGCGTTGACCGCTTTCGATCTTCAGATGTTCGTGAATGGCCTGGTAAGCAGTCAGTCCGGCTATGGGCAACGCGGCCGCTTCTTCAAAGGACACATTAGCGGGTTTCAAGGCCAGGCTCTCCGGCGCGGCCAGGGCATATTCCGCGTAAGCGCCTCCCGCGCCCGGAAAGCCGATGACCCCAAAAACCGCGTCCCCTTCCCGAAAAAGTTCCACCTCTTCCCCCCTGTGTACGATCTCCCCACTCACATCCCAGCCGATAACAGCCGGCAATGGCAGGCCTTTGGCCAGCCGGTTCGTACCCGCCCGTACTTTCGTATCTACGGGATTGATGCCGATGGCTCTTACTTTCAACAGCACTTGTTGTTTGCCCGCAACCGGGGTCTTTACTTCTTCCATTTTCAACTGCGCCGCTTCACCAAAACGGTGCAACACGATAGCTTTCATCTTTTCTGTTTTTTTAAGTTAAAAGATACAATCTCTTTAGTACCTTTGCTCCATTGCAATTTATGAAGTTTTGCAGAAACTGGTATCCATATTGTTGTTGTTTTCGCTTTCTTTGCAGTGTTTCAGCAAGCTGGGCGTATTGATCAATTATGAGATCAACAAAGATTATATTGCCAGCGTCCTTTGCGTCAATCGCGACAAACCCGAGATGCACTGCGAGGGGCAATGTTATTTGCGTAAACAGCTTCACCGGGACGAACAGCACAAACAGCAGGACAACGGGATAACCGGCAACAAAATAGAAATCGCCTTGTTTTGTGCCACAGACCTGCATTTCTTCACTTTTGATTTACGGACCGATAAATGCGCGTTTTCCCCTGTCCTTATTCCGCACTATCAGTCTCCTTACTTTCATATTTTCCACCCGCCCCGGTTCGCCTGACCACATCGTAGCGGCAGCCCATGAAGCTGCCAGGGCATTGCTATAATTCCTTATCCAAAACAACTAATCAGCCATGAAATTTTTTCTAATGGTGGCTGTAAGTTTGGTGCTATTCTGTGGCCATACGTTTGCCCAAGCCGACATAAACGGGAAAATTGTTGATGCAATCAGCAAGAAGCCTTTGGAAGGCGTGAGCATCGTAGCCATAAAGAGCCAAACAGGAACAGTTACCGGGTCCGACGGGACCTTTACTTTAACCCTCAATAATAAATCGGATTCTTTAGCCATTTCATTTATCGGTTATAAGCCCAGACAAGTGGCGGTAACCAACAATCCGCTCTACATCCTCCTTGAGCCATTTGCCTCCGCCCTTAACGAGCTGGTCGTAACGGCAGGCAGGACATTGGTAAAGCGTACGGAGGTACCCGTAGCTATCAGCGTTATTTCCGCTAAAATGCTCCAACAAACCAAAGCCATCACCTTAGACCAGGTCTTGAATAAGGTGAGTGGGGTTTATATGGTGGAACTGGGCAACGAACAGCATACCATGGCCATTCGCCAGCCGATCAGCTACCGCAGTAATTTTTTATACCTGCAGGACGGAATCCCCCTGCATACTATCGGGGACTTTAACCACAACGCCTTGATAGAAATCAACCAGGCCGCCGTCCGGCGCATAGAGGTCATCAAGGGGCCTTCCTCCTCTTTGTATGGCAGCGATGCCGTTGGCGGAGCCATTAATTTTATCACCAAGGCCCCTCCCGAAGTCCCCGAACTGGATATGTCCCTGGAAGGGACCACCAACGGCTACAAGAGGATGAACCTCACGGCCGGAAATACCTGGAATAAGACCGGCCTGTTGCTAAGCGGATACCTGGCGAACCGGCGCCATGGTTACCGGCAACACAGCGACTTTGACAAACTGGCATTGACCGCGCGCGCCGATCACCAGATCGACAAGAAGAACAAGCTGACGGCCATGGTCACGGGCATCGACTACCGAACCGATATGACAGGCGGACTGGACAGCGCCCACTTTTACGGGAAAGATTACCAGAGTTTTTATACGTTTAATTACCGCAAAGTGAAAGCCTGGCGGGCACGTCTGAGCTGGAAGCACCAGGCGGGCGAGCGGTGGCACAGCCAGTTGATTTTTTATTACCGGAATAACCAGATCGGGCAAAACCCGCACTACCGGATCCGCTCAACCGATGATCCCCTGAAAGCAGCCGGCGAGGTCAACAACGACTTCTTTAAAAGCTACGGATTGCAGGGGCAGTATTTTAAAAATTTCAAAAAGTGGAAGACCACGTTTTTAGCGGGGTTCCAGGCCGAATACAGCCCCGCGGGATATCGCGCGCGCTTTATCCGCGTGGCTAAAGACGCGGCAGGATACTTTGTTGACTATACCGTTACGGATTCCTTGCTGACCAACTACAGGGTCGCCATATACAATGAAGCGGCCTACCTCAGGTTGCAAACCATGCCGCTGCAGCATCTGAGGATAGTCGGCGGCCTGAGATACGATCGCCTGGATTACCGGTTTGATAATTACCTGCCGCCTTCGGCCTATTCGGGATCTCCTGACGGAAACAGTCATTTTCACCAGTTCAGTCCGAAAGTAGGGATCACCTATGACTTTGGCGGCGACAGAGGCGTGTACGCCAATTACAGCATCGGCTTTGTTCCGCCAGACATAGGCGATTTATACACCGGCGTAAAAATCCCAAGCCTGCAATCGGCGCGCTACTTCAACTATGAATTAGGCGGGTGGCTGGCTTTTGACAACTACAAAGGGTACGCAGAACTAAGCCTGTACCGCATGAAAGGCCGCAACGAAGTCGTTTCAGTGCGCAGGCCGGACGGGTCCTATGTCAACAAAAACGCGGGAGAGACCCTGCATTACGGTGTCGAATATACCTTAAATTACCAGCCGGTTGATCAATGGAAATTCCGGTTGAGCGGCACCAACGCCAGACACCTTTTTGTGCGCTATAAAGAAAAAGAAAATGACTACAGCGATAAGGAAATGAATGGCGCACCGCACTGGATCGCCAATGCGCAGGTGACTTATCTGCCACATTTTGTAAAAGGGCTGGGGGTTTCCGTGGAATGGCAGCATTTGGCGCCCTACTATATGGACCCCGCCAATACGCAACGCTATAAAGGGTATAACCTGTGGAACGCCCGCGCAAACTATACCTACAAAAAATTCGCCTTCTGGGCGCACCTGCTCAACGTTTTTGATACCAATTATGCGACGACTGCCGAAAAAACGGAATACGCCACCACCTACAGACCCGGACTCCCCTGTACTTTACAGGTAGGCGTCAGTTATCATTTTAAAAAGCAGTAACCGTCCCGGCTTAAGCTTGAAAACCCTTAAAAACAACCATGTAACGCAACCATTTAACCCGAGCACAATGTATAATCTCAGTAACATAAGCCTCTGCCTTGTATTTTTGGTTTCCGTTCTTTCAGGATGCCGGAATGATTCTTCGAATGGCAAGGCGGCAACCTCTTTTCTGCCGGTAACGGCGTCCGCTGTACAAAGTTCTTCTCCCTACCTGACCCGAGATGCGGCCGGCACGCCTGTTTTAAGCTGGGTGCAGCAAGATAAGACGGGGAAAACGCAAGTCTTTTTTGCCCGTTATGTCGATAGCACCAAACAGTTTGGCGCGCCGATACCGATCCCCCAGTCAAGGGGTGTTTCGACCCATGGAGAAGACATGCCGAAATTAATTTTTGGCCCCGGCGGAAGTGTCCTGCTGGTGTTCACGGTAAAGAACCCGACACCCGGCAACCCGTATACCGGTGCGATTTATTACAGCTGGTCTGAGGACGGCGGAAACAGCTGGACTCCGGCCACGCCGCTTGCCGCCGATACGGCGGAAAGCTACGACCAGCGTTATTTTGACATCGCCTCCTTACCCGATGGGAAAATCGGGATGACCTGGCTGAGCAACAGCAAGCCCGCCGGTTCTACCCTGCTTTTCGCTACAGCGGATGAAAACGGTCTTTTTTCTGTCCGGACCAAACTGGCGGGCCATACCTGTCAATGTTGCCGCACCGCCCTGCTGGTTGATGACACCGGAACGATACACGTTGCCTGGCGAAACATCTTCTCCGGCGGGATGCGCGATATGGCCTATTGTTACTCAACGGATGACGGCGAGACTTTTTCCACGCCGGTGCGCATCAGTGCCGACAATTGGCAGATAGACGGCTGCCCCCATACCGGTCCCGCGCTTGCGGTTAACAAAAAGGCCCTCCAGGTGAGCTGGTTCACGATGGGAAACGGTACAGGCGTTTTTTACTGCCACAGCGAAGGCCGCCCCGGCTCCTTTTCGGCTAAAAAGGCTGTGAGCCGGCTGCCTTCTGCCCGGCATCCGCAAATGGCGACCATGAACAATGGCAATATTGTCCTGGTCTGGGATGAAGGGGTGCCGGAGGACAGCGGCCAGCATCAGCATATCGGGCTGCAACTTCGCGGCCCTTCCGGAAAGGTCTTGTCCAACAGTTTTCTTACCGCTAAGGCGGGTTACGCAACTTTTCCGCAAATTGAGCTGTTGAATAAGAACGAAGCCATCCTGGCTTATACGGAGCGAGAAAGCATGGGAACAGCGGTTCGTTACGGAATAATCCGGCTGTGAAGCCGTTTTTGTTCATTGCCACCTTTAAATCGTATTTTTGCCATAAAAAAACAGACATTTGATAGAGAAGAAGCAAATAGATCACAGCGAAGAACTTGCGGTTTTAGTAGGCGTTATTACCGGAACGCAAACAGAAGAACAAATCAATGAATACCTCGATGAGCTGGCATTCCTGGCCTTAACGGCCGGCGTGGTGACTAAAAAGCGATTTGTTCAGCGATTACCTCATCCCCATGTGCGCACCTTCGTGGGCAAAGGCAAGCTGGAAGAAATAAAGCAATATATCGAGGCGCACGGCATAACCGTTGCGCTCTTTGACGATGAACTTTCCGCCACGCAAATCTCCAACATTGAGCGGTTCCTGAAAATAAAAACCCTGGACCGGGCGGATTTAATCCTGGACATCTTCGCCCGCAGGGCAAAAACATCACAAGCCAAGGCCCAGGTGGAGCTCGCCCAATACCAGCACCTGTTGCCCCGGCTGAAAGGAATGTGGACCCACCTGGAAAGGCAAAAAGGAGGTATCGGCCTCCGCGGGCCCGGGGAGACGGAAATAGAGACCGACCGACGCATCGTCAACAATAAGATTGCGCTTTTGCGTAAGCGCCTGGCCGCCATTGACCAACAGGCTACTACCCAACGCAAAAACCGGGGAGAATATATCCGTGTGGCCTTGGTAGGATATACCAATGTAGGCAAGTCCACGCTGATGCAGCGGTTAGGCAAGACCGATTCGTTTGCCGAAAACAAATTATTCGCCACGCTGGATACCACTACCAGGAAAGTAGTGCTGCAGGGCACCCCTTTTCTGCTTAGCGATACGGTAGGGTTTATCCGCAAACTACCCCACCAACTGGTGGAAAGTTTTAAGTCTACGCTGGATGAAGTGTTGGAAAGCGACATCTTGCTCCATGTGGTAGACCTGTCCCACCCCGGCTTTGAAGAGCAGATCGCCGTGGTTCATCAGACCCTGCAGGAACTGGGGGCACAGGATAAACCGGTGATCATGGTGTTCAACAAACTGGATGACTACGAGAAAAAGGCTTTTGACCCCTATTTGGAGGATGCCGTTAAACAGGAGCTGCTAAATCAGCTTTTCCTGCAGTGGGAAAACAAAACCAATGATCGCGCCGTCTTTATCTCCGCGGTTACCGGACACAACCTGAACCTGTTGCGGGAGACCTTGTTACACGAAGTGCGGGAGATGTACAAAATACGGTATCCCTATAAGACGGTCTATTATTGAGGCCGGGCTTTACTGAAATCCCATTCAGCCTTCCGGGAGATAAGACACGCAGAAATAGTACTTTTGTAAAAAAACAGCGGTGATCAAAAAGACGGGCGTTTTATTGATTTTTCTTTTGACGGCAATGGTTGCGCAGGCCCACGGCAACCGGGTAGCTGCTGATTCGTCCGGCACAAGCACTCGGTCCTCTCCCGGCACACTTACCCATCACCGGCCGGTACGGGCAGAGCAAGATACCGTCCTTGCCCGCCCCTATCCTTCCTTTGTATTAAAGCCATTCGATAACCGGCAGGATTTTGTGGATTATCTGCTGACCAACAACAGGCTCTTCAGCGGCATCCAGCAGCCCAAAATGCGGCTGATGCAGTCGCGGATGTCCGCGTTGACCTGGCAGAGTGATAAGACCACGCTTTTTTACCTGCTGCTCGGCGTTTGCTTTTTGCTCGCGCTCACCAGGCTGGGCTTCCGCAAATACTTTAACGATCTTTTCCGGGCCTTTTTTTCCCCTACGCTCAGTCAGCGCCAGCTGAAAGACCAACTGCACCAAACCCCCTTCCCGGCTTTCGCGCTGAATGTGTTTTTTACGATTTCCATTGGCGTATATCTCTTCCTGGTATTGCTGAAAACCCAATACCTTCCCCCGGGGAGTCCGCTTTACCTGGTGGTGTTTTTCATATTGCTGATCATGGTTATTTACCTGCTCAAGTATGTGGTGCTGCGCATCGGAGGCTGGCTGTTCGGGTACCATGAACTGATGGACAATTATATTTTCACCCTGTTTCTCATTCACAAGATATTGGGAATCGTCCTGCTGCCTTTCAGCCTGATACTGGCTTTTAGCCCGACCGGGTTATCGAGTGTCTTTTTTAATCTCTCCCTCATTTTTATCGCCCTATTGCTTGTTTACAGGTACATCAGGGTATTCCCTTTTGTTAAATCTCAGGCCGCATTTAGTAGATTTCATTTTTTTCTTTATCTTTGCGGCTTCGAAATAGCGCCGGTCCTTATCATTGCAAAGCTGACCCTGATTTGGTTAAATGGCGCTTGATAGTGCGTACCGAACCGTGAACTAACAGGAACCTATGAATACAACAACCAGAGAAGAACCAAAAGTTGTCAAAGGCAAAAACATTCGTTCTATTCTGATTTCCCAGCCGGAACCGGCTAATGGCCGCTCGCCGTATTTTGATCTCGCAGAAAAATTTAATATTCAGGTTGATTTCTACCCGTTTATCCGGGTAGAAGGCCTCAGCGCCAAAGAATTTCGGAAGCAGAAAGTAGATCTTTCCTCACGGACGGCCGTTATCTTTACGAGCCGCCACGCCATTGACCATTTTTTCCGCATTTGTGAAGAAATGAAAGTCAAGATTTCCCCGGAAATGCGCTATTTCTGCGTAACGGAAACCGTTGCGCTCTATCTTCAAAAGTATGTACAGTATCGTAAACGCAAGGTGTTTTTCCCCTCGGACGGGAAAGTGAAAGGACTGCTGGATCTCATGACCCGCTATAAGTCCAGCGAGAAATTCGTTGTGCCCTGTTCGGAACAAAGCAAAGACGACATTCCGCAATGGCTTAAAAAGAACAAATGCGACTTTAAAAAAGCCATTCTGTACCAAACGGTTTGCAATCCGGTAAAGGAAGTAATCGCTAACCGGTATGATATGATTGTTTTTTTCAGTCCCTCCGGGGTAAAATCACTGTTGGAAGGTGTGCCTGAATTTGACCAGAACGATACTTCCATCGCTGCCTTCGGGAATACCACCTCCAAGGCGGTAAAAGAATCGGGGCTCCGCCTCGACCTCAAAGCACCCATGCCGAACGCGCCCTCTATGGTAGCTGCACTGGAGCTTTTCCTCAAAGAAGACAATGAAGGGTAAAGACAAAAGTTGCCGTTTTACCGGTTGATCCGGATCACCCATGGCGCGGGCCCAGCCATCCGGTCTGTCGCCTGTGCATTCTTTTCTTAAAAATTTTTCTATCTCCCATAAAAAAAATACTTTTAGCCTCCTGCTCAAGCGAAAATGAGGAGGCTAAAAATTTGAAAAGATACAATAATAGGATTGTCTCAGCGTTTTTAAAGGTTGATATTGTAGGATGAACGCATCGGCGGAACCGCAAAAACCCGTAAAGATCAAGGAAGCATTTTTATAGGTCGGAGCGCAGCGCCCATTCATCCGGAAGTGCGGATTGGACAAAAAACTCGATTTTAAATTGAAAAACTTGTACATTTGTATTGTAAGTATAAGGCGTAAAAACCTCGCGAGGGACTTGCGGGTGCAGGGTGGAGCGATTGTAAACCTGCTTACTTCCGGGAAAGCAGCAAACACAGCGCCACCAAACCCGATGCCCGACCTATCAGCGCTGCTGTGGCTGGGTAGTACACTTTTGCTTACTGTAGTCAATTGAAAATATTGTAAATGAAATGCTATCTACTACAAGTAACGGCCCTGTTTTTGATCGGAGGCATTCTTTCCGGTTGCGGTAAAGGCAATGCCTATCAAGGCCAGCTTACCGGCGTTCCGGACCGTCCAAGTTATAAGCCACCCGAGCCTTACGGCATGGTATATGTACCTTCGGGATCTTTTCACATGGGAAGCAGTGATGAAGACCTCGACTACCTGTTTACTGCCAAAAATAAATCGGTAACCGTGCAGGGGTTTTATATGGATGCAACTGAAATCACCAACAACGAGTATCGCCAGTTCGTCTATTGGGTAAGGGATTCCATCGCGCACACCTTACTGGGGCAGGTAAAAGATGTCAACGGCACCGAATACATAGACTGGAGCCAGGAGATCAACTATGGCGACCCCGCCACACAGGAAAAGCTCAATGCCTTATATTATACGCCGGAAGACCGGATATGGGGGCATAAGGATATTGATATCAGCAAGCTTATTTTTCACTCCGAATGGTACGACCTGCAAGCCGCGGCTATGGACAAAGGGAAAAGCCCGCGTTCGGCTTTTATCCGTAAGGACGACACCCCTATTTACCCCGATACCCTGAGCTGGATAAGAGACTTTTCCTATTCCTATAATGACCCGATGGCCAAAATGTATTTCTGGCACCCCGCCTTTGATAATTACCCGGTAGTAGGGGTTGATTGGGAGCAGGCGGAGGCTTTTTGCCGTTGGCGCACCATGCTCTGGAGCGACTACCGCAAATCCCAGGGAAAATATACCGAAGGCATCTTCCGCCTGCCGACGGAAGCCGAGTGGGAATACGCGGCCCGCGGTGGCAGGAACGAATCTCCGTATCCGTGGGGCGGTCCCTATATCAGGAACAAAAAAGGCTGTTTCCTGGCTAATTTCAAACCACTCCGGGGGAACTACGCTGCCGACGGTGGGGTCTATCCCGTGCGCGCGGACGCCTACTGGCCCAATAAATACGGCTTGTATAATATGTCCGGAAACGTCTCGGAATGGACTTCTTCGGCCTATTATGAAAGCGGCTATTCCTTCGCTATGGACCTTAATCCCAATATACAGATCCACGCCGGTGATGATGCGCCGCCGAAAATGAAAAGAAAAGTCATCAGGGGCGGTTCCTGGAAGGACGTGGGCTACTACCTGCGCGTAGGGACCCGTACCTTTGAATTTCAGGACACCTCAAAAGCCTACATCGGGTTCCGTTGTGTTATTTCGTTCCTCGGACGCTCTAAAAATGACTTCCATTAACCGGAACTTTTACCTAGACATTTTGCAATTACTTTAAAAAACCAGAGAAAGAATCATTAATTATGGCCAATTTTTTTCAGACCAAGAAAGCCAGGGGCGTTCTTAACGTAATTTTCAGCGTTGGGGCTGCAGTAGTAATTTTCGGGGCGTTAGCCAAAATCGAGCATTGGGGCGGCGCCTGGGGCAGCGCGTTGACGATCGGGATGATCACGGAAACCTTTGTATTCCTTCTGATGGCGCTTCAGCCCGCCGAAGAGGTTTACCACTGGGAAAAATATTATCCGAACTTAAATTTAAGCCCCGGAGAAGAGAAAAAGCTGACGGGAAGGTATGAACAAAAAAGCGTAGCCGTAGGCGGTGTACAAACCGCTTCTCCGCTGGCAGGCATGGATCAGATGCTTGAACAGGCGGACATCACGCCGGCTAACCTGAAAAGGCTGGGCGAAAACTTCCAAAAACTGGATCAGACCGTGGCAGGGATGAGTGATATTTCCGATACGGTGGCCGCCGCCGGCGACTTTACCCGCCGTACCGGCGAAGCCGCACAGGCGATGGGCGAGGTAACCCAGGCTTACAGCCGGGCAGCAGAATCGATGGAAACTTTTAATCAGGCGGCCGGCAACAGTGAGGAATTTCATATGCAGCTGCAGACGATGACCAAGAACCTCGGTTCGCTCAATGCCATTTATGAGGTGGAGCTGCAGGATACCAACAATCACCTCAAAGCGATGAACCAGTTCTACAGCAACATGACTGAAGCCACCGAAGCCATGGCAGGCACCGTAGAAGATTCCCAAAAAACACAACAGCAGATTTCTCTTTTAGCTAAGAACCTGGAAAGCCTGAACCAGGTTTACGGCAACATGCTTTCTGCCATGCATCGCTAAAAAACCAATGCCCTGAAGTGTAATCATTAATCGAATCAAAGATATTAAAGAATAGTTCATGTCCTTGTCCTTACCAAGAGCGCCGCGGCAGAAGATGATCAACCTGCTTTACATCGTACTTATAGCGATGTTGGCCCTCAACGTGTCCGCTGAAATTCTCAACGCCTTTAAAACGGTTAATGAGAGCATTTCCCATTCCAACCAGTCTATTGAAGAAAAGAATGCGATCATCTATGAACAGTTTGCCAAACAGATGGAGCAGGATCCTAAAAAAGTGGGCCCGTTAAAGGAAAAGGCCGAGGCCGTCCAGCAACAAGCCAACGCGATGGTGGCCTATATCGACAGCCTGAAAGCAATGATCATCAAAGAAAGCGGCGGACGTACCGAAGAGGGAGAAATAAAAAGGCTGGATGACCTGGATGCCCCTTCCCGCGTCATGCTCAACTGGAAGAACGGTCCGAAGCTGAAGAAAAAATTAGAAGACCTGCGGGCTAAGCTCCTCACTTATTTTCCGCCTGCCATACGGGAAAACCAGGCGTCCATATTTCCGCTGAAGATAGAAGCGCCGGAACGGAAAGAAAAAAAGACCTGGGCGCAGATTAACTTCGGAGAAGTGCCCTCCATAGCGGCCATCACCATACTCAGCAAATTTCAGAATGACGTTAAAAACTCCGAATCACAGGTGATTGATTACCTGTACCAGCAGATCAACGCCCAGCAGTTTACCCTGGATACCTATACGCCGCTGGTTTCCGCTAACTCCGGCTATATAATGAACGGGCAGCAATACCAGGCCAAGATCATGCTCGGCGCCTACAGTTCTACGGTGAACCCCACCATTACCGTTAACGGACAACCCATACCCGTGGAAAACGGCATCGGTACTTTCACTACGACCGCTTCGGGCGTCGGCGAACACAGCTACCAGGTGGCCGTAAAGCTGAAAGACAAGAACGGAGAAGTGCAGACCTTTACGACCAAAGGCGCTTATATGGTCGGGGCCTCCTCCCTGTCGGTCTCCGCTACGAAGATGAATGTACTGTTTATCGGTCTCAGCAACCCGATCAGCATCGCCGCGGCCGGCGTTCCGGCCGAAAGCATATCGGCTTCCATTTCCCAGGGTTCGCTGCAAAAAACCGGTACCGGCGAATACCTGGCTAAAGTAACCAGAGTCGGAGAGGCCAAAGTACACATCACCGCTAACGTCGAAGGCAAGTCCCGGAGCCTCGGCACAAAAGAATTCCGCGTAATGCGGGTGCCCGATCCTATTGCCATGGTAGGAGGAAACAAAGGCGGCCGCATGAGCGCCGCGGTATTCCGGGTGCAGAAAGGGCTTCATGCAGAGCTGGAAAATTTTTACTACGATACCAAGTTCGTCATTACGCATTTCACCATGGGCTTTACCGGGGCGGGATTTAGCGATTATATCGAATTAGAGTCTTCCAATGCACGCTTCACCGCGAAGATGCAGGACCTCATGAGCCGCTGTAAACCGGGAACCCGGGTGTTTTTTGACGACATCCGGGTAAAAGCGCCGGATGGCACCACAAGAAGTTTGCCCGGCATAACGTTTAAATTATATTAAGTATATTTATTGCGGAAGAACCATAAAATAATACGAGTATGAAAAGCGCAGGATGGCTGAAAATAACCGGTTTACTGCTTATGGCAGTAGGGATAAGCAATGGCTTATCCGCACAGGGGGTTACAGCTCCCCAGCAAGATACCGATAAAATAACCTTGCGGGCGGATAACGTATTCGGGATAGACTCCGTTAAGCCATCGCTCCGGAATAACTTAGCCGTTATTGAAGACACCAACAGCACGCGCCGTCCGCTGGCCTACCAATACATCAGGCCCGTAGACGCGATCTGGGGTAAAAGGGTCTGGGAAGAGATAGATGTTCGCCAGAAGATGAATCTTTCCTTTACCTATCCGGGCTACGACGCCCAGGGCAATAGTCTGACATTCATCAACATTCTTTTAAACGCGGTTCTGAGCGGAGAGGTCACCGCTTTCAGCCCTGTCGATGACCGCTTTACTACGCCGCTGAACATACAACAGGTTCAGCAACTCATTCACGGGCAACCACAAACGATACGTGTGGTCGACCCCATCACGGGCGTAGAGACCGACACGACTATTTATAATGATTTCAACCCGCAAAGCGTTACTTTCTACCGGCTTAAGGAAGACTGGGTTTTCGATAAACAAACCTCTACGCTTTATTGCCGCATCATAGGCATCGCCCCCCTGCAGACGATTTATAACGATGACGGCAGCGTGCGGGCGCACGCCCCCATGTTCTGGTTGTATTACCCCGACATGCGTCCGATTCTTTCCAAATACGAAGTATATAATCCGCGCAATTACTATCAACGCATGACCTGGGAGGATCTTTTCGCGATGCGTTATTTCTCCGCGCACATTGTGAAAGAAGACAATCCCTTTAACAGAAGCCTTAAAGAAAAGATTCCGGGGGATTCCAAAGAAGCCGGTATTAAAAGATTACTGGAAGGCCGGGAAATCCATAATGAAATATTCAATTATGAGCAAAACCTGTGGGCCTACTAGCACCTAAATAAAGCATGAACAGATCAATTATCCCACCTGAAGAAGCATTGCAGCTGCTTAAAGAAGGCAATGCGCGCTACGTGAACAATTCAGGCAAGCACTACGACTATCTTGCCGCCATCAAAGAAACCGCCGCTGAGCAACATCCTTTTGCTGCGGTGGTAGGCTGTATCGACTCACGGGAAGTGCCCGAACTGTTATTTAATCAAAACATCGGCGACCTGTTTTCTATCCGTGTCGCAGGAAATGTGATCAGCAAGGACGTCATGGCCAGCATAGAATTCTCCTGTAAGCTTTCTACAGCGAGACTGGTAGTCGTTTGTGGCCATACCGGCTGCGGAGCCGTCAAAGGCGCCTGCGATGGCGTGAGCGCCGGCTATCTCAGCCACCTGTTGCACAAGATAGAACCCGCTATTGAAGAAGCCCGGGCACAGAGAAATGGCCCGGAGGACGCGGCATTCCGCGACCTGGTTGCTCAACTGAACGTGCAAAACAGCATCAAGGCGATCAGCGATAAAAGCCCGCTGATGCGGGAGTTGATCGCCAAAGGGGAAGTGAAAGTGGTAGGTGCACTCTACGACATCCACAACGGCCGGGTTGCCTTTATGGATTGAACGCCAGAAGGGCTTTCGGAGTCCTCAGTTTCTGCGCTCCAGGGGCGGCACCTCCCGCCCGGGGTGTCCGGTATAGTCACTTAATGGCCTGATGATCCGGTTATCGGCGCACTGTTCCATGATATGCGCACACCAGCCGGCTACGCGGCTCATCACAAAAATAGGCGTAAACATGTTGATCTCAAATCCCATCATGTAGTAGGCAGGGCCCGCAGGAAAATCAAGATTAGGATAAATATTCTTTTCTTCCAACATCGTTTTTTCCAGTTCACCGGCTATGTCCAACCACTTTTTTTCACCGGTAAACTCGGCCATCTTTCCGGCATATTCTTTCATCGTCGGTACGCGGCTGTCCCCGTTGCGGTAAACCCGGTGCCCGAAGCCCATCACTTTTTTCTTTTGTTTTAAGGCCTCCAGCATCCATTGCCGCGCCCGGGCCGGCGCTCCGATCTCTTTTAACATATGCATGACTTGTTCATTGGCCCCGCCATGCAAAGGGCCTTTAAGTGCGCCTATTCCGCCAACGACCGCACTGTACATGTCGCTTGTCGTACTGGTAATCACGCGGGTGGTAAAAGTACTCGCATTGAAGCTATGTTCCGCATAAAGAATCAGCGACACGTCAAAGGCTTTGACGACTTCCGGCGCCGGTATGCTGCCGAAACACATGTGAAAGAAATTTTCAGCGATACCGACCTCTTTTTTTGGCGGGAGATATCGTTTATTGTTTTTAAGGCGGTAAGCGGCCGCGATGATGGACGGAATACCTGCCAGCAGCCGCAAAAACTTATCCTGGCTGGTAGCCGGACTGTCGTCCCAGATCCGCTCATCTTCCATCCCCAGAAAGCTGACACCCGTACGGAGCATATCCATCGGGTGAGCTGTTTCAGGAAACAACTGGATCGCTTGCAGCAACTCTTCACTCAGGTCGCGGTAACTTCTTTCTTTGGCCACAAACGCGTCCAGCTCTTCGCGGGTGGGAAGGTCTTCATGGGTCAGTAAATACGCCACTTCCTCAAACCGGCATAGCCGGGCGAGATCCTGAACTTTATATCCCCGGTACACCAGGGAGTTGATCTCGGGCATGACTTTACTAATCGAAGTATCATCGGTAATAACGCCGGCAAGGCCTTTTGGCGCTCTCATTTTTTCATCTGCCATAACAATTATTGATCTTTTGCTAACTTAAAATTAAACAGGGTCTTATCATACGTATTGTAGTCCGCATAATGCAGCACTTCATAGAGCCGCTTTCGGGTCTGCATCTCCGGCAAACAGGCCTCCTGGCTGCCGTTTTCCAGCAGGCTGCGTAACCCTTTCTCCACGGCGAACATGGCCAGCCGCTGGGTAGTCACGGGATAGATGGCCATGTTATAGCCTAAATCCGTCAGCGTCTGTTTAGACAGCAGTTTGGATTTCCCGAATTCGGTCATGTTGGCCAGCAGGGGCACGTCGATGGCTTTTCTGAAGGCCTCGAATTCCCCCTCATTTTGCATCGCTTCGGGAAAGATCATCTCCGCCCCCGCATCCACGTAGGCCTTGGCTCTTTCAATAGCCCGCTCCAGTCCTTCCACAGCGCGGGCGTCAGTGCGGGCGATGAGTAAAAAGTTGCTGTCGGTTTTCGCGCGTACAGCCGCTTTAACTTTCCGTACCATCATTTGTGGATCAACCAGTTCTTTGTTATCCAGGTGGCCGCATCGCTTCGGGTTGATCTGGTCCTCCAGGTGACAACCCGTGATCCCGAGGTATTCCAGTTCACGGATGGTCCGTACCACATTCATGACTTCTCCGAAACCGGTATCGATGTCCATGATGGTGGGAAGGCGCGTCACCCGCGCGATCTCCGCAGCGTATTGGCTTGTCTCTGTTAAAGTAGTCAGCCCGATATCAGGCAGCCCCCTGGAGTTCGCCATGACGGCCCCGGAAACATACACCCCGTCAAAGCCCATTTGTTCAATCAGCATGGCCACCATCGGATTGTAGGCACCGGGAAACTGCAAAAGCCGGCCCCCGGCCAACTGTTCCCGAAAAACCGCACGCTTTTCCTGCGGATGTGTTGGTTCTATGATCATCAGAAAATACCTTTTAAATGTTCACTGCCCGTTATTTTTGACTCCGCCACCTGAACGTTGAGTGACCGGACCCCCTCGGTGGTTAAAGCGGTTAACCCCTGGACGGTTGCTAAAAACCGGTTGCGTTCCTTCGCTTCGATAATACCTTCGGTGAGCATATCGAATTTTTCGATATAATTCGTCCTTTTAAAAGGACGCGCCCCGGAAGGGTGGGCATTGGCGCAGGCCAACTCATCGGCTATCACGGTACCGTCGTTTAGGGTAACAACCACTCTTCCTCCGAACCCTTTTTTCCGGGGGTCCGGCTCATGATACATCTTCGTCCACTTTTCTTTTTCCAAAGTACGGATTTTATTCCATAACCTGATGGTTTCCGGTCGCCGGGCACGTTCGGGCCTGTAGCTGTCTACGTGGTGCCAGCGCCCATCCTCCAGCGCCACGGCAAAAATGTACATAATGGAGTGGTCCAGCGTTTCCCGGGTCGCATAGGGATCAAATTTCTGTGGATCATTCGCGCCTGTTCCGATGACGTAATGCGTATGGTGGGAGGTCTCTATCACAATGCTTTCTATGTTCTCCAGGTCGGCGATGGCATCGCGCATCCTGAAAGCCAGGTCAATCAATGCCTGACTTTGGTATTCCGCCGAATGTTCTTTTGTATAGGATTCCAATATGGCGCTTTTCTCTTCGCCAGGTTCCGGTAGCGGTATCTCATAGGCCGCCTCCGGGCCGTCTAAGACCCAGGCGATGACCGAATCCTCTCCTTCATAGATCGGAGACGGGCTTTTTTCCCCACGCATGGCCCGGTCCACCGCTTCAATGGCCAGCTTGCCTCCCCAGGCCGGCACATAGGCCTTCCAGCTGGAGATCTCCCCTTTACGGCTCTGGCGCGTACTGATGCTGGTATGCAGCGCTTGCTGGATCGCCTGGTAGGTGGTGTCCGTGTCCAATCCCAGCAACGCACATACGCCGGCGGCCTGCGCCGGGGCCAGGTGGGCGACATGATCGATTTTATGCGCGTGCAGGCAAATGCCTTTGACCAGGTTTATCTGTATTTCGTAGGCGGCCACAATACCTTTTATCACGTCTGCGCCCGTCTTCCCCATTTGCTGGGCCACCGCAAGAACGGGGGGAATATTATCTCCGGGGTGGCTGTAGTCAGCCGCGAGAAATGTATCGTGATAATCAAGTTCACGTACCGCTACGTTGTTGGCCCAGGCCGCCCACTCCGCATGAAGGTTCAGCGCGTTTTCCAGCCCGAAAATATTGGCACCCCGCCCGGGGCGGCCGTGCGCCAGGGCTTGCGCTCTGGCGGCGATGACGGGTTGCCTGTTGAGCGATGCAACGGCCACCGACGCATTATCGATAATGCGGTTGATCACCATGTCGACGACCTCATCACTTACCGGGGCGTTATCTACGGCTACGCGGGCCAGTTTCCAGGCCAGCTGATCGGTTTTGGGTAAAGGAACTGTACTCGGATATACTTTTACCAGATGTTTTGTCATATTTTAAATCAATTACTGTTAACGGTTGGCGTTGTTTCCTGCCAGTCGGCGATCTCATGCATGGCAGGGCATAGCATGTCATATAAGCGGGCATACAAGGAAAAATTCCGGCGGTAGACCGCCGTTTTCTCCTGAGCCGGCAGATAGGAGGCCGTAATAGGGATGTGTTTCTCGACCTCTCTCCAATGATTAATCATTCCCAGGGCTTTCATCCCCAGTATGGCAGCGCCCACCGACGAGGCATCTCCGTGACCGGATACTTTTATCTCCTGCCCGAAAAGGTCGGTAAGCAGCTGCACCCATTCGGGGGACCGGGTAAATCCGCCACTGACGTATATATCCTCGTGCTTCCCTGATTCTTTATTGAGCACTGCTACATTGTGATACAAGGAATAGCAGATCCCTTCGATGATCGCCCGGGCAAAATGCGCCTTTTCATGATAATTGGCGATGCCAACGAAAGCACCACGGGCCCTGGCATCCCACATGGGCCCGCGCTCCCCCAGGAGATAAGGTAAAAACAAAAGTCCCCGGGCTCCGGGCTCCGCCCTCAAAGCCTCGTCGATTACATCATCGTAGCTTAAAGCCTCGGGCCTTTTCCGCAAAAAATGAAGCCGGTACCAGTCCAGCAAGATCCCTCCGTTGTTGATGGCTCCGCCGCAAATATATTCCCCCGCCATCAGCAGGTAGTTGAATATGCGCCCTTTGTCATCGGTAACCGGGTGGTCACTAAACAGCCGTACGGCACCGCTGGTGCCGATGGTTACGGCCAGTTCGCCCTTCTGGGTAACTCCCGTCCCGAGATTAGCCAGGCAGCCGTCCCCGGCGCCCATCACAAAGGGAGTGTTTTTGTCGAGGCCTGTTTGGCGGGCATAATCGGCTGTTAAGCCCTTAAGCAGTTCGGTAGGCGGCACGGGGTCAGAGAGCTTATCTTGAGCGATGCCGGCGTAGTCCAGCGCAGGAGCATACCACTGTAAAGTCTGATGATCAAACAATCCGGTAGCTGACGCTAAAGAATAATCGACCTGGAAACGCCCGAAAAAACGGAAAAAAATATATTCTTTGATCGAAATAAACCGCTCTGCCGCTTCAAAAGAAGACGGCTCGTTTTGACGCCACCAGAGCAATTTGCAAAACGGCGACATCGGGTGGACAGGCGTGCCCGTATGCCGGTAGAAATCCAGGGCCTGCTCCTTTTGTTTAAACGCGGCGGCGGCTTGCATGCTCCGGTTGTCGGACCATAAAATCAACCGGCTCACCGGATCGCCCTTCTTGTCTACGGCCATCATGCTGTGCATAGCCGAACTAAAACTTACGCAGAGGGGCTGTTCCCCCACCTGTTTTACCGTTTCCCGGATGACCCCTACCACGGCCTTCAACAGTTTATCGGGATCCTGCTCGCTATAACCAGGCCGCGGATGCTCAATCCGGTACTTGATCTGATGCTGCGCCGTGACCTTTCCCTGAACAGAGAAAGCCAGCGCCTTGCTGCTGGATGTACCAATATCTACGCCGAGAATATACGCTTTATTGTTGCTGAGGACCATTCGTATTTTTTATGGGAAGGTATAAAAATTTGGGGCAATTAACCCCTTTAAGCCAAAAACTTTCTGTTGTGGAGAAACCGGTCGTTGTGCCAGGCTTCCAGCTTTTGCAGCAGAAAAGCCAGCGTCTGCTGCTCCGACACATCTAAGTTCCCCTTAATCGTTTCAGAAGCTGCTTGCATTTTGGGAAATATCTTCTTCATTTCCTGAAGGCCTTTAGGCGTTATCGCCACCAGTTGACTGCGTTTATCCGCCTTGTCATCAAACTGCTTGATCAGTTTTTTTCTCAGCAGTCTTTTGATGACCGCCATCCCGGAAGTCTTTCCCATCACGTTTTTAAGAATCAATTCTGTCTTGGAGAGATGCGCATAGGTCATGAGTACGACAAGATAAGAAAACTCTTCCACCGTCCGGAGTTCACTTCCTTCCAGGGCCCGTTTGGCGTATCCTCTGGCGTAACGATAAATCAGGCCAATCTGGCGGGAAAGTAAGATAGCCGCGCTTGCGCGAAATTCAAATCCGGCCGGTTTGCGGTTGCCTGCAATAGGCCTTGGGGTGACCACAGCCTCCCCTCCTTCGGTATGACTCTGCAGATAACTCAAAAAGTCGCTTAAGGTATAGTGCTCCAAATGCGTATTTTCCGCTTCAAAAAGGTCGAGATGTTCAATCAACCGGATGAGTACTTCTTTATTTTTCATATCCCGTTTAACAAAGGTAAAAACAATTTTTAAAATAAACGTTTTCGTCTTAATTTTGTATAATAAAGTACAAAAATGTACAGAGGTGGAAACAGTTGCTTTGGTCAAAAATGTCTCTAAGACTTATAAAAGCGGGGATACGGTTATTACGGCGCTGGCCAGCAGCACGCTTGCGTTTAACACCCATGAACTTACGCTTATCCTGGGTCCTTCGGGTTCGGGAAAAACCACGCTGCTTTCGCTGGTGGGTTGTGTTATTTATCCCACCGAAGGAGCGGTCTTCATCAAAGACAAGAAGATCGACACCCTATCGGAAAAGCAGCTCGCCCAGGTACGGCTGGAAAATATAGGTTTTGTATTTCAGCACTTTAATTTATTGCAGCCTTTGTCGGCGATAGAAAATGTCATGGCTCCCCTGTTGTTAAAGGGAGAAAAACGTAGAACGGCTATCGCCAAAGCCGAGCAGGCATTGGAGCGGGTGGACATGCTGCCGCGCATGCATAACCTGCCTAAAATGCTCAGCGGCGGGCAAAAGCAAAGGACGGCTATCGCCCGGGCGTTGGTTACCGATCCGCCCATACTCCTGTGTGATGAACCGACTGCTTCCATTGATCTGAAAAACGCCGGCAAGGTGATGAACGAGCTCAAACAATTATCCCGCACCGGGAAAGCCGTGGTGGTGGTCACCCATGACACCCGATTGCGGAGCTACGCCGACCGCATTATTTATTTGTCCGAAGGAAGAACCGCCGAGCAGCCTTTCTCCGGAGATGACCATTTTGATTAAAATCTGCCTATCGTTGACACTGGAAAATAAAAGTTATGAGATATGTCCTAATCCCTTTAATTTCTTTGCTGTTGTTTTCCTGCGGCGCAAAGGAGTCTTCTTCTGAGCAGGGGCAGACACAAGATTCCGCCTCCGTTCCGGCCAATGTAAACGTGATCGTGGCCATTGGAAAAGTAGAACCGAAAGCGGGAATTATTGATCTGTCGGCCGACGCGGGCGGGATCGTCCAATCTGTGGCGGCGCAGGCAGGAGACAGTGTACGGAAGGGCACGGTTATTTTAACGCTGGAGCAGCGGCACGCGGCGTTGAAAGTACAGCAAATCAAAGATCAGATAGCGACCCAAAAGCAACAGGTGGAGGCCGATCAGATCGCCACCGGTCAATACCGGGCGCAGCTGCAAGAAAAGCTGAGCACCCTTGCTACAAGTGAAAAATTGCTGGAAACCGGCGCTGAAACCAGACAAAACGTAGCGCGGCTCAAAACCGATATAAAGGTGCTGAAAGTACAGTTGGCTAAAAGCAAAAAAACCACCGCCATCAGCCGTTCCAGATTAACGGAACTGACCGCTGAATTGAACGCGGCGGAACATGCCCTGGGGGAAAAAACCATTAAAGCGCCTGCCGATGGGGTGCTGTTGCATATAGACGCAGAACCGGGAAGCGCGATTAAGCCCCTGGAGCCCTTCGCTGCATTTGCTTCAAAAGGCCCCCTGGTTGTTCACGGAGAGGCCGACGAGTTATTCGCCAACCGGCTCGCGATCGGACAACAGGTGGTCATTCATCACATCGGCGACAAGCAGACTATCACTACCGGGACAATCAGCGCGCTGGCTCCGGCGTTGCGTAATAAATCGCTTTTTACCGATGTGCCCGGCGAATTACAGGACCGCCGGGTGCGGCGGTTCAAAGTATTGCTGGACAGCGCGGCTCACCTGCTGATCAACACCAAGGTGGCTTGTACTATTTATCTGAAAAGCGGGCGGCCATGATCCGTACAGCCATTAAATTTATACAATATGACCGGTCAAAAAGCATTGGTATCGTTGCCGGCATTGTTATCAGCGTTTTTCTGATCGGTCAACAATTAGGCACCCTGCACTTTATTACCAAGGCAATGGGCGGGTTGATGGATAACGCCAACCCGGACGCCGGCCAAATATGGGTAGTGGACAATGCGACAAAAAACGCCAATGTACTGTCCCGGATAGACAGCCGGCTGGTACGGGAAATAAGAAGCATCAATGGCGTCCAAAACACCTATCCTATTGTTGTAGCCAATGCAAGTATTACGCTCCGCAATGGCAAATCATCGCCGGTCATTCTCATCGGGAGCAAAGGGCCGGTTTTCGCCGGCGGCCCGGATACCGCTAAAATTATAAAGGGGCATATTTTTTCGCTGACGCAGCCCAATACCGTATCGCTGGAATATTTTGATAACAAGACATTAAATGCTGCTTTGGGGATAGGCTCCTCACTGGAAATTAATGGCAAAAACGCGGTGATTAAAGTAGAAACAAAAAACGTACAGGCTTTTGGGGGGCATTATATGTATACCGATATCGACAACGCGCGTTTTTATGGTAATTTCCCAAATGATAAGGTAAGTATCGTTTCTGTAAAGGTAGAACCGGGCGCCGATATCGGGGAAGTAAGCGCTGCGATCAACCGCACCTTCTATGGCGTCAGGGCGTGGCGGATCGAAGACTTCAGGGAATCAACGGTGAAGCATCTGCTGAAGACGACCAACATGGGACTTAGCTTTGGGACCCTGGTCGTGTTCGCCATCATCACCGGGTTCTTTATAATCGGATTAACGCTGTACTCCGCTGTTTTGGATCGTTTACGGGATTATGGAACTTTTAAAGCCATGGGGGCCACCAACGGGTATGTGCGCAGGCTGATATTAACGCAGGCGTTGTTGTTTGCTGTAACCGGTTTTATCATCGCGCTGTTGTTATTGATTCTCTTTAAAAGCGGCGTGGCCCGGGCGGGGCTCATCCTGGAGCTTTCGCCGGAACTCATCGTCTTATTATTGCTTGTTACGCTTTTCATCTCGGTGGGAGGTTCTCTTTTTGCTATTAGGAAAATTAATAAGGTCGAACCCGCCTCCGTTTTTAAATAAATTTAAGAACCATGAAAGTAGTTTTTGCTGTTATCGTAACCTTCTGCATGCTTTCCCAGGCGTTTGCACAGCAACCTGAGCTCCCGCAAAGTCTCTCGCTGGCGGAAGCTCGCCAGATCGCATTAAGTCATAATCCCGACCTGCAAGTAAGTATCTTAAATACTCAGATCGCCCGCAAACAGGTGGAGCAGGCCAAACGGGAAAAAATTCCGGCTGTATATGCCAATTATGATTTAAGGCGCAACCTGATCATTCCCGTTACACCAGTTCCCGCAAAAGCTTTCGACCCCAACGCCCCGGAAGGCGAGCTCCTGCCGCTGAAATTTTCAACTAACTGGAGCAGCAACGCCGGGCTTAATGCGACAGTAGATTTATTTAATCCCCAAAAGCACGGGCAGTTAAAGGTGACTCAACAGCAGGTTGCCCTCCAGGACATCACCCGGCAAATAACAACCAGCCAGCTGAAATTTAAAATAGGCAAAGATTACGCCGCCTGTGTTATTGCCCGAAAACAACTAAAGCTAGCGGTCGCCGATACCCTCAGCAAAAACAAGATATTGAATAGGACAAAGGAACGCTATGCCGCCGGACGTCTGAGCATTTCGGACCTCAATGAAATACAGGCGGCTAAAAATACCGCACTGAGTAACTATTTTAACGCCGTTAAAATACAGGCTTCCGCGCGGGCCCGCTTGCTCGCCGACATGGGTTACGACCCGGCCAAAACATATAAGCTGTCTTTAACTGACAGTATTCAAAGCTTGTTAGCGCAATTGAATAAACAGCCCGACGAGCATACAAACAGCCTGTCGCTGCAAAAATGGAAACAACAAAAAAGACTTACCGCTATCCAGCTTGCCAATACGCGCGCCGGCTTCCTGCCGGTTATTTCGATCAAAGGATTTTACGGGGCTAATTACTTTGATAATAATTTTAATCTGTTTAACGCCGACCACTGGTACGGCAACAGCTATATCGGCCTGTCGGTTAACCTTCCGGTTACCGCTGACTTAGCGCGAATAAAAAAGATCGAAGCTTTACGGCTTCAACAAAAGGCGGACCTGGCCGGTTACCGCGCCCAACACCTTCACGTCCAGTTAGCAATCGTTCAGGCCGAAGCCGACATTACTTATAAAAAGAAAGTGCTTCAACAAAAAGAAAAAAACATACAAATGGCCCGGGAGAACCTTCGTGCAGCGACCGATCTGTTTTCCAATGGCCGGTTGCTGGTTGGTGATCTGGTTCAGGCAAACTATCTGTATCAACAGGCTAAAACAGCTTATTTACAGGCCGTTTATGATTTAATCATTGCCCGGATGACTTTGCGGAAAGTCAGCCGGGAGTAGTACAGCTCCTGCCGCTGTGAATCGTCCCTCGGTTAGCGAACTCCCTAAACCGTTCCGCCAATGAAAATGTTTTTGCTAGCTTTACAAAGCAGCGCAGTACAGTGGGCCGGTCCAATGAAGCAAGCCCAAAACAATTGTTCAATACTTCTAAAATTGGCTCCGCTCCATCCGTTCCGGTCAAAAAGTTTGAATTTGGAGAAAAACAAACTACCTTGCTCTCCCACTCCCTATTTTTTCCTATTCATGCTACCATTATTAATACCTTCTAATATCGCTATTTTATGCCTGTAAATATAAGCGCCATTCAAGGCCGGATCTACGAAGGGGATACACAAGCTTTAAAAGAATTATATGATGCAATAGGGTTTTCTTTACTTCATCTGGCGAAGCAGATTGTTTGTAATCATCATTTGGCCGAAGAAGTGGTACAGGATGTATTTGTAAACATCTGGGAAAAAAGAGATAAACTCCTGTTGGTGGAAAACATAAAGTGGTATTTATATGCGGCTACACGCAACAAAAGCATTCAATATCTCAGAAGAAAAAAACGTCACGGGGTTGTGGTTGCGGAAGAGCCCTTTTGCATCCCTGACTTACACGTTGATGTTTCTCCTGAAGACATTATGGTTACGGCGGAAATGATAAAAAGCATCAACAGAGCGATCAATGAATTACCGCCGCAATGCAGGCTGATTTTTAAATTGGTAAAAGAAGACGGCCTGAAATACCGGGAAGCCGCCGAATTATTGGACCTGAGTATTAAAACGATCGAAAACCAAATGGGTATAGCCTTAAAAAAATTACACAAAGCCATCGCCCCTGATATTCCGACACACGACGTCAAAAAAGTTTCAGGAAAACCTTGAATTCTTTTTGGGGGTAATACAGTACGCCTGGCGTCTTATAATAAAGGGTTGTTTATAAACGTATGCCTGTGAATGAGCAGAGAATATGGACTTTATTAGCCAAAAGAAAATCCGGAGAAGCCTCCGCTGATGAGCTTGAAGAACTTCGCGCATTGTTGGAAGAAAATGAATCGGTTTTATTTTCGGAAGATATACTCGATAAGCTATGGGATGCGCCGCTGCGGGCAAACACAGGGGCGCAAAGCAGCGCGCACTGGAGCAAGATAGAGGCCGCCATCCAGGTAAAAAAGCGTAAGAGAAAGCAACTTAAATGGTGGCTGAGCGCCGCGGCAATTCTGATTTTACTGGGCCTGAGTTTTTATTTTAACCAGGGGCCGCAAAAAAATAACGTTGTGCAAAAAAAACTGTCCGGGCTCAACAATATCGCTACACCGGCGGATACGAGATTGAAGATAGAATTGCCGGATGGCTCAACAGTATGGATCAATGAAGACTCCCGCCTGACATATAACAGCAAGACTTTTGGCACGAGTGAGCGGGAAGTATTCTTGCAGGGAGAAGCTTACTTCGAAGTCCGTCCGAACGCTAAGCTGCCTTTTAGCGTACACGCAGACCAGATGAACATAACCGTATTGGGAACTTCCTTTAATGTGAAAGCATATAAGAAAGACAAAACCATGGAAGCTACACTGATCAGTGGTCAGATCGCGGTGACCATAAACAACAATCCCCGTAAAGAGATTATGCTGCGGCCGGAGGAGAAGATCATTATTTCTAAAGTCCGGCCTCAAAAAATAAAACAGATTATTAACGAGCCCATCTCCTATAAAGTCATAAAAGTGGAAAAAGATGAAGCAGGGCTGGTTAAAGCCACGGACTGGATGCGACACCGAAGACTGGTTTTCGATAATGCGTCTTTTGAAACAATCGCGTCAAGAATGGAAAAATGGTACGGGATACCCATCCGGTTTGCTGAAGACAGTCTAAAGCATTTGCACTTTTCCGGCATTATAGAAGACGAAACGTTATCGGAAGCACTGACTGCGCTGCAGTTATCGCAACATTTCAATTTTTATCAAACAGACAGTATCGTATGGATAGGAAAAAATAATCACCCATAGGGAAACGATCATCAATTATAAAAAGGGAGATGCGGTCATCATCTCCCCCGACAGAAAACATTACCGGAGGCTGTGTGATAAGGCACCGGTATGTTATTTATCCATCTTGAATTGTAAAAATATGAAAAAAAGGAAAACCGATCCCTTGTTCACCCTGAAAAATAAATGGGTAAGAGGATTAATCATTATGAAACTTGCTTTTTTATTGCTCACGCTGGGGTTTTTGCAAGCGCATTCCGCAGCGCATTCGCAGGAAAAAATAAGCCTTACCATTAAAAAGGCTTCCGTAAAAAGAGCCCTGCGAACAATTCAAAAAAACAGCCACTACCAACTGATCTACAGCGATGATATCCTGCCGGAAGACAGGCGGGTGAATATCACAGTAAAGGACAAGCCGTTGTCGGTTGTTTTGCGACAAGTATTGCAGGGCACCGGTCTTTCCTTTAAAAAGATGAACGGGGATCTGCTTGTATTAACCAAAGCGGGCGAAAGCGTCGCTTTTCTGCAGGTTCATGGTCAAGTTAAAGACGAAAGCGGACAGCCATTGATCGGCGTAACGGTAAAGATCAAAGGCGGTAGCACCGGCACGGTCACCAATACAGAAGGACGGTTTGAACTGGAAGCACCCGAAAACGCCATGCTGGTTTTTAGTTATGTCGGCTATGAAACCAAGGAAGTACCTGTCAATGGCAAGTCGGTCGTCAATGTTACCTTAAGAAAAAGCGCGAGCAGCCTGAATGAAATAGTTGTTGTCGGATACGGAACCCATAAAAAAGGCGACCTTACGGGAGCCATATCGACCGTTAATTTCGACGCTACCCTATCCAACCGGCCCATTACCAACGCGTCCCAGGCCCTGGGCGGAAAGACCACCGGCTTATGGGTCAGTCAGAACTCCGGGAAACCGGGCAGCGACGGGGCCTTATTGCGTGTCAGGGGATGGGGAACCCTGAACAACTCCGCTCCGCTCGTGCTTATTGACGGCGTAGAAGGCTCTATTAATGAAGTAAACCCCAATGACATTAAAAGCATTTCCGTGCTAAAAGACGCGGCCAGCGCCGCTATCTACGGGTCGCGGGCGGCAAACGGCGTTATTTTGATAACGACTAAATCGGGAAAGTACAACCAAAAAGCGCAAGTCAGCCTGTCGAGTTATGTAGGTGTACAGTCGCTGGGACGCCGTTACGAGCTCATTGACAACAGCGTCGTTTACATGAACCTGTGGAACCAGGCTTTGGTTAATCAGGGCGGAGATCCTTTATTCCCTGATTCGCTGATCAACGCCTTTAAAAACAATGACGACCCTTACAAGTATCCCAACACCAATTTTTTTGATGTCGTTTTTAAAGAAGCGCCCGTCACCGAACACAACCTGTCCGTCCGGGGGGGATCGGATAATACCAAGTATTACCTTTCGCTTAACTACCTCAATCAAGACGGCATTATGCGCCATACCAGCTCCGAACGTTATGGGCTCACGCTTAATATAGAATCAAAGGTCAGCGACTGGTTCACCCTCGGCGGCAGGATCAACGGGATGAGAAAAATATCCGAAGAGCCCTTTGACATAGGTCGCGTACTGTATATCTTTTCCAACGGCGCTTACCCATTCACGGCACCGTATACCAAAGGGGGAAAATTTGGCGCGGTAGAAGCGATCAGCAACGGGAAAATGATCGTCGGTAACCGAAATCCCCTTATAGAAACCGCCAACGGTCAAACGCGGTATGAAAATAATTATATGAAGATGAACGCCTATGGTACGATTGAGTTTACCGATTATCTTAGTTTGCAATCCAACCTGGCGATTCAATACAACCATAATTTGCGCGACCGTTATAATGAAATTATCTACGGCTATACCAGCACCGGAATAGAAGCGCTTAACCTGGATTATGCAACCACCTTGCAGGCCAACAGAAACGGGGTAGATCATTTCTATTACACCTGGTACAACACATTGAATTTCGACAAACAATTTGGAGACAACCATAAAGTGGGCGCCATAGCCGGGATGCAAGTGGAAAATACTGTTATTAAAAACCTTTATGGCGTCAGGACGGACCCGCCTAAAGAAGGGCTTACGCAGATCGATGCGGGAACAAATGGTATTATGGCCAACGGGAATGTCGATAAGTTACGGATGCTTTCTTATTTCGGCCGGCTCAATTACACCTATGCCGATAAATATTTGCTTGAAGTCAACTTCCGCGCAGACGCTTCCTCCCGTTTCCAGCAGGGACACCGTTGGGGTTTTTTCCCCGGCGTTTCCGCCGCCTGGCGACTCAGCGCGGAAAACTTCATGCAGGATCAGGAGGTGTTTTCCAATTTAAAGCTGCGGGCCTCCTGGGGAGAGTTGGGCAATGAAAACCTGAGCAACGACAATGATCTGGGTTACTGGCCGTATCTGACGGTCATCAACCAAAACAACAGCCTGAGTTACAACTATGGCGGCATCCTTGCTCCCGGTGCAGCCATTACCGCTTTAACCAACAATACGATCAGTTGGGAGACGGCCACGACAATCGATATTGGTCTTGACTTTGGCTTTCTCAAAAACAGGCTTTCCGGCAGCTTCGACGTCTTTAAAAAAACAACAGATAATATCATCGTCCGACTGCCAATACCGTTGGTTTTGGGAGGGCTTGCGGCACCCTATGAAAACGTCGGGAAAATGCGCAACACAGGCGCCGAGCTGTCACTCAATTATACCCGAGTCGGAGCAGGAAGAAACGAGCTTTCCTATTCTATCGGTGGAAATATAACCTACATTGACAATGAGGTGACGAAATTCAGAGGCGGGAATTCCCCCGACCAGCTCTATCTGATCAGAGAAGGCTATTCCTACAAAGAACTCTATGGGCTAAAAGCCATTGGCGTATTCCAGACCGATGAAGAAGCTAAAAAATACATGTATGCCAACGGATACATGCCCGAGGCCGGGGACCTGAAGTTTAAGGATGTCAACCAGGATGGGAAAATCGGTTATGAGGATAACATGTCTATGGGCAATACTATTCCCAAATTCACCTATGGCCTTCATTTGAGTGCTTCCTATAAAGGATTTGATCTGAGTGTGTTGATACAAGGCATAGCCGATGTATACGCCTACACGTCCAATCGATGGACGCAGCCGCTGGGTATTTCAGGCGGCACAATTACGAAGCGATGGAAGCATGCCTGGACAGCGGATAATCCCAGCAAGACCCTGCCTTCTATCAAGATCAGCAACAGCTGGAACAACCAGGCCTCTACGTTTTGGGTATCCAATATTTCTTTTCTGAAAGCCAAAAACATCCAGCTGGGTTATGCCTTTCCAGCTTCCGTAACCGATGCCTTAAAAATTCAGAAGTTGTACGCCTACATTAACGCACAAAACGTGTTTAGCATCGTCAGTGATGAATATGAGGGCTTTGACCCGGAACGGAACACCTTTAACTCGGGCGATAACTTCTACCCGATTCCACGCATCCTGTCTTTTGGTGTAAATGTTAATTTTTAAAATTGATCAGCATGAAACGATTGACCCTATATAGTTTAATGACAATTGTACTGTTTGCTTTCAACAGCTGTAAAGAGAGCTTTCTCAATGTATTGCCCGAAGACCGGATTACGACGATCAACTTCTGGAAAGACGAAGCCGATGTAAAGCTTGCTTTGAACGGTATCTACAGCGTGTTGCGGGACCGCTCCATTTATGGTTATGGCCCCGGCCTCGACGCCTGCACGCCTAACGCCTACCAGTGGGCGCATTGGGAAGGGAAAGAACAACAGATAGGCAACGGCTCCGTGACCACTTCTACCGGCGGATTTGTAACCGGAAGATGGACTGCCTGCTACAAGATGATCTATCGCGTAAATTATTTTTTGGAAAATATAGATAAAGTGGAATTGAGTGAAGAAGCTAAAAAAAGGTATCTGGGCGAGGCTCATTTTCTGAGAGGTGTCGCGTATTCTTTACTGGCGCATACTTATGGCGGTGTCCCGATCATCGACTCTACCATCTCCACGGAACAGGCCAGAAATGTTGCAAGAGCCTCTTTAGCAGACACCTGGAAGAAGGCCGTCCAGGACTACGATATCGCCATCAATAACCTGGAAGAAACGGCGCCTGAAACCGGGCGGGCCACGAAAGGAGCGGCCCTGGGGATGAAAATGCGCGCCTACCTCTATCAGAACAAATACGATAAAGTACTTGAAGTGGCCGGGCAAATAGATGCGCTGGGTATCTATTCGTTGTTTCCGAGTTATCATGGCCTGTTTCAGGTAGATAATGAAAATAACCAGGGCGTACTCTTCGATGTACAGTTTATCGCCGGTGAAAACGGGCAAGGAAGTATTTTCGATCGTTATTTTCAGCCGCAAAACTTAAAATACGGCATCAACGGATCCAACTCCGTAGCGCCTATACAGGATCTTGTGGACGCCTATGAGATGATCGACGGGTCCGCAGTAGATCCCGCCCACCCCTATAAAGGAAGGGACCCGAGGCTGGATTTTACCATTCTCCGCCCCGGTGCCTATTTCCAGGGACAGCTTTATCCGGTAGAAGTTAAAAACCATACCGGACAGCGCGTAGGTTATGGCATCCGGAAATATACGATTGAAACCATGCCGGTCATTGCCACCCAGTCACCACTTAACTTTATCGTCCTGCGGTATGCCAACGTCATCCTGGCAAAAGCAGAAGCGCTTATTGAAACCAATCAGGATATTAATAAGGCCATCGACCTGATCAATACCATACGAACCGAGCGGAAAGACGTAAAAATCACGGCGCTGCCGCATGGCTTATCACAAACTGAAGCGCGTGAAAAGTTACGTCACGAAAGGAGAATAGAATTTGCGCTGGAAGGACAATACTGGGCGGACATTAAACGCTGGAATACCGGGAAGGAAATTTACCCCGTAGAAGTGCGGGCAGCCGATGGCGGCCTCATCGAAACAAAATTTCCAAATGGTTACGATGAAAAATATGATTTATTGCCTATTCCGGAAAGTGAGCTTTCCCTGAATCCGGGCTTAAAACAAAACCCCGGCTGGTAAATTTTGTTGTTTCCTGGAAAGCGCCATCAGTGGTACACGCTGGTTACATGAAACTGGTACATTGTAAATTACCGACTACAAGACGTTAACCAGCCATTGCGGCAAACTGTTTGTTGAACTAAACCTTCGGTAGCTTCCCATGCTGGCGCCTGCAATACGAAACAAATATATAAAGGATTCTTTACTTAAGGGTTCATCAAAATGTATTTGTTATGTCATTCAGGAAAGAACGCTATTATACCATAATAGCACAAGCCAAAAATTTGGTACCGGGTTTTACAGAAGCCTTTTCCCAATTTGAGGAACGGGTGGTTTTAGATCGGCTAAGCAAGAGCCTGATCACCAACTATGGCCGTAATGTGGCATACCTTGCCTTGCACTTTAACCGTCTGCCTCATGAAGTAACCATTAAAGAGATCAATGCTTATCGCTACCGAAAATCCAAGAATCTTCACACAGCCGAAGCGCCTGGGCTGAGCGTAGCCGAAGCGTCAGTTCAACATTGGCTTAAATCGCAACTCCGCTGCACTACATTGCGTTTAAGCCTTATTTGTTGGCAGAATGTGCCATTCTTAATACGCCTGTATCAACACTTCTGATGGAATATGAAGTTTTGTGTTTAGTTTGCGAATCATTCCAAGAGAAAGTTTACGTTTTCTGTTTAAAATTTCACTTGCGCGGCTCTTCAATCCAATAATATCGGCTAGGTCATTTTGGTCAAAGTTCAATTGTTCTAACCGGAACTTAATTGCCTCTACGGGGTCGGGAAGGTCAATGGGGAAATTTTCTTCTTCATACTTTTCGATTAAGATTCCTAGGATTTCGAGTTCGTCCCCTTCCTTACTTCCTTTTTTAGCATCAAATATTTTATCAAGTCTTTCTATTGCTTGGAAGTAATCTTGTTCTGTCTTTATTGGTTTCAGTTTCATATCATTCAATTTTATTGTTGCAGGTAACGTTTAGCGGCCTGACACAGTTAATTGTAAAAAATTAAATCAACCAGTTAATATCATTAGCATCAATTTTATCATACTCAGTATGCGTTCCAATAAATCTTATCCACATCATCTGGTAATCAAAATTTATACGGACTATAAGCCGGTAATTATTACCTTTAATGTCAAAACAAGCCCGGTTATTTTTCAAAATACTAAGGTTTGGGTAGTCCGTTTTTAGCTCATTAAAATTCTTCCAATTCCCCTTCTCAACCTCTCTGTACCAAGATTTTAGCTGCTGCTCACAATCTGTATGTTTTTGCCAAAGCTTGCGTAATGTTCTATTTGCAATAACTCTCACTATTTTCTCTTTACTGCAAAGATAGGAAACTATTCCCGTTTTGGGAACTTTTATTTTTGATTTTTCCACCCCTCATTTCTGCCAACGGTCGGCAGGTTGGCGAAGTGCAACGATAGGAGCTTTTTGCCAAACTGCCTGTTGCAGGCTGGCACTCATTCCCCTGCTTCTTTCAGGGCGATTAATTCCAATTCTTTTGAAATATGAAAATCAGTTTGCTTTATTTTGGTCAATATGGGTTTTATAGAGGGAATAATCCCTTCTAATTTTGCCTTTATTATAATCCCAATCGTTCCGGTATAGTTCAATCCAAGGCGTTCGGCTACTTTTCTTGCCTTATAATCGTCCAAGATAATTGTGCTTTCTGACATTTCCATTGCCAATGCTATCGCACTTGATTCACCTTTATCTTTTGCAATTCTAAAAGTTGTTGCTTGCTCTTGTCCTTCAGTTTGGAAATGGTAATCCAATCGGGTAGAGGTTCGCCATATTCATCGGCAACGTCAGAAGTAGTAGTTATTTGACCATAAACTT
>CAYRJM010000032.1:0-34416 GCA_964424665.1 uncultured Chitinophagaceae bacterium
CTGGAACAAGTCTGGCTTGTGTAACCAGGGGCTACAACAACCAATTGAACACCGTTAAGCAAAGACTTGTATTCAAGAAAATCACGCAATTGCCCAAAGTGCCAACCTCCAAGTTTCGTTCTAAACTTTTTGTTTCAGGGAATGTATGCGGGATTATGGCAAACATAGTCAATCTTTTGCCTCCCTCCAATGCACCACAAGGAAACCACATTATTGGGCTTGTAGGTCATTATCCTGCTATCGTAGGCAATACTGCCAAGTGGTCTAAATGTTCGTTTGGTTTTCTTGTCCAGCTTATAGGCATCGGCAACCTTGGCTATCTGTCTTATGAGCATTTGAGCAGAAAGCGCATAAGTAGCTTTGTAATTGTGGTAAACCCTATGATGCAACTTAAAGTTACTGAAAATCTTCTCTTGCCAAGCCACATCAGATATAGCATTACAAACACTGTTAGCTTCCTTCATCGTATCGAGAAGCAAGTTGGCCTGTTCCTCAATAGGCAAAAGTTTGATTTTCAACGTCAGTTTCATTTACAGAATATTTCTTATACAAGAAAATATTGTTTAACTTTAAACGGCCTTGGCTTGTCGCTTACCCCCCCACCGAGCCTATCGGCATCAGTGGGTTTCACGCTCCATATTATGAAAATAGAACAGGGTCATAAAAATGGCCGATTGTTTGATTGATTAAAAACATAATTCTCTTTTTAAATAAAACAAAAACAATGTTTACCAAACTATCGAACTGGTTTGACCGGTTTTCCACCTACGCAACAAAGATCACAGGAAGTCCATATGCCTTTCTATTGGCATTCTTCCTTATCATCATCTGGCTGATAACGGGTCCCATTTTTAATTACTCGGACACTTGGCAACTGATTATTAACACCGGGACCACCATTATCACTTTTCTTATGGTATTTATAATTCAACAATCGCAAAATAAGGACTCAGAAGCGGTACATTTAAAACTTAACGAACTGATATCAGCGACTAATAAGGCCAGTGATTTTCTCATAGCCGTTGAAGACCTGTCTGAAGAAGAGCTCCAGCTTATTCGAAAATATTACGAAAAAATTATTGAGCTATCCAAGAAAAAAGCCGACGTTAAAGAAAAGTATAATGAGGAAGCAGCCATCAAAAGAGTTAATGAAAAGTTCCAGGGCGGATAAAAATAAATAATAATAAAATGGTCAACTACGGTCTTCTTTTAGCGAAATAAGCCCAACAATATAATCGGTAACATTCTTCCACTGCTTCTCTTGTATTAAAGCCCAGCCTGCCTCTGCGACCATTGTATTGATCATCTTGCGGTCCCCCGCTTCAGGTCCCTGATTATTGATCGACTCATTTATGCCCATTTCCATTGCTTTTAAACGATTCCCATCGCGCTCCAGCTTAAAAGTACTGGTTGCTGAACTTTTAAAGAAATGAACCGTTTCCGCCGGGTGCTGCGCCTCCTCTGTGGGATTTTTACTTGGTCGGACTGTGAAAGAAGCCGAATCGGGGTCTTCCTGTACATCAATGATACGCACCCAGTTCTCCGGCAAGCCCCCCGGCAAGATCGTTTTAATGTAATAATCCACTTTTGGCTTCAGTTTATCGGACTGAATCCCATTCTCATCAAACAAGATGAAGTCGGCGTTTTCAGGGCCGGGAATTTTCCCCCAGGCATTTACTTTATACATTCTTGCTTTTGCCAGTTCAAAAGCTTCTATAGCTTCTTTGTCATCTAAAAAGGTGTTGTAGCTTGTGTAAGTCCTGTTTACACTCTTGTCGCCTTCGAACACTTGCTTTACATCTTTTGCCTTTTCTTTTATTGCCATGATAGTCGTTTTTAAATTACGCTTTCTCTGGGTAACAAGAATCAATAATTATTCCATATCCGCCGGTCATAATTTAAGAAAGTGAAACCAGATTCTAGTTGGTATAAAATTTGGCTTAATAATATCAGGATGATACCTACATTAAATACATACATTAAACGCTAAGCCGATGGAAAGAGATTCACTTACAAAAAGCATATGGCAAACGGAATCTCGATTATTCCCTAGCTCTACGGAAGTACCGGAAGGAAAAATATTCGATATTTTAATCGTAGGTGCCGGTATTACTGGTTTGACAGCAGGCTTATTGTTACAAGAAGCCGGCAAGAAATGTATCATTTGCGAAGCCCATAATGTAGGCTACGGGACGTCTTCCGGAACTACGGCTCATTTAAATACGCTGCTTGATACGCATTACTACGATATCATCAAAAAATTCGGTATCAAAGAAGCAGAACTGATAGCCAGCGGCACTGAAGAAGCTATTTCTATGGTAAAAGCCCACGTAAAAGTCCACCACATAGATTGCGACTTTACCCATTGTAACGGATACATTTATAGCGAAAATGAAACGCAATCAAAGTACCTCGAAAACATACGAATAGGTATGCAGGAAGTCGGGATCTCCAGCCGGTACGCCACGTCTATCCCGATCCCGGTTCCGTTTGAAAAAGCCCTTTGTGTTCCGGGGCAGGCCTATTTCAATCCTATAAAATACCTTTTTGGCTTAGCAAAAGCTTTTACCGCGTCGGGAGGGCAAATTATTAATAATGCATTTATTGAATACGAGAAAGTCCAAAACTTTGATCATTATTCGACTGCATTTGTAGGAAATACCCCTATAATGGCGCAAAATATCGTCTATGCGACCCATTACCCTCCCGGGCTCAATCTCTTGCATTTAGAATGCAGCGCCTATAGAAGTTATGTGCTCGGGGTGCAACCGGAGGATGATCGTATTCTCAAAGATGTCGTATACGATCTAAGAGACCCTTACAATTACTTCAGACCCGCGACTATACAAGGTAAAAGCTATTTAATCGCCGGCGGATTCGACCACCCTACAGGAAGAGCTGAAAATGAAAATCAGTCTTTTACTTCTTTGGAAGCATACTTAAGAAAGCACTTTAAAATAAAATCTGTCGATTATAAATGGTCCGCTCAATTTTATAAATCAGCTGACGGGTTACCTTATATCGGCCGCCTTCCAGGCACGAACGAGCGAACCTTTGTTGCTACGGGATTTAATGGTACGGGAATGACCTGGGGAACACTAGCAGGAAAAATAATCTCGAAAATTATATTGACAAATGACAGTGAGTTCAAAAACTTGCTATCGCCTTCAAGAGTAAAACCCGTAGCGGGATTTAATGAAATGTTAAAGAAAAACGCTAACGTGATTAAACATTTTGTAGGGGACCGCATTAACCTAGAAAAGATAAAGGAGTTGACAGCGATCCGCAACGGAGAAGGAAAAGTGATCTCCTATGAAGGGAAAAAAATCGCTTTGTATAAAGACCGTGGTGGTAATTTAAAAGCTTTAAGCCCTATCTGTCCGCATGCGAAGTGCTTGGTAAAATGGAATAGTGCGGAAAAAAGCTGGGACTGTCCCTGTCACGGGTCCCGGTTTACTCCTGATGGAGAAATCCTAACAGGGCCTGCTTCCAAACCCCTGGAAAAGATTTCTTTAGCCAAACTTAAATCAGAAAAAACGTAGAATAATTTCCCCGTCTTGACGTAAAGCTAGCCCCGCGCTTGATAATTGTTGCTTTGATATTTCCCCAAAGAGAGGTCCAAAGAAGAAATACAGCTTTTTGATTAAGAATGGCTTAAATACTCCGGTGCGTTGATCCTCCTATCAGGAAGTGTTGTGGGAAGTTCCTGATGAAAAGCTCCGGAAGGGAGTAACCCGAAACCGCCATACTTTTTCATTAATCTGAGTTGTATCAACACATCTTCACCGCAATGAGACGAAGGCAATTGCGTCCAGAATTCAAAGCCGCCTATCTCCTTGAGTTTTTCCGTATCGTATAAAACACAACCTCCCGCCCAGGCAACCTTATATTTTCTTTGCTCTCCCGGCATCAGACGACCTGCAACATGAAGCAAATTAGCTGCATTATGAAGCTCGTGGCGTTTCCACTTCGGATCTCCAGGACTTACCTCTTCGGGTGTAACAGGTCCGTTCCACCACTCGATATTTTGTTCATTAGCACGTATATCCTCTTTAAAACTTAGTCCGATAGGGGCCATTCCCGCAAAACCACAGTGCTCTTGCTTGAGCGCCTCAACCAATCTTTTAATTACATCCTTTTCAAGGATGATATCGTCATCCAGAAAAAGAGAATAACCCCCCTCCGACGAGTTAAGTAAAAACTGGCGTTGTTGTGCCATTCCTCTGGCTGGCTTGTTCTGAAGGATCTGACAGGAAATATCATGCAATTCAAATATTCTGACTAAAGTTGCAATAACCTGATCCTCTTTTAGTAGATAGGCTCCCTGATTTGCAATTGTTATTTCAAAATCCTCATATGTCTGCCCGACAAGCGACGTTAATGTAGCTACTAAAGCTTTTGGTCTATTATAGGTGGGAATAAGAACGGAAACTTTCATGATGAATAAATTCTTATATTAAATAATTTATCTGCATTGCATATTTATGTCTTAGCTTTAATAACCGTTTCTATTTAAGCCAGCGTGCTTTGATCTTGGAAGGGCTTCATTTTTTGGCGGCAATAAATTGCCAATCGCTTTTCTGACTTCACTTTCATCTATTTCGGCAACAAAGGAGGTATTATGCGTACATCCATTATCTACGGTTTCAAATTTTCTGGTTTCCAAACCACAAACTGGACAAGTGGTAGTCCATGAAATAAGCGGATAGATATAAGCGGACGATAAAGGGGAACCGGTTATCAGATTGCCCACCCAATAAATACCCACAGACGGAATATGCAGAATATGTGCTAAATGCAGAGGTCCTGTATCGTTAGAGAGGACAAGATCTGACATTGAAATAAGACCAATCAAAGCAGGTAAAGGTACTTTTCCACATAGGTTCCTTACACAGCTGGTATCGGGCAACCGGGCCATAATTTTTTCGATGATATCCTCCTCTCCTATCATACCATTTAGGTATACCTGCCATCCGCCCTTAGTCAAGAAATCGATTATTTTTGCAAATCTTTCTTCAGGCCACCTCCGTCTGATATCCATAGCTCCGGGGTTAACAACGACTAAAGGTTTATTAAGATTATCGCATCCTGATATATTGCATGCGTCTTGTATATCTTTTTTAGTAACGGCGAGATTATATTTTTCAAACCTGTCGGAGGTTAAATAAGAAACCAATTCAATATAGCGTAAGGTTTCATTAAAAAAAGTAATGTAAGGAACTGTAATATCAAGTGGGACTGCATCAGGGGTGCCCAGACCAATGGTTAACCTCGCATCCAACTGTAAAACAAATGGATTAGAATGGAAACCTCCACCGTGCATTTGAAATGCCATGTCAAATTTTTCCGCCCGCATGTGGGTAAAAAAAGCGTCCATTTCTTTTGGGTTAGGCTTAAAATCTTCAGCTTCTCCAACCCCCGGGTAAGGCGGAATAACAATTACTTTATCGACAGGTCCCGGCCTGCTGTCAAGAAGTAGCTTGTGCATAGGTTTTCCCAGATAAAATATCTCCGCTTCGGGAAACCGCTTTCGAAGGACCTGGAGAGCAGGTAAAACAAAAATAAAATCCCCCAATGCATTAGCCCTCAGTACAGCAATTTTCTTTTTTTTCATAAAGGCAGATCTTTAGAAAGTTAGGCCTGCCTATTTGAATATAAAATTTCACGCCAAGCTGGGCTTTAAAATATGCTATTTAAAAAAACAGGTAATACCGCAGCTGATAGCGTGTTATTATGTTATTCTATTTAATTTTTCACCTTTTTAAGTTCGTTATTTCTGGGGAAGGATTTACACAGCCGTGGTTGGGATATATTTACGGATAGAAAGAAAAACCTTTTATATCCAGCATTTACCGATCGCGGTATAGCTGCTTTTATTTTGCCATTAGCAGCAAGCTAAAGCTTTGAAAACAGGCTAAAATTAACTACTTTGGTTTAATAGCTTTAAGGTGATCCCAATTTGTCCCAAATGATAAATATCGTGATGAATCAATCCCTCCACCAGGTATTTATAGGAATAGCCGGGGACGTAGTCGTTATCAGTTAGGAAGCTGTCTGATTTATGCTCAAGCAAATTAATTAAGTCTGTTTGAGAGGTATACAGGTCCGCTTTTAATTGCTCCCATCCGATCTTTCGTAACTCATCGTTTGTTCGCCAGTTTTCAGGGCTGTGCATGGTGACCGTCGACTTCATTCCCTGAAGCTTTTTAATTCCTTCCACGCGCCAGGTTAAAATGTGGGCGACTAACTCCCCTATACTATGAACCCCCGAAACAGGTCGGACAAATGCATCCTTCGAATTTACTTTTTCAAGCTTTTTCTTGAAACTTTCGTCCAACCAACTGTCTCCGTCCTGATTGTTTCTTAATTGTTGAACAAAATTTTTCACCAGTGTATTTCCCATTTTTTTTTATTTACGCTAAAAGTAAAATCCCGGTTCTGACAACCGCTTCCGATAAAGTATTATCTCTCTCCTGCTTCTTCCACGGAATTGTCGCTGAGCTAACAGACAACGGGATCATTGATAAAGAGCTCAATGATTTACTGATTAGAGCGTCGGGGAGGAAAAAGAAAAGCACAATATCAAGGAGGAAAAAAGCATCTCTCTATTGCTCCGTCTACTCTAACTAGGTGATTACCACTAAATAAGTAGCCCCGCCAGGGATCGAACCTGGATCTAGAGTTTAGGAAACTCCTATTCTATCCATTGAACTACAGGGCCCACATTAAAGGACTGCAAAGTTAAGCATTCATCGCAATAATCAAAAGATAGAATAGATAATTGCCACCGCCTGGCCGGACCCAGCATCAAACAGATCTTAACAATCCTTCTGATTAGTCCGCAGCAGCGGTCAAACAACGCGTGGCAGGCATAATGCAAAACAGCTTTTAGCCATCAGACGATGCAACAGACAGCGAAGGCCAAACAGTTAGCACTACCATAAAAATTTAACCGTTAATAACCTCTCCCCCATTCGGGTGTAATACCTGACCACTCATATAACTGGAGTCCTCGCTGGCTAGAAAAAGATAGCAGGACGCTATTTCATCGGGTTGTCCTGCCCTTTTCATCGGAACATCCGACCCAAAAGTAGTCACTTTTTCTTCTGGAAAAGTCGCAGGAATTAGCGGCGTCCAAACAGGTCCCGGGGCCACCCCATTGACCCGGATGCCACGCTCGGCCAGGTTGATGGAAAGAGAACGGGTAAAAGAAACGATCGCTCCCTTGGTAGCGGAATAATCGATCAAATGAGGACTTCCTCTGTAGGCGGTAACGGAGGTAGTATTGATAATCACCCCTCCTTCTGGCATATATAGCAGTGCTTCCTGAGTTAAGTAGAACATCGCCAGAATATTCGTCTGAAAGGTTTCCAGAAGCTGTTTTTCCGCTATATCCTCCAAATGCTTCTGAGGGTATTGCACCCCCGCGTTGTTCACAAGAATATCCACCCCGCCAAAACGCTCAATCGTTTTTTCCACGATATTTTTACAATGCTGTTTATCTTTTATATCTCCCCCAATTGCTTCAACTTCTCCTCCCTTTTCTTTCCCTAAAGAGACCGTTTCCTTTGCATCTTTTTCTTCATTGAGGTAAGAAATCACCACCTTTGCTCCTTCCGCCACAAACGCCAGTGCCACTGCCCGGCCAATGCCGCTGTCTCCTCCGGAGATAATGGCTACCTTTCCGTTAAGTTTACCACCGGCAGGCGTCCGGTCTTCTTGTGTATCGGGTTCGGGCTCCATTTTATGTTGTAATCCAGGTTGCTCCTCCTGATGTTGTGGAGGAAATTGCTTGACCGTTGTTGGTTCGGGCTTACTCATATAAAACAGTTTAGGTAGAAACGGAGAACTATCTCCAGGAGGAAATCCAAAATTTATACCACAGTTAGTATTCTCCTACGGAACACCTTTCTTCTTTCATGTCCACCGAAAAGTGGTAAAATCTGTGAGAAGCATCTTCCCCAGACTGTAGAAATATGGAAACAGGTAATTAAACCTATATGCACGGTATCTTTCATCAAAGATCGGCACAGGATTAAGGTCCGGTCTACTTGCATACACCATGGGAACGGACCTCTTTGGCATCATTTTTAATCTATTAACGGTTGAAGCTCTTTACCCGCCCATTGGGCATAACGCATAAAAAAATAAGGATGAGAATAAAAAAAGAAGCGTTAAATAAAAAGGATTCCTTATTGATGGACTTTTTCATTGAGCGGATCAGGGATATTTTGTGGGCAGAAGAACAACAGATTCAACTATTCCCTACCATGATGGAAAAAACCACCTCTAAAGAACTTGTCCATATATTTGGCAAGCATTTAAAGGAGACGGAATGGCATGCCGATCGGCTCATCCGGGTATTTTCTAAAACGGGCCGGCCGGTTTCTACTAAGCGATGTGAAGCTATGGCGGGAATTTTAAGAGAAGAGAATGAGATCGTTTCACAAACAAAAGAAGACACCTTTACCCGCGACGCTGGCCTGGTCATGGCAGCACAAAAAACCGAACATTATGAAATCGCCACGTATGGGACGCTGGTCAGGCTGGCTGGCATACTGGAGCTTTTCGAAGTAGCGGAAATACTGGGAAAAACGCTTAACGAAGAAGTGGCTGCCGACAGAGCGTTATCCGAAATGGCCCAAAATCAGATCAACACGACAGCGGGAAAAGAAGAGAAGTAGCTTTTTTTATATTTTTTCACCGGAAAAGCAAAAAGTTTTTCCAACAATTGTGTAACTTGCAAGCTAAAATTATTAAAATTCTACCCATGAAACGTGTTATCACTTTTGGTCTGCTGGTTGCCGTAATCACTCTGTACTCCTGCAATAGTAACAAAGAAGATGCAGGGCAAAGCTATGAAGGATTCGTCAGCAATGCGGTAAGGACGCCCACTACACTGGATGGTAAACCCATACCCAAACAGGCTGCTACTACCGACGGAGCCGCGGCTACAGAACCCGCTATTGACGTCACTGCATCCAGCGACAGCAAAGGAGTTGGCCCATTCACGGACCAAGAGATAAAACTGGAAGGCCTGGACGCCGCCATGGCGTCGAAGGGGAAAGAACTATTCCAAACCTATTGCACTGCATGCCACACGCCTACCGATCAAAGATTAATAGGACCAGGGTTAAAAGAGATCACCAAGATCAGGACACCCCAATGGATTTTAAACATGATCACCAATCCGATCGAAATGACGAAAAGCGATCCTGTTGCCAAACAACTTAAGGCCGAATTTAATAATGTTCAGATGACCGATATGGGCTTATCTAACGAAGATGCGAGGGCCGTTTTAGAATTCTTAAGGCAAAATGACGGCGTAAATTAAAGCGCCCTTTAATGTTTAAAGCGTAAAAAAGGAGCTGGGGTATTGTTAATTCAACATATACTCCAGCTTTTTTTCATTTAATATTTCAATATTTCCTCCGTGAATTTGGATAAGTTTTTCATTCTTGAAATCGCTCAGCGTGCGAATTAACGATTCGGTTGTTGTTCCCGACAAATGGGCTAATTCTTCGCGGGTAATATGCATCATAAATTTTTCATCCTTTTCGGGTTTATATTTCTCTTTGAGCAACAGGAGTGCGTTGGCCACTCTTTTCCTTAAAGAGTCATAAGCAAGCTGTACCATTTGCTCCGCTTTTTGATTATTGTTCTTTGCCAGAAAACGGATAAACTGCATAGCCACTGCCGAGTTGCTGTGTATGAGGGCGAAAAAATCTTCTTTCGAAATTAAAGCAATTTCCGCATCCTCAAGCGCTTTGGCCGTAACTTTATAAGTTGCTTCTTCCAATAAAGCCGTGTAGCCCATAAAATCCCCTTTTGCATACAGTCCAACTGTCAATTCCTTGCCTTCTTCGCTGGTTTTAAAAGCTTTTATCTTTCCGTTTACCACATAAAAGAGGTATTGCGGATGATTGCCTTCTGAGAAAATAATCTGTTTCTTTTTATATTTATTTAAGACCCTCTTATCAAAAAGCTTTTGGAGGGCAAAACTGCTGTTATCGGAAAATAAAGATACATCGGTTAACTCTTCCTTTTGATGTTTCTTCCGCTGCGCCTTCCTTAACCTGCTTTCTACCGCATTGAGCAACTCCATATCACTGAAGGGTTTGGTAATAAAATCATCGGCCCCCATTTCCATGCCTTTTCTAAAGTTTTCCCGCTCCGTTTTTGCCGTAATAAAGATAAAGGGAACATCAGCCAGATCCGGATTCCGTTGTATAAGGTGCAATACACCAAACCCATCTAAGACGGGCATCATAATATCAGAAATGATCATATCAGGTAAAACGGATGTCGCCAGTGCTATGCCATCTTTGCCATTTGTAGCAGTAAAGACTTTGTAGCCTGCCAGTTCCAGAATCTCTGAAGTATTCTCAAGAATTTCTTGGTTATCTTCTATGAGCAAAATCTTTATCATTGCCTAAATATAAGGATAAATTCGGTACCTTTTCCTAACTCGCTTGTAAAAGTAATTCTTCCTTCCATCAGTTCTACATATCGGCCAACAATATGTAAACCAAGGCCGGTACCCTGAATATTCAACACATTATTTCCGCGGAAAAACCTTTCAAACAGGTGCTTTTGATCTTTTGCGGATATACCCAGACCGTTATCTTTAATCTTTATCACGATCTGTTCCGCTTCAAAAATACTGTTCACTTCAATAATTCCATTTTCCTCACTGAACTTAATGGCGTTGGAAAGAAGATTATTCAAAATATTTCGCAACAGATCAATATCCAGCGTCACGATGGTTTTACCCGTATGAAAATAACGGATTTCCTGGCCCGGCTTGCGGATGTCCTGCATTTCACTGCATATGGACGAAATCATTTCCTGCAGATCAAACCGGGAGTACCGGACAGCTATCTTTCCGTTCTCGATCTTTCCGATGGCCAGAAATTCATTTAAGATGGCATTAAGGTTCCTTACCGCTGACTGGATGCGCTCCACGTGTTTTATCCGCTTGGGTTGTTCTTCTGTTAATGCGTACTTTCCTATTAAAGAGGCGGAAGAAAGGATCGTACTTAGTGGTGTTCTGAATTCATGGGAGGCCATAGATACGAAACGTGACTTCATATCATTTAATTCCTTTTCTTTCGTAAGCGAACTGAGTATCTGATTAATCTTTTCCTGATAATGTATCTCTGCTGATTCCTTTTCTTTGCGTATGGTAATGTCAATAATAAAAGCTATAACAAAAATACCCTTGTCTGTATGAAAAGGACTCAGGCTTACTTCAACAGGAAACTCTGATCCGTCTTTTCGAAGGCCATAGAGATCGCGTCCCGCTCCCATCGCCCGGGTACGGGCATGTTGGTAATAAGCCTGCCGTTCTTTATGATGTTGTTGATGAAAGCGGTTAGGGATGAGTTGTTCTACCGTTTTTCCAATGAGTTCCTGTTCCTGATAACCAAATTCCTGGGCAGCAAATTTGTTAACCATAATGATTTTCCCTTCTTGATTCGTTACCAATATGCCCATAGTGGCATATTGAAAAATAGCCTCGAAAAGGGATCGATCAACACGTGCAGGTATATCCATTATTTACCGGTTCATTTTTATGCAATTTACTGAGAAGCTCCGAATTTATAAATTAAAGCCAATAAAAAAGCCCTCTTTTGGAGGGCTTTTTTATTAGGAGGTCAAGTTAGTTGGCTTTACTGCTGTGCTTGTTCTCTGGCCTTCTTTGCCTTTTCGTAAGCTTCCATTTTCTTCTGGTACTCCTTCATTTGCTCCACGTAACTGAGCACCTGTGGAGCTGCCGTATTATTGGGGTCGATAGATAAGGCTTTATTGGCGTATTTACTCGCGTTGGTCAGTTCTTTGGCTTTCAAATAGTTTAAGGCCATCGTGGCATAGATATTGGCAGCTACCCCACTATGCGGATCCAACGCCAGTAGTTTATCCGCGTATTGCTGTGCGGCTTCATAATTTTTCTGCGTAACGGCAACTTTCGCGTTGTACGCATTAATATTGGTAATTATATCTTTTTTCTCGGTCTTCTCTTCGGGCGTCAGCTTGCTAATATATACCTCATAGGCTTTTGTGGCCAGCCCGACGAGCGCCGTATCCTGCATTTGCAGTGTCCGTGCTTTCATGTAATAACCGGAAGTCTGTTTAGGATACTTGGCAATAAATTTATCCCAGGAACTCACAGCTTCATCATATGATCCGATACCGTTCAGTGCGGCGCCATATTTAGACAAAGCCCGATAGTAGTAGTCCCCCATCGTAATTTGGTTACTATCTGCTACTTCAAAAAGCTTCTGGAACCACAATTCTGCCGCTTTAAAACTGTTGGATTCTCTTAAATCATTGGCCGTTTCCCGGATGAAAGGTACATTGGTCGAAGTATCGGCCTCGACATACTTATTCAGATATTGCAGTTGCATTTCCTCGTTACCCAGCTTATCCATTATGTCCGCATAGGTTTTGTAATCGAACGGTATTTCCTTGTCATCTGGCGTACGCTCAAAGTAGGTATCCATACTCTTTTTAGCCGCAAGAGAATCTCCCATTTTCAATTCACTCACCGCGATCAGTTTATACAACCGGGTTCTTGTTTCTTCATTAATAGGCTTCTCCATCAGTTGATGGGCGCTATCTATAGCCGCCTGGTAATTGTCCTGTAGATACAGAATGTCGACATGAAGTACCCTTGCATTTAATTTATCATCCGTCTGAGCCATGTATTTATTCAGGTACTCTTCTGCTTTTTGCAGGTCACGAATACGGTAATACGTGTAAAGCTGATACAATGCCGGGCCATAGTTGGGGTCTGCATCTATTGCTTTTTGCCAGTTCAGCCTCGCCAGACTGTCCTGACGTGCCCTGCTCCACAAGTTCCCCAGTTCCAACGCGGCTTTCGCATAGTTGGGATCTATACGGAGCGCGGACTGATAATTCGTGGCTGCCTTACCGCCGCCTGTAGGAAGATTAACATACACATTGCCAATGGCGGTATAATCCTCAGCCGTAAATTCATATTTGCGGTTATGCCGGTCATCCTTGAATTCCTTTAACAGGTTTAAGGCGTATTGCTGGTCCGCTTTAGGATCCAATGCCGTCGCTTTTAATATACCCCGTAAAACGTTCATGTCACGGCCCTTGGACTCCTCCCAGGCCTTTTGGAATTGTTGCTTGGCTCCTTCATAATTGCCTTTTAGTATCTCAACCCTTCCCAGTCCGACATACGTCAGTGGAAATTCATTTTTCCTGGCTACTTCTTTGGCCTTGTTAAAGCTCTGTGCAGCCTCCCCCAGACTATCCACTTTGGTCTGCACAAGGCCAAGGTAGTAATACACATCTTCACTCGGCTTGGAAGAAGCCAGCGCTTTCAGGGTTTTTAAGGCAGACTGGGTGTGCCCATAATACAAATCTTTCTTCGCCTCTTCAAGGGATTGGGAAAACACCGCCTGTCCCACAAAAAGCAACATAACGGCCATTAAACATGCTTTCATTTTCATCTTTACTGTTTTTAAGTTAGCACTTTTTATTACTTAATTTCTGCTCTACGAATTTGAATATTGAGGTTCAAAGGGAATAACCGGTTTTTGCCAATGATCATTTGCCCCTTATTTCCCCCGAGGAAGTTTGCAAATCCCGTGCCTAATCCATAGTAGGGTTGGCGAAGGATAAAATAAACGGTCCTGGTAAGCGGGTAGCTTTTAAAGGCAATATACGCCTGATAAGGTTTGAAATAGTACTTGGCAAACTCAGGGTTTCCGGGATCAAAAGTAGGACTTTTGCTTAAATAGTCATAGGTGGAATCCCCCATTATACTGACAACATTTATTTTTTTCAAAAAGCTTAAACCGGTAGAGTCATAAGGGTTGGACACCCAACTGACCCCTATCACGCCAAGGGCGTTTTCATGACTTGCCACATAGTCTACGACCTCTTTGCTGCCCCCGGCGGCCTTGGCCTCTTCCGGTAAAGGTTTTCCGCCATTTATTGAATCTATAACAAAATGAACAAGGCTGGAATTTTGTTTATCAAATACGATTTCATAATTCCCCGCACTTGAATCTCCCGTCATCAACGCCCGCACCTCTGACATCATCATTAAAGTGTCCTTATTTGCCGGATTCACGATCAATGCCACCGCATCCCTTGCTATGGGTTTACTCTCTATGGGAACCTTCAGGTCCTTGAAATATTTTTCTTCTTCTGCATTGAGCGGCCGGGTAACAATGATCAGCGTAGCACTGTCATTGATCAGGTCCTTGAAACCCTGGCTTTCCGACACATAAGAAGGGATAATATTCGCATCGGGGTGCAGGTCCTCAAAAACAGCTATCTCCGTATCCAATAAAGGTTTAAAAGATTCATCAACGCTAATATGAATGGTTCCCGAGGTGCGCGTGGTAGGCGCTTTTTTGCCTCGATTACAAGCCCATCCAAATACGAGGAACACCAATACGATATATTTAGCAGCCGATCTCATCATGCTTCAACCCCCAATATAAAATTAATAAGGTATATACAAAATTAATAAATTGTTAAAAAATATGTTTAAACCCTCTGTAAACGCGGAAGATGCCATACACGATAAACACTCCGGCAAGGATCCATAAAAAAACCAGTGAAGTTTCTATCTGGAAAGTAAAGCCCAATTTTCTTGCCAACAATACCAACACACCGCAAGAGATATATAACAACCCCATAGCAATATCCAGGGTCTTCCTGAATTGGGTATATACCTTACTGCCTCTGTTTCTCTCCTGTATATCCATTATGTTTTCGCTCCAAGAATTAAGAGGGCAATGATACAAAAATTTATTTTTTTCGCGTGAAAAATTTTACGCTAAAATCTACTGCACTCGCTAATGAGATGCAAAAACCGGCATTCTGCATAAAAGTGGCGTTAAAATTAGCCTTTCATTTTAAAAATTAAGACCTTTGCAGCTGTAAAATCAGTAATAGTAACCAATGAAGATATTAATGGTATGCCTTGGAAATATCTGCCGCTCCCCCATGGCAGAGGGTATTTTGAAGAGAAAGAGTAAAGAAAAGGGGCTGAAGTGGCAAATAGACAGCGCAGGAACCGAACGGTTTCATGTAGGCGAACCCCCACATGAGTTGTCTCAGAAAGTGGCCTTAGCACACGGGTTAGATATTTCTGCCCAGCGCGCCCGCCAGTTTCGACCGCGTGATTTTGAAGACTATGATAGGATATATGTCATGGCCGGGGATGTTTACCGGGAGGTTATGGCAATAGGGGGATCAAAAGCGGATCCATCCAAAACAACCTTATTGCTCAATGAAGTGTATCCCGAATCAAACCGCCCTGTACCTGATCCCTGGTATGGCGGAGAAGACGGGTTTCAGGAAGCCTGGCGGTTGATAGCTTCCGCCTGTGACAAAATTATTGAAAAATACAGTTAAAGCACGATGAGCCTGCTGCTATGGATATTAATGTTCATCCTTCTTCTGATTGCAGCAGTCGCCTGTTGTTATTGGTGGGTAAGCGCAGTAGCCAATGGCCGCCTTTATGATACGGTAGAGGCACTGCCTCACCGAAAGACGGCCCTGTTGTTAGGTACGGCGAAATATACCACCGCAGGACAGCCCAATCTGTTTTTTGACCACCGAATCGCAGCAGCCACAGCGGTAATAAAAAGTAACAAGGCGGATCAATTGATCATCAGCGGCGCGGACAAAGTGCCTCACACACCGGATGAAGTAGATTTTATGTATCATTCGCTGGCTGATGCCGGGATATTACCCGAAATTATCCGGCGGGACCACCGGGGCACCCGCACCTGGCACACTGTTTTACGTTGCAAAATGATCTATAAGACGTTGGATCCCATTATTATCTCACAACGCTTCCACAACCAGCGGGCGGTGTTTATAGCGCTTAGGATGGGGATGCACCCCATAGGGATTAACGCTAAAAAAGTAGCCGGACCCATGGGCTCCAGGATGATTTTGAGGGAATCGCTGGCGCGTGTAAAATGTCTGATGGATTGTTACCTGCTCAAACCCCGAATGAAAGCATAAAGCCATAAACCGATCGATTAGATTGTTCGGATTTTATAAATGTGGAGCGTAAAGCCCACTGATGCCGATAGGCTCGGTAGGATGTAAGCGACAAAAACATTTGACAATTAAAAATAAAAAATGTGTGTTTCCAGTAGCTCTGGTTGTGGGATGCAGTCGGAGTATACACAAAAACGGGATGAGGCGTTGCCATTAGGTAAGTCTACGCCCCCCGAAGCCCAACCCATCAGCTTATCTGTGGGTGGGTAGTTCACTGAACATGGGAAGAACGGTACCGGTAATAGCGTTACCTTTTTTGGAAATTAACCAGGAAATAGTACCGGCGATGTCTTCGGGAGACGTCCAGTGCTGCGTTTTTGTGTTTTCGCCGGCCCACTTTCTGTTATCCGGCGTGTCAATTACCGCAGGAACGATCAAATTGACACGTACGTTCTGCCGTCGTCCCTCCTCTGCAGCGGAAAGTACCAGATTAGTCAAGGCCGCTTTGGAAGCAGCGTACACCGCATTTTCTCCAGAGGGGTATAACGCCGGTTTGGCGCCGATCATCACTATGCTGCCGTTCTTTTGTCTTTTCATCAGGGGCATAACATTTTTCAACAAAAGAAAAGCCGACAATGTATTCACCGAAAATAAGGAGTGGTAATCCCTTTCACTTTGCTCAGCGATGTTTTTGGCCCCTTTAAATCCGCCGGCCAGATGCACCAGCGCATCGATCCTGCCGGCCTCATCCAAGGCCTTAGCGATATCCCGCTCCTTAGTCACATCTCCTTTGATCGTTCGTATTCGCTCAGGGACGGCACCGGGAAATGCATCCTCCAGAACAGTTTTGCTTCTATCGGAATGAACAAGCGCGATAATGGTCCATTTTTTTTCCAATAGCTCCCGGACAACCGGGATACCTAATCCGCCGCTGCCGCCGGTCAAAAATACTTGTGTCGCCATCTTGTTTTATATTTAACGAATGACAAAGTACGGAAAACCTGCCGACAGATGCAACGCTTATGGCATAAAACTTGTCTTGCTTATGATTTTAAACAAATCTTGACGTTTTATGGGTTTTCCAAAATGGGCTTTCCCGGCAATTTTTGCCGCGGGCATGGTTGCAGCGGGCGGCTGCACGCAAAAAATGCATTCAAACCAGACCTCATCGAATCCGCTGTCTGAAAAAGACCGTAAAATTATGCAAGCGCAAAACCAATTTGCCTTCAAAATTTTTGACCTCGTTACAATGTCCGCGGCGGGGACCGAAAACCTGATGATCAGTCCGTTAAGTATCTACACCGATTTAAGTATGGCTTATAATGGTGCTGCCGGGGCGACAAAAAAAGCCATGCAGGAGGCCCTTCAGTTAAGCGGCTCGGAGATCCAGGCGTTGAACTGGGCCAATAACACGATGCTCCGGCATCTGCCCGCATCCGATACTTCTATAACAGTGGATATCGCCAACGCCATATGGTATGATCAAGCGCTGGAACCATTGTCGTCCTTTTTATCTGTAAACAAAAAGTACTATCAGGCCGCGGTACAGCCGGCGGATTTTAACGATCCCCAAACGGTAAAGCAAATCAATCAGTGGGTCGCCGGACAAACACATAAAAAAATCGAGTCGATACTGGATCAGATCAGCCCGGATGACAAAATGTATCTATTAAATGCCGTTTATTTCAATGGGGAGTGGACCAATAGTTTCGATCCCAAGCTGACCAATGACCGGACTTTCCATACCACGTCTCAAACCCAGTCACAAGTCCCCTTTATGTCGAAAGAAGCCCGGTTCAACTACCTGGAGAATGATTCGCTGCAAATGGTCGAATTACCCTATGGCAACGGAAGTTTTAGCATGTATGTATTACTCCCCGCCAAAGGCATACGGGCAGAGGCCCTGGTTGCTGCTTTAAATCCGACAACTTTCTCCAGCCTGTTGGCAGGATTGGATTCTGCAAAGATACAATTGTACCTGCCCAAATGGGAAGCAGCTTATTCCATAGAAGACCTTGCTCCGGAACTTTCGCGGATGGGAATGGGAGTAGCTTTCGGTCCCAATGCAGATTTTACGAAAATGTATGAAAACGGGCAAGTAGCCATCTCCAAAGTGACGCATAAAACCTACATTAAGGTGGATGAAAAAGGAACGGAGGCGGCCGCCGTAACCTCCATAGGAATAAGGCTAACGGCAGCACGCCCCGGTTTTCCGCCCGTTATGGAGGTAAACAGGCCGTTTGTTTATATCATTACCGCAAAAAACAGCGGCAGTATTTTGTTTATGGGTGTCGTTCAGCAACCGGCTTAATCCGCGATAGCTTCTGTGACAGGCTCCCCGACATTTCCATTCCCCATTTGAATATGCAGTAGCGCTGCTATGGTTGGCGCGATATCGGACATACGCACGTGCCTGTTGGAACTGCCCTGTTTGATGCCCCATCCCATGAACAACAGGGGAATATGGGTATCGTCCGCACTCCAGGTGCCATGGGTAGTTCCTGTTCCCCCTTTGTGCCCGCTGAACCATGCCGGGTCAGGAATAATGATTATCGGACCGGTGCGCTTGTAATTGTAGCCGTTGATAATTTTTGTTTTCAGGGGTTCGGGAATAGGCGCCGCTCCAATGTGGTCGATGTCCACGACGAATTGAATGCCCTCCTGCCCCTTCAAAAAGGCGACAGTCGCTTTTTTAATCGCTTCATAGTCCAATTTACCGTCCCTGATCTTATCCATTTCATAATTGACATGATAATTGGCGAAAGATTTGACTAAATCGTCCACCCCAAATTCTTGGGCAAGGGCCTCCTCAAGCTGATCATCCAGTTTGCCTAACTCAAGAAAGTCAGCCGGGACGTTATGGGCTTTCATAAAGCCGATAGAATGGGATCCACCATGATCCGCCGACAGGAATACCAGGTAATTTCCTTTTCCGATTTTTTTATCCAGAAAATCAAAGAAGTCGGCCAGCTGCCTGTCCAGCCTCAAGTAAGTGTCTTCTACTTCAATGGAATTGGGGCCAAACTTGTGGCCTACGTAATCGGTGGAAGCGCAGTTGATCGTCAAAAAATCTGTAACCTGGCCATTGCCCAGATTATAACCATTAACGGCCGCCTTGGCAAAGTCCAGCGTCAGGGTATTGCCAAACGGCGTAGGGCGAATGACGCCATGATTCTTGGCGAAATCGTCGGCTATCTTATGGGGGAAAACCGGTGCATCTTCACCACTAAATTTCCCTTCCCAGGAAACATCATCTTTGGAACTTTGAATGTATGTATTTATCGGATATAAGGTTTCCCAGCCATTAGCAACTAATTTTTTAGGTATATCTTCTGAATTAAATTGCTGTACCCACTCAGGCAATGCATCCATATAGTAGGTGCTGGTAATAAAATCGCCCGAAGCATCGTCATACCAAAAAGCGGCATTGGCCGCATGGCCCGCCGGCAAAATAGCCGCGCGGTCTTTTAAAGAAACGCCTACTACCTTGGAGCGAAAGCCGGTAGCCATTCTCAATTCATCGGTAACGGTAGAAGTAAGCAGCCTACGGGGAGACATCTGCCCTGCATCTCCCGAGGCACCAACCGTTTGTACGGTAGGATCTTCAGTACAGTACCAGCGTTCCCCGGTAAGTTGATTGATCCAGTCATTTCCCACAATTCCGGTAAATGCCGGTACCGACCCGGTGTAGATCACCGTATGGCCGACAGCAGTATAGGAAGGCAGATAATTGATAAACGTATTTTCACAAGTAAATCCTTCATTCAACATACGCTTAAACCCGCCTTCTTCATATCGGTCATAATAGCGGTAAAGGTAATCCCAGCGCATCTGGTCCACCACGATCCCTACTACCAGTTTTGGCCGGGCAAGGGTATTATCTTGTGCATTCGCGTGCAGGAACGGGAAGACGATAACGGTAGCAAAAAACAGGGTTATAACGTTTCTCTTTAACATGGGCAGGCTTTTAAAAGGTTTTGAAATTAAAAGACCAAATGTATAAAAAAAACTTAAGTATTTGCAACCAGCAGCTATGACGGGGTGGCTTTTTGCCGGCCTTGTCTCACGGCTTATCTTCCCGGATCATTTGTATAAAGTCATCAAACAGATAACGAGAGTCGTGTGAACCCGGCGTGGACTCCGGGTGGTATTGCACCGAAAATGCCTTTTTCCCCTTTCGTCTGATACCTTCAACCGAATCGTCGTTCAGATTAACATGAGTAACCTCCAGATCTCCGCAATTCTTTATTTCATCAGCGTCCACCCCAAAGCCGTGATTCTGGGTTGTAATCTCGCTTCTTTGGGTTTGCTTATTGATCACCGGGTGATTCAGGCCTCTGTGTCCATGATGCATCTTATAGGTTTTTACGCCATTGGCAAGGGCTAATAACTGGTGGCCCAAACAAATGCCGAACATCGGTTTACCCGACTGCTGTATTTCTTTCACCGTTTCAATAGCATAATCCATTGCAGCAGGATCACCGGGTCCGTTAGAGACAAAATAACCGTCCGGATTGAACGCCTTCATCTCCGCAAAAGGTGTACGCGCAGGATAAACCTGCAGATAAGCCCCGCGTTCGGTCATGCAATGCAATATATTTCTTTTGGTCCCGAGATCCAGGACCGCAATACGAATATCGGCTGCGGGATCACCAAGCTGATAAACCTTTTTGGTAGAAACGCGGGAAGAAAGTTCCAGCCCCTCCATAGACGGCGTTTCAGCCAGCCTCGCCGCCAGTTGAGCTTCGGGCAGATCTTCGGACGAGATAATGCAATTCATAGCGCCCTTACTCCGTATATGGGTTACCAGGGCACGGGTGTCTATATCATAGATACCGACAATATTATTGTCAATCAGGTAATCCTGAACGGAGGCACTGGCAAGCTGCCGGGAATATTCAAAAGACACGTTTTTGCATATTACTCCGCTGATCTTTATACCATCGGATTCTATATCTTCATCAGCCGTTCCGTAATTACCGATATAACAATTATTCATGATCAATACCTGTCCGGTATATGATGGATCGGTAAAGACCTCCTGGTAACCTGTCATGCCGGTATTAAAACAAACTTCTCCACTCGTTGTGCCTATTTTCCCAAAGGCTTTTCCTTCGTACAAGGTGCCATCCTGAAGAAGCAGTTTTGCAGGACGGGTGTTATCTGATGCATTCATTGACAATAAATTGAGGCTGTTTTGTGCGAAAATTTTTGCAAAGTTAGTTTAATTCATAAAAAAAGACAAAGCCAGGAGACTTTGTCTTTTCAATAAGGAACATGCCATCCGCATTATTCTTGAGGTTTTTTATTTTCTTTGTCGCCGGTTTCTTTCTTTGTATCCTTTGCAGGTGCTTCCGGCTTTTCTGATTTTGGGGCGGTCTCTTTCTTCGCTTCTGTTTCTTTTTCCTTAGGCGCTGTCTTTTGCGCTGCTTCCTTTTCGGATGCGGCTGTTGGCGCTGCCTCTTTTTTCGCTGCCGTCTTTTCCTCCCCAGTATCTTCTTCTTTCGTTGCTTTTTTGTCGGCTACGGGCTTCTTCTCTGCTTTTGCAGCAGCTTCTTCAGGCTGTTTTTCAGCCGCTTCCGTAGCGGGAGCGTCCTTTGCCTTTTCTGCTGCCCCTTCGCTTCCCGCAGAAGTGGATTTTCTGGAACGGGAGCCTCCGCGACGGGTTCTTTTCTTCTTTCCGGCGTCAGCGGGTTCACTGGAATAGATCTCGTTGTAGTCAACCAGCTCGATCATGGCCATTTCAGCGGCATCTCCCAAACGCGCACCCAATTTAATGATGCGGGTATAGCCCCCAGGGCGGCTACCAATTTTAGCACTGATGTCACTAAACAATTCCGTAACGGCTTCTTTATCCTGAAGATAACTAAATACGATTCTTCGCTGATGCGTGGTGTTGGTTTTAGATTTAGTGATCAACGGCTCTACATACACCCGCAACGCTTTAGCCTTAGCCAAAGTAGTAATGATCCTTTTATGCCTGATCAGATCACAGGCCAAATGAGAAAGCAATGCTTTGCGATGGGCAGTCTTTCTTCCTAAATGATTGAGTTTTACTCTATGACGCATAACTTAATAACTTAAAAATACCTTAAAACATAATAAATCTAATAACCTAATCAATCTTCTTCTAAGTTGACTTTAGAGAGATCCATTCCAAAACGCAATCCCCTGTCCTGAATCACCTGCTCGATTTCAGCCAGTGATTTTTGTCCAAAGTTGCGGAACTTCATCAGTTCATCCTGACTGTACTGCACCAGTTCACTCAAGGAATTAATTTTAGCTGCTTTCAGACAATTAAAGGCCCGTACGCTTAAGTCCAGGTCTTCAAGCGGTGTTTTTAAGACCTTACGCAGTTGCAAAGTCTGCTCATCTACCACATCTTCTTTTTCCTCTTTACCCAGATCCAGGTTAATGTTTTCATCAGTGATGATCATCAGGTGCTGGATCAAAATACGGGCGGCCTCCTTTACAGCGTCCTCTGGATGAATCGTACCATCGGTACTTACTTCCATCAGCAACCTTTCGTAATCGGTCTTTTGTTCCACACGGGTATTATCAATGCTGTATTGTACCTTTTTGATGGGCGTGTATATGGAATCTATCTTGATCAGGCCAACGGTTTCGTCCTTGATATCGTGTTCATCAGCCGGCGTATATCCACGACCTTTAGAGATATTCAGCTCTATATTCAATTTGGCCGAGGCATCCAGCGTACAAATATACAAATCCGGATTCATCACCTGAAAGGAATTCGTCGCACTTTCTATCATGCCGGCGGTAAATTCCGTTTTGTCTTTTATAGAAAGCTGAATTTTCTCATTGGCCACCTCGCTGTCAACTTTCTTTTTAAAACGGACCTGTTTCAGGTTAAGGATGATTTCGGTCACATCTTCCGAAATTCCTTTTATAGTGGAAAATTCGTGATCAGCACCTTCTATTTTAATACTGTTGATGGCATAACCTTCTAGCGAGGAAAGCAGTACGCGACGCAGCGCATTCCCTATGGTAACACCATAACCGGGCTCAAGCGGACGAAATTCAAATTGAGCTTCAAAATCATTGGCTTTTTGAAGAGCGATTTTATCGGGTTTTTGAAAATTTAATATGGCCATTTTACAACGTAATTTTTTTGTTTTTTACATGTGTCCGTAAAAGGAGGATATCTTTCACCCTATCTCCTCTCATCAGATTATTATTTAGAATACAACTCTACGATCAGTTGTTCCTTGATATTTTCAGGTACGCTTTCTCTTTCAGGATATGCCAGGAAAGTACCTTTCAATTCTTTTTCGTTCCAGTCCAGCCAGTTGAATTTCGGATTTTTACCCCTTACTCTTTCTGTTAATGTCGCATTAGAGGTAGATTTTGGCTTAAAACCTACCACATCTCCGGCTTTCAAACGATAAGAAGGTATATTCACAACTCTTCCGTTTACGGTAATGTGTTTGTGGGATACCAATTGACGGGCTGCGGGGCGGGATGGTGCGGCGCCCATACGGAACAACGCATTGTCCAGGCGGGCTTCAAGCAGCTTAATGAGGTTCTCACCAGGGGCTCCTTTCAGACGGGAGGCTTCTTCAAAAGTCTTTCTGAACTGACGTTCTAACAGGCCATAGGTGTATTTGGCTTTTTGCTTTTCACTTAACTGCAGCGCATATTCGCTGGGTTGCTTACGCCTGCGGTTACCGCCGTGCTGCCCGGGAGGATTACTATTTTTACTGAGATATTTTCCATTTCCCAGTATCGGTTCTCCGAAGCGGCGGGAAATTCGGGTTTTAGGTCCTGTGTACCTTGCCATAATTAATGATCAGATTTTTTAGTTGCGATGTATGATTATTAAAAAATCTTAAAACGGAATCATACACCCACAAGTCAAATAAAACAATAGATATAAAAAACCCCTTCACACTTACGCATGAAGAGTATAGTTTCAAAACAAATTAAACTCTTCTTCTTTTCGGAGGGCGGCAGCCGTTGTGGGGCAAAGGCGTAACATCCTTGATCATGTTCACCTCAATCCCTGAATTGGCGATCGCGCGAATAGCGCTTTCTCTTCCCGATCCGGGCCCTTTAACATATACGTCTGCACGCTTCATACCCGCGTCTACAGCCACTCTGGCCGCATCCTGGGCAGCGGTTTGGGCCGCATAAGGGGTATTTTTCTTAGAGCCTCTAAATCCCATTTTACCAGCCGTAGACCAGGATATTACCTGTCCTTGCTTGTTGGTGATGCTGACAATGATATTGTTAAAGCTCGCGGTAATATGTACATCTCCCGACGCCTCCACTTTGACCAATCGTTTACGGGCGGCCGCTTTGGTATTTCTTGGTTTATTAGCCATTGGTTAATTATAAAAAAGTTATCAATTAAAATATTATTTACGTGGCGCCTTCTTCTTACCTGCGACAGTCTTACGCCGGCCTTTCCGGGTTCTGGAATTGGTTCGGGTGCGTTGTCCCCGCAGCGGAAGCCCTTTACGGTGTCGAAGCCCCCTGTAACAGGCAATATCCAAAAGGCGTTTGATATTGGTTTGTACTTCAGAACGAAGCGCACCTTCTACTTTTATTTCCTCATTAATGATGGTACGGATGGATGTAAGTTCATCGTCATTCCATTCATTCACTTTTTTGTCGCGATCAATTCCGGCTTTATCAAGAATATATTGTGCAGTTGAACGGCCAATACCAAAGATATAGGTAAGTCCGATTTCGCCTCTTTTGTTCTTTGGAAGATCTACCCCGGCTATACGTGCCATAAATAGTTATATTGTTTTTCTTAATGGTTAAGTTGCTTAGTTATACGGTTAAATGGTTATCAGCAGACTGTCCACTGCCATATTTATCCCTGACGTTGCTTAAAGCGGGGATTCTTTTTGTTGATAACATACAATTTGCCTTTGCGACGTACAATGATACAATCGCTGCTTCTTTTTTTAATGGATGCTCTGACCTTCATTTAATATTGCTTTAAAATTCGTTACTTATACCGGTATATGATACGCCCTCTCGTCAAATCATAAGGGCTCATTTCTACGCTCACTTTATCTCCAGGTAAAATTCGGATGTAATGCATCCGCATTTTTCCCGATATAGTCGCTACAATCTCATGATCATTCTCCAATCTAACGCGAAACATCGCATTAGACAATGATTCTACAATCGTTCCGTCCTGTTTTATTAATGCCTGTTTTGCCATAACTTTCTAAAAGAGTGCAAAGATAGACAATTATATTCAGATACACAATTTTCTATTTCGACGACATTTCTTTAATAATGGCTATTTAATGCCGCATTAGCCTTCTCAGCCTCTTCAATCCCCCCAAAATCCGACAAAACTTCAGCAGTCCCTTTTTTCACCAGTACCACATGCTCATAATGTGCCGATACAGATCCATCGCGAGTGACCACGGTCCATCCATCTTCTTTATGCGCCACTTCTTTGCCTCCGAGGTTGATCATGGGCTCAATACAGATGACCAATCCTTCTTTCAGTTTCCGGCCTTTTCCCCGCTTGCCGTAATTGGGCACCTGCGGATCCTCGTGCAAGCTCCGCCCCAGGCCGTGGCCAACCAACTCCCGGACTATCCCATATCCGCGCTCCTTTTCGGTATGCTGTTGAATGGCAAAAGAGATATCCCCGATTCTGTTTCCTACAACCGCTTGCTCAATACCTTTATATAGCGCATCCTTGGTATCCCTTAAGAGGCTAAGGACATTCCTATTCACGTCCCCAATAGCAAAAGTGTAGGCGCTGTCGCCATGGAAATCATTCAGTATAACGCCCAGATCCACAGACACAATATCTCCATCCTTTAATGGATAATCGCTCGGAATACCATGAACAACCGCCTCATTGACGGAAATACAGGCTGCATTAGGAAACCCGTGATAATTTTTGAAAGAAGGTATGGCTCCATGGCTTCTGATAAAGCGCTCCGCCAGGCGGTCTATCTCCAACAAGGTCATGCCCGGTTTGAGAGAAGAAGCTACTTCCGCCAGTGTTTGTGATACCAGCCGAGCACTTTTCCGCATGAGTTCGATTTCATCCGCCGATTTATAATAAATGCTCATGTTAATACTACATCGATATTCCCGCTCCCGCGGTTCTTCCGGCAATCCGGCCTTTACTCATCAGCCCGTCGTAATGCCGCATCAGCAGGTGGCCTTCAATTTGCTGGAGGGTATCCAAAATTACGGCAACGATAATAAGCATAGACGTTCCGCCAAAGAAAATGGCGAATTGCTGGTTGATGTTTAACGCGTTGGCGAATCCCGGCAGAATACCCACAATAGCGAGGAAGAATGCGCCCGGCAACATGATCCGGTCCATAATGGTGCCGATGTAATTGGCGGTGGCCTTTCCGGGCTTTACGCCAGGAATAAAACCGTTGTTTCGCTTCATCTCGTCGGCCATCTGGGTCGGATTAAATATAAGCGCTGTATAGAAATACGTGAACAGAATCACCATCAGACCATATACAATATTATAAGGTACCGAAGTAAAATCCGACAGGGTCTGGACAAGTTTCGCCGCCGTACTTCCGGGAGTTACCAAGCCCGAAAAAGCCATGGGGATAAACATAATAGACTGGGCAAAGATAATAGGCATCACCCCGGCAGCATTAACCTTTAACGGTAAAAACTGACGCACGCCGCCCAGTTGCCTGTTGCCTACAATACGCTTGGCGTAATTTACCGGTACTTTCCGGGTACCCTGTACCAGGGCAACCAGACCGGCGACAACGGCTATCAGGAAAACAATTTCTAAAAGGAAAATAAGTAATCCTCCGCCCCCCATCAGGGCCTTGGACTGCCATTCGTAAACGAGTGCGTTGGGCAGGCTCGCGATAATTCCTATTTCAATCAGGAGGGAAGTTCCATTACCAATGCCTTTATCTGTGATTTTTTCTCCCATCCACATCACAAATAAGCTGCCCGAAGTAAGGACAATAACGGTAGAAAACCAGAAAACCAATCCCTGGAATTCCGGCAAGATAGCCTGTCCGGACTGTGTCTTAAGGTATGTTACATAAGCGATAGCCTGTGCCGCCGTCACTACTACGGTAAGATAACGTGTATATTGATTGATCTTTCTTTGCCCGCTCTCTCCTTCCTTTTGCAATTTGGAAAAAGAAGGTACCGCTATGGTTAACAACTGCATCGCAATAGAAGCGGAAATGTACGGCATGATTCCCAACGCGAAAATAGAGGCACGGGAAAAAGAACCACCGGCAAACATATCCAACAACCCCAACAGGCCGGTAGAAGACGCCTCCATAGACAGCTTTACCGGATCCAACCCGGGAAGGGTAATAAATGAGCCAATACGATAAACGAAAATAAGACCTAACGTATAGAGTATCCTTTTACGCAGGTCTTCGATGCTCCAGATATTGCGGATTGTTGTTATTATTTTCTTCACCGGAAAGAGTTCTTTTTAACCAAGTTAAAGATAGGTATAATTTTATAGCAGTTCTAACGTCGACCCTGCCTTTTCAATAGCTTCTTTGGCCTTCGCACTGGCAGCATTTACTTTAAAAGCCACCTTTACCCCCAACTCACCCTCAGACAGGATTTTCACCCGATCTTTGCGGCCAATAATGCCATTTGCATATAAAGTATCAACGCTAAATTCGGTCAATTCGTACTTTTCAGCCAACTCGGAGACCTGTCCCAGGTTAAATACGGTATACGCGATACGATTATTATTCTTAAACCCCCGTTTGGGCGTACGCCTTTGGATGGGCATCTGTCCCCCTTCGTGTCCGATCTTTGATTTGTACCCGCTGCGGGACTGTTGTCCTTTATTTCCTTTGGTAGAGGTGCCTCCTTTGCCGGAAGCTTCACCGCGGCCAATACGTTTTCTTTTTTTTATTGCGCCTTCTGCCGGTTTTAAAGTATGTAATTCCATTTTCAAGATATCTTTTAGTCTTAATTAAGCTTTTTCCACTTGCACCAGGTGAGCTACTTTACGGACCATCCCTTCAATCTGAGGCGTAGCTTCCACTTCCCGGCTCGCGTTCATCTTACCCAGACCCAGCGCCTGAAGCGTTCTTTTTTGTCTTTCCGGGCGGTCAATCGCGCTTTTCACCAGTGTAATTTTAATTTTTGCCATTTTATTAAGTTTACCACCTGCAATTTAAACCCACAGTCGAAAAGTCGACTGCTTATTGCCAGGTGCCTTTTAACCGTTAAATACTTTATTCAGAGAAACGCTGCGTGTCTGGGCCACTTTTACAGGCTCGCGTAATTCAGACAACGCTTTGATGGTAGCTTTTACTACGTTCTGCGGATTGGCAGATCCCAAAGATTTAGCCAGCACATCTTTTATTCCCGCACTTTCAAGCACTGCACGCATAGATCCCCCGGCGATCACGCCTGTACCATGTGCAGCAGGTTTGATCAAGATTTTGGCAGCGCTCACTTTCGCATACTGATCATGCGGTATACTTCCATTGAGGATAGGCACATTGATCAGGTTCTTTTTGGCGTTATCTATACCTTTGGCGATAGCTTGTTGTACTTCCTTGGCCTTCCCAAGCCCGTGTCCTACTACTCCATTCTCATTGCCTACTACTACCAGTGCCGAAAAGCTAAAACTACGACCTCCTTTTGAGGTTTTGGTCACCCTGTTGATAGAAACCACCTTTTCCTTAAGCTCCAGGTCGCCCGCTTTTATCGCATGTTTTGATTGTTTAGCCATTATTTTATTTAGATATTCAGTTCAAAAATTAAGTTCGATTAAAACTGCAGGCCTCCTTCTCTGGCTCCTTCACTCAAAGCTTTTACCCTACCGTGGTAAAGATAGCCGCTTCGGTCAAAAACGCACTGCTTAATGCCTAAAGACCCTGCTTTTGCAGCCAATTCCTGCCCTACTTTCTTGGAAACGGCTGTCTTGTCCTCATTTCCGGATTTCAGGCCTTTAGCCCTGGAGGAGGCAGACGCCAGGGTATGTCCATGTTCGTCATCTATCAGTTGGGCGTAAATTTCTTTATTGCTGCGAAAGACCGAGAGCCGGGGTTTGTCGGCAGTTCCGGACAAACGCTGGCGAATATGCAAATGAATCTTTTTTCTGCGAATCGTTTTCTTATCCATGATTTATAATTTATTTACCGGCTGTTTTTCCAGCTTTTCTTCTTACTACTTCATTGCGATAGCGAACCCCTTTGCCTTGATAAGGTTCCGGTTTGCGGAGGCTTCTGATCTTGGCAGCCACCTGACCCAGCAATTCATTATCAATGCTCTCCAGTGTAATCCGTGGGTTTTGTCCCTTTTTAGTTTCTGTTTTTACAGATACTTCGTTGGGTAATTCTACAATAAAGTTATGAGAATACCCTAAAGAAAGGTCCAGCAATTGGCCCTGATTAGAGGCTTTGTAACCAACACCTACCAGCTCGAGTTCTTTGGTGTATCCGGTAGTCACCCCGGTAACCATATTTTGAATGAGAGAGCGATATAGGCCATGCATTGCCTTATGGCGAATTTGTTCAGTAGGACGTTTCACTTCCAGAACGCCGTCTTTTATTTCCACCTGTATGTCTTTGTTAACCGGTCTGGAAAGCTCTCCTTTGGGTCCCTTAACAGTCACCTCATTGGCGGAAGAAATTTTCACTTCTACGCCTTCTGGCAATTTGATCGGACTTTTACCTATACGTGACATTTGATTAAAATATTCTTTATGAGTTACAATTTCAGAAAACCTGATTAATAGATATAGCAAAGCACTTCTCCGCCTACCTTCTGCTTAGTCGCTTCCTTGTCAGTCATTACCCCTCTTGAGGTAGAAATTATCGCAATGCCCAGACCATTCTTCACCCGCTTGAATTTATCGGGACTGGCATACCTTCTCAGCCCGGGACGGCTTACTCGCTGTAAGGAGGTAATAGCAGGAGCTTGTGTCTCGGGATTGTATTTCAAAGCTATTTTGATTACTCCCTGTTTATTATCCTCCACAAAGATATATTTGTAGATATATCCCTGCTCATACAAGATCTCTGTCATTCTCTTTTTTAAATTAGAAGCAGGTATCTCTACAATACGATGCCCAGCCATCTGCGCGTTGCGAATACGTGTTAAAAAATCTGCTATGGGATCAGTTACCATTGTTTTATTTTATTGTTAAATGGTTAATTGTTAAATCGTTCGAGGGCTAATTGCCAACTGTCTCTTACCAAGAGGCCTTTTTCACCCCTGGAATTTTACCTGCCAGTGCCATTTCCCGAAATTTGATCCGGGAAATACCAAAGTAGCGGATGTAGCCACGGGGTCTGCCCGATAGATGACAACGGTTGTGCAGACGAACCGGAGAAGCGTTCTTAGGTAATTTATCTAACGCTTCATAATCCCCTTCAGCTTTAAGCGCAGCGCGTTTTTCTGCATATTGCGCTACCATTTTTTCCCTTTTTCTCTGACGGGCTTTTACAGATTCCTTTGCCATTATATGGTATTTTTACTTTTTAATTCTTGTTAATGTTTTTAAACGGAAGCCCTAAGGCCTTTAACAACTCGTAAGCTTCCTCATTGGACTTCGCCGTAGTGACAAAAGTGATGTCCATGCCATTGATTTTGCTCACCTTGTCAATATTGATTTCCGGAAAGATAATCTGCTCTGTTATCCCCAGGGTATAATTTCCCCGGCCATCAAAAGCTTTCTCACTAATTCCTCTGAAGTCACGAACACGGGGCAGGGATACGGAAATAAGCCGGTCCAGAAATTCAAACATCTGTGTTCTTCTCAGCGTCACTTTCACCCCTATCGGCATTCCTTTTCTCAGCTTAAAGTTAGAAATATCCTTTTTGGAACGGGTGGGAACAGCCTGCTGTCCCGCTACCGAAGACATTTCTGCTAATGCATTGTCAATCAGCTTTTTATCCGCTACTGCACCATTTACGCCCTGGTTCAGACTGATCTTTACAAGACGGGGAACCTGCATAGGAGATTTATAACCGAATTTCTCCTGTAAGGCAGGGACTACTTCATTGCGGTACTTTTCCTGCAGCCTGGGTATGTATTTCTGTTCAGCCATTATTTAATTACCTCCCCTGATTTTTTTGCGATACGAACACGTTTTCCATCTTGCTTTTCACGGGATATGCGGGTAGGCGCATCTGCTTTCGCATCCCACAGCATCACGTTAGAGATGTGGATAGGAGCTTCCTGCTTGACAATACCGCCACGGGTATTCTGTGCATTGGGTTTGGTATGGCGGGTACGAATATTTACCCCTTCTACCAACACACGCTGTTCTTCCGGGAGTACCTCCAGGACTTTATGTGGGTGGCTTCTGTTTTTGTCATTTCCGGCAATCACCGCGACCATATCCCCTTTTTTAATGTTTAATTTGGGCTTGAATCGTTGCTTCATGATCTTTTCATTCTTTCCTTATAACAGGACAAACCATCATAGTTTGTCAAAATATTTTTCAAAATTCGGGCTGCAAAGGTACGGTTTTAAACTGATATTCTAAAAATTACAATACCTCAGGGGCCAGGGATACGATCTTCATGTACCCTTTATCTCTTAATTCACGGGCCACCGGTCCGAAAATACGGGTACCGCGCGGATCATCCGTATTGTTCAACAGTACAACCGCATTGTCATCAAAACGGATATAGGAGCCGTCGGTCCGGCGTAATTTGTTCTTAGTACGTACGATCACGGCCTTACTGACAGTTCCTTTCTTCACACCACCGGCGGGTATCGCGTCCTTTACGGTAACCACAATTTTATCTCCAATATGGGCGTAGTCCTGGCCGGAGTTGCCCAACACTTTAATACAAAGCACTTCTTTAGCGCCACTATTATCGGCTACCCTTAATCTGGATTCTTGCTGGATCATTGTATTTTAAATTTGAAACTTGAGATTGGAAAGGATTAACTGCAATTCCAAAGGTCAATTCTTTTCACCCGAAGGCGACTAAAAAAATATTAATTATTTTGCTTTTTCAATAACTTCCACCAGTCTCCAACGCTTAGTTTTACTCAGCGGGCGGGTTTCCATGATGCGCACCCGGTCTCCCAGTCCACAAGTATTGTTCTCATCATGGGTCATGTAACGGGTAGATTTTTTTACAAACTTACCATAAAGCGGATGGCGCAGCCTCCGGTGAACAGTAACTACGATGGACTTGTCCATTTTATCACTTGTGACAATACCGATCCTGGTTTTTCTTAAATTTCTTTCTTCGGTCATGATGTTAAAATTTATCCTGATCTACGGATATCATAAAACGGTTTATAGCACTATTATTCAGCCTTTGTTTCTAGTTCTCTTTTACGCTGTTCGGTTTTCAATCGCGCTATGCTCCTTCTCAGCGACCGGATGGTCAATGGATTTTCTACCGGAGTAACGGCGTGACTAAATTTTAATTTTTTTAACCTCAATTGCTCTTCTGCGATCCTGGAACTAAGATCATGATCACTTAGCGTATGCAGTTCTAATTTGTCCTGAGCCATGGTTTATAATTTGTTATTTCTGATTGTACTGTTTTTCTACGCCTTAACTATTGAAATCATAATCTCTCCGGATGATGAACTTAGTCTTGATAGGCAATTTGGAAGCAGCCAGTTTCAATGCCTGACGGGCAGTTTCCAAAGGCACCCCGTCGATTTCAAACAAGATCCGGCCAGGCTTTACCACGGCAGCCCAATGATCAGGACTACCTTTACCTTTACCCATCCGTACTTCGGCCGGCTTTTTGGTAATCGGTTTATCCGGGAAAATTCTGATCCATACGCCACCTTCACGTTTCATATGACGGGTGAGCGCAACACGGGAAGCTTCAATCTGACGATCTGTTATCCATTTGGGTTCCATCGCCTTCAGGCCAAAAGATCCAAACGCGATAGTCGAACCTCGCTGTGCTTCTCCTCGTATACGGCCTTTGTGGGCTTTCCGGTGTTTCGTTTTTTTCGGTTGTAACATGATTTCTAAATTTATCCAGCAGTTACGCTTCTTATTATTCTATTCAGACTAGGGGAAATTACCTTCTGCCGCCTCTTCTTCCGCCGCCTCTGCGGTCATGACCGCGGTCACGTTTTCCTCCACCGGCAACAATATTCGGATTCAGGTCTCTTTTGCCCAGAACTTCTCCTTTACAAATCCAAACTTTGATACCGATTTTTCCGTATACCGTCTGTGCGGCGGTTTCACAGTAATCAATATCCATTCTGAAAGTATGCAATGGCGTTCTACCCTGCTTCATTTCTTCCTTACGGGCAATTTCCGCGCCTCCGAGACGACCGCTTACTTTCACTTTGATGCCTTCGGCACCCATGCGCAGCGCAGTAGCGATAGCCATGCGAATCGCCCTTTTATAATTAATACGGCTTTCGATCTGACGGGCGATGTTCTCTCCTACGATATTAGCATCGATCTCCGGCCGGCGGATCTCCAGAATGTTGATCTGAACATCCTCTTTGTGCGTCAATGCTTTAAGCTCTTCTTTTATCCGATCTACTTCCGATCCTCCTTTCCCAATGATAATTCCGGGTTTGGAAGTATGAATAGTAACGATCAATTTGTTTAAAGTACGCTCGATTACAATGCGGGCTATTCCTCCTTTATTGATACGCGCATCAAGATAGGTACGGATCTTATCATCCTCAATCAGTTTTGGCGCAAAATCACTTTTGTTGCCATACCAGTTTGAATCCCATCCACGGATGATTCCAAGGCGATTTCCTATCGGATTTGTTTTTTGACCCATGTTTCGCTTTTAGTGCTTATCTGTTAATTTTTTAGTTTTCTTCTTTTTCTGTTTCCGGGGAAACCATTTCTTCCTGTAACTCCGGTAAATTCTTAGCATCTACAACAATGGTTACATGATTACTGCGCTTACGAATACGATAAGCGCGGCCCTGTGGAGCCGGGCGCAATCTTTTCAACATCGTCCCACCATCAACAAAGATGGTTTTTACATAAAGATCCGCATCCTCTACCCGTTGTCCCTGATTGATCTGTTCCCAGTTGTTAACGGCAGAAAGCAATAACTTCTCTAAAGGCCAGCTGGAATGTTTTGTGTGAAACTTCAATACATTGAGCGCCTTTTCTACTTCCATTCCTCTGATCAGATCAGCCAACAAACGCATTTTTCTCGTTGACGTCGGATTATTTCTAAGTTTTGCTACAGCTTCCATGTTTATATTGTTAAATAGCTTTAGGGTTAAACCTTATTTTTTATTTGCGTGGCCTCTGAAGTTCCTTGTCGGTGCGAACTCGCCCAACTTATGCCCTACCATAAATTCTGTTATGTAAACAGGAATAAACTTATTTCCATTATGAACGGCAAAAGTATGGCCGACAAATTCAGGAGAAATAGTAGAACGTCTGCTCCAGGTTTTAATCACTGATTTTTTTGTACTTCCCTCATTCATGGCTTCTACTTTAGCCATGAGTGTATGTTCGATATAGG
>CAYRJM010000033.1:0-34203 GCA_964424665.1 uncultured Chitinophagaceae bacterium
CACCGGAAAAAGCCACTTCATTAATGTATTTCCCTACCTCTTCTTCGGTCATACCCACCCCACGATCGGAGATGGTGATGGTCTTCTTTTCCTCATCCAGCTTTACGTCAATGCGCAATTCCCCAAGCTCTCCTTTAAATTCTCCGACACCGGCAAGTGTTTTTAGTTTTTGTGTAGCATCTACCGCGTTGCTGATCAGTTCACGAAGAAAAATTTCATGATCGGAGTATAAAAACTTCTTGATAATGGGAAAAATATTTCCTGTTTCTACATTGATCGTCCCTTTTTGCGCCATGGTTTCTTTTTTTTCCTGATATTTTCAAAGTTTGTGCCATTCAGGCTATGACTGACAGATTGGCAAGGCGAGGGGTGATGGAGTAATGTTCCATGCAATAGTTGCGTAAAAAGCGGCTTTTAGCCTTTTGCCCTGGGCTTTATGCTTATTATGATCCACAGAAACCATGCTTTTTTACCGGGTTCCCGGTATTAAACCGGTAAATTTTGTCAAACATAAAAGAGCCGAACCTCCAGTACCTCGTTTTGGGATTTCTTTCATAACAAAGTAACTTTACAATAAATCTTATTTGATTGTCAGGGAGCGGAATCCCGCTAAAATCTATCTTATGAAAATATCCATTAAAAATAATTTCTTCAAACTCACATGTATTTTTCTATCTTTGGGACTTTTTGCTGCCTGTTCGGGCCAATCAGGATCTTCCGATAAAAAGAATGATAACCAAGAACAGAACAGCAAAACAGCGCAAAACAACGAACCTGAACAAAGTAACCAGACTTCAGAGATCGGTATTTCTTTTTCCTCCGGCGGAGAAGAATTCACCTGTTCTTTAATGGGAAGTGGCGCAAGTTTTAAAGACCCGGGACCAGCCTATTATGATCGAAAAGATATAAGAGTGCTTAAAATCACCGGCATTGTAACCAGCACAAAAGACGCCTCCATAAAGATTACTTTGAAAATGCTTACTACCGGAAAATTGAAAAAAGGTACCTATTCCATCATTAGAGATAGCCTGTTAAATGATGGTCATTATGGCGTGGGCAAAGATGATTTTCCGGTGGCAGCCACAGGCTATATTGTAGATTACAAGGCACCTCTCAAGAACAACATCAGTGCTATAGGAGGCGGGTCGCTGACCATCACCGACATTACCCTGGGAAAACACTATAATGAAGATGAGTCCTTTGGAAACAGGGGAGCATACACAGAAGGCACTATTTCAGGAACTTTTACATTTAAAGCAGCAAAAGGAGATTCCGGCAACCGGGATACCCAAACATGCAGTGGAAAATTTGAACATATTGCGTTATCATTATTTGATGACGCAAAATAATCATGGGGGGAGTCCAAAAACTGCTCACGGCTGAAGATTAATTTTCCGCCCTGTGGAATAATTTATAAAAGTCGGCACTTTGGAAGATATTTTTTCGAAATATCCGCCGGTATATACCCCGTGTCCGAATCCACAGCCGTGGTTGTAATCATCCGCTTTCTCATTTACATGTACGCCTTTGTTTGTAAATCTGAAAGTGATTTTACAACTGGCGTCGAACCGGGTTCTATAAACCGCCTGACTGTGGCGATAAGTTAGTGTATCAAATGCGGACCCGGAATTATAACTTGGCGCCCCCCTACTGACATTTAAATGCAGGAGGATGCGATGCTTGTCGAGCAACTTCACCTGAATATGGCCCGGGTATCCGCTCGAATGTGGGCCCATATATTTCCATTTATAGGTTCCTGTAGGATTGATATAGCCTGTTGCGTTTGTCATCACCTTTTGATACGGCAATCCATTATCGCCAAATTCGGTTAACTCAACTAAAGGTTTAGGAGACTGGTTAATAATACTTGATGTATATTTTTTATCTTTGGGATAATATCTTTTTACGGTTTCTTTTCCGGTAATAAAATTGACAGACTTCGCCTTCATTAAATATACTCCAAACGTCTTGTGTTTATCAATTTGTTCATTGTCCATGCCAATCAGGTACCAACCCTTATTTTGAAACCTGAAATAATAGGTTCTGTTATCAACCACGGTACCCCCATAGGCGAATTGTACACCAAGTGTATTCCTTCTAACAACTAACCCCTGATAAGGATGAGGAACAAAGGGATCCTCTCCGGTAGTATCAAATAATTGGGTGGCAATGGCAGATAATTGCCAGGATTTATCTGGTTTTGCAAAAAGAATAATGAGCATTTTAGGATAAAAACTATTGGAGTTTGTGTTTAAAGATTGTTTTGATTCAACCACCATCGCAAGATCAGAACTCTTATCTTCATTAAAATCTGCCTGTACAGAATCTTTTATTTCCCAGCTTTCCGGTATAAAATCAGTGATGTCGTTTCCTTCCCGGGCAATTTGTGGAAATTGAAAGGACTTTATTTGCGAAAAACCGGTAAACGGTATGAATACCAAACAAACCAGCAATACTTTTGAAATAAAATTGCTTCTTTTATTCTTCATTTACTGATTCTCTTTTTTAGTGTCAAGGTCTATTTTTTTCTCCCGCAGATTTCGATTTTAAACTGAAGCAGGTTCATCGTGCTATGCATAGTTCCACCATCCCAGGTATCCCAACTGTAAATTCTTAACTTTCCGTCTTTTGAAGTAGCGATAGAAATATAATTATTTTGATCCAACTGATTAAAAGGATAGGAAAGGGAGGAGGGAAAGTGAGAAGTGTAATAGGCGAGTTTTTCCTGAAACAGGCGGTCGTAATATTTAATGGAATCATAGGTATGTCTCATACCGCCATAAGGGAAGGAAAGAATTTTTTCATACAACTTAACCAGGTGATTTTCTATTTGCTCATTCGTCAGTTTTTGAGAAAAAAGATCAGTCGAAAAGAATAGAAAGATCAGTATGAATAAGTGTTGTTTCATTTGGCTATTGAACCCGCCTGCGCCGGAGCTTTCTTATTTTGTCACTAATAACGGAACAGCTTTAAAATATCCGGTACAAGTTCCCGGATGTTGGCCAAATTGCGCCAGTTCTGTACCGCTAAAAGAAAAACTACCCGATATTTTTCCTTCTGCAAAGCCAAAGGTATCGTATTCTCCTATAGAGACTTTAGTAATTTGCAGTGTGCCGGAAACAGATTCCAATACTTTTTCCAATGCGCCCTCATCCTTATAAATATCTGCATTTGGTCCGACGACACCCTGGCATATCTTATCGCCGCCCGAACCATCTTCGCCAAAACAGTCGGCTATCACATCGGGAGTTACAAAAGTATAGGAACCTTCCGCGAGTTCTCCCTGAAGAACTACGTCGATTTTTATCGAATTTTCATGCATCTTGGGAGCGCTGTAGTCATTTCCGGTAATAGTCAGATAATTGACGCCGTGAAAATCATGAACAAAAGCAGCGTCATTCTGATAAGCGCCGTCTTCGCTAATCCCTGAACAGTCCGCTTTTTCTCCACGAGCGGTAAAAACAAAGGTTCCCGGTGTGTTGTCCGTATATTCACTACTATCGGCAGTATCAGGATCAGAAGGTTGGGTGGGGGTAGATTTGTTGCAGGAAAACAAACAAAAACAAATGAGTAAGGTAAAGATAGCGTCAATTTTCATATGCAGTATAATGTGTTTTATTAAAGCGATTCTTATTATTAAAAAAACAGGAGATTCAATCCATACTCTTGTTTCCTAGCAATAAAGATGCCATAGAAATACTTCATTCCGTGGAAGGTTATACTGTGTTCCGTATATCAGTTACAAAAGTTATCAGTTCCCAAATTCGCTAATAAACTTAATGCGCATCAGTTTGAGTTGTTCAATCGTGTATCCGCCGTCTTCCAGTTCTTTTTCCGCGGCTTCCAGGCTGGAAGTTTCACAACCCTTGAAGTAATCAATGATGTCTTCCTGGGCTTCATCATCCAGTTCTTCATCGATACAATAGTCCAGGTTTAATTTGGTGCCGCTTGCTACAATGGACTCCATTTCATCCAAAAGCTCGGGAATGGTAATTCCTTTGTTGCGGGCGATGGTTTCCAGTGGGATACGTTTATCGATATTCTGAATGATGAATACTTTCAGTCCGCTTTTGTTGACTACACTTTTGATAACGAAGTCTTCGGGCTTATCGATATCGTTTTCTTCCACATATTTGCTGATCAGTTCGATAAATTTCCGGCCATACCGCAAGGCTTTCCCTTTACTGACGCCCTGGATTTTCTCCAGTTCCTCCGAAGTAGTCGGGTAGTGCGTAGCCATATCCTCCAGGGAGTTTTCCAAAAAAATGACAAAAGGCGGAAGGTTTTTCTTCTTCGCTACCTCCTTTCGAAGATCTTTAAGCATGGAAAACAACGCCGGGTCTGCGGCCGCGGTTCCGCCATGCTCTTCCTCACCGTCTGCGCTTTCCTGCTCAAACTGGTGATTGAGTACCATTTTAAAGGGATAAGGTTTTTTCAAAAACTTGCGCCCTTTATCGGTAATCTTCAAAAGCCCGTATTCTTCGATGTCTTTTTCCACCAGATGCTCAAGCATCATCTGACGGATCAGCGAATTCCAGAAATGCGGATTTTCCTCACTGCCTATTCCAAAGACTTTTAGCTTGTCGTGGCGGAATGTGGTGATCTGCGGTGTGTTCTTGCCGGAGATGATATTGACGGTATAGTCAATCGGAAAGCGTTCATTGAGCGCCTCAATGGTTTGTAATACCTTGATGGCGCGGCGCTTTACCTCAATTTTTTCCTTGGGATGGCGACAGTTGTCACAAATTCCACAGTTGTCCTTGGGGTAGTCTTCCCCGAAATAATGCAACAACAATTTACGCCGGCAAACGGCGCTCTCCGCATAGGCGACCGTTTCATTGATAAGTTGGGCTCCCATTTCACGCTCACTCAGCGTCTTATCCCGCATGAGGTGTTCCAGCTTTTGAATGTCTTTGTGCGAATAAAAACAAAGGCAATGCCCTTCCAGTCCGTCTCTGCCGGCACGGCCGGTTTCCTGGTAATAATTTTCCAGGCTCTTGGGAATATTAAAATGTATTACAAATCGCACATCCGGCTTATCGATCCCCATGCCAAAAGCGATGGTAGCCACAATAACTTCAATATCTTCATTGAGAAACTGGTCCTGCCGTTTTGAGCGGGTGGACGGATCCAGCCCCGCATGGTAAGCCACGGAGCGAATACCGTTGGCCCGCAACATCCCCGCGATCTCTTCGGTGGTCTTCCGGTTTAACGTATAAATAATTCCGCTTTGGGAGCCTTTCTGCTGAATAAACTTGACTATTTCACGAATGGCATGGTCCTTATTTTTCTTGGGCCGTACTTCATAGTACAGATTGGGCCGGTTAAAGGAAGAAATAAATATTTTGGGATTCTTCAATCCCAGGTTCTTGACAATATCACTTTGCACCTTGGGCGTAGCAGTAGCTGTAAGCGCAATAATAGGAAGCTCTATGTTGATGATGTCTATCATTTCCCGCAACCGCCTGTATTCCGGACGAAAATCATGCCCCCACTCGGAAATACAATGGGCTTCGTCTACGGCTACAAAAGAAATGGGCAGTTCTTTAAAATAATCCAGGTTGTCCTGTTTGGTCAGCGTTTCGGGAGCCACATAAAGCAGTTTGGTATCCCCGGCCTCCAGGTCTTCCCGTACTTTTCTGATCTGCGTTTTGCTGAGGGTAGAATTTAAGAAATGGGCGACGTTATCCTTGCTGCTGTAGGACCGGAGCAAATCCACCTGATTCTTCATTAACGCGATCAGCGGAGACACGATTAACGCACATCCCCCGCTCATAAGGGCAGGCAACTGGTAGCACAACGATTTTCCGCCACCGGTGGGCATGATCACAAAAGTGTCTTTGCCCTCCAGAACGTTTCTAATTATCTTTTCCTGATTCCCCTTGAATTTGTCAAAGCCAAAATTGTCCTGTAGTGCCTCTTTTAATTTTACGTTTACAACTTCTTCCATTTCCAATGGATTTTTCCCTCATTTAAAATGATTACACATTAAATTATTAGTTTATACAAACCTAATGCCCACGAAATTACGAAACTTTACTGAATACCTGTCCTTCTGACGGTATTTTTAACATATTCCCTATCTTTACAAAAATTTAGCCGTCAGGCCCTAACTTTATTGAGCTGACAGAAAAACGCATTCATTTTTGTAATTGCACCGCAGACTATGGCCCCCGATAAAACGATTTCTCCTGTTCAGATCCTGACAAACGCCAGAGATACGCTGCTGAACGAATCGAAAGCGTTGGCGAAGCTGGCCGCCGCACTCTCCGATGATTTCGTCCGGGTTGTCCAGCTGATGGCGGCGTCCCACGGGAGGATCGTGGTCACCGGCATCGGGAAAAGCGCCATTATCGCCCAAAAGATCGTCGCTACCTTTAATTCCACCGGCACCCCTTCCCTTTTTATGCATGCCGCTGACGCGGTGCATGGTGACCTGGGGATGATCCGCGAAGAAGATGTGATACTTTGTCTTTCCAAAAGCGGCGAATCGCCCGAAATAAGGGTGCTCATACCGCTGATCAAGCACTATAAAAACCCATTAATAGCCCTGGCGGGCCAGATACCGTCATACCTGTCCCTGCAGGCCGACTATGTCCTGGATACCACGGTAGATAAGGAAGCCTGTCCGAACAACCTGGCGCCTACCGCCAGCACAACAGCGCAACTGGCGATGGGCGATGCGCTGGCAACCAGCCTGATGCTGCTGAAAGGATTCACCCCCGCCGATTTCGCTAAATTTCACCCGGGAGGCTCCCTGGGAAAAAAGCTGTACCTGCAGGTCGCCGACCTGGCGGTCAGAAATGAGAAGCCCGCTGTCACGCCCGCTACCTCCATGACGGAAGTTATCCTGGAAATAACCGCTAAACGTCTGGGCATGACGGCAGTGTTAGACGAAAACGGGCATGTAGCGGGGATCATCACCGACGGTGATCTGCGAAGGATGCTGAAAAAACACCCCGACTGGGAGCACCTGACCGCAAAAGATGTGATGCATCCGGAGCCACAGACGATCAACCCTGATGAACTGGCAGTAGATGCACTTACACAGATGCGCCAAAAAGATATTACCCAATTGATCATTACCCAAAACGGGCACTACGAAGGAGTCGTTCATTTACATGACCTGCTTAAAGAAGGCCTGTTGTAAAAATCAACAAAAAAATGCTACGTATGAATCAACATCAATACGCTGTCATCATGGCCGGAGGGATCGGAAGCCGCTTCTGGCCGGAGAGCCGCAACAATCATCCTAAACAATTTCTCGACATTTTAAACACCGGCAAATCCCTGATCCAGTGGACCTATGAGCGGTTTAAAAAGTTTATCCCCAACGAGAATATTTACGTGGTCACCCATAAAAAATACATCGACAAGGTCCGCGAACATTTACCGGGCCTGCCTATGGCCAATATCGTGGCCGAGCCCTCCCGGAAAAACACAGCTCCCTGTATCGCCTACACCGCCTATAAGATTCAGAAAAAAGACCCCGAGGCGCGGATGATTTGCAGCCCTGCAGACCACCTGATTTTAGATCAGGAACTTTTTTCAAAGATATGCCTGAACGGACTGCAATTTGTTGAGAAAGAACCTGCGTTGCTCACCCTCGGCATCAAACCCAGCCGCCCGGATACGGGGTATGGATATATTCAGTTTGACACCAACCCCTGCGCTGACCAGATCTATAAAGTAAAAACTTTTACGGAGAAACCCAATGAGGAATTGGCTTCTACTTTTCTGAAAAGCGGGGATTTCCTCTGGAACGCCGGTATCTTCTTATGGCATGTACAGACCATCGTAGAGGCCTTCCGGCAATACCAGCCTGAACTGAGCGAAGTTTTTGAGCAGGCACATGACAAATTAAATACGGAAGAAGAGGCCGACGCCATGGAATTCGTCTACTCCCAGTGCGTGAACATTTCGATAGATTACGCCGTGATGGAGAAAGCAGACAATGTGTTTGTAAAGCCGGCTAATTTCGGATGGAGTGATCTGGGCACCTGGAACTCCGCGTATGACAACATGGACAAAGATTACCTGAGTAATGCGGTGAGCGGTAAAAATGTTCGCATAGTCGATGCTACACGCTGTATGGTAAAAGCACCCAACGAAAAACTGGTGGTATTGCAGGGACTGGATAACTTTATAGTGGTCGATACCAAAGACGTTTTACTGATCTGCAGCAAAGACCGGGAGCAACAGATCAGGGACTATGTAGCGGACATCAAACGGCATAAAGGAGAAAAGTATTTGTAAACCACGGAAAGCAGCTGTGTCCGGTTGCCTTTGCTCTTTACGAAAGCACGGCAAGAGACGGGATAAAGCGATGCCGTTCATAAAAACAACGCTGCAGCTATTCCGTCAGCAAACAGTTTTCCTTTGGGGGTAAGCCTGATCCGGTTAGTAGTTAATTGCACTTGAAGGGCCCTGATAAAGGGCTGGCATTGCTGAATCAGCCAGTCATGCCTTTCCTGGCCAAAATGAGCGATGATGTATTGGCGGTCACAGCCTTCTGCTGTACGCAAAGCCGTCATCATGTATTCATTCCACTGCATGTCCTCACTGAGTATTTCTTTTTCATAAGGCAGGACGCCGCTCCGGATACTTTTTATATACCTGGCATTGTTGGCGACGTTCCATTGCCGCTCCTGCGGGCGGAAAGAATGGGCGGCGGGACCTATTCCCAGGTAGGGAACCCTCTTCCAGTAACTGCTGTTGTGACGCGCCCGGTAGCCCGGTTTTGAAAAATTGGAAATTTCATATTGTTCATACCCGGCTTTCGCCAGCCTTTCCATCAGTATTTCAAACTGTCGCGCGGCTTGTTCTTCCTCCAGGGGGGGGATTTTATTTGTGCTGATCAGGTGGGCCAGGGCGGTCCGCGGCTCGAGGGTCAAAGCGTAGCAGGAAAGATGCGGCACCTTAAAGTCAAGCATTTGAGCGATATTCTCCCCCCACCGCCGGTCGGTAAGCCCCGGGATGCCAAAGATCAGGTCTGCAGAAAAGTTGTCAAAGCCGGCTGCATAGGCTTCCTGCAGGCATTGCGCTGCCTGCCGGCCATCATGCGCGCGATTCATCCATCGCAGGTCTTTATCGAAAAAAGATTGTACCCCGATGCTGAGCCGATTGATGCCGGCAGATTTCAATGCGCGCAATTTCTGCGGGCTCAGGTCGTCGGGATTGCCTTCCAAGGTGATTTCCGCATGGCTGTTTATCGTAAATAACTCATCGGCGCGGACCAGTAGTTTTCTTATTTCCGCGGCGGAAAGCAGGCTCGGGGTTCCTCCACCGAAATAAAGCGTATCCAAGCCCTTTTTTTCCGGAAAATAGTCTTGTTGCAGTTCCATTTCCCGGGCCAGCGCAGCCAACAGCGGCGCTTTATTTTTTAAGGCAGTAGAAAAATGAAAATTGCAATAAATACAAGCCTGCCTGCAAAACGGAATATGTATATAAAGCCCCGGCATGTTCCGCTAATCCGCTCCTCCGGTTTTGGTGACCAGTCCTTTGGCTTCCAGTACTTTATAGAGGATATTCAAATCCTTCAGGTACAGGTCGGACTGGCGCTCCGGGGCAACGGTTTTGATAACAAAAAAATAGGGTTCGTCTTTTTTCATCAGCCACCCGATCAGCCAGCCGATCTTCTTATCCTTCAGTTGCCCGGTTCCTTGTTGATAATAAAGCGTATCGTCGTTGGAGATACTTCTGATCAGCAATCCTTTAACCAGCTTTTGGCTGCGGGACTGGAACGCCAGATTCCCCTGGTATAACTTCTCCAGGAGGCCCACTTGCTCATCGGGGGAAATTTTGAGGGTGTTATCCATCCAAAAAGTGGACATGTCGTTGCTCATCACCAGGTTGCCGTAATACGTAGAATCGATCCAGTATTTCATTCGTCCCGGGCCTATTTTTTGGGCTACCCACTGAAAATAAGCGGTGTTGCCGCTTCTGAAGGCTTCCGCCATAGTGATGCCGGATAACGCTTCTCCCGCCGACGAATCAGCGATGACCATGTTGGTATCGGTAATCACCCCCGTTTCCAATCCGGCCAATGCAATCATAATATGAAAAGTCTCGGCAGGCGGCACCCGGTTTTGTAACGCCCCCAGGCCATACACATCGAATGTCCCCCCATAATAATCATGTAACATCAGACATCCTTCCACCCCGTTGTGTGAAAAAAAATCTTTCCATGCTTTGTGTTGATGCAGTCTTTTTTCTGAACAGGAAAAAAGCATAACCGAAAGCAGACACAGGCAATAGAATGGAACGAATTTCTTCATGTCGATGGATTTTTTGCAAAGATAAGCGTTATTGCATGGCCGGGTGCAAATACATTGCATTCTTTTGCAGTACATTTGAGGCATGAATAGCAACCGCGAGCGACTCGCTGAAAACTTCGAAAAAGCCATCATGCAGTTAAACGGACCTCAACTGAAGGCCGTGCAACAGATCCAAGGCCCTGTTATGGTGATCGCCGGGCCGGGAACCGGCAAAACCCAGATATTAGCTGCGCGCATCGGCAACATTCTTCAACAAACCGACACCCAGGCCAACAACATACTCTGCCTGACATACACGGAGGCGGGAACGGTGGCCATGCGGAAGCGGCTGCAACAGTTTATTGGTTCGGACGCCTACCAGGTGCGCATCAACACCTTTCACGCCTTTTGTAATGATGTGATCCAGGAACATTTGTACTTGTTCGAAAAAAACGAACTGGAACCGGTTTCAGACCTGGAGAAGCTGGAAATCGTCAAGCAGATAACCGTTGAATTACCCAAGAACAATGTGCTCAAGCGTTACAGCGGAAATGTGGATTATGAAATAAAGAACCTCATCGGCCTGTATGAAACCATGAAGCGGGAACGCTGGTCTCCCGGGTTTCTTCTTGCGCATATCGACACTTATATCGCAGATCTTCCCAACCGGGAGGAATACCGGTATAAACGCGCTAGAAAAGGCGCTTATGCCAAAGGAGACCTCAAGACAAAAGACCTGGAGAAAGAGACCAAGCGGATGGAAAAAACCAAGGCCGCTGTGGAAACTTTCCCCCGTTATCAGGCGCTGATGGCCGAAAAAGGCCGGTATGATTTCGCGGATATGATCAACTGGGTGATCGATGCCTTTGCGGCATATCCCGACCTGGTGGCCACCTACCGCGAACAGTTTCAATATATCCTGGTGGACGAATACCAGGACACCAGCGGCTCGCAGAATGAATTGCTGCAGTACCTGTGCGGAGACGACGACCAACCCAATATCTTTGTGGTAGGCGATGACGATCAGTCTATTTTCCGCTTCCAGGGAGCCAATGTAAAAAACATGCTGGATTTCGCGAACCGCTATGTCAACCATTTGAAGACGATCGTATTGACGGAAAACTATCGCTCCGTGCAACCTATTCTGGACGTTTCCCAGGCGGTAATACAACACAACCGGGAGCGGCTGGTCAACCAGCTGCCTGACCTTAAAAAAAGCCTGACCGCCGGCAACCCCGTATTAAAAGCGCTAACCATCCTTCCGCGCTTTCAGTCCTACCAGAACCCTTTTACCGAGATGGCCGGCATCACCTACGCCATTGAAGCGCTGATAAACAAGGAAAACACAGCACCGGAAAAAATAGCCGTGATCTACCGGAAAAATAAATATGGCGAAGAACTAAGCCGCTACCTTCAGGCCAAAGGCATTCCTTTTTATATCAAAAAAAAGCAGGACGTACTGAACGAACCCTTTATTAAAAAGTTGCTTACCTTCCTGGAATATGTGGCCTACGAAACCGATATTTCCTATAGCGGCGATTACTTGTTATTTGAAATGCTGCACTACGATTTTTATCAGGTCCCCTCGCATGAGATCGCCAAAATAATGGCCCGGGTGACCCGTATGAAAGGAGAGGGGAAAAAATCACTGCGGGCCTACCTGCAGGACTGGCTGGACACCCGGAACCCCACCTTATTCGACCATCCGCATGAGGCCATCCTGAAAACGGCCGCGCTGATCGAGCAGCGTATCTCAGATGCGATTAATAAACCTTTGCCCGAACTGGTGGAAATTATCATCAGGGAAAACGGCTTTCTGACAGCCGCCTTAAGCAGTCCGCAAAAGGTATGGTATATGCAACTGCTTACCTCTTTCTTCGACTTCGTAAAGACCGAAACAAGACGCCAGCCGGACCTTACGCTCAGCGGCCTGATGAAGACCATCCGGTTAATGCGCAATAATGGGCTGGCCTTGATGATCAACCGGTCCATGGAAACGGAAAACGGGGTACACCTGCTGACCACTCACGGCTCGAAAGGACTGGAGTATGAGGTCGTATTTCTGGCGGGTTGTGAGGCCGGCAATTGGGAACAGATGGGCAGCCCGAACAAAGGGTATAAATTTCCTGATAACCTGATGGAAACTTCCGGGGAAGACAAAAATCACGAGGAGGAAAGGCGCTCGTTTTTTGTCGCACTTACGCGCGCGGCGAAAAACCTTTTTATCTCCTGGCCCGAAACCTCCAACGACGGCAAACCGCTGCATCCTTCCGCTTTTACGGCCGAAATTAAAGACAGTATCACATTGCCGGAAGACAATTGTACGCTGACGGACACCCAGCTGGTCAATTTTGCCGCGCTCAACTTCACCGAAACAAAGCAACCGCAAATGCAGGTGGTGGAAAAAGAATTCATCGACGGACTGCTCAACCATTTTTCGATGAACGTCACAGCATTAAACAACTACCTGGAATGCCCCATCAAATTTTATTACAACAGTCTCATCCGGGTGCCATCCGGAAAATCGGAGGCCACTGAATTCGGTTCCGCAGTCCATTATGCCTTGGAAAAGTTTTTCCGGACGATGCAGGACGACGACAAGGAAAGTTTTCCGCCCGTAGACGTCATGTTGCAACGTTTTCATTATTATATGAATCGTAATCGTCAAAATTTCACCAAAGAAGCCTTTGAACGCCGTTCGGAACAAGGAGATATCATCCTCCGGGATTATTATGATTTTTATATCAACAAATGGAACAAGGTCATCAGCGTAGAACGCCGCTTTAACAATATCGTTGTGGCCGGTATCCCGTTGAAAGGTGCGATGGATAAACTGGAGTTCAATGGGAACCTGGTCAATGTAGTCGATTACAAAACAGGAAAAGTGGACAGCCCGCTAACCAGAGAGAAGCTTAAAGCACCGGATGATAAAAATCCGCTGGGAGGAAATTACTGGCGCCAGGCTGTTTTTTATAAAATATTGCTGGATCATTACCACCAGAAAGACTGGAAAGTGGTAAGTACTGAATTCGATTTTGTGGAGCCGGATAAGGACAAAAAATACAGGAAGATACGCATTGATGTTCATCCGGAAGACACCGCTCTTGTTATGGAACAGATCAAAGACAGTTGGGCTAAAATTCAGAACCATGAATTCTATACGGGCTGTGGCCAAGCCGATTGTTATTGGTGCAATTTCACCAAAGAAAATCATATCGAAGCGGTACCGGAAGAAGAAGAACTGCACTGAACTAAACCGGGCAAAGACAACATTGGAATTAACTCCTACGGTTTGCGCCCGCTAAAATTTAGGCAAACTGAAGCGGACCCGTTCAAACAGGGGAAGATAGCGCGCTGGCGGCCACCATCATCCGTATGTCGGGACCAAAAAGTCTGCGGTATCCAACAAAGCCGGGCAAAAAACAACCCGTTGGCGCTTTGGCCTTTTACGCTGAATTTTCGACACAACCCTGGGGCAAAACGACAATCTTTAAATAGCGTTATGGTTGACCGGTTTATTGTGCTATTATCTTCCTAACCGGAAGGTAAGCAGCAACAGGTAAAAAAACAAAAGCCGAAGCGCACGACATTCAATTTATTCCACGGCACAACAATTACAATACGGATGGCGCTGAAAGCAAAGCAAGCAAAAGCAAAACCGATATTCCTGCTGTGCGATAAACTTATCCGGTAAACTTATATCCCACGCCCCTTATGGAGTGAAAGTATACCGGTTTGCGCGTGTCTTCCTCAAAATATTTCCGCAGGTTCAGCATGAAATTATCAATGGTCCGCGTATTGGGATAAACGTTATAGCCCCAGACCACCTGTAATATCTTCTCGCGAGGCACAACTTTTCCTTTATTTTCAATCAACAACCGCAGCAGCATGGTTTCTTTTTTGCTGAGGGGATACTTTTTTCCTCCTTTACCAATACATTCCTGCGCGGCGAAGTCAATTTGGTAAGGTCCGAAGTGATATTGTTCCGGCAGCGCCTTTTCACTGTGAATCTTTCGGTTTTTTGTGATCAGAATCTCTACCCGCAACAACAACTCTTCCAAATCAAAAGGCTTGGTGATGTAGTCATCACCTCCCTTCTTCAGTCCGCGGATACGGTCTTCAGGCGTATTTCTCGCACTTAAAAACAAAATAGGAACGTCTATATTTTGCATACGGATATGCTCGCACACGGTGATACCGTCCATGCCCGGCAACATCACATCGAGTATGATCAAATCATAGTAAGCCTGTTCGATGGCCTTTAAAGCATCCAGTCCGTTGGGCACGGCCTGCACTTCATAATTTTCCAGTTCCAGGTTCAGCTTTAAGGCTTCCTGGAGGTTCTCTTCATCTTCTACAAGCAAAATTGACGCCTCCTTTTCCTGCGGTAACTTCATAATTTTTCATTTTTGATTTGGTGCTATTTTCCTGATTGCGGCAATGTAATTTCAAAAATACTGCCTTTAGGAACGTTATTCTTAACAATAATTTGTCCGCCGTGTTGCAAAACGATCTTTTTTGTCAGGAACAGTCCAAGTCCGGTTCCCTGTGACCTTCGGGTGTTCTCATTGCCGATGCGATAAAAACGGTTGAAGATCTTACTTTTTTCCGCATCCGGGATTCCTTCGCCTTCATCTTTGAACTGCAAGACGGCAGCCTTGTGCTGTGACCGCAGATTGATCCGTATCGCACTTCCGTCCGGCGCATATTTTTGCGCATTTTCCAACATATTGCTGCACACGATCTGCAGCATAAGGGCATCTCCCTCCACCCTGATACCGGGGACAATATCTGCGGTGATGGTGTATTTTTTTGACCTGTCCCTTGTTTCGACGACTAGCTTTTGTACCAGTTCCGAGAGGTTTAATGGCTCTTTCATCAAATGATACTGCCTGCTTTCAAAACGAGAAGCCAGCAACATGTTGTTAGAAAGCCTGTTCAGCCTGTTTGTCTCCGCCAAGGTCTTGTTTAAGAGGTTACTTTGCTGTTCTCCGGAAAGCTTTCTTTTTAATAATGTTTCCAGGTTCAGACGCAGAACGGCAATAGGAGATTTAAGTTCATGGGTGACCGCCAGCATAAAGTTTTGTTGTTGCCGGGAAAACCGGATCTGCCTGCGCATGGCACGATAAACAAAACCGGCGCTTAACAGAATGATCAGTAAAAAAGTACAACCTTCTCCAATATACTGAAAGTTACGGATCATACTTTGGCGCCTGATTTCGGCCTGTTTCTTATTGTACAGATCTGATTGAAAGTTATCGGCCTGACTCAGTTCCAGTTTTTCGATCTTTAACTGCATGATCTCCTGGTTTTGTTGGTGCAAAAGAATTCCCCACCATACCAGGGCGGCAATGGTATAGACCAGCAGGAAGAAATAGAAGAAGGTGATCATCTTCGTGCTGTCTGTTTTGAGGTTCCTTTTGAACATGTGTCAGGGGCTTGTTTTTTCTATTCTTAGTCCTATGCTCATCACATGAGGCAATGGATTTATACGCATATTCTGTTCCAGGGTAAAATGATAAGTGCCTGCTTTATCGAAACGAGCATCTTGTTGAATGGGTATACGGTGTTCAAAGATATCGCCCATGCCACTGCCCAGCCATTTTCCGGTCTTATCGGCCAGGGGAAGTTCCACTCTTTGCGATTTCGGTTTCACCCCCTCATAATTAGAATAGATCAGCAGCCACAAATTGCTGTACGGGTATGCATTGGTATGTCGAATAGTGATAAAGATATCATAAAGGGCAGCGGTATCTTTTATGTTAAAAGTGAAGGAAGGCTTAAAATCGTAACGCCATTCATGGTCGGGAATAGCGGTATTTTTCTGATAAACCTGGCGCCGGCCTTCGCTGACGCAACCTGTAGAAAACAGCCACAGTCCGACGGCTAACAGGATCACACTGAAAATGGAAAAATAACTGGCTCTTCTTTTCATTGCTGTTGAGTCGTTGTTGTTTATTTACCGGAGCGTAAAACCCATCGCGGTCCTGAACCGACGGGATGTAAGGGACTCCCTTTCCACTTACATTTTAAAACGATTTTCATTCGTTAGCAGTAAGCCATTGCCCTGCCAACAAGATGGTTTTCGGTACACCTGCGAAAGAGGAAGCGTAAAAGTAAATAACATTTGCATGCGGGCAACCAAGTCTTGCCTGTCAAACCATAAAAGTACCCGTATGGACTGCATGTGCACGCAAAACTAAAACAAGCGACAGCCTTTCTCCTAAAGGAAGACGGCCACCGCTTCTGGGTTGGCCATTGTTAACAGTCACAACACATTCATAACCTGCTCTTTGGCCTTTTCCAGTTCGTCTTTCATCTTCACAACATAGCGTTGCAGTCCGGCATCATTTGCCTTGGCACCCGTGGTATTGATCTCCCTGCCCATCTCCTGCAAGATAAAATTAAGTTTTTTCCCCTTGGTAAGATCACTTTCTTTTAATATTTCTCGAAAATACCGGCAATGATTAGCCAGACGAACTTGCTCTTCAGAGATATCAAACTTCTCGATATAAAAGATCAGTTCCTGTTCCAGCCGGTTTTGATCTATTTGTTCTTTATTCATCCATTCCTCCAAGGTCTTTTCCAGGCGTTGACGCATTTTGATCTTACGCTCCGGCGCTATTTTTTCTATCGCTTCCTGGTACCGTTCTATTTGCTGCACGCGAAGCAGCAAATCCTCTTCTAAAATTTTACCTTCATTCCGGCGGTGCTGGTCCAATGTATCTGCCGCTTCGTTTAAGACATTCTTCAATGCATTCCAGGCTGCTTCTGATAATTCATCGGTAGCAGGAACCACGACATCCGGGAGTTTGAGTAACGCGCTGAGGACATCGTTCTGCGCTAAGGAAAGTGCTGAAGCCAGTTGATTGATTGATTGATAATAACTAACGGCCAGCTCAGTATTGATTTCCATGGGGCGAGCCGTACCATTTTGCATTACCTGTATGATTACATCCAGCGAACCGCGATGAAGTTTATGTTTCAAAATATTTCTGATCTCAATTTCAAAAGGCTTCAACAAGGGGGGGGCTTTAAAGTTGATGTCGAGCTGTTTGCCATTTAACGAACGGATTTCTACCCGTATGATCATTTCAGAAAAAGTCTGCTCTGCTTTGCCAAAGCCTGTCATGGATCGAATCATAGGACTAATTGTTTTGCGTTACAAACGTAACCATTTCATTAAGACAAAGGTATTTTAATAATAAATACCTTAAAAACCATTTAGATAATATCGTTGACTACAGAAAAAAAGCCCGGTATAAAACCGAGCTTTCTTGTCAAATTTAATGGGTTAGTAAGTAAAGAAACAACGTTTCTGTTCACAATATTAAAAAGAAAATTATAACAAATAAAAAAAATCTTTGTTTTTTTTTGCACATTTTTATTTTTTATGTGTATAACCCTTCCGAAAAAGTTGTTTTTTACTTCAAAAAATACTTCCTTTATCTCTCAAAAATCAAGCCGTAAAAAATGTTTTAATACTACCTTTGTCCGATAAATCTCATGCTTATGCAATTAAATAATCCCGTCACCGTATCATGGATCGCTGAATTTATAAACGCTGAAACCATTGGTGACGCTAACTTTGAGGTAACCGGTATCAATGAGATACATAAAGTAAAACAGGGAGATATAACATTTGTAGACCTTGAAAAATATTATCAGAAAAGCCTTCATTCCGACGCTACCGTCATTATCATTGACAAAGAAATACCTTGTCCGGAAGGTAAGATTTTATTGGTTAGCGAAGATCCTTTCAGCAGCTATGTAAAACTGGTAAAACACTTTCATCCTTTTAAGCCTTCCACACAAATGATCTCAAGCACGGCAATAATCGGAGAAAACACGGTTATTCAACCGGGCGTTTTTATCGGTGAAGAAGTGCGCATCGGGAATGATTGCATCATTCATCCTAACGTTACCATATATGATCATGCCGTCATTGGTGATCATGTGATTATTCATGCCGGGAGTGTTATCGGTGCCGATGGTTTTTACTTTAAGAAAAGAGGGGACCGGGAGTTGGTTCACGACAAACTGGAGAGTTGTGGAAGAGTGGTCATTCACGATCATGTGGAGATCGGCGCGGGCTGTACAGTGGACCGCGGTGTGAGCGGAGATACAATTATCAACGCGGGTACGAAATTGGACAATATGGTGCATATCGGCCACGGCGCGGAAATAGGTAAAAATTGCCTGTTCGCTGCACAAGTAGGCATTGGCGGTAAAACGATTATCGAAGACAACGTAACCTTGTGGGGACAGGTCGGTGTATCCAAGGACCTGCTTATTGAATCCAATACGGTTGTACTGGCGCAAACAGGTGTTCCTTCCTCCTTAAAAGGAGGTAAAATATATTTCGGATACCCCGCGGAAGAAGCGCGGTATAAACGCCGTGAACTGGCCTGGGTGAAACGCATTCCGGAAATATGGGAAAAGGTAAAAGACCTGTAGTTAATTATTGGAATGGATTTTGTTTTATAGCCGAATAAATTTTTCTAACATGAAAAAATACTGTTACGCCATTGCTGCGGTTTGTTTTTTATGGATGACAGCCTCCTGTGGCTTGTTAAATAAAAGCGCGGACAGCTCCTTATACAATAAACGCGACCGGGAAAAAGTAAAGATAAAAAAGGGATTGTTTTCGGCTAAAAGGGCTTCTTTTGGGCATTATTCAACCTCCCCTATAGAAGATGATGTCAATCAGCGAATTATTTTCTTTGCCACGCAACAAGATCCGTTTCATTTTACGTTGTCGGAAAATGACGAAGCCAGGGTAAGTGTTCAGGCGGTCTACACCGACAAAAATTCCCTGGAAGACAAAACACTTCCCGCTTCATTTCATCAGGCGGATATCAAAAAGATCTTTTATGCCTGGATCAGTGGCAGCACGGTCAACAACCTGAACAACTGGGAACTGATCGTGAAGAATCCTTCTTATGAAGAGCTTGCACAAAACGCGATGATTGGCGTGCTGCGTTCTTCCTCGGAAGAGGTTGAAATTCATGCCAATAGCCGTTCCGGCAATGTGCAAAGTTATGAATCCCTTACTTATGAATTTCAGTTAAAAGGCATTCCGGTGGCTGCCGTACAGGTAAACGGCAAACGAAAATATGTCTGGATCCGGTCCATCTTAAACGAAGAAATTAAAAACGCGGTTACAGGAGCAATGGCTGCTCTTTTGTTAAAGTAAACCGTTTTGCTCCAGGTATGCCCCACAAGTATCCGCAATGGTAACATCCAATGGCGTCCAGGAAAAATCAGGGAACAGGGTACTTACTTTACTGTTATCGTAATATACTTTTTGAAAAGCCGTCCTAACGGTCTCCCGTGTAACCAGTTGCTTTCTTCCGGTAAAAAAGGAATTGAGTCTTGCGATACGCCACAACAAGCTTCCAACCAGAGCACCTGCCGGTTTAAGCGGCTTAGTTATTCCAAGGTTTTTATTAATTGTAGTAAACAGCTTTTTGTAAGACCAGTTATCGGTATTAAGAATAAACCGTTCTCCGGATACCGGGTCATGCATGAGCCTGATCATGAGTTGTGCCGCATCTCTTATATCGGCATACCCGTTAACGCCGGGGGTATAGTAAGCAAATCCATCGGCCAGGTTCTTGACCAATTTCGGAGATCCCTCCCGCCAGTACAAGGACGGACCGAGCAGAATCGACGGGTTAACAACAACCGCCTGAAGGCCCTCCCCTATTCCACGCCATACTTCCATTTCGGCGAGATGCTTGCTTTTGGCATATACCGAGTTGTTGCGATGGGTCTCCCATTTAAAGGTTTCGTCAACAGGGGCTTTGAGTTTAGCGCGGCCGATTGCAGCAACAGAGCTTACATGGACAAGTTTATTGACCCCCTGGCCAAGGCAACTGTTGACGACATTTGCTGTTCCTTCCACATTTGTTTTCAACAACAGCTTCCGGTCTGCCGGATCGAACGAGACCAGTCCCGCGCAGTGATAAACCTGCTCAATGCCCCGCATGGCATCCTCCAGTTTCACCACGTCCAGTATGTCCCCTTGTACCCATTGAATCCGGGGGATCAATTCCCGGCGGAGATACCGCCATTCCTTTTTTCTGAACAGGCAGCGAACCTTCTCTCCTCTTTGCAGAAGTTGTTCCAAAAGGTGCGATCCTAAAAACCCGGTACCGCCTGTAACAAGAACCATATAATGAAGATTTTACAATAGTCTAAAGACCCGTTAACTTAATGCGCACCGGCAAACTGTCGGAGAAAACGGACGTCATTTTCGGAGAAAAGCCGCAGGTCTTTGATCTGGTACTTTAACATGGCAATGCGTTCTATTCCCATTCCAAAAGCAAATCCCGTATATTTTTCGGCATCTATACGGCAGTTTTCCAACACCTTCGGATGCACCATTCCACAGCCCAAGATCTCGACCCAACCGGTGTGCTTACACACCGCACATCCCTTACCGCCGCAGATCAGGCAACTGATGTCCATCTCCGCACTTGGTTCGGTAAAGGGAAAGTAAGACGGCCTGAAACGGATGTCCGTATTACCGCCAAACATCTCTTTTACAAAATAATAAAGTGTTTGTTTAAGATCAGCAAAGGACACCTGATCATCAATATACAATCCTTCCACCTGATGAAAAAAGCAATGTGCTCTGGCTGAAATCGTTTCATTGCGGTACACACGTCCCGGACAAATTATCCGGATAGGCAGTTTTCCTTGTTCCATTACACGCACCTGCACAGAAGAGGTATGAGTCCGCAGCACCTTATCGGGATCACGTTGCAAGTAGAAGGTGTCCTGCATATCCCGGGCGGGATGATCGGGAGGCAGATTTAAGGCCGTAAAGTTGTGCCAGTCATCTTCCATCTCTGGGCCCTCGGCTATGGCAAATCCGGTTCTTCCAAAGATATCGATGATCTGCTTACGTACAATATTGACGGGGTGACGGCTGCCGAGCGGTTGGGGTTCAGCCGGCAAAGTAAGATCCGCGTAATGGCTTTCATTGGTTAGCGTATCGGAAAGCTTGTCTTTAGCGGTTTTAAATTTATCCTCGGTAAAAGCCCTAAAATCATTCAATGCCTGGCCAAAAGTCTTTTTTTGTTCTTTCGGCACATTGCGCAATTCAGCAAATAAAGCCCTGACCAGGCCTTTGCTTCCTAAAAAACGAATGCGAAAGGCTTCAAGCTCATCCGCATTTTGCGGCTCACTGGTAGCGACCTCCTCCCGGTAAGTTTTTAACCGCTCTGATAATTCCTCCATAAGCCGCAAAGATAGCCAATGAAATTCATTTCACATATTAGGCATGAATTATGTATAAGAAAAGCATTGTTTAACCCAATAGCTTACAATCATGAGAAAAACGATGCTTACCTTGCTGACCCTTGTTGTTATGCTCTCCTTCTTCTCCTGCGGCACCTCCTCTAAGTCGGGCCAAACAAAGGCAACTGACGGGCACAACAGCAGAAATGCGCTGGACTGGGCGGGCGTATACAAAGGCGTCTTACCCTGCGCGGATTGTGAAGGGATCAGCACAACGATCCAACTCAATGAAGACGGAACTTATCGTGTTAAGACCGAATATCTCGGCACACAGGAAGGGAAAAATAGCTTCAGGGATTCCGGGAGGTTCAACTGGAATAAGGAAGGAAGTACCGTCGAACTCGGCAATGGCGCTAAATATTTCGTCGGGGAAAACCGGCTTATACAACTGGATCAGCAGGGCAACAAAATAACCGGCAAGCTCGCAGACCATTATATTTTAGCTAAACTGGACGGCCAGATCGAGGAGACCTACTGGAAGCTGGTCTCCATGAATGGTACTCCGGTACAGGTAGACAGCAGCTTTAATAAAGAGCCGCATTTTATTCTGAAAGAAAAAGACAATCGCATTATTGGGAACGCCGGATGCAATAATATGATGGGAACCTATAAGCTGGCGGCTCAAAATAAAATTTCATTTTCTAAAATAGCCTCTACATTGATGGCCTGTCCAAACCTGAAAATAGAAGATGAGTTTAAAAAAGTACTTGAATCCGCAGACCATTATAACTTAATGGACGACGAACTGATACTGCTTCATGGCGAAACGCCCCTGGCTAAGTTTGAAGCGGTCTATTTCTAACGGAATTTAAACCGTTCTGATGGCAATGCCTTTTTGAGACAGATAAGCTTTCAATTCCTTGAGACCGATCTCTTTAAAGTGAAAAATACTCGCGGCCAATGCAGCGTCGGCATTGGCCTTTTCAAAGACGTCCGCAAAGTGTTCCATCGTCCCCGCGCCACCGGAAGCGATCACCGGTACCGGCAGCTTGGAAAACTCCCGGGTTATATCCAACGCAAAACCATTTTTTGTGCCATCGTTATTCATGGAAGTCAGCAGAAATTCTCCCGCCCCTTGTGCAACGGCTTCTTTACCCCAGTCTATGGCTTTCCGATCTGTTTTTATCCGTCCTCCATTCAAATATACATACCAGTCACCATCCTCGAATTTCGTATCAATGGCTACGACCACACACTGACTGCCAAATTCGGCAGCCAGTTCTTTGACAAGCTGGGGTCTTTTAAAAGCAGACGTATTTACAGATATTTTATCAGCACCTGCATTGAGCAGGATATTGACATCTTCAACGGAGCTAATACCACCGCCAACAGTAAAAGGAATATTCACATGATGAGCAATGCGGTTAACAAGTTCCGCCAGCGTCTTTCGCTTTTCATGCGTAGCGGTAATATCTAAAAACACCAGTTCATCGGCACCCTGCGCAGCATACAAGCTACCCAGCTCTACCGGATCACCCGCGTCCCGGATATTCTCAAAGTTAACCCCCTTTACCGTGCGGCCATTTTTTATATCCAGGCAGGGAATGATACGTTTAGTCAACATGTTTATTGAAATTATAATACGTTTTTATGCGCAACGTTTTTCATCCTTCAATTTTTAGCGCCCCCCATCGCTGCGCACAGAGGCACCTGTTATTAATTGTCCTGTTAGGGGAACTGTCTTCGGTCGACCTCCCGCCAACAGCTCTTGCCGTTAAACCTCGATCGTTAACCCCTAAAGCGTTCCCAGTTCCGTTACGGAAATCCTTCCTTCATAGATCGCTTTTCCCACGATGGCGCCATGACAGCCGATCGCTTTTAACGCCTTCAGATCATCAACACTGCTCACACCACCACTGGCGATAAAGTGTAAGCCGGGAAAGCGCGTTACTATATTTTTATACAACGTAAGCGCAGGTCCCGCCAGAAGTCCATCTTTGGAAATATCGGTACAAAAGGCCTGCTTCAGTCCATGGACCATCTGCTCTTCCAGGAATTGATATATCGTGATATCTGTTTGTTCGGTCCAGCCATGAATGGCTATTTTTTCTGCTTTGACATCGGCGCCCAGCAAAAGCTTATCCCCGCCATACTGTTCAAGCCAACGGTAAAACCGGCCTGGTTTTTTGACCGCTATACTTCCGACAGTTGCGATAGCGGCGCCCGCATTAAAAACGCTTTTAATGTCTTCATCCGATTTTATTCCGCCTCCAAAATCAATTTGCAGATTGGTTTCTAAGGCCAGCTCTTCCAACACCTTCTGATTCACTACGCTTCCGGCCCTGGCACCGTCCAGATCCACCAGATGCAGGCGTGTTAAACCAGCATCTTCGAAGGCTTTCGCTATTTCCAGCGGATGCTCACTGTATATTTTTTTTTGCGCATAATCGCCCTGTGTGAGCCGAACGCATTTGCCGTCTATAAGATCTATGGCCGGTATAATGATCATAACTTGAATAACTTATTAAATCCCGTATAGGTTGATGTGGACTTTTTAAAATAAATGAGCTTTCCCCCTCCGAAAGAGGCTAACCCTTTCAAACAACACGGACATATATGCTGTTGGTTGCTCACTGTCTGAACTATTCTTTTTGCATTAAAAACCGCTTTAATCAACATGCTGTTAGCTAAATGTCTTTAGCCGTGTTTAACAAAATTCCCAATGATCTGTTGACCCACAGCTGCTGACTTCTCCGGATGAAACTGCACGGCGTAAAAATTATCTTTTTGAATAGCCGCGCTGTATTGAAGTCCGTAATTCGCTGTGGCAACCGTCCAGGCGCTCTTCTCCACAAAATAACTGTGTACAAAATACACAAAGTCGTTGTCCTTCACGCCGGAAAACAAAGGACCCGACAAGGCATAAATGTTGTTCCAGCCGGTTTGTGGTATTTTGAGAACCGGAGTTGCCGCAGTATCCCCCTTTGGTGCCGATAAGGCCCTTTCATTTTCCCTGTCAGCGGGAACGGAGGGGGAGCTGCTGAACTTTTTTACGGCTAGGTCAAACAGGCCGAGGCATTTCGTATCATTTTCTTCGGAATGCGTACAAAGCAATTGCATGCCCAGGCAAATGCCCAGCACCGGCTGCTTTAAATCCTTAATCACTTTGTCAAGCTTTCTTTCGGTTAAATAGTTCATAGCCGTAGACGCTTCGCCTACGCCGGGAAAGATTACTTTATCTGCTTTTTTTATCTCCTCTACATCATCGGTTACGGTAGCTTCTATCTGGAGCCGCTGCAGGGCATATAAAACAGAGCGTGTATTTCCTGCATTATACTTGATTAAGACAAGCTTCATTTGGTTTTAATTTGCTGAATAAAAGAAGATACGTCTGCCTGTATATCAGCTGACGCAGACAAAGCGCGGATAAAAGCCGTTCCGATGATAGCTCCCTGTGTATGCCGGCAGGCCGCATCAAAAGACGACTTGTCTTTTACCCCAAAGCCTGCAAGCACAGGATTTGTAAGCCGGCTTTTCTCCAGCCGGGTAAAATAATTTTCCTGAAGTTCCCAGTTCTTGTCCTTTCCGGTCGTTGAGGAAGAAGATACCGCATAAATAAACCCATCGCTCAACTGGTCAATTTGCCTTAACCGTTCTTCGGTGGTTTCCGGCGTGACCAGGAAGATAAAACGGATATCATATTGCTCAAATAAAGTTTTGTATTGCGTCTCATATTCATACAATGGCAGGTCAGGCAATATCAACCCGTCTACCCCAACGGCTGTACACTGTTTTAAAAAACGATCCATTCCATATTGCAGGACCGGATTCATATACCCCATCAGAATAATAGGAAATCGCACCTGGTTGCGGCATTCTTTGAGCTGCTCAAAAAGCACCGCGATGCTCATCCCGTTTTTCAGCGCCTGCTGACTGCTTTCCTGGATCACCGGCCCATCGGCAAGGGGATCGGAAAAAGGCATGCCGATTTCTACCATGTCGGCACCTGCGGCTTGCAAACTGTTGAGCACGCGGAGCGTATCGTGAAGTTTCGGATACCCCGCGGTAAAATAAATACTGAGGACGGGAGCTTTCTTTTCCTGAAACAATCGGGAAATGCGGTTCATAGTGTTCATTGAAATGTTAAATATAATTAAAGATCTTCTTCTCTTTCCAGCATCAAAACAGCATTGTGCGGAACAATAAAATATTTTTCCTCCTCATACCTTATCTCCGTGGCCGCGCTAATCAGAAACAAGGCAAGATCTCCCGTTTTTGCCTGAAGCGGGACATATTTAATCTTCTCTTCTTCCGGCTTCCATGATTCCTCCTGATCAACGGGTAGCGGAATAACATATCCCGGTCCGGTCTTAATGACATACCCTTTTTGCACTTTTTCTTTTTCATATACACCCGGCGGAAGGTATAATCCGCCGCTGCTGCGTTCCTCGGGACTGGCGGGTTTGATCAAAACACGGTCCCCTACAATGATCACTTTTTTTAGTTTGTTATCTGACGTAATATGCGTATCCATGTTCATTAACTTAAAGTCCTAACCGTTTTATAAATGTGTCCATATCCTTGTCTCCCCGCCCGCTCAAACAAACCACGACGACTTCCTCTTGTTTAAAACCAATATCTTTCAATTTCGCCAGCGCATGCGCACTTTCCAGGGCTGGAATAATCCCTTCCAGGCGGGTTAATTCCAGGGCCGCCTGTAAGGCTTCTTCATCCGTCGCCTGGAGGTACTGCCCGCGACCACTTTGGAACAAATGCGCGTGCATGGGGCCTATACCGGGATAATCGAGCCCCGCGGAAATCGAATGGGCTTCTTCTATCTGGCCGTCTTTGGTTTGCATCAGCAAGGTTTTGCTGCCATGCAGGATGCCGGGCTTGCCAATGGCGGTAGTAGCGGCGGTATAGCCGCTGTTGACCCCTTCTCCGGAAGCTTCCACCGCAATCAACTTAACAGCTTCTTCCTCCAGAAAATGATAAAACAAGCCTGCGGCGTTGCTGCCTCCGCCTACGCAGGCGACGGCGTAATCAGGGGTTTCTTTCCCCGTTTTCTCCTTGAGTTGTTTACGTACCTCTTCGCTGATCACCGCCTGAAAACGAGCAACCATATCCGGATAGGGATGTGGACCGACGACCGAACCGATAATATAATGGGTGTCTTCCGGATGATTGATCCAGTCCCGTATGGCTTCGTTCGTAGCATCTTTCAGGGTGCGGCTACCACTTTTGGCTGGTCTTACTTCCGCGCCCAGCATGCGCATTCTGCTCACATTCGGCGCCTGGCGCTGCATGTCTATCTCTCCCATATACACTACGCAAGGCATCCCCATGAGGGCGCAAACCGTAGCGGTAGCCACCCCATGTTGACCGGCACCGGTTTCAGCAATAATGCGGCTTTTGCCCAGACGCTTAGCGAGCAATATCTGACCGATGGTATTGTTGATCTTATGGGCACCGGTGTGGTTCAGGTCTTCGCGCTTCAGATAAATCTGCGTACGGTATTTTTCCGATAACCGCGTGGCAAAGTATAAAGGAGAAGGCCTGCCGACATAGTCTTTCAAAAGCGACCTGAATTCCTTTTGGAAGGCCTCGTCTAGGATAATATCCTCATATTTTTCCTGCAGTTCCGCTACGTTGGAAAATAGCATTTCCGGAACATACGCCCCGCCAAATGCGCCATAGTATCCCCGTGGCGTTACCTTAAACTTCCCTGCCTGCAAGAAATCGATGGTATTTTTTCGTTGTGCAGAAGAATTCAACTGATATTCAAGTCCCATAAAAATTGTTTTAATGTTGCTTTGTCTTTAACACCGGGGCCGGTTTCAAACCGGCTGTTTACATCTATGCCTATCCATTTGGGATGGTCGAACATTTTCAGGGCCGGCACTTCATGCAAGCCAATCCCTCCACTGAGAAAAAACGGCGTTGTCCCTTCATAGTGTTGCAGTAAATCCCACTGGAAAACGGTTCCGTTGCCGCCGTAAAATTTCCCGGGACTGTCGAACAAAAACAAATCGCAAACCGGTTCATATGCTGCTACTTTATGCAGATCCTCCCTCGTTCTGATCCGAAAGGCCTTCATAACCGGCACCTGTTTCCGTAATGCTGCACAGGTTTCTGCCGGCTCGTTGCCGTGTAGTTGGATCAAATCGAGCCCATAGTGTTCGACCTGCTTTAAAATATACGCCGCTGCGGCATTTACAAAAACCCCCACTTTCTGGATACCGGGGCACTTCTTGACTTCAGCGGAGGATAATTTTTCCCCGGCAAAGCGAGGCGATTTTTCATAAAAAATCATGCCGGCATAGTCGAATCCCAGCGACGCTGCGGCTTGCAGGTCCTCCGGCCGTGTCAAGCCACATACTTTTGTCTTTATGTGCGTTATCGGTTCCAATTTTTATATCAATACCCTAGTTGTTCTACAAATTTTCCAAACGCTTCTCCCGGATCCTCTTCTTTCATAAAACGCTCGCCGACCAAAAATCCGGTAAAACCGGCGTCACGCATTCTACGGATGGTCTCCGGACGGCTGATACCGCTTTCAGCAATCTTGGGCATGTCTTCCGGAAGCAGTGCAGCCAATTCAATGGAACGGTCAATATTCACTTTAAAGGTGGTCAGGTCGCGGTTATTGATGCCGATCAACGATACATGAGGCGCCACCTTATCCAATTGCGCCTTGCTGTGCATTTCCAGCAACACCTCCATTCCCAGTGATCTGGCTAAGGAGGCTAAACGAGCAACCTCCTGTTTAGAAAGACATTCGGCAATCAGTAAGATAACATCTGCTCCTATTGCTTTTGCTTCGATCAACTGATAATCGTCAATAATAAACTCCTTTCGTAGAATGGGAATCTCATTAACCGCTCTTGCCGCTTCAACATCGCTATCGCGCCCACCGAAAAAATGCTGATCAGTCAACACGGACAACCCGGAAGCGCCATAAGCAACATACTTTTTAGTAACATCTGTCACCGCGGATTGGTTGTTAATAAGGCCTTTAGAGGGAGATTTCCTTTTAAATTCCGCTATTATCCCCGTTTTCGTTTTGTCGCTCAGGCTTTCTTTTAAGGAAAAACAGCCACGCGAAAAGGCAGCCCTGGCTTCGAGTTCCTGTACAGGACATTGTTCCTTTCGATCGGCGACTTCCTTGCGCTTAAAAGCGACTATGGTATCTAAAATGTTACTCATTGTATAGCGATCAGTTTCTTAAATGTTTCGTATGCCCTGCCGGATTCCAAAGATTCAACAGCGGCCTGGTAACAGTCCTCTTTCGTTTCATACAATCCGGCGCACTTAATGCCCATGGCTGCGTTAGCGAGTACTACAGCCGTCTGAGCCCAGGTGCCTTCTCCCTTTATGATCTTCACAAAAAGCTTGCTGGCTTTAGCTACGGTTGCTCCTCCGTATATATCTTCCGCATGTACCATGCGCTTACCCAGTTCTTCAGGAGTATAGTTCCTTTCTCCCTGGTTATCAATTATTCTGGTATCCCCGGTTAATGAAATTTCATCATACCCGTCCAGGCTGTGAACAATGGAAAAGCTTTTATCCGTTTGCTGGAATAAATAATTGTAGGCACGGGCGATCTCCAGACTATACACCCCGATCATCTGCGCCTTTGGGAAGGCGGGATTGATCAAAGGCCCCATGACATTAAAAAAAGTCCGAACACCAAGTTGCTTACGTATCGGCCCCACATTTTTTAGTGCGGAGTGAAACAAAGGAGCATGCAAAAAACAAATGCCCGCCTTTTCTATCTCTTCCTGTAACTTCCCTTCGTCGTTTTTAAACTGATAACCGAGTGTCTCCATTACATTGCTGGCACCGCTTACAGAGGAGACCCCATAATTACCGTGTTTAGAAACTTTGACTCCTGCGCCTGCCGCGATAAAGCAAGAGGCAGTGGAAATATTAAAAGTGTTCTTCCCGTCACCACCCGTACCGACAATGTCGAGTGTTTCATATCCGTCCAGGTCAATGCGTAAACATAACTCCAGCAAAGCCTGGCGAAACCCGCTTAGCTCCTCTACCGTAATACTTCGCATGAGGTAGACGGTCATAAAAGCGGCCATTTCACTTTCGTTATATATACCTTTGGAGATATTGAACAGCACTTCGTAGGCCTTTTCTTTAGAAAGGGTTTTATATTCAAAAAGATAATTTAGTATTTCTTTCATGGCTGATTTTGCATTATTTGTTTAGGTAATTCCGGTGTTTCAGCTTTGAAGCCAATTTTTTAATATCGTTTCTCCGTCCGGCGTTAATACACTCTCAGGATGAAATTGCACGCCACAAACATCGTAATCCTTATGCTGCAAACCCATAATAAACTGATGCTCATCACGGGCAGTAACTTGCAGACAATCCGGCAGGCCTTCATCGGATACTACCCAGGAATGATAACGCCCGGCCTCAATAGTTTCCGGGAGGCCGCGAAACAGCCTGTTTTCCCGGTCCAGTATTTTAACAGGAGTCGAAACGCCATGATACACTTCTTTCAGGTTGACCAGTTTCCCGCCAAATGTTTCACCAATAGCTTGTTGTCCCAGACAAACGCCAAGGATGGATTTTGTCGCGGCATACGCCTTAATCAAGGGAAGCAACAAACCGGATTCCTCAGGAATTCCGGGCCCCGGAGATAAAATAATTTTATCATATTTTTTAATCTCTTCTAAAGGGATAGCGTCGTTTCTATAAACATCTACCGTAGTGCTCACTAAGTGATTTACCAAGTGGACGAGGTTATAGGTAAAGGAATCATAGTTATCAAAAACCAGTATTTTCATTTTATAGTACTAAAAAGTTAGTCGATAATGATTAAAGTTCTTCAGCCAATTTAATAGCTTGTTTAAGCGCGTTGAGTTTGTTATTGACCTCTTGCAGTTCTGATTCCGGGATGGACCGTGAAACAATGCCTGCTCCGGCCTGGTAACGCAGCGTATTTTGTTTGCTCAGAAAGGAACGGATCATAATAGCATGATTGAAATCACCATTCCATCCTACCGAGCCGATACAACCTGCATAGAATCCCCGCTCGGCCGGTTCGTATTCGTGAATCAACTCCATCGCCCTGTATTTAGGCGCCCCGGACAGCGTCCCTGCCGGAAAGCTTGCCGCCAGCAGTTCAAAAGGGTTGGTTCCATTAGCGACTGTGCCGGTGACTTCGCTAACCAGGTGAATAACATGTGAATATGCGTGCACTTTCCGATATTGTGAAACATGTACATCTTTTGCATGGCGGCTCATATCATTACGGGCCAGATCCACCAGCATAACGTGTTCCGCATTTTCTTTCGGATCACTCAGCAGCCGTTGTGTGGCCGCCTGGTCTTTTTCTTCATCTCCGCTCCGTTTTACCGTTCCGGCGATCGGATGAATCGTCGCCTTATTCTTGTGCACGATCAATTGTGATTCGGGGGAGGATCCCATTAATTTATAATCCCCGTAGTCGAAATAAAAGAGATAGGGAGAGGGGTTAATCGAACGCAGCGCCCGATAGACATTAAATTCATCCCCTGCAAATCTCCGCCGAAAACTTCTGGAAAGCACAATTTGAAATACATCGCCCCGATGACAATGTGCTACCCCTTTTCGAACCATCTCGCGATAATCTTCATCGGAGAGGTTGCTTTTTTCCACTCCATCGGATTCAAACCGGTAGGTGGGGCAGTCTTTGTTCCGGATGAGCGTTTCAATTTCTTCAAATTCACTTTCGATACCCTCGATTTGATTCTCGCATAAGTACAGCTCATTTTTAAAGTGGTCAATGGCGATTACATATTGGTACAGCCGGTAGCGAAGCAATGGAATCTCTGGCTTCCGGCCATTTTTCACATCTAAATTCAAGGTTTCAAAAAAACGAATAGCCTCGTAACTGGTATACCCGAAAAGGCTCTCAGAAACGCTTACAGGGGAAGCTGTATCGGATTTGAAACTGCTGATAAATGTCATCAGCTGTTTTGGAACGTTCTTCTTGTCGGTCAGGGGTTCTTTTACTTCTTTATTGCCCGGATACTTATACTCCAGATGATCTTTATTGATCTCCATGCCCGCAATGGGCTTGATGGCGATGTAGGAGCGGCTGTTATCTGTAGAGTAATTGTCGGCGCTCTCCAACAGTACAGATCCTGGAAATTTATCACGAATACGCAGGTAAATGGCTACCGGCGTAAACAGGTCCGCTAACATTTTTTTATGCCGTGTCTTTACTTTAATCGTTTCCATTAATAAAATTTAATTGCTTAAATTGAAAAAGGCTCATTCCGCCTGCTGGCGGGACGAGCCTCTAAAAATCTTCGTATAATTATACATACGTGGCTACCCTACACAGCATTTCCATTTGGAAAACCATGCCACCACCACTGTGTGTATGTATTCATATGCTGCATTCCCTGCAAAATTTGTAAACAAAATTGGATTTACAAAATTTTTCTTTTGTTTTTCTGTGAATCTGACCGGGGAAACCGGTAAAAAGACGACTTATGAGCCAGAATAGGCCAGTCCGAGGGCATGCATGACACGTTTCACCATGCCATCACAGTAAATCAGGTTAAATTCAAACAAATCTTCCTGGGCATATATCGACTGCAGTTCATTTTGCAGCATCTTCTTCGCCCTGTTCAGCCTGGTTTTGACGTTTGATTCAGAGATATTCAATGCTTCAGCCGTCTCTATCACATTGAGCCCATTGAGTTCGCGCAGGGTAAAAACCATTCGATAATTGTACGGGATCTGCTGTATGGCGGCTTCCAAGGCATGATTAAGCTCGTCATTGATCACCGTTTTCCCGGTATCAGCGGCACTTTGGTCGGTAAATAACGGAGTAGTCCTCTCGTCCGAACAATTTGACATGGCTACTTCTTTTTTGAAACTGAATTTTTGTCTCTTGTGATAACACAGGTGCAACATGATCCTGGCTAGCCAGGTCTTGAAAGACGCCTGGTTCCTGAAATCTTTCAGGTGAAGATAGGCCGCTACATAGGTATCCTGCATGAGGTCCTCGGTATCGGAGTGGCCATAGCCATAGGATCGTCCGATTTTGTACAAATAGTTGTTGTAACGGCGCACAATCTGTTCATAATATGCGGTCTCTCCCGATAAAACCCGGGAAATCAGGAATTTATCTGAAACTGCTGCCTTCGTCGAATAGGAAGAATCCATGATTTTTGTATTTAGGGGATACTATACCGGAGTGAACGAGTATCAGAAAAGTTACAAACCGGCCAAAAAAAAGTTCGTTTTCCCGCACCAAAAAGCTGCCCCGGAAGACGAATCCGGAGCAGCCCCCCTGATCAACAGTACCCCCTTCAAAACACGGCACGCTCTCTCAGGGCGCCTTCATCTTAATTTTTCCTTTCATTGTAGGATGAATACTGCAAAAATAGCTTAATGAATCCGACACGACCATCTTCCAGGAACTACCGGCCGGGATCGGCCCCGACGTCCATTCTCCATCCGGATAAGCGGATACATCGTGTTTTACCAGATCCTGATTTACCCAAACGACCGTGTCTGATTTGTTCACCCGAAGCACTTCGGGTCTAAACTTCATCATGCTTATATATACCGTGTCGACGCGCGGTATGCTAAGCTGACGCTCCGGGGAAGTCTGGCATCCTTCCCAACAGAAGACCGTAAAAGCTAATGCAATAAGCGTTGAAGAACTACGCGGTTGTTTCATTTATACCTCCTCTTATTGAAAGGCCTTTTGTACCTTCCTGGCGTGTTGGAGGTGTTGTTCTAAAACCGGAGTAACTTTAACGAGCAGGTCCTTTAGCTGTTGGTTGTCGGTTTCGGGAATCAACACATTTTTTACCGTGGAAATGACTGCTTCATGATAGGCTACCTCATTATCAATATAGGCCTTGTCAAAAGCGTCTCCATCCTTAGCCTTCAGTATCTCAGCCCTCTTCTTTCCCTGTTTTAGCAAAGATCGGGTGACCGCATTGTCCTTTGGTGTCACGCCCAATTTTTTGACCAAGTCCATTGCCTGCTTAATAACGGAGGTATGGTCCTTTTTCATATTCTGTGCAAACGCTCGTACGGCATTATTGTCGGACTTCTTTAGGGCAATTTCAGCATAGTTAACGTCAATTTGGTTGGCGGTCACGGCTGCTGATGCAATTTCAGGATCAGTGAGTTGGGGCGGGGTATCCTGTGCGACGGCCCAAACAGACAAAAAAACGAAACCAGCAAACAGCAAGCCGGCATTCCTGACAGATAATTTTACGCTACTCATGACTTTATACGTTTATAAGATTAATTTGTAGTATAGAGTACCCGGGCAATAAAAAGGTTACAATAACGTATGCCAACGCCTCAAAACCTCATTTTGGAACGATGGGAATATCCGATTACGAGGGTGAGGAATTCTGTACGGCCATGAAAAGGGATGAAATAGCCATGATTCGGGTTACGCCGCCGGTATCTATACTTTTCCCGCATCGTTTGTTGCGTTACTTTTACAATTCGGTCAGTTCAGACCCGGAAAATGGATTGTATTTGGAAAAAATACCGCAAGATGAAAAGAAATGTTATGGAAATTCATGGAATTGGGCGGACTATATTTTAATGCTTTCTCATGAAGAACAGCTGGATTTGCTTGATAATTTGCGGCAGGCTATTTTAAAATAAAAAAGATACATAAATATTTGATAATCAAATATCTATGTCCTATAATAAA
>CAYRJM010000034.1:0-34171 GCA_964424665.1 uncultured Chitinophagaceae bacterium
ACCGGTCATTTGTCAAAAACCCATGGCCGACGGTTTATCCGCCGCCCATTCTATGTTGCATGCCTGCAACCAAAGCAATATTCCCCTCTTTATACATGAAAACTTCCGGTGGCAAAAACCGATCCGTACAGTAAAAGCGTTATTGGATAAAAATATTATAGGAACCCCCTTTAAGGCCAGGGTCAGTTTCTGCTCGGCCTTCCCTGTATTTGAAAACCAGCCGTTCCTGGCCGAACTAAAAGAATTTATTTTAACGGATATTGGCTCCCACATTCTGGATGTATGCCGGTTTTTATTCGGTGAAGTGAAAAGCCTCTACTGCCAGACCGCCACCATTACGGCACACGTCAAAGGCGAAGATGTAGCCAACGTATTTATGAAGATGAAAAATAATATTCATTGCTTCGCTGAAATGAGCTATGCCTCTATCCTGGAAGAGGAAAGTTTTCCTCATACCCTTATGGTGATAGAAGGTGATCGGGGATCTATATATTTAGGGAAAGACTATAAAATTAAAGTGGTTACCCGGGAGGGCGCAGACTCCTTCACGGCAGTACCTAAAACCTATGAATGGGCTGATCCGGTCTATACCCTCGCGCACAGCAGTATAGTAGATTGTAACAGGAATATCCTTAACGCTATACAGGGAAACGGGACAGCCGAGACCACTGGTGAGGATAACCTGAAAACAACACGGCTGGTATGGGCAGCCTATCAATCAGCAAAAGAAAATAAGGTGATAAATCTACAGAAATTTCATCCGCACAAAACCGTTAAATTATCATGAACAACGCACCCGGGACAAAGTTACAGCTTAGCGGGATCAGTAAGTCTTTTCCCGGGGTGAAGGCATTGCAGGAGGTGAGCCTATCTCTTCTGCAGGGTGAAGTACACGTGCTCTGCGGAGAAAATGGCGCCGGCAAAAGCACATTAATGCATATTCTGGCAGGTAATCTGCAGCCCGACGAGGGCACCATCTTGCTCAATGGCAAAGAAACTATCATGGAGGGCCCTTTAGAGGCTATCGAAAAGGGGATCGCCATCGTTTACCAGGAACGAAGCCTCACCGAAGAACTCTCCGTAGCCGAAAACATTTTTGCTAACCGGCAGCCGCGAAGCAAGCTGGGGCTGATTCAATTCAAAAGGATGTACGGACTTACCCGAGCACTGTTAAAGCGGTTATCCCTGGATAATATCGCTCCTGCCAGCAAAGTGAAGTTCCTATCCGCAGCGCAAAAACAAATGGTCGAAATAGCTAAGGCCTTGTCTATCACACCTGCCATACTTATTCTGGATGAACCGACCGCTTCTATTACGGAGATAGAAACGCGGCTGCTTTTTGGAATAATCCGAGAATTAAAAGCCAGAGGCGTTTCGATTATCTACATTTCTCACCGGATGGAAGAAATATTTAAAATTGGTGACCGAATATCTATCTTAAAGGATGGAAGATATCAAGGCACATTTCCGCTGGGCGAGATTACGCAGGAACTGCTGATCAGAAAAATGACCGGTAGAGATGTATCGGCCAACATGACCGCCTTTTCCTTTCACAACGCAATAGCTTTAGAAGTAAAAAATTTATCAGGACCAAAGTTTAATGACGTCAGCTTCCAGCTGCATAAAGGAGAAATATTAGCCTTGTCGGGATTGGTTGGTGCCGGACGCACCGAGATTGCCCGGTCGATCTTTGGGGCAGCCCCTCCGAGCAGTGGCAGTATCGCTGTCAATGGGCGGCCGGTAACTATCGGACATCCTTTTGACGCCATCACCCATGGTATAGGATATATTCCCGAAGACCGGAAAGAACAAGGGCTTTTCTTGCAGATGACCATGGAAGAAAACATGCTTTCCGGCAGGAGAGCCTTATCGCGAAAAGGCGGCAACACTTCTTCGGACGACAGAACCAGCATACGCGATCTGGTCAGGCGCTTAAAGATAAGTCCGCCTAATACCAAACAGAAGGCTATTAACCTAAGTGGCGGCAATCAACAAAAAGTAGTATTAGCCAAATGGCTCCTGCTAAATCCCCGGATCATTATCGCCGACGAACCCACCCACGGAATCGACGTAGGATCCAAATTTGAAATATACCGGTTGCTGCAACAACTGGCAAAAGACGGAGCCGGCATTCTGCTTATTTCATCGGAACTACCGGAAGTATTAACGCTGGCACACCGCATACTGGTTATCCATAATGGGCGCATCGCAGCCAAATTATCACGGGAAGAAGCAACAGAGGAAAGCATCCTCCATTACGCATCAGGTATAAAAAACATGTTTTCTGATCTATGAAAAAATATTTATCCATATTCGATCACGCGTTACAGGACAGGGTATACACCTTGTTGTTGACCATCGTCGTCATCAGCATTGCCGCCGCCCTGATATGGCCGGCCTTGTTTCCCACCTTTGGTAATATCAGCCAGGTATTGTTAAATCTTTCCATTGAAGCGATCGTGGCTGTCGGTATGATGTTGCTCCTGGTGGAAGGAGATTTTGACCTCTCCGTAGGTTCGGTTGTAGCTTTTTCGGGCGGACTAACCGCTTACCTGATGTTTTATTACGACTTTCCTGTTGTTGTGGCGATTACCCTTGGCCTTGCGGCATCCTTGTTCATAGGCTTCATCAACGGAATACTTGTGGCCAAAGCCGGAATCAATCCATTGATTCAAACGCTGGCTATGATGGGCATTGTAAGAGGCTTGGCACTAATGGTGAGTGGTGCGGGCATTCAGGGCCTTCCAGCACGTTTTAATGCGATCGGGCAATCCGCCTTTCTGGGGCTGCAAACGCCTATTTGGTGCATGGCAGGGATTGTGATCATCTTTCACCTCTTGCTCTCACGTACTGTTTTCTTCCGGCGTTACTATTATATCGGTAACAATGAAAAAGCAGCAGCGTTAACGGGGATACGGGTAAAGCGAATGAGAATAATCGCTTTCATGCTATCGGCTTTATTGTCCGGTGTCGCCGGTATTTTATTGGTGTCCCGACTTGGGGCGGCGATGTCTACCTCCGGACAAGGGATGGAGCTTAGTGTAATCACCGCGGTCATCCTCGGGGGCGCCAGCCTGAGTGGTGGGCAAGGTAAAATAACCGGTGCGCTACTTGGGACATTATTCATGGGGCTTGTCGGAAACATAATGATCATCGCCAGGGTATCGGGTTATTGGCAGCAGATTATCCTGGGTATAATCTTGATCCTGGCGGTACTAGCAGACGTACTCATGCAGAAAAGAATGGGCCGGACACCAAAGCTATTAACCGGTAAATTTTGAATGGAAATAAATTATATTGTACTTATTTTAAATTTTCAGGTTATCCGCATCAGGGTTTTTCATGGCGACCGGAGAAAGCAGTCTTCCGATAACAGGGATAAACAAAACAAGAAAAATAGCTTCGTGATATTATGAATAAAACCCTTACCTGCATTTGATAATGTTGTATAAAAACTTGTTTTAACCATGCACCAGTCATTTTATTCGATCCTGCTATTTGCTGTAGCATTAACAGGAATTTTTAGCAGTTGTTCCCCGACTTCGTCGACAAAAAAAGAGACAGACGCTATAGCAGCCGGAAAAGCTAACCCCAACGAGGAGTACGTGTTGGTAACCACTTCGGTAAGCCTGCCCCTGTACGTAAGGCACGATGAAGCCGCGTTTAAGCGTTGGGGAAAGAAAATGGGGGTTAAAACTTCTATTTTAGGGCCCGCTGACTGGAACGTACCTGCGCAGATCGCTACCATTGAACAGGTTATCGGCACCCGTCCGGCCGGCTTGTTGATCAACGGGACGGACCCGGCCATTGCAGCGGCTATAAACAAAGCGGTAACGGCAGGCATCCCCACCGTGGTCTATGATTCCGATATCCCGGGTTCTAACAGAGATGCCTTCCTGGGATCTGACTGGTATGAAATCGGACGGTTGCAGGGAGAAGAAGTAGTCCGGCTTACCGGTGGGAAAGGAAAAGTCGCCTGCCTCGGCATACTCGGCATGACTAACCAGGAATCCGGTTTCAGCGGCTTACAGGATGTATTAAAGAAATATCCGGGTATAGAATTTATCGGAAAGTACGACGCGAGAAATATGGAAGACGCAGCAAGGGTAGCGTCCAACCTCATTCGCGCCAATCCTGATCTGAGCGCTCTTTGCGCATTTACCTCTGAAACCGGCCCCGGTATAGCTTTAGCCGTACGGGAGGCGAGGAAAAAAGGTGAAATAAAAATTACTGCAGTCGATTGGGAGCCGCAACTACTGAGACTGGTTAAAGAAGGATATATCCAATTTTTAGTCGGACAAAAAAGGGAACTTTTCACCTGGTACGGCGCCCAGTTTTTATACGACTTAGTCCACAACACCAATGAACTTACGGCGGATGATAAAAAAGCGGGGGTAAGCGCCATTCCCGACATTGTACATACCGGATTACTAAAGATTGACGCGGCTAATGTAAACTTGTTTATCAACAAAGACAATTAAGTTGTAACTCATGACCACAGCGGACAACCATACCGCCATATCAAAAAAACATCTGCAGGCCGGCGCCATGGCAATGTCATATGATCAAGGCAGCCTACGGTACATTCGGATCGAAGGAGAAGAACTGTTACGCAGGGTTTATGTGTCGTTACGTGATGAATCATGGGGTACTTTCACCCCTGTTCGTTTAAACGAAGGGATATTCTCAGACAAAGGCTGTTTTCTTATCAGCTACGACTGTTACTATAGAATAAAAAATCTGCCGGTATTCAAATGGAAAGTGCAGATTGAAGGCCAGACATCCAACGAGATCCGGCTTACGGCTCATGGCATGGCGTTATCGTCATTTAAAAAAAACCGGGCAGGTCTTTGCATTCTCCATCCGATAAAGACATGCGCGGGGCAGAATTGTACAGTGACTACAAAAGAAGGCAAAAGGTCGGAGCATACTTTTCCGACAACCATTTCTCCCGATCAACCTTTCAAAAATATGCAAAAGCTGGAATGGCTGACCCCCGGAAAAATAATTTGTGAGTTGCAACTTGAAGGGGACGTTTTTGAAACAGAAGACCAACGGAACTGGACAGACGCGTCGTTCAAAACATACTGTACCCCCCTGCATCTCCCCTACCCTGTAACCCTGCGCGAGGGAGATACAATCCATCAGACGATGACTTTTCGCGCACACGTAAAAAATGATATTCACTATATCTCCAAGGTAAAAGAGCAACGGAACTTATTAAAACCTGAGTTCGAAAGACAACTGTCATGGCCTGACTTAGGAACCTGCCTTGCAATTCATCAAGAAAACAACATCGCTAACGATGCTGCGCTGCTTCGTAAGTTAAGCCTTGATCATTACAGAGTGGACTTGCGGTTACGCGATCCACAATGGCTCGATCGTTTAAAGCACCTGATCAATCACGGGAACTATCTACCGTCCCGACTGGAACTAGCGCTACACCTAAGTGACGATAAAAATGAACTGCAGCGGTTTATCGCCCTTGTTCCGAAGTTCGCACACTCGATCCGCAAGATTATATTGTTAGGCCCTTCAAAAATTACCAGCAACAGCATTGTTGAAAAATATATTCTTTTATTAAAACAAAACACGGCTGGTATACCTGTCGGCGGCGGGACAGACTGTTATTTTGCCGAATTGAACAGAAGCAGGATAAATGCGGAGCGATTGGACTTTATATCTTTCTCGGTCAATCCACAAGTACATGCATTTGATGACCTCACGCTGATCGAAAATATGGAGGCTCAGCACGATGTAGTTGCCAGCACCAGGAAGTTGTATCCCCACTTGCCCGTACATGTTTCGCCGGTGACGCTGACGCCCCGTTTTAACCCGGATACCCGCGACAAGTTCGTCTCCGGCGATATGCCCTCCAATCAAACAACGGACCCGAGGCAAAAAACAACCTTTGCCGCAGGATGGACATTAGGCAGCTTTAAATATCTGGCTACTGCCGGCGCCGCTTCCATCACCTATTACGAAACAAAGGGGGTAAATGGACTGATCCCTGGCCTGGCTCCTACCGGAAATTATGATACTGACAAGATTTATCCCGTTTATTTGTTGCTATACCTGCTGACAGAATTTAAAAACGGGAAATTGTTTGCCGGCAAAAGCAATGATCCTTTGCAATATAACGGGCTGTTTTTGATAAAGGGGAAAAGGAAGCGATGCATCGTTGCCAATCACCTCCCCAACGCACTAAATATTAAAATAGCTAACCTTACTGAAAAAAGCTACTTAAAGACTTTGGATGGCCATAATCAGGATTATCTGCTATCCAATCCTGATCTATTTCTCCGTTCGAAAGGAAGAGCGATCCGATTTGATACTATTCGCCTGGAACCTTATGGTATTGGCATCGTAGACAACTACACATGATAGAACAAACAGTTAAAAATTTTTATCGGCATGCGAACGAAACAAAAAACTGTACATGAAACCAAAGCGCCTGTGGTCTTTAGTGGCCATATTACCTCAGCCAGGGTCAAGGCGTTAAAAACAGAGGCAGGTAAAGGGGCCAGGTTGGCTTCCCTTGATTTTTACAGGGGCATGGTGATGTTCTTTTTAATCCTGGATTATGCCGGCGTATACCGCCAGTTTCGTCATTTAACAGCTCCGGGATCTTTTATGCGTTCAGTCGCTATCCAGTTTACCCATCATCCCTGGCATGGACTACATCTTTGGGATTTTGTTCAGCCTGGCTTCATGTTTATCGCGGGGGTAGCTCTGGCCTTCTCATTAACCAAACAAACGTCCAAAGGAAAGTCATGGGGACAGCAGGCTAAGCACGCGCTGAGGCGAAGTTGGTGGCTTTTATTCTGGGGGATACTGGTATTTGCAGTGAGGGGAGATCACCTCATTCTCGATCTCACCGACGTGCTCACCCAATTAGCCGTCACGCTGTTACTGGCTTTTCTTATCTATAGATGGAAAACAGGATACCAGATTTTATTCACTGCCGGCTTATTGCTCCTTACAGCGTTTCTTTACAGGTATACTGATATTCCCGGGTTTGATCAGCCCTTTACCAACTTTCATAATTTTGGAAACTATTTCGATCTTCTCCTGACGGGCCGGATGAACTCGGGCGGCTGGGTATCCATCAACTACATTCCTACCGCCGCCCATACCATATGGGGCGCAATAGCGGGCAAATGGCTTCTTTCCCTGCCCGATAATAAGCGCAAACTGAAGCACATCATAGTATTCGGCATCGTTCTCCTGATTTTAGGCTACGGACTTGACCGGACGGGTATAACTCCAATAATCAAGCGGATCGCCACTGCTTCTTTCACACTTGCAACCGGCGGATGGTGTTTACTTATACTGGCATTTCTTTATTGGTGGATAGATGTATTACAGCACAAAAGATATATTACTTTTTTTGTGATCATAGGCATGAACTCTATCTTTATTTACCTTTTCTGCCAGGTCTTGGTCGGCGGATGGTTGCGGGGCTATACTTACACGATCGTCACCAATGTGCTGGAATATATCGCTGTTAACAGCGCACTCAGCCTGCTCATTGCATCCATTGTGCTGTTTGGAATTGAATGGTATGTATGCTATTGGCTTTATAAAAAGAAAATATTTTTTAAAGTATAAACCACATTAATATTGTTAATCTTATAAATACAATTGCCATGAAAAAATATAGTTTCGCAATTCTTTTTCTATTTACCAGTCTGACCGCCGCAGAGGTCAGGGCGCAATTTCCTGACAGCGTCAATACGGTCGAGTCACGCGTAATTCCTTATACCCTGCCAGACCCGTTGCTCATGCCGGATGGAAAACGGGCCGAAAGCGCAGCACAATGGGAAAAGATTCAACGTCCCTATCTTTATGGGCTATTCGAAAAAAACGTTTACGGTCGTTATCCACGCCAATCGGTCGCCATTCATTATAAGATAAGAGAGTCAAGTAATAATGCGCTGGGAGGAATCGCCACCCGGAAACAAATCAGAATCTTTTTAAAACCGGATGATCCTTCCGTTTATATTGATGTGTTGTTGTATCTACCCAATAATACGGAAAAGCCTGTCCCGGTCTTTTTAGGACTAAACTTTCACGGAAATGCCACCATCCAGCCGGATCCGCAAATACTCCTGTCGAACAACCCCGCATACGCGGGCTTAAAAAAGCCAAACGATGCGAGTGCCAGAGGAAAGCGGTCGTCAGCGTGGCCGGTTCAACTGATTGTTCGTAAAGGATTTGGCGTGGCGACAGCCTGTTATTGCGACATTGAAATGGACTCAAAAGAAGGATGGAAAAAAGGCATCCGGACAACCATGAAGACAGCATTGAATATCCAGCCCCAGGAGTGGGGGGCCATCGGCGCCTGGGCCTGGGGACTCAGCAGAATACTGGATTACCTGGAAAAGGATCCGGACGTCAATGCCCGAAAAGTAGCCGTTCTCGGACATTCGAGATTAGGGAAAACGGCTTTGTGGGCGGGGGCTTCCGACACCCGCTTCAGTATTGTCATTTCCAACGATTCCGGAGAAGGCGGAGCAGCCCTGGCCAGACGGTGGTTTGGAGAAACACATAAAGTAATCACCACGGCATTCCCCTGGTGGTTCTCGGCAGCCTATAATAGAGAAGATAACGTTTTTACATTACCGGTTGATCAACATGAACTGCTGGCGTTAATTGCTCCGCGGCCCTTATACGTAGGTACCGCTTCACTGGACCTTTGGGCCGATCCCAAGGGAATGTTTTTAGCAGCATGGCACGCGGGTTCCACTTATCAATTATTTAATAAAGCGGGCTTAGGTACGAATATTATGCCGCCGGCCGACCACCCGATAGGCCATACTATCGGCTTTCATTTAAGGACCGGAAAACATGCACTCACCTATTATGACTGGGAGCAATACCTGAATTTTGCCAAGAGGCACTGGAGTGAAACTAACTTATAAGGCTCCCGGTCAATCACGGGCCAAAAAGCATCCGGGGTTCCTTTGCTTTTTATTTTCCACAGTTAAATTTTTAGCAGATGCAGAAACTTATTTTGATACTAGCTGGGTTTATGTTACTCGCATTTGGAAGCGAGGGACAGGATAAGCCTCCTGTAATTGTTTTAACGGACATCGGCGGCGATCCTGATGATGAGCAGAGCCTCGTGCGCTTTCTGCTTTACTCCAACGAGTATGACGTAAGAGCCATCTGTGCCACAAGCAGCCTGGGGCATGGGCAGGAAGTTCACACCAGTGTCATAAAAGATATCGTGGGCGCTTATGAGGAAGTCTATCCTCAACTTGCGGAAAATGCAACGGGATTCCCTTCCCCGAAACATTTGCAGTCCATTGTATTTTCCGGACAGGGAAACCAGGCTGACTTTGGAAATGGTTTTGATACCGATGCTTCCAACCAGATTATTAAAACTGTCGAGGCCTCGGAAGAGACCGTCTATATTTTAATCTGGGGTGGTCAGCGGGAACTGGCGCAGGCATTATGGAAAGTTCGGCAAAGACAATCTGAGCAACAGGTCGAATCCTTTTGTAAAAAAATAGGGGTGTACGCCATCGGAGATCAGGACGATCACCGGACCTGGATCCTCAGGAATTTTCCTGCTATAAGTTACGTGGCAATAGGTTTCGCAGAGGTCCGTCATACTTCTAACTTCAGGGGCATGTACCAGACAGGTAATACGACTATGCAGGACTCTTTCTGGGTGAAAAAATACGTTCATGGACATGGTGCGCTTAGTGAACACTATCCACTAAACGGGGCCGCGGTAAATGGCATGAAAGAAGGAGATACCCCTTCGTTTCTCAACTTTATAAAAAACGGCTTAAATTTTTATACCCATCCGGAATGGGGCGGGTGGGGCGGAAGATACCGCCGGGTAAAAACGCTTTCTTTTGTAAACTTGTTTATTGATGCGCCTGATGTGCTCGATGGAACGATAAACGAACGTCATTCGGTATCCAGATGGAGGCCGGCGTTTCAAAGAGATTTCATGGCAAGACTGGATTGGTGTACAAAATCTTATGCTCAAGCAAACCATAATCCAACGGTTGTGGTCAATGAATCATCAGGACACGATCCTTTGTACGTCAATGCCACACGAGGAGAACTTCTCCATTTTAATGCTACGTCAAGTACCGATCCTGATGGTGACCAGTTATCTTATCACTGGTCCGTGTATAATGAAATAAGTGGTACTACCGGCCAATGTATCGCCATAAAAACGGCAAAAGGGATATGCTCCTTTCAGGTCCCGGACCATTCCGGCGATACGATCCACCTGATACTGGCAGTGCATGACGACGGGGTTCCGTCCCTAACGACATACAAGCGGATTATCATCCAAATCAAGGAGGCAGGGAACGTCCGATAAGATAACTAACAACAAAGGCTTAAACGTTATGGTAAAAAAATCAAGTATCCTTTTATTAATGCTGTGCGGCCTCTTCCCGATCTTTAACTGTTCGGCGCAAAAAAAGTTAAACAAAAACGAAGCAAAGCCCAATATAATTTATATCCTGGCCGATGACCTTGGCTATGGCGATATCGGTTGCTATGGCCAGCAAAAAATAGAGACCCCCAATATTGATAAGCTGGCTGAGCAGGGGATGTTGTTTACACAGCATTATGCCAATCCCGTTTGTGCGCCGACGCGGTACAGTTTGATGACCGGCTTAAATTCAGGCCACGCGTATATCCGGGGAAATGATGAATGGGAACAAAGAGGAGACATATGGAATTACGAAGCCATGGAAGCCAACCCCTCTCTGGAGGGCCAGTTGCCTATCCCGGATTCCACGGTTACGGTGGCGGAAATCTTACAACAAGCAGGCTACAAAACGGCCCTGGTTGGAAAATGGGGACTGGGCGGTCCAATGACTGCCGGCATTCCCAATAACCAGGGATTTGATTACTTTTTCGGATTTCTTTGCCAACGTCAGGACCATACCTACTACGCGGGCCACCTCTGGGAGAACACCTATAGGGTACCGCTTAATAATGAGATCAAAACGCCTAAAGTCAAATTTCCGGAAGATCTGGACCCATTAGATCTTAAAAACTACGCGTCTTACAGCCAGGTCGATTATGCTCCGGAGTTTATCATAAAAGCCGCCTTAAAATTTATTGAGGCCAACAAGTCCCGCCCCTTCTTTTTATATTTTGCCAGTCCGCTGCCTCATGCGTCCCTACAGGCGCCCGAAAGGTGGGTGGATTACTATCACAACAAATTTGGAGCGGAGAAGCCGTACTTAGGAGGAAGCTATGTACCATGCCGTTACCCCAATGCGACCAGAGCAGCAATGATCGCTTTACTGGACCAACACGTGGGGGAAATAGTAAACAAACTAAAAAAATTAGACCTTTATAAAAATTCCATAATCATTTTTGCATCAGACAACGGTCCTTCTTATGAAGGCGGAGGGGATGTATCCTGGTTCGATAGTGCCGGCCCATTTAAAAATGACAAAAAGCGGATTAAAGAATATGTGTATGAAGGTGGCATCCGGGAGCCGTTTATCGCGGTATGGCCTGGAAAAATAAAACCCGGATCCAGAAGTGACCTGGTGTCGGCTGTCTGGGATTTCCTGCCCACTGTTTGCGAGCTTTCGGGGGTAGCTCCCCCCGAAAACATCCAGGGTATCAGTTTATTGCCTACCTTATTGGATCAACCCGGGCAACAAAAAAAACACGACTATCTCTATTGGGAATTTCCGGGCCACGCCGGGCAGCAGGCTGTCCGCATGGGAAAATGGAAAGGCATCCGGTTAAATACACGAAAAGGCGACACAGCTATACAGCTTTATAACCTCCAAAATGACATTCAGGAACAACACGATATAGCCACAAAGTATCCCGATGTCGTTGAACAAATAAAGACGATTATGAGCAAAGAACACAAAAAACCGCAAGTACCTTCTTTTCAAATAATAACAAGGGGAGATAGTCGCTAGTGGTAGTAGAACCCACGGAATGCTTCTAATCCCTCTTACAAGCGACATTCTTATTCTGCGCGCTGTTTTTACGGGTTACTAAACAAAAGACTATCTTTTTCAGGGAAGCCGGTCAAAATCTATCTCAGGCTGATTGCCCGATTTGCTTCTTTCAAACCAGGTATCAACCCGCGTATAATTATCAAAAAAGCCACAGTTCTTCAAATAAAACTGGCCGTCTTTAACGCCGCCGGCATAGTCCATCCGGTAACCTTTCCTGCCTGTGTTATCCGTAGTAAACTTAATTTTATTGAGCTCTATCCACCGGCCATCCGCGGTACGAATCCATTGATTGCCAAACAGCACATGTCGCTCAATGTCGCCCTGGCGGGGAGAAAAATTTTCCAAGAAAGAATACAATCCCTTGAGGTAGGTACTGCTTTTAGGCCGGCGAAAGCTGGCAATCAGCAGCCATTTACCTTCTTCCGGCGCGTAAAAATATGCCGTATAAATGGTGTGTTCAGGACCATCGGGCAGGCCGTGTAGCAAAAATTTATACGTATGGCCAGCTTTCCAGGGGTAATTCAAATAGCTCTGACCTCCGGAACCCTCATTGCCGAACTTTCCCGCATGTACTTTTTCGCCTTTCTTCAACAGTTGTATTCTCTGGTCTTCGGGGATTTCTTCGGGATTGTCTGTTTTGTACGGACTCCACACGGAAAACAAAATGTGCCGAACCGTAGGTGAATTTACCTGCATGCCGAAATATCCGCCGCTGAATCCATCGGCCATATAATAGGACCCCAAAACATCTTCCCCTTCAGGAACGGTTACTTCATTATAAAACCATTCAATCTTTTCTCCTTCCGGTACTTTGTAATTAAGATGTACGGACGGGCCTCTCCTGCCCCAGTAGAAAAATCTTCCTTCGTTATTCTTCACAAAGGCTGTTTGGTCATTTATTGCAGTACCCGCTAATTGCAGGCCTCCGATATTGGCAAATACCCGCCCGTCTTTGGAAACTCCTTCTATTTTTATCGCAACATAGCCGGTATCCTGTATCTGCCACTCCCCGGCGTAAACTGGTTTTTTGTCTTCAGACAAAAGACGGACTTTTTTACTTTGTTTATCAATACTTACATTTAGGACCGACCGTCCGGATGGAACGTTTGCCTCCAGCCATACCTTCATGCTTCCCTTCTTGTTCACGCGAACGTAAGTAATAAAAGACACTTCCTGGTTTTCCCAGTCATAAATACCGTCATCGTTTATCTTTCCGCCTTTTGTCCTTGTTCCTGCGTACCAGGTATTCCCACCCGCAGGAACAACAATCGTGTCTTGGTTATCGTTGGCCATCGTTGCGCCTTGTTGTGAAGTAGCAGTCACACAACCTGTTAACAGCAAAGCACACACTCCTGAAAGGAAACGGCTCTTTAAATTGTCTTTTATCACTTTTTATGTTTTACTTAGAGATCATAAATTTCATCTTCAAAATTCTTCAGCCAGGGCTGTCCGTCAATATTCCAATCTGATTTTACTTCTATGTTCAGCCAGTACAGAATATTAGCCGCTACATCAGAACCGGTAGTAACAACAGAAACATGCCCCTTAACAGTGCTGTCGGCAACCAGGTTCGGTGGTGCATTTACACCCAGAGATTCCCAGGTAAAGGGACCGGTCAGGACCATATTATACCCTTTTGGCGCTTGGTTGTGTAACACCGTACCCCCTCCTTCGTTTATTGGCCAATACCCGATTAAGTTATTATAATCCGGATGTTTGTGAATATCTTTCAGAGCCATATTGTCAACAATAGTTGCCGCATCAAGCGCCACATCGAAGATGGCTACGCCCGAGGTATAAAAATCAGAAGCCCCGGAACCATCCACCGGAGTAAAGCCCAGTTTTAACGGGCCGTCGCTATCGAGGTTTCCATTGGAGGCTATATCCTTAGAACTATTCAATTTACCATCTACGTAAAGACGCGCCATACGGGTACCGTCATCTTCTGATTTCACCGTAAAAGTCAATGTATGCCATGTACCATCAGTGACAGGATCAGATGTCCCAATCTGGTTTTTGCCACTGCCGCCGTTGTCAGTTCCGCCGAATACTATTGCATAATGCGAACTCGACTGCATAAACAACCAACCGGTGATATTTGCACCATGCAAACCGTTGTTTGTTTTGGAGAAAAATCCGGGCCACCGGGTATTGGTATTGAATTTTATTTGCATCTGTATAGTAAAGTCTTCACTATCTCCAAAATTATACAATCCATTGTCGTCTGGAACGATCGCATTTACCGCATCATTGCCTGACCCTTTAAAATGCACTGTATTAAACCCGCGCAGCCGCACTTCTTCTTTGGCTAAAGCTTCATTGGAACAAATCATAAATCCCGGTTCCGGATCGGAAGAGCTTCCACCATGGTTGGTAGTAACGATAACAAGCCAGTCTTCCTTTTCGTAGTTTTCCCTGCCCTTTAAAGCTTTTATAATATCACCGATGTATTCGTCAGCCTTTAAAATAGCCGCTTTATAGGCGGCGTCTGTTGCAGAAAAACTGCCTGCATACCCTGCCAGTTCAGCTTCATGAAAATCTACAAACATCAACCCTAATGAACTTTTTGACTTCAACAAAGAAACGGCGGAATCCTTTACAGCCTGATCATCAGCAACGGCAATGCTTTCATTCAAGATTCGCGTGTAGTGTGCCAGCTCCGCCCAAGGGGTGACCATAGCCATGTTGTACTGTGGTTTGGAGGGCAGGATATAATTGAAAATCGTGGGAAAATAAGGCACCGAGGAATTCTCATCAAAGTCGCCCGGATTATAGATAAAGGTGCTGTCCTGAATTTTATGCTTGGCATAGCCTACCCCGGTTAATAAGGTAACCCAGGTACTGGCATCCGTAGAAACAGTAGAGCGCAGCACATTATATGAATATTTACCGTGGCCAATCAGTGTTTGGATATTAGGCGGCGCAATGGTTTCCAAAACTTCGCCTGATACCCCGTCAATACTGATTACCATTACTTTACGCGCTTTATTAGCCGTGCTGTCCCCGCCATAATTTTCAAATTCCGGTGGCGGATCCGGGTATTTCTTACAGGAAGAAACGACCAGTACAGCCGTACTCAAAAGTGCTAACCATAAGCCCAATCTATATTGTTTCATTATTTTTGAATTTATTTTTAATACTTTATGCAATCCTTTACGGTGCTTCAACCCACACTTCCGCCATAGCAGCAAACGTACCGCCATAACTGGTATAAGCAGTAATTTTAAAATACCGGAAAGTTTGAGGGGTCGGCAGCGTAATCGTTTGCTCGGCCGTTGTATTCTCAAGCACATAAGTGCCAAGCGAAGTCCAGGTTTCCCCATCGTCACTCACCTCTATGCCCAAATCCTTTATCCTGACCGAGGAATTATTCTGCCGTTGATAAAAGTGAAACGCTTTGACCGCCAATCGTCTGCCGAAATCTACAGAAAACCATTGTGGCGTAGGTTGCCCATCATGCGTGAGTTCGCCGCCCCCGGGATTGAGCCAACTGGAATGCCAAAAAGTATTGATATCATTGTCAAATGCATTGTATGCATGACCGTTATTAGCCCCTTCACCGCTTAGTTCTTGTGTACTAAACTTATCGACGGACCAGTAGCTTCGTTTATAGGGGTCGAAAAAGCCCGTTCCCCCCGTATCGGTCATAGGATCATAATTCCATATCTTCTGCGTCATCAACGGATACTGCTTCTCGGCAATAGTCTCCTTCGCCTGATTGCTGATGCGGATACCCCAGGCACCAAAGAATAGTTGCCAATCCTGATGCGAATAATCGCATAGCGCCCTATATACAAAATCGTGCTTATCCAAATCATTAAAAGAAGGAATTTCAGCATGCCTTGCCCGGGAATACAGAAATGGCATAAAGTCAAATCCGTCCCCTCCGCCCGTGCTGTCTTTTGCTTTTTTAAATATTTGTAAGAAAGGAATAATCCTAAAGAAGGGATCATCGATATTTTCATTTGTTCCGTCAAAGCCTCCCGGCGCCCCTGCCTTAACAAAATCGAGAGGCGCTTTGGCGAAATTTCCGTGTAGTTCAGGGAAGAAATGCGTATCGGGCAACCCCCTTTCCATTGCAATACGGTGGGCCGCCTTAAAAATAAATAAGTTATTGGTAGTCTCTCCGAGCGTACTCCAACTCCACATTCCTGTTTGTTGGCAGTTGTGCCCAAATTCATGAAAAGTTCCCCAGGAATCCAAGTCTTTGATGGCTTTATAATTCGCTACCGAATTAAACCAATACATATCATCCACAAACATAACCGGGAAACCACTATGACCATAGCCTACCGATATATCGATATCGAGCACGGCACGGAAGGGCAGATAAGGTGCCTGATCTAAAGGATCTGACGCATTAGCTTCCAGCCCCATCCATTCATAATAATCCTCTAAAACCGCGTTATTCCAAAATTCAACAGCCTGGGTGGGGTCACTCAAGCCTTCCCGTAAAAACTTTGACCGAGGCACAACGGCGACAAAGTTTGGGCTGCGCAGCTCCAGCCAGGGAACGTCATATTTCTGCAGGTGCTCCCACCACGTTGCCGGATCCGTTTCACCCAGGATAAAATCCGGTTCTTTGACCGGACCGGTAAACACCAGATCCACCGGATAGGATACCGGACGCGGAGAAAGGATATAGATCGGCCCACCATACAAGTTCCTCACATAGTTTGTTCCGGGATGGAGTTTTTTCCGGGAATGGATAACCGGATCCCGTTTAGGGTTGATTACATTGGAAAGATTGTCCGTCCAGGCCCCTATCTGAACCGATAAATTTCGCAGCCCCTCCGGAACAATGATCTTGATTAATTCTCCCGGAGGAGCGTACAAACCAGTACTGAATTGGGGCTGCGGCGGCACGCTGATGCGTAACGTTCGGCCGATGTAATGATAATCCAAATCCAAAGTAATCTTATAATCTTCGACACGTGGCACCGTCTCTCCCACCAGTCCCGGGAATACGCGAGCAGCCGCATATTTGCTTCTGTCAACCTTGGACATAGCTGTATCTACAGAAATGGAAGAAGAATCAGCACCATGGCCCGGTGTTCCATCGGGAAAGTAATACGGATATTTTTTCCGGCAAGCAAAAAGCATACACAGCAATATTGCCATTACCGATAAGATCTGAATTCTTTTTAAATATCTGTTCATCTGGTCTTAGTTTTATAATATCTTAGTTAATAGGATTCCTGATATCGGTATAGCCGGTTACCCATCCCCGGCCATCCAGCTTCCACTGCGCAGGAACATTGACTCCCAGCCATTGGAATATCTCAAAAGGTATATCCACGCTATTAGGCACCATTCTGTAATAAGCAGGAGCTGGCGCCGGGCAGATATTGGGGCTAACCTCATTAAACGGCATCCATTGAATCGTCCCTTCGTCCATGCTTTTCAGATGAGCATCGTAATCACCTGAAGGATCCAATAAGTTATGGAACACATCACCGCTGCCTTCTCTGCACGGCCAGAAGCCTATAAGTTCATTAAAGTAAGGATGAGTAGCAGGCACCATCCCTGGAATACACGAATATTCTTTGATGACATCATCCGGAAGGCGAACATCCCACATTCTCACATCTGTCATGTTCATAACAGGCGGCGTGCCCCAGAGATAATAGTGATAACCAAAAGTTAAAGGAGCAGAGCTGGTAATTTTTACTCCGGCGGGGAGATCACTATGACTTAGCCCGGCAAGGATATTGTCCACAAAAAATTTAGCATAGAAAGTATTGCCCTCCTTCCAAATAACCAAAGCCAGGGTATGCCACATGTTATCATCTACCTTTACACTGCTTTCGATATCGAGACTACCTCCTTCATTAGGCTGTATCTGCGCGATCAGGTTATCTCCGAAAGTACGCACTGCCCAGCCTTGTATGCCTCCATAATCCCTTCCTTTAGAAAGAATTATGGCATTGTTAGCCGTATTCGCCGGTAGAAACTTAAATTTAGCTTCCACCGTCATGGCCCCGTCTCCGGGCTCAAACATCGATTGATCGGAAGCATCTACTTCAGCGGTCACACCGGCTTTTCCCTGTCCGCCGTACAGTTTAACCGTCTTTCCGATAAATGGACCTGCACCACTCGTATTGGCGGGCTTTGGCACATAGTAATTTTGAAACTGGGGATTATAAAACATCACAAAAGTGTTCCGCCTCATGTCATCATAACCGGTAGCGTCCGTAGGCATACCGCCCGGAGGGGTCTTATCTCCTCCTTTACCGGAGGCCACCACCACCAGCCATTTTTCCCGGTTATAGCTTTCCCGGCTTTTTAATGCCTGCAAAAGCTGCTCAATCTGGGCGTCAACTTTTTCAATGGCATCTACATACTCAGGGGTCGTGCTCAAGTAGCCATACTGATCACCCGCTTGTTCAACCGCGGACAACTGGGTAATCAACACTTTCACTTCCTCATCGCTTTGTAGTTCATCAATAGCAGCTTGAACCGTGGCGTCGTCATCTCCACCAAAGCTTTTTGAAGTGGTAGCATCCGTCAGGAACTTATTCTTTAGTTCATCGGATGAAACCAATGCAACTGTTTTCCAGTCCGGATATGATTTCTTCAGACGGGAAATAAAAGTTGGGTACTCATCCAACTTATTTTCAGTCCATAGAGTATCCGTTTCTGTTTTTGTCTGTGTAACGCCAGTCAGCATATTGGCCCAGGCATTCCTTACCGTAAAAGAATCAAAAGGCTGCTCATAGTCGCCGATACCATCAAAAGTATAAATGGCATGCTTGGCCATTTGAGTAATCGTGGGCGTATTGGCATCCTGTATAGCCTGCCCTCTGGCCCCGGTCACCATAATATACAATACTTTAGGCTCGTTACCTTGCACAGTGATAGAGTCGTTTCCAACGTTTTCTAATAAGTTAGGATACTCTTGGTTACAACCAAAAAACAGCAATGAAAGCAGCGCCATCCCTAATGCTCTTCCTAAATTCTTTCGCATTTTTATATTTTTTAAAACTGTATGAACCATCATTCAAAACTTTTATGGTTTAAGGGCAATCTTGACAATATTGTTCACGGGAATATTATTGAAGAGCGAAAAACGTCCCACCAAGATAACCCCCGGATTTTTCAGCGAAGTTTCGGACTCTATAATTTGGTTAATCTGCCCTACAAAAGCGCCGGTATTGTTATAGCCTTCGGCCAGGGTACCATCAGGGTTCAAGATCATAAACCCGGAACGAACTACACCATTATATTTTAGGAAACGGCCGGAGACCAAAATTAACCCGTTGTCCAGCTGTCCTGCATAATTAGCTCTACCGCTTGTTGTCTTACCAAATTTAAAATTTTCATCCACCGAGCCATCCGCATTTAACATCACTACGCCATTGGCGGGCTTGCCATTAAAATTGTGGAAAGCGCCGGTAATTAAAAACTTCTGTGTCACTTCATTGTATGTTATACGCCCAATGGTTCCATCTGCGCCGGAGCCTGTTTGAAACGATTGGTCCACGAGGCCGGTATGATCATCGATGCGGCAAATACGGTTTACCGTATTTCCATTATAAACGGTGAAGTTGCCAACGATAACAATCTTTCCATCGGGAGTCCTTACCGCGTCAACGATATATCCGTTTCCACCTTCCGGGCTGGCGTTTTCTGACGGATTATAGTTGAAAGAAGAATCCAAGCTCCCATCAGGATGGAGCCTCAATAATTGGTGCATTTCCAGTTCCTTGACAATCTTTCCGTCTTTAGTGGAACGAGGATAGTAATAATTCAAATACTTGGTAAAGTTCCCAACGACAATCACTTCATCGGTTGGGGCGTCATAAAAAAGCTTGATCACACTGGAGAAAAAACCTCCCGAAACACCGCCATTGAAAGTGGGTACGGTGTCCTTACCCGCATCAGGTGTATTTTCCGGATCCAGATTGACCAGGTCTACAGACATTGTATCCAGGGAAGCGTTGGAATTCAGGCGGGTGACATTCATAATTCCCTTTCTCACATTATACGTACCAAATGTACCGCCAATAAATAAGTCTCCTTCAACCGTACTTCTCGCTATTGTATGCACCGGGCCGTTAGCCCCTTCCCCTGCATTCAAAATTCCATCCTTAAATTCACAAGTAGAGGAGATAGCTGCAATATGATTGACATATTTGGCATTCCCGTCGGAACTACCGGAAGCGGCGGCAATGCCCTGGTAATCCGTAAAATCACCAACGATTAAAAAGGCACCATTACTCGGGTTTTTTATAATCTGCTGAATACCATAATTGGCTCCTTTAAACGCTTCGAAAGAGGTAGCAATAGCAACCTTACCCTCAACGGTAAACACCGGTCCGTAATATGCCTGACCGTCCACCACCACGGAAGCTGCTCCGGAACTGGCATTCTCAGGCACGATTATAGTGACCGTGCTGTCTGTAGCCTTTACCACCTCTACCTCGGTCTGATTAAGGTAAAACGTATAATCCCCGGAGCTCTTCAGCCCGGTGACAGCAAAAGTAACTTCGGAACCGGCTTTTCCCTCTTCGGGTACAGGCCGGACATCTTTAAAATGCACCAGGGGTTCCGGTCCTTTAGAATAGGGGCTATCCCCGATCATATCCTTTTCTTTGCAGGAAAACATGGTCACCCCCATGCACAACATGGCAAAGACATATATTCCCGCACCTTTGAGTTTCATTAAATTCATATTATAATTATTCTATAATAAAATAATCTTAGTTTTAGGGTTGTGCAATGCCTTGTTCAATTGCATTTTGAACAAAATCCATCACACTAAATCCAAAAAAATGATCCGAATATCTGAGCGCATGTATCACTCCGTTGGTCGGTTGAATATTTACGGAAGCCACTTGAGTAGTATACCACGCGTCCAGCGGGGAAGACAGAGACGGGATATAAGAAATAACCAGTTGCCGGTACCCCGCGTATTGCACGCCTCCGGCATCATAGTAAATTACCCCTATATTCATAGAGCGACCATCGTAAGAAGTATAATACTGCCCCGGGAACGCCGGCTTGGCATTGATATCTAACTGTGGATAATCATCCAGCAGGTGCTTTCCCTCGAAGAGGTATAAGGACAGTTCGGCCCGCCATACCTCCGGACTGATCTGACTTAATTCGGACACCGTATCTTCCCCTTCCATATAGAGCTGCATATTCAAAAGATCCAACGACTTTTCTATGGACGAATCAGCCGGCGCAAAAAAAGTAATGGTATTGTTTTGAAAGACATCATCCATTCCGGCCAGATGTATCACCTGTACCAGCGTATCAAACAGGTCAGGCCGGGATTTCAAGTAGTCCAGCACAGTCCCATTGTAGTGTGGATCATGGATGCCGGAATCTTTATAGTAGTCTTTCTGGCAGCTGCTCATCCCTATAACAAATCCGGCTATCAGTAAAAAAGGAATAATTTTCTTGAATGTCAGTTTCATGATTAAGATTTATGGCAATAAATTATTTAACCCAGTATTCATTTAGTTTCATCTTAGGATTATTCTCCAATACCGAAACATCTAAAGGCCACGTCCATGCTCCTTCCTTAAAGGCGGAAACGGGCATAGGATGCGCGCAATAATCCGGACTAACTACTTTTTTCGTTCTCACCAGCGTATAGTAGTACATGTGTTCTCCCAAAAGTTCTCTGCACCTCTCCCAATAAATCATATCTCCAAGTTCCTGTCCTTCTATCTGTGAATTTACTGGGGTAGCGGCCGCCCTGTTTCTAACTACATTCAGCATCTCACGAGCTTCTTCATCCTTACCCAGATCATTCAATGCTTCGGCACGCAGCAGGTAAGCGTCCGGTAGCCGGAAAATCATCATATTATCATCGGGGTTTACATCTTCTCCTTCACGAGCAAAGACGTTGACATATTTCAAGTATTCAAACGACCCGTCGGTTTTATACATCTCATCCGGATCGAACCAGTAGTCTTTTCTTAAATCAGGTGCGCTGGGCGGGAACATCTTATCCAGAAAATCGCGCATCGGATACATGTAGCTGGTGGTAACCGCCTTATTCTTATGGGGATAGTGCAGTACCAGGTCTGAAAAGGTAGAATATCCAAAACTTTCCCCATAGTTGAGGTTTTGGGGAATCTCAAACAATCCCTCTTTTGAACGGCCATCAAAGATTTTTTGATACTCATTCAAGGGCAATAGCGCATAAGCGCCGTTATTGTCGTCAATCAAATGTTGACCTAAGGAATCGGTAGCATTCCAATAGGCAACGTTATTGCTTTCATCGAATCCCGCCAACCACATGTTCATATGCATCAACAAAATCAACGCGCCGCCTCTCATCGCTCTAACAGCACGTTTGGCAGGATCTTTATAAGTCCATGGTAGATCTTCCGCCACCGATCCTAAATCCTTCACACAATTCTTCAATACCTCGACCAAAGGCATCCGTTCGGTAGGACCGGTATGATAGGGCTCCGTATAATAAGGGACATCGCCATACATACGCACCATAAAGAAGTAACATAAATTACGGATAAAGATGCCTTCGGCTTTATACTTTTTACGTTCGCCCGGAGAAAAACCCTCATCCGGTACATCATCAATCTTGCTGATCATAATGTTGGCACCCTGGATAATTTTATAAAAGGTCTGCCATTTTGATATTTCCCTAAAATGAAAGTAAGTGTCATAGTTACCGCTGGTCAACAGCAGGTCGATCTGGTTTCTGGCCAGATAACCGATATAATGGCGATCAGCCCTGTTTTGTACCCAGGGGCTGCAGCGCAGGTCGCCCACCGTCATAAAGTAACTTCCTACAGCCACTTTGTCTCTTAACTGATTGTATAAACCTCTGGTAAATTGTTCTACATCTTGCTCACTCTTCCAATAATTATTACCGGAGAGGTCTGTTACCGGAGTCACATTGAGAAAATCCTTGCATCCGTTCAAACCCGGAAGTAAGGCCACTACCAACAGCATTATCAATAATCGTTTCATATTAAAATTTTGTCTTTTCTAAAATTGAACGTTTATACCTACAGTAAAGCTCCTTCTACTGGGATAACCACCTGAAATATCGCGACCGAGCGCCGTTACATTTTCCGGATCGGGACCACTATAATTCGAAAAAGTATATAGATTGTTCGCGGTCAGATAAATCCGGGTGGAAGTAATCCCATATTGCTTGGTTTTTTCCCTCGGAATGTTGTAAGCCAATGTGACTGTATTAATTTTCCAATAAGACCCATCTTCTAAAAAGAGCGTCTGGTTATCTTTAAAAGGCTGAATAATTCCATATCTCCTGAAAGCAAACGGGTTGGGGTACATCGCCGGGCTTCCGGCATATTTTTGTCCCTCCAGCGGCTTCCAATAGTCATATTCGTTCAAAGGCAATAATGGGGAGATCTTCGTGGGGTCTCCATAGTACCGGAATAATCCCGCGATGTTGGTATTAAGCAAGTCTCGGATCAAAGTATAAGACGCGCTTATCCTTAAAGAGAAATTGCGATAAGTAGTATAAGAATTAATACCCCCTACGATACGTGGCTGAGGATTTCCCACCGTCACATAATCATAATCGGTAACCCGATAATCTCCGTCTATATCCGCCCACTTAGGATCTCCTCCCTGCAGATATAACGAGCTGGCTCCGTTCACAAGTTGCTGAGGCAGCCCGGTAGCCGGGTCGGTAGGTACGGATTTATTGCTTTGATATATTCCACTCGTAAAGTAAAGCAGGTTAGACAAGGTATTTCTTCCCAGGCGATACAATACGGGAATAACCTGACCATTGCTCGTGACGTCTACCTTCATCTGGCGCACGCCCTGGGGAAGGTGGGTCAATACGTCCTTATTCATCGCACCATTGATAGAAATGGTGGATTGTAAAGCGCCTTCGTCGGAGGAGGGCGGGAAAATGCGGTAGGTAAAGGTCCATTCATAGCCGTAATTCACCAGGCTAATCGCATTTGTTTTTATCGTATTGAAACCATTCTCTTTGGGCAGGTTCACATCCGTCAGCATGTTGTCCACGGATTTATAATACGCATCCAGTACCCATTCGAAGCGGTTGTTGAAAATACCTCCCTCAAACCCAACATTTGTAGTTGTTGTAGTTTTAGGAAGAAAATTCGTGTTCGGAATTTGGCCGTAATCCAGATTCATGGTAGGCTGTCCATTGTACGTTCCCCCCGGGCTGTAACGCCCATACACATCAAAGACATCTCCGGTCGGGACAATATTTTTACCCCAGCTGGCGCGCAAAGAGGAATAGGATAACCAGGAAACATCATCAAACCAGTGTTCTCTGTTGAAATTCCAACGTACACTTACAGCCGGGTTCTTGGAATACCCTTTAGACGGGCCATTGGTGGAAGTCCCATCGAACCGGAAGCTAAAGTTAAAAATGTATTTGGTGTCATAATTATAACTCAGTGCACCTCCATACCCGTGAATTCTTTTCTCATTCAGGTTATCCAAAGTACCCCCACCCGACGCATACCAGTTTGAACCGACAGGACCATGAATTTCATTGTTAGGTGTTTGTATTATCTGAAAAGCATTGGCCCTGCTGGAAGACTTTTGAATTTCGTCAAATATAAAAGCGTTGATGGTATGCGTTTGGTTTAATATCTTCGTATAGTTCAGCGTGGCGCGGTTATACAAGGTGTAATCTCTCCCACTGTAACTATATGCTTCCGAAGAACCACCATGCAAGTAAGAAGGGGAAAAGCGATCCGAAGTATTGGTAGAATAGTCATAGCTGGCTACATCGGCTAAACGAACCCCCTTGATAGGTTCCCACTGAACATTCAAGTTAGCTTTAACGTTAGCTGTTTTATTATCGTTCTGTATGCTCGCCGTACTCAGCGCCGCGTTGTTGGCAGAAAACATAGAAGGCGGAGGCATTAAAGAAGAAGTGTTTACCCCATCGGCTACGCCTTTTTGCAAAAGTCCGACGCCGCTCCCGTTATTTTTCTTCCCGTAGGCCAGATTCAAGGTAGCCATCATTCTGAACCTGGTGGAAGGCTGGTAACGCGCATTCATATTAAGGGAGTAGCGCTTAAATCCGGTGTTTTTGACAATACCGTTTTCCTGATAATAGTTTAAATTAGTTTTATAGTTGAATTCTTCATCACCACCGGAGATGCTCAGGTTATGCGACATGTTATAAGTAGGCCTATAAAATATATCCTGCCAGTTGGTCGAATTATTATAATAAGGGTTCAGACTGTCGGAGAGAAACGGCGTATTGTTGATCAGGGCAAGGCCGGAGCTCCTGGATGTATCAAAGTTCATAATCTGCCAAATCCTCAACTGTCGTTCTCTTTTACCGCCAATAATCGTCCTCAGCTTCGGCGGAGTATTAAAAAAGAAATTACCGGTATATCTCACAATTGGCACCCTTGATTTGCCTCGCTTGGTAGTGATCACAATCACCCCGTAAGCGCCACGCGACCCGTAAATAGAGGTAGCAGCAGCATCTTTCAAAACCTCCACACTGGCAATATCTTCAGGAGGGATTAAGGCTAACGGACTGATACCCGGCCCGGCTTGATTAAAGCCATAAGAATATCCTTGATTGGCATCAACAGGAACACCATCAACAATAAACAAAGGAGAAGTAGGCGTCAAAAAACCATCGCTGGAAACGGCGGTCGAGGACAATCCTCTGACCTGCACTCTTCCCATCGCCCCGGGCGCACCCGTGTTCACCTGGATATTCAAACCAGCCACCTTACCCTGGATCAGCTGCATCACGTTCGCCACCGGCACATCCTGAATTTCTTCCCCACTGATACGCGTGACCGCCCCGGTTGTCGTGGCTCTGGTTTTTTTCGTATAACCGGTAATCACCACCTCGTTCAGTGATTTTGAAGACGGTGCAATCGTTATTTCCAGGTTATTAGTACTTTCCGTCACTTTCTTATGCACATCAGCATAGCTCAAGCCTCGAAACGTAAGTACTGCGCCGGCCTCTACCGTAACCGAAAAAGCCCCTTTTGTATCGGTAATACCAACCGGTTTCGGTGGGGAGCCAGCCAGAATAGAAATCCCGATTGCCGGTTCACCGGTAGCTTTATCGGTCACCACCCCCTTTACGGTAATCCTGCTGGATTGGGCCAGACCCGATTGCACAGCGGTAAAGAGCAATAATGCAGTAATAATGGCGGATAAAAATCTCATCGCTAAATTCTATTTTTTGTAAAGAATAATTCGTTTTTTTAACCGTTAACCTTATAGGTTACTCATCTTTAAACTTCGGGTTGTCGTAATTAAAAGCAAACACGATTTCCCAGTCCCCCTTTTCCAGTATTCTGAAATTGAACAATATTTTAGCATCTACCCGAATGTGCCCAAAACCAAGTCTTGAATACCCGAATTCTACGTGAGCGTATTCTCCATCTTCAGTAGTATATGGTGTCTTACGGGAAGTAAGTGGAATGGGATACGCCGTTTGATAAATAACAGAGCTATCGGTCATCTTCATATCAAAGCCATGTACTAACCCTTCCCAATGGGTTAAATTGAACTTTTTGGGATTAATCGGTTGATAAAGGGTATCTAAAAACATAAAGGTCAAAGAATGACCATTGCCTACTTTATTAAAATAAACATCAACATCATAGGAACCTAAAAACCTGTCGGAACTCGCGCCTTTCACATTCAACATGCCATATGGATGTACCCCGACACTTGTAGCCTGGCCGGTTATGGGGTCCTGGTTGGAGGGCTCATAGGCGCGTTCTCTTAATGGCCGTAATTTAAAATCCCTAAAGTACCGGCGTCCTCCGGAACTACTTAATTCCACATCAAAAACATACCCGGAATCCGGTTGTGTATGAACGAAAGCGGAACTGGCCGCACCCCACATTACAAACTGTCCAGAGTGAGGTCTTATTTCCCAAAGCGCGTGATATTCGGTATCCCTTTTTGCCTGAATTTCCGCCAAAGAGGTTTCTCTTCCAGTATAGGCTTCCTGCCATACCAATACCGGGAAGGTGTCTTTTAGTTCCGGAGCAGGCTCGCCATTAAAGCGCCGCGGGTTAACGATCTTAAAAGTAGCCGGGTATGAAGTACTGCCTTTATAAAAGTTGTTGGAATAAAGGGTGGTTCTTCCTAATACCGGCTCATACAACTTTTGGGTAAAACGCGAATCAAATCCAATTTCCTCCCTGTCTGTAGGTAAGAAATCATTACAGGAGGTGGCAAAAAGCAAAACCACTGTCGCCAACGGCAAAAGAATATGCTTAGCTTTATTAAAAATACTCATTTTATTAAATATAAATAGATTATAATTCATATAAATTATTTATTCATTCTTGTAACAACCTGTCCGAAGCCAAAATCGTGTCCCGGAGACAAAATATGGATAAAAGAATTGCTCGTTTTGATATCTACGGCATTGGTCGTAGCCTGTACCCAATAACGTTCAAAAATGGATTTATTCCTGTCGCTGAAAATAAGGTATTCCGGTCCCCCGTTTTCATAACCGGAAGAGCTGTTATGAAAGTATTGCAGCTGCATTAAATAATCATAACGAAGACTGGTTACCGTTAATCCGTCCGCATACTGGCTTACGCTGTCGGTGTTATAGAGCCCCTGAATGACATATCTGCACATCAACGTATCCAACTGAGCGGAATCCAATGTAGCCAGGTTTAGCGGCGGGCGTGGCGGCGTGTTCCGTTCACGCACTTCATTAAGGTTTTCCAGGGCCAGTTTAAAGCTGGCGTTCGGCATCGCAAAAACCGTCACATTCCCAGCGATGATAGAATCTTTTAGTCCGACTACACGATCAATGGCATAGAGCATAGAATCGTATACGCCGTCCTGCGATTCCAGGTACTCAATGGCATTACCATTAAAAACGCCGGACTTATTTTCGAAATGATAATACGTTTCATCCATCTTTTCACAGCTGGATATCGCGAAGGCTATTAACCCTACCGCAAGAAAAAGCCGCAACGAAAGTCTTTTGTTATTGTGAATCATCTTTATAGCTCTGATATTAAAAATTCAATAATTTTATTTTCCCTGCCAATAAGGGTTTTGCGTGATATTGGCGTTTCGGTTAAGTACATCTTCAGCTACCGGCCAGTAAATACCTCCCTCGTCAATCAGCTCATTAAACAAAGAGTTATTACGTTTGATGCGGTTGTACCGCACCCGGTCCCACCAGCGCCAGCCTTCCCCCATCAGTTCTCTTCTTCTTTCTGCAAAGATCGCATCGATTAAGTCCCCTGATTCTCCAGCCACATAGGCTTTAACCGTCCTTTTGTCTTTTATAATATTCAGTAACCTGATCGCTTCTGAAGCGTTTCCGGCATCATTGTTAGCCAGTACCGCTAAAGCTTCCGCCCGCAATAAAGTAAGTTCTTCTAAACGGGTAAAAACGAGGACGGAACTATATACGGAGAAGTTACTCGAATTTCCCTGCGCCAATACTTTTATCTTGCTAAAGACGGGAATCTCTCCCCTATAGTTTGTAAAGTAGGCAGTACGCGGCAAACCCGACAGAGTATCTATACCAAAACGCTGGTCATTCCCGTTAGAAGCAGGAAAAATACTGGCAATGGAGTCTTTGGACACATAGATCTCCGGATAACGGCGGAAAATATAAGGAGAAGCCAACGTCAGGTCTTCAATATGACCATTGGTTGTAGCTTCACCATGCCCCTGAACGTAATTAAACCCGATCAGTTGATTAGCCTTTCTGTTGGCAAAAAGACCATCCGGTTTGGTCAAATCTTCGGTAGTCACATAAGTCATGCCCTCCTTCTCAAAATTCTTTAAGATAAAATCGGTATATACGGCCACGTCCAGGTAATGTGCCTGCCATGCAGCTATATGGGCCAACATCGCATAAGCGGCCAACTTAGTAATCAATGTATTGACAAAACGACTATGACCATAGCCGTAATAATTGCCCGGCATCTGAGGATCGTCGGACCCATACACATAGGGAAGATCCGGAGCTGCCGCGCGTAATTCTTTTTCAGCAAAGGCCAGGACTTGCTCTTTTGGGGTCCGCTTTAGCTCCTTAAATTGTCCTCCAGGTGAATGAAGGATTAAAGGAACATCCCCCCAGACGCGAACCATCAAAAAATAAGCAAATGCACGCAAGGACCTGGCCTGTGCAATATCAACCGTATAATTTAACTTAGTATATCTTTTGTCATCTAATGCCTTATGGGCATTTTCTATAAATAGATTAGCTGCATTAACGACGGCATAAAACCTTCGCCAGTTAGAAAGATCTTTAATTACCGGGTAGGAAGCGTTGAGTTCACCGTCAATAATAGCCTTTAAATCAGGACGCGAATAGGCGGTAAAGTCGCCTCTTCTTAAATCTCCCCTTAACCAATATCCGTTTTCATTTGCCAGGGCCGCACGCAGTAATCCGTAAATACCAATCAAACCGCTACGCACATCATCCAGGCTCTCCCAGTGATTTTGCTCCCCCGCTACTCTTGTTGATTTTATATCCAATGTATCGTTGCAGGAAGGCAAGACAAACAAACTGCCTCCAATCAGAAGAAGCACAGCCACTAAAAGACTTCCCTTTTTCATTTTAGCATTCATATTCATGAAAAATGATTTGTTTATTATTAGTTATTATCAATCGCTTATAAGTCTATTTTCACTCCAAAAGTGAAACTTCTCGGAATGGGTAACCCATAACCACTATAGATACCATTGTATTGTACCAACTCCGGGTCGTCCACGTCAAACGGGGAAATCGTAAATACATTTGCAGCAGACAGGTAAATCAGAAACTTTCTGAATACTTTCTCCTTTCTTTTGCTGCCGGTAAACACATTAGTCTTAGTCAGATCATACCCAACGGATAAAGAACGAAGCTTCAGATAGGAACCATTCTCCAGGAATAGGTCCTGATCAGTCCGATAAGGAATCACGCTACTCCAGGGATTATACATGGGATACTGAGAACGATCCAGGCGCTCTTCCCAAAAGGTAATTTCTTTGGCAGAGTTAATATTGTTATCATTCTGGCCATTAATAAAATCCATACGGGAAGAGGCGTACTGATTGAGGATATCACGCCCCAAAACATAGTTAAAATTAAAATTAAAACTCCAGCCCTTGTAATCGAACTGACTTCCAAATCCACCCAGCATTTTCGGCATGAAATGCCCCTGCAGTGTTTTGTCTTCATTGTTAATGACAAAATCTCCATTGACATCGGCCCATTTCGCATCGCCTCCTTGTAATGCAACCCCGTTATAGGTCATGGGTGCGTGGGTATCGGGATTAACGGGCACGTCGGCATCCGTTTCGTAAATCCCTTTATTTGTCAACAACCAATAACCATCAACAGATTTTCCCACCTTCAATTTACGGTTACCGATCACCACCTCGTCCAGTCCTTCAGGCAAGGCTTTCAATACATTTTTATTGTAATTAAAGTTAGCGGTAAACAGCCAGTTCAATCCTTCAGCCTTATCCAGGATCTTGGCAGATAAACTTACATCAACCCCCGTATTCTGAATCCACATCCCACTCTCATAGGCTCCCGTATATCCATATTCTGTAGGAATGGGAACGGGCAATACCAAATCTTTATCATCTTTTTTATATACATCAACAGCCGCTTGTATTCTATTATTTACAAAGCCTAGATCAATTCCTATATCGAGCTTATTGCTGTATTGCCAGGGAAGGTCATAACCTACCCATCCGGCAGTATAAGGACGGGAAAGTCCCGCAATACCTACATAAGAGCTCAATGTTGGCTGGTCTGGCCAACCCATATCAACCTTATACTGGGGACCAATGGCAAAGCGATCATCCCTGAACAGTTTTCCGATCTTGGCGTAAGAAGCGCGAAGATTGAGCGTACTAATATTGCTTTCGGCCAATAACGCATTTTGGATATCCCAGTTACCACTGAAAGCGTACGTCAGCAGCCAGCGATGATCAGGCTGAACATTCGAGGAACCGTCACTTCTGATAACCGCGCCAATGTTTACATCATTTATTTCGTATCCCGCTTTAAAATAATAAGAAGCCAGGCGCGGAGTCATTTTATCCGGGTAACGTTGCGCATCCCAGGTTACCGGATCAAGATAATCCTCATGATTAGGATTACCGTCTACCGCATTTACTTTAATAAAATCATTAGGGCCGTTATACGCATAACCGTAATCGTATTTATAGATGTCCTCATATAATTCCTGACCGGCCTGTAAACTTAACCTCGACCTGCTTCCAAAATCAAAATGATAATTTAAGCTGTTGCTAACGATAAAGCGCTGGTTGTATCCAAAATAGTTAGAAACAAAATTATGTCCTTCTAATAAAGTCGTTGGCCAAAAAGCATTTCGCAGCCCTTCATTATAGACGACAGCTATTTTTCCGTTATACTCCAGTTTATCAAAACTCATCTTCAAACCAAAATAGCCCTGTACTGTATTGGTTTTATTCTCATCAACTACGTCATCGTTAAATACGGAAAGGTACCTAGCGTACACGGATTTATTAGGGGATAACGGATTGGTCAAATCCGGCAAATACCGCTGCTCGGCGATACGATCTCTAACGCTGCGGTTACGATCTCGTTCCAGGCGATTGGCTCTCACCATAGCGGAAACAGTCATCCACTTAAGGGGCAGCATATTGATAAAGAAAGAAACACCGTATCTGTTTAAGGAAGTACCGTCCGCATTTCCGTTGCTTTGTGCATTGGTAGCCAGGAAGCGAAAATTAGCTCGCTCCGAGCCTCCTGTCAAACTCAGGTCGATGGAGTAAAGGGGTTTGTTTTGATAGTATAAGTCAATCCAATTGGAAGGGCCATAATACGCCCTGTTGGTGGAGTCACGCAAGTAAGCGGGATAACGTAAACGGTCAGCCAGCGTACCGTATTTGTCGTAAAAAGGCTGACGGAACGCATTTTCATAAGCCGCGTTCACCGGCGTAACCACAGGCTTTTGCGCGAAACCTACATAGGAGTTAATACTGATCTCCCGATAACCGGAATGGGCGTTTTTGGTAGTTACCCATATCGCACCATTCGCGGCTTCAGGGCCTAATGTAGCCAGCGCAGCAGGATCTTTAATTACTTTAATGGAAGTAATATCACTGGCAGTCAAATCGGCCAGATAGTTCGTAGCGGGACCAATCCGGTTAAAATCGTATTTCTGAATATCAAAGGCAAAAGGACTTGCATGGGTAAGTGGAATTCCATTTACGTATATGGCGGGTTGCGAATTGATCAGGTCCTTTTTTCCCAGAAGTGGTGAACTTAACCCACGGATAAAAATATATTGATGCGTACCCGGTTCGCCGGAAGGCTCCTGAACATAAGTACCTGCCACGTTTCCTTTTAGCATTTGCTGCAAAGAAATAAACGGCTGGCGGGTAACCGCCCGGATGCTCACGGTATCCATTTGATTAATCGCGTCGATCTCCAGTCCTATAAAGTGATTATTGGACAGGTTGCCATCGATAGTAGTATCTGAATTTACTGCTGATTGCTTTTCGGGTAAGCTGTCCGTTGTGGATACTTGCAATGCGAAGTGCGAACCTGCATATACATTAATATGAACAAGTAAAAAAGATACACAAAAGAACAGTACAGTACGAAGCTGTTTACTCTGTGAACGATATGTCATTTTGGGATGTATAGTTTATGAAATACAAAATGTGATTTAGTTCTTAATAATATTTTATCTTTTCGCTTTCAAATTTTACCGGGTAATTAAATAAAAAGAAACCTTTGTCCTCCGTATTTGACACGGCAAGATGATAATTTCATGTCAGACAAAAAAATTTTTTTTATTCTGGACTATTCAAAGTGTTGATTCAAACGGTTGCGCAATTTTTGAAGAGAAGGTCGGCTCGTAATACCGAATTTTGCTAAATGGATTAACTTAATTTTAATTTATTGGGAGCAACCGTTAAAACGCAGGGAGTATAGGGGTTTCAAATTATTTCAGGAAGTTTCGTTCCCTCTTTCGTTCTCATTGATGAACGACCATTTCGCTCTTAAGCATAATATTTTTAGGCGCGAGTTCTTCTTTCCCGTCTAAGGCCTCAAACAATAGTTCAGCCGCTTTACTCCCCTGTTCATAGGGGAACTGCTCTATAGAGATCAGTGGCCGGGAATCCATATATTCCGTGATAGGCCAGTTACCGTAACTGACAAAGCATATATCGGAATTGATTTTCAGTCCCTGTTCCCGGCTATACCGGATAGCGTCTAAGGCGACAGTATCATTAAATGCAATCACCGCATCGGGCGGTTCGGAAAGCTGCAGAAAGCGTTTCATCGCTTTCCATGTCGACCGGGAAGAAAGATCGCTACGTAAAACATATTCGGGATTTTCCGGAAGGCCATGTTTCGATAAACAGTCTCTGTAGGCCCGGATACGCTCGTCTTTAATTTTCAAAGTGGCTGGTCCCCTCAGGAAGGCTATCCTGCTGCGTCCTTCCTGAACGAGATAATCAATCGCCTCAGTGGTCGTATCGTAGATGTTACACCAAACTGCGTGGATTGCGGAACTATCCTGCGGAACGCGGTCAAAAAATACTATGGGAATATTATATTTGTTATACTCTTTAAAATAGCCGATATCAGCCGTATCCTTGGAAATAGAGATCAGTAACCCATCTACCCGGTGTTCCAGCATTGTTTTTAATATCTGTTTCTCCTGTACGATATCATTGTGTGACTGCCCGATCAATACACTGTATCCTTTCTGTAAAGCTACATCCTCAATGCCGGTAATGACATCGGAAAAAAACTCCTCCTGCAGTCCAGGCACAATCAGTCCGAGAGTAAAAGTTTTGCGCTGCTTAAAAGCAATAGCCTGCCGATTCGGCTCATATCCCAGCTCCTCTGCCAGTTTTTTTACCCGCATTTTTGTGCGAAGACCGATACGCGGGTGGTCGCTCAACGCCCTGGACACCGTTGAAGGCGAAATACTGAGACGCCGGGCAATTTCCCTGACGGTTACAACCCCGTTTTCCATAAAATAAAAGTTTGTCTGTACTGCTAAGCTTTTTCAGACCAAATATAGCAAAATTTACCCATCTTAATGGAAATATCTACCCGGCATTATGACGCCGAAATAAAAAACATTGGTCTTTTATTTGGCAGGATAAATTGTTCCCCGTACCTTTGCAGTCCGCTCGACAAAGCGGTTAACATTGCGAGGTAGAGCAGAGGTAGCTCGTCGGGCTCATAACCCGAAGGTCGTTGGTTCGAATCCAGCCCTCGCTAC